>NZ_CASFQD010000015.1 GCF_949296715.1 uncultured Alistipes sp. | reverse complement strand
TTTGTATTGAGATAAGTCTCCTCCGCTTCACGCAGTATCGCGGCTCTCTGTTCTTCCTGTTGCGCCATGATGGTACGCTGCACGATGGATTCAGCGAACATTTTAAGGTCAGCGGGAGTAACTTCCAGTTTCACGTTCGCTCCTTGCTCGACCAGACTCTCTATGGTAATCATAAATATCAGTTTTGAAGTTTGTGATGACCATCTTCAAAAGTTCCCTGGTGCCCCGCTTCCGATGGCTTATAAAAGAGAAGCACCGCCAGCCCTCGGGAAAGGATTGACGGTGCAAATGTATGTGTAAATTGAAAGTGGTTGATATATAATGATTTGTCTTAAATTGTCATGACAATATAAATCCGTGTGACAACGTGAAAAGGTTATAATTGGCCTTATTTCTCTGCAATGGCCATCGTGCCTGTACCTGGGATATTACTGATAGCCTGTGCCAATTTCTGGAACAGTTCCCGGTTCTCGTCACTCTCTATCAGGGGTGCCATCTGGTCTTTGCCGTCCTTGATCACATGTTTTGCCGTTCTCAGGAACCCGACCGACTGCCGTATGGCGCTCTCGCTTTTCAATGACGGCAAATCCGTGAACTGCAATGTCAGCCCCATGCTGTACTCCTTGGCTGTATGCATACCGGCAACCAGACCGAGCTCCTTCAATACATAGAACGGTAATGCCTGATGAATGGCACTTGTATTGACGGAAATAAAGTCGCGGATATGATGTAATACAACTTCCTTGTTCTCGTGATCAAGATAATCGGCGAGTGGCCGTTCCTGGATTTTTTTCTTTCCGGCCACGCGTTGTACAACAGGTCCCCTGACGCTGTCTTCGGTCCGGGTTGTAATCGTATCCCTGCTTTCTTCATCGGTTTCCATGTCAGCCGTGATGGTCTGCAAGGCCCATTCGCCGACATGGCCTTTTTCAATGGCGCTGTTCATGGCAAAATACCTGTCCCAGTCTGCCCGGGTTCGGAAACTGTTCCTGATGGATACGTTTATTATCTGCTTGACGACAAGGGAACAACCCAGCCTGTCTGCATTGTCAGCTTTCGGGTTCTTCATCTGTTTCTCTATCATGGAAACCATCGCCTCAAAGCTCTTTCCGTAATACAGCCAGCTCAACACGAGCGGTGCCGAAAGGGTGACACCCGGCTTGGAAGATTTGCCGCTAAAAAAGGATTTTATCCTGCCCCAGAATGTGACCGGCGGAACGTTGTCGGGCAGAGGATTGTTTTCCTCCCTCTGTTTCCTGTACAGATCCACGATCTGCCCGGGTACCGCGTTCTCCGCGAACTGCATGTTTATATTTGCAAGGCCATCCGTACTGTCATCGTTCCAGGACAATTCCCATTCCCGCCTGATACCGGGGAGCTGCCTGAATATGGCTTTGCAGATGGCAAGATACTGCCTCTCGTCACCGTTTGTCATCAGGCGCGAGAAGCGATTGTATTCTTCACGGTGCGTGTTCTTCCACTGGAGAATATCCTCCTTGAATTGTTCGTATGTCAACTTCTGCTCGTCCATATTCATATTGCATTATCGGTGAATGTAAAAGGATATGTGAAAAAAAGAACGGTCAGTCCAGAAGGTTTACCAGCTCTTTCTTCATTTCATCGTCTATCTTGCGGTACCGGGCAAAGGCACGGCTACCTTCAGAGTGCCCGGACATGGAGGCAATCAGGTTCGGGTCCTTGACCTGCTTGTACAGGTTCCCGATGAAGGTCTTCCTCGCCGTGTGGGTGGTGGCCACCTCGTACAATGGTCTTGCCACATCCTCGCGCGTCTTCGGGTCGAGCACCCTGACCATACGGTCGATTCCCACGTATTTGAGAATCTCCTTTATTTTCTTGTTGTAGCCGAAATGCGAGAATCTCGGGAGCAGCGCTTCTTCCAGGTCCTTGTACCTTTCCAGTATATCCAAGGCCTTTTGGTTAAGAGGGACCCGTACCGTGCCCGCGTGCTCCAGCTTGGTCTTCTGGGGGATGTACTCCACGCAACCGTCCACGATATTCGCCTTGGTCAGCCTGTTCAGGTCACTGACACGGCAACCGATCAGGCACTGGAACATGAAGATGTCACGATAGACCGGATAGCTGGCACCCATGCCGCTTAAGTCGGCATAATATACCTTGTCACGTTCTTCAAGTGTCAGGTAGAACGGGTCTCCGTACATGGGCTGCGCGATCTGGTACTGGTCGAAAGGATTATTTCGTGTAAGGCCACGCTTGATGCACCATTTGACGACGGTGCGTATGCGATACAGGCTTCCCGACATGCTGTTCTCGGAACGTACCTGCTCGACATTACGGCGGACCTCGTTCTGGTAAAACACGGGATACATGTCAACGTACTTGTGCTCCTCCTGCAGCCAGAATTTGAAATCCCTTATGTCATCTGCCGTGATGGAGTCAATGCAAAGATGGAAGCCCCTCTGGTGCATGACCTCATGGCGGAAACGCTCGTAACGGAGTACCTTGTTGAGATTGTCAAGATGATGTTTCCGGCTCTCGAACGCGAGTGGGGTCTCGTCAACATATTTTTGTATCTGGTATGACAACAGGTATTCCTCTGCTTTGTTGCCGCCCCTTGCATTGATGTTGGGGTGATGGTATTCTTCTATCAGTCCCTTGAGCCAGTTTCCGTCAACTCCACGGCTGTATTCCCTGGTGATCAGGTGGGTAATTTGCTGGATATCCCTGTCGAAAGCGTTCTTCTTCTCTTCCGAGACAAGAGCCACACGTGGTTTGTAGCCTTGTCTCTCCGGACTCCAATGGTTCGGGTTGATGGACAGCTCGCTCGCGGCCTTTATGTCCACACCACCGATATCCCGGACACGGAAATAGACCCGGGCAAGATCCGTCACGTTGTTTTTCGCCGATGTTTTTCTGATAAATGCTGTTACTTTCATGTATATATCCTCCTCAGTTTATCATTTCCACAAGTTTTCGTTTCATGTCATCATCTATCGTCCGGTAACGCCGGAAGGCCCTGCTGCCTTCCACGTGGCCTGACATGGAGGCAATCAGGTTGGGGTCCGGAACCTGCCTGTACAGGTTACCTACAAAAGTCTTGCGTGCCGTGTGGCTGCTGGCCACCTCGTACAAGGGTTTCTGCACGGTATTGTAGCCGTGCGTGTCAAGAATGGTTACCACGCGGTTGATGCCACAATGTTTCAGCAGTTCCCGTATACCCAGATTGTAAGTGTTGATGGGCTTGAAGGGAAGTAGCTTGCCGGTATTCCCGCTATAGCGTTCCAGTATTCTGACCGCCATTTCATGCAATGGGACCCTGATGGTTTTCGCCTGACACTTCTTGGTCTTTTGAGGCATATACTCCAGAAAACCGTCCTTGATGTTCTCCTTGGTCATCCTGTAGAGATCACCGACACGGCAACCGACATAGCAGTGGAACACGAAAATGTCCCGGATGACAGCCAGTTTCGGGCAGTCGCTCAGGTCCGCGTCGTACAGGACATTCCTCTCTTCCGATGTGAGGTAGAACGGGTCGCCGTAGGTCGGCTCCTTGCATCCATAGACAGCATAGACTTCGTTGTCGGAATACTTCATTCTCTTGCACCAGTGCAGGAACGTGCAGAAAAGGTTCATGATATTGATGACGGTCGTGTTGGAGAGAGGCTTGGGCTTGTGGTTGATGAGCATACGGGGAATATAAAAGTCAGGATACTCCTGGCGGAGCAAGTACTCGTTGGCGACGTACTCCCTGAAGTCGTTCATCTGCCCCAGGGTGACAGTTTCAACGAAGAGAGTGAAGTCTGTATCGCTCAATAATTCACGCCGGTACTCGTGATACCTGGTCATCGTTCGCTCGAAGCGGACGATGTGCTCCTTGGTTCTTTCCGCACCGTCATATTTTTCCAGGTACTCGTGGATGCGGTGGAGCAGGTTCGGGTGATCACGCTCAAAAGCTCGCGTGGGATGCAGGACATCCTCGATGACCTGTTTCATCCATTTGCCGTCAGCCTTCTCCGAGAAGGTCTTTTCCGCTCTCTCGATGATGGCAGCGATCTGTTCGGGCACCCGCTTCTGTTCAATGGCCGTCACGGCAGTCGTTCGCCTGTAACATAAGGTATCGGCATCCCAATACTTGTCATGGACCACGATGGGTGAAACCACTTTGATATCCACGTTCTTCTCCCGTACCCGGAAGCAGATGTTTGAAGTGGTCGCGGAACATTTTTTCAGATAGACGGAAATTTTCATTTGCTATACCTTTTTGATTACATGACAAAGGTAAATAAATTCCCGAATATGTTCCCATATATCCCGAGGAAACTTGCAACGAATTAAGACAAATTAAAAAGTCATTCCCGAATTTGATACCACATAAAATGCAGTATATCAACGGTTATATTTGCACTTGTTTAGCTCTTTTTTTCATTTTGGCCTTTATTCGACTTACCTGATATCAGATATTGCAGTTCCACACTTTCTTTTTGTTGTAATCGCATCACAGGAGTCGGGGTGTACCCTAATTCTTTGTATTATGAGGAAACTCACAGTTTCTTTCGTGCTTGCGGGTATCGCGCTGTTTTCGTGCAGTTACTCGTTTGCTCAACGCGGTACGTCGAAGACCATAACAACGACCCGTTTGGCCGGTGTGCAGGAGACCTTCGAACATACCGAGGCCTTCAGTCTCGAAGTGGGCCATGAAATGCTCGTAACGCCGCTGGTCGCCTCCGTCAAGGTGCTTTCCAAAAACAATGACGGAAAAACGTATGAAAAGGCGACCTTTACCGGTTCGGCCCGGACGGACGTTCCGTCGGGACTGTCCGGAAACGAATACCTCGTCGGCAAGCTGATGGACGGCAAGCAGGTGGCAGCCATCGACGTGAATCTGCTGAAGGCCCAGGCTACGTATGATTTCTGTCGTGAGACGAACGCCGATCTGATCGTGCTTCCGCAGTTCAATATCCGGCACAAAATGCATGCGGTGCAGACAACCGACGTCGACGGCAACCCCGTGCAGGTCGAGGAGCCCGTGGAGCGGGACGGCAAGTATGTGATGATCGTCGAGATGGTCGGTTTCCCCGCGGTCTATACGGGATTCCGCGAAGGCACGCGCAGCGACGGCTGGATCAAGGAGCTGTTCAAGGAGGGACAGATCGGAAACGAAGATGCACTGATCCATGTCGAAGAGACCGTCAGTCGGACAAAGTAGCGACTTTTTCAACAATCATTTATTCACCATCAAAACTTTTGTACCATGAAAAAAACATGTATTCTGCTTCTTGCACTCCTGTGTGCCATTCCTGTCGCAACGTTTGCACAGAAGACGACGGTTACGCGCGTAAATCGCGAAAAAACCTACAAAACCAGCACGCATTCCGTGGATATCTGGTACCAGGGAGAGCTCAATGTCGGCTTTGCCACCAGCGGCAAGCTTACGTGGGAGGATGGCGGCGATACCGAGAAGACCAACTACTCGCGTCCGTTCATCTCGACCGTTCACGGCGTGCGGATCACGCAGTACGGATTTGTCGGCCTGGGTGTCGGCGTGCAGTATGCCTACGGCAAGATGGACCCCGAATACGATGATACTCCGAACTGGGAGACGCTGATGATTCCCGTATTCCTCAATCTGAAGGGGTATTATCCCGTGACGGAGGAGTTCGCGCCCTACATCTCGGTCAGCCTCGGCAGCAGCATTTGCGCCACGTCGTCCTATGGTGATTCCGGCAGTGACTACGATGTATCCTGGAAAACCCGGCTCAAGGGCGGATTTTACGGCGAGTACGGCATCGGATTCAACTACCGGCAGTTTAATTTCGGGTTCGGCCTTCAGCATCAGTCGATGAAGTTTTCCGAAACCTATGACGGCAGCACCGACGACGAGAAGGCCTCGATCAATTCATTTTTCGTCAAGGTAGGTCTGAAATTCTGATTTGCACAAGGAGATGAAACGTTTTTTTGCTTTTCTATTTTGCATGGTCCCGCTCGTCTGGAGCGGCTGCTCGAAGGATGACCAAGCCTCGATCGATGCTTCCAAACTAATTGGAACTTGGGAATTGACCAAAGATTACGACGGAGAGGATGATTATTGGGATGAAGAGTGGGGTGAGGAATATGGTTTTGTTTTGATAAAGAAATTCCAGGCAGATGGAATTATGAAGAAAATCAGGCAAGAATATTATGGCGATTTCTCTACGCGGGACTATCTCTATTCGGTCGAATCAAATAGGCTTATCCTATTGGATATTAGTGATAATTATGATCGGATAGTCTATCGTATTGAGAAACTGACCTCCACCGAACTGATCCTTGCTTATGACTACAGGGGTGACAACGGCAGAACCTGTACGGACAAGGAGTATTATAAACGAATCGACTGACCGGACTGATCTGAATGCATGACAGCTTGTCCGAGTGAAAAATTCTTTGCCGGTTTTATTGTTGTCCTGATGTGAATCGGAGGAGAGGGGGTGAGCGGACAACTTCGATGAAACGACAGAATTTTTCGGATGGCTGATGGCCTGCCGCGGTGCCGCTGCGCCGTGACAGATTGGTTGCTTTTTGGCGGCGGACGGAACCAATATGCGGTTTCGTCCGCTTTTTTGTCTTCCGGTCCGACTCCGGGTACAAGCCTGTCCGGACCGAATGCCTCCATGCAAAAGACGCCTTCCTGCATCCGCAGGAAGGCGTCTTCATGTACTGCACGGAAACAGTTACTTGCCCATGTAGCTCTTGATGTAGTGGTGGTGCGATCCCCAGCGCTCGAATGCCGCACGGTCGAGCTCCTCCTGAGCCGACGGGTGCGCAATCGAGATCAGCAGCCGCGCGCGCTCCTGCATCGTCTTGCCGTAGAGGTCCACGGCACCGAACTCGGTGACGAACCAGTGGATGTGGTTGCGCGTCGTGACGACACCTGCGCCGTCGAGCAGCGTCGGGCAGATCTTCGAGACGCCCTTGTTCGTGATCGAAGGCATGGCGATGATCGCCTTGCCGCCCTTCGAGAGCGAAGCGCCGTAGACGAAGTCGATCTGACCGCCGACGCCCGACCAGAACTTCGTACCCAGCGAGTCGGCGCACACCTGACCCGTGAGGTCCACCTGCAGGGCCGAGTTGATGGCCGTCATGCGGTCGTTCTTCGCGATCACGTAGGGGTCGTTCGTGTAGCCCACGTCCATCATCAGCACGCCCGGGTTGTCGTCGATGAAGTCGTAGACGCGCTGCGAACCCATCAGGAACGTCGAAACCATCTTGCCCGGGTCGGTCTTCTTGGCCTCGCCGTTGATGACGCCCTTCTCGACGAGCGGAAGCACGCCGTCGGCGAACATCTCGGTGTGGATACCCAGGTTCTTGTGGCCGCCCAGCTGCGACAGCACGGCGTTCGGAATGGCGCCGATGCCCATCTGCAGCGTGGCGCCGTCCTCGATCAGCGCGGCGCAGTGCTTGCCGATGGCCGTCTCCACCTCGTTCGGCTCGGAGAAATGGGCCTCCATGAGCGGCGTGTCGTCCTGCACGAAGGTGTCGATCTTCGACATCGGGATCATGGCCTGACCGAAGGCGCGCGGTACGTGCTTGTTCACCACGGCGATGACGTGGTCGGCGCACTCGACGGCCGCCAGCGTGGCGTCGACCGACGTGCCCAGCGAAACGTATCCGTGCTTGTCGGGCGGGCAGACCTGGATCATCGCCACGTTGCACGGCACGGCGCCGCAGCGGTACAGACGCTGCGTCTCGCTCAGGAAGACCGGAATGTAGTCGGCATAGCCGCTCTGGGTCACCTTGCGGACGTTGCCGCCCACGAAGAACGAATCGAGCTGGAAAATACCCTCGAACTTCGGATCGGCATAGGGTGCCGGACCCTCCGTGTGCAGGTGGTGGATGTGGACGTTCTTCAGCTCGCCGGCCTCGCCGCGGGCGCACATGGCGTTGATGAGGCATTGCGGTGCCGATGCAACCGAACTCAAATGCACGTGATCGCCCGACTTGATGACCTTGACGGCCTCCTCCGGCGTGGTAAAGTGAATGGGAGTTAACATACCGTGTAGTTTAGTTTATAGGGTTAGTTGATACTTATTTGCGTTTTACTTCGACCTGTTCGTATCCTTCGACGATATCGCCGACGCGCACGTCGTTGAACGACTCGATGTTCAGACCGCAGTCCTGACCGACCGTCACCTCCTTGACATCGTCCTTGAAGCGCTTGAGCGAGCCCAGACGGCCCGTGTAGATGACGATACCGTCGCGGATGACGCGGATCGGCGTCGTGCGCGTGAGACGTCCTTCGCGGACGATACATCCGGCCACCGTGCCGACCTTCGAAATCTTGAAGATCTCCATCACCTCGACCGACGCGACGATCTCCTCCTTCATCACCGGCTCGAGCATGCCCTCGATGGCATCCTTGATGTCGTTGATCGCATCGTAGATGATCGAGTAGAGGCGGATTTCGATCTCCTCCTTCTCGGCGAGCTTGCGGGCCGAAGCCGAAGGACGCACCTGGAAGCCCACGATGATGGCGTTCGAGGCGGCGGCCAGCAGCACGTCGGACTCCGAAATCTGACCCACGGCCGCGTGGATGACGTTGACCTGCACGCTCTCCTTCGAGAGTTTGATGAGCGAGCCCGACATGGCCTCGATCGATCCGTCGACGTCGCCCTTGACGATGATGTTCAGCTCCTTGAACGAGCCGATGGCGATGCGGCGTCCGATCTCGTCGAGCGTCACGTGCTTCTGCGTCATGATGCCCTGCATGCGCTGCAGCTGCTCGCGCTTGTTGGCGATTTCGCGCGCCGAGCGGTCGTCGTCCATGACATTGAACGTATCGCCGGCCTGCGGAGCGCCGTTCAGACCCAGCACCTGCACGGGTGTCGAGGGGCCTGCTTCGGTGACCTTCTTGCCGTTCTCGTTGAACATCGCCTTCACGCGGCCCGTGTAGGTGCCCGAGAGCACCACGTCGCCGATATGCAGCGTACCGCTCTGCACGAGGATCGTCGAGACGTAGCCGCGGCCCTTGTCGAGCGTCGACTCGATGACCGTGCCCACGGCCTTCTTGTTCGGGTTGGCCTTCAGGTCGAGCATCTCGGCCTCGAGCAGCACCTTCTCGAGCAGCTTGTCGAGGTTGATGCCCTTCTTGGCCGAAATCTCCTGATCCTGGTACTTGCCGCCCCACGACTCGACGAGGTAGTTCATCTGCGAGAGCTGCTCCTTGATGTGGTCGGGGTTGGCGTTGGGCTTGTCGATCTTGTTGATCGCGAAGACCATCGGCACGCCGGCAGCCTGTGCGTGGTTGATTGCCTCGATGGTCTGCGGCATGACGTTGTCGTCGGCCGCCACGATGATGATCGCCACGTCCGTGATCTTCGCACCGCGCGCACGCATGGCCGTGAAGGCTTCGTGGCCCGGCGTATCGAGGAACGTGATCTTCTGACCGTTGAGCTCGACGCTGTAGGCGCCGATGTGCTGCGTGATGCCGCCGGCCTCGCCCTCGATGACGTTCGTCTTGCGGATGTTGTCCAGCAGCGACGTCTTGCCGTGGTCGACGTGTCCCATGACCGTGACGATCGGCGGACGCGGTACGAGGTCCTCCTCCTTGTCGCCCTCGTCGGCGATCGCCTCCTGAATCTCGACGGAGACGAACTCGACCTTGAAGCCGAACTCCTCGGCCACGACCACGAGCGCCTCGGCGTCGAGACGCTGGTTGATCGAAACCATCAGTCCGAGGTTCATGCAGGCCATGATGACCTCCGTGGGCTGGACGTTCATCATCGTCGCCAGCTCGCTCACCGTCACGAACTCCGTGACCTTGAGGATCGAACGTTCCTGTTCCTCGCGTTCGAACTCCTCGTTCATCCGCTCGTGGACGGCCTCGCGCTTCTCCTTGCGGTATTTCGACGCCTTGGTCTTGGCACCCTTGGCCGTCAGGCGGGCCAGCGTGTCCTTCACCTGCTTCGAAACCTCCTCGTCGCTCACCTCGGGGCGCACGATCGGTTTCGGGGCGTTGTTCTTGTTCTTGTTGCGGCGTCCTTCACCCGGCTTGGGCTGGCTGTTCTGGCCGGGGCGGTTCTGTCCGCCGCCCTGTCCGGGACGGTTCTGGCCTCCCTGGCCGCCTTGTCCGCCCTGCTTGCCGCCGCCCTGCGAGCCGCTCTTCTGGGCCTTGCTGACGTCGACCTTCTCCTTCTGCAGGCGCTTGCGCTTGTGCTTGCCGCCCGGGACGAAGCCCGAGACATCCATCGTGCCGAGCACCTGCGGGCCGGTGAGCGTGGCCACCGTCGGACGGAAGATGTTGTCCTTCGGGGCCTCCGGCTGCTGCGGTGCGGCGGGTGCCTCCGCGGCGGGACGGAGCGTCTCGGCGGCGGGTGCCGGTTCGCGGACGACCTCCGGCTCCGGTTTGGGTGCCGGAGCGGCGGGCTTCTCCTCGACGGCCGCCTTCAGCTCCTCGCGCTGCGACGCCGTCTCTTGCGGCGCGGGGGCCGCGGTTACGGGCGCAGCGGGGGCTGCTGCCGGCTTCTTCTCGGCGGAACGGGGCGTCTCGGCGGCGGGGGCCGGCGCTGCGGCGGGTTTCTTGGGTTTGGGCGAGAGGTCGATCTTGCCGAGGAACTTCGGCTGCGGAATCTCGTCCTTGACGCTGATGACGTTGCTCTTGATGACAACCTCCTTCTCCTCCTCGCGCTCGTGCTTCCTCGCTTCGTCGAGCGTGATGGTCGTCTGCTTCTGGGAGATGCGCTCACGCACCGAGTTGCGCGCGCCCGCGGCACTGCGGTTCGATCCGAACTCCTTTTCCAGCACGGCATACGTGGCGGCGTCGACCAGCGTGTTGGGCGACCCGTCGCTCTTGATGCCCTTCTTGTGCAGGAAGTCCGTGATGGTGTTCAGTCCCACGTTGAACTCCTTGGCAACCTGAATGAGCCTTAATTTTCTTTCGTTACCCATATTTGTGTGTTCTCGTTTTTGTCTGTACGGTTACTCTTCGAATTCGGCCTTCAGGATTTCGACAACCTTCTGCGCCTGCTCCAGCTCCAGGTCGGCGCGTGCGGCAATCTCCTCGACGGGCAACTCCAGCACGCTCTTCGCCGTGTCGCAGCCGGCGGCCTTCAGCGCGTCGATGATCCAGCCGTCGATTTCGTCGGCAAATTCGGTGAGCGCCACGTCCTCCTCCTCGACCTCGCGGTAGACGTCGATGTCGTAGCCCGTGAGCATCTTCGCGAGGCGGATGTTCAGACCGCCCTTGCCGATGGCCAGCGATACCTGGTCGGGCTTGAGGTAGACCGAAGCGGTCTTCTTCTCCTCGTCGATGGTAATCGACGAAATCTTCGCGGGGTTCAGCGTGCGCTGGATCATCAGCTGCGGGTTGGCCGTGTAGTTCACCACGTCGATGTTCTCGTTGCGCAGCTCCTTGACAATCGAGTAGATGCGCGATCCCTTCATGCCGACGCAGGCGCCCACGGGGTCGATGCGCTCGTCGTAGGACTCGACGGCCACCTTCGCGCGCTCGCCCGGGATGCGCACAATCTTCTTGATGGTGATAAGCCCGTCGAAAATCTCCGGAACCTCCTGCTCGAAGAGCCGCTCGAGGAACTGGTTGGCCGTGCGCGAGAGAATGATGCGCGGCTGGTTGTTGTTCATCTCCACGGACTTGACAATCGCCTTGATCGTGTCGCCCTTGCGGTAGAAGTCGTTGGGTATCTGCTCGGCCTTCGGGAGAATCAGCTCGTTCTCGTCGTCGTCGAGGATCAGCACCTCCTTCTTCCACACCTGGTAGACCTCGCCCGTGACGATCTCGCCGACCTTGTCCGAGTACTTCTCGTAGAGGTTGGCCTTCTCGAGGTCGAGGATGCGCGAGGCGAGGTTCTGGCGCAGCGACAGCACGGCGCGGCGGCCGAACGACGCGAGCTTGATCTCATCGGCATATTCGTCGCCGATCTCGTAGGTCGGGTCGATGGCCTTGACCTCCGATACGGCGATCTGCATGTTGGGGTTCTCGACGGCGCCGTCCTCCACGACGGTGCGGTTGCGCCAGATTTCGAGGTCGCCCTTCTCGGGGTTGATGATGACGTCGAAATTCTCGTCGGTTTCGTACTGTTTCTGCAGCGCGTGGCGGAAGACATCCTCCAGCACGCCGATCATCGTCGATTTGTCGATGTTCTTCAGCTCCTTGAACTCGGCAAAGTTGCTGATGAGATTGAGATTTTCCATTGCTTGTCGTTTATCTTTTTTTCGGTTTTATGCGTTATTTGAAGTCGAGGTACTCCTTCGTGTATTTGATTTCGTCGTAGCGGTAGCTGCGCGTGACCTTCACCAGCTGCTTGCGCTTCCTGCCCTCGACGGCCTGCTTCTCCTCGTAGGAGAGGGTGATGCCCTCTTCGTCGGCCGCGTCGAGCTTGGCCAGAATCTTCACGCCGCTGGTGAGCAGCACCTCGACCGACCGGCCCACCGTCTTGCGCAGCTGGCGCAGGCACCGCAGCTCGGAGCCGATGCCTGCCGACGTGACGGTCAGCGAGAAATCCTCCTCGTCGCGGTCGAACTGCTCTTCGATGGCGCGGCTCAACGCCACGCAGGCGTCGATGTCCACCGACGTGTCGCTGTCGATCGTCAGCTCGATGTCGTTTCCGGGGGTCGCCGTGCATCCCACCACGAACATGTCCGTGCCTTCGAGGTGTCGCCGGGCCGCTTCGATGATCTTGTCTGTCTCTATCATTGGCTTGGTTTTCAGTCGTGTATCTGTACGAAATAAGGGGACTTTGCGTCCCCTTACCTCGATGCGTCCGTCTTTCGACAATGCAAAGATAGAAAAAAAATCCGATATGCCAATATCCGGACGGAAAATTTATTCCTCTTTCGTATGCGATTCGTAGGGCTTGATGATGCCGCGCTTCGACTCGCGGATGAATTGCAGCAGCTTGTCGCGCTCGGGGCTCTGCGGCACCGTTTGTTCGACCTCGTTGCAGCCGTTCAGGTAGTTCATGCCGCTCTGGAAGAGGATGCGGCACGCCTCGTGGATTTCGGCGATGCGCTCGTGCGTGAAGCCGCGGCGCGAAAGCCCCACGCGGTTGATGCCGGCGAAGCGCATCGTGTCGTTGCGCACGATGACGTAGGGCGGGAGGTCCTGCGTGAGCAGCGCGCCGCCCTGAACCATCGAATGCTCGCCGATGTGCGTCCACTGGTGTACGGCGGCGTGTCCGCCGATGACCACCCAGTCGCCGACATGCACCTCGCCCGCAAGCGAGACGCGGTTGGCGATGACGCAGTGGCTGCCGATCACGCAGTCGTGTCCCACGTGCACGTAGGCCATCAGCAGGTTGTGCGAGCCGATGCGCGTCGTGCCCGTCGACTTGGTGCCGCGGCTGATGGTGACGCACTCGCGGATGTCGTTGTAGTCGCCGATCTCGCAGGTCGTCGTCTCGCCCTCGAACTTCAGGTCCTGGGGCAGGCCCGACACCGATGCGGCGGTGTGGATGCGGCATCCCTTGCCGATGCGGGCTCCGTCGTGGATCACGGCGCCGGGACCGACCCAGCAGTCGTCACCCAGCACGACGTCGCCGGCGATGTAGGCGAAGGGCTCTACCGTTACGTTGTTCCCGAGTTTGGCATCGGGATGGACATAGGCCAGATTGCTTATCATGCGTCTCTATTTTTTGTTTTTGACGATCTGGGCCATCAGCTCGGCCTCGCAGGCGAGCGTCTCGCCGACGAATGCCTTGGCCTCGACGAGTGCCACGCCGCGGCGGATGGGCTCCAGCAGATGGATTTCGAATTGCAGCGTATCGCCCGGCACGACCTTGCGCTTGAACTTCACGCCGTCGATCTTCATGAAATAGGTCGAGTAGTTCTCCGGGTCGGGCACGCTGCGCAGCACCATGATGCCGCTGCACTGGGCCATGGCCTCGACGATCAGCACGCCCGGCATGACGGGCTCCTCGGGGAAGTGTCCCACGAAGAAGGGCTCGTTCATCGTGACGTTCTTGATACCGGCCACGGAGTTCTCGTCGCAGTGGAAGATGCGGTCGACGAGCAGGAACGGCGGGCGGTGCGGCAGCATGCGGCGGATGGCGTTGATGTCGTAGAGCGCCGGTTTGCGGCAGTCGTAGGTGAAGCGGGGCTTCTCACCGGCCTTGCGGATGGCGTGCTTGAGCTGCTTCATGAACTCCGTGTTGGCGAAGTGGCCCGGACGCGTGGCCCACACGCGGCCCTTGATGCGCACGCCCAGCAGGGCGAAGTCGCCCAGCAGGTCGAGCAGCTTGTGGCGCGCCAGCTCGTTGTTGCAGCGCAGCTCGAGGTTGCTCAGGTAGCCGGCCTTGATCTCGATGTCGGGCTTGTTGAAAATCTGCTTGAGGTGGTTGAGCTGCTCCTCCGGAATGGGGTTTTCCACGACGACGATGGCGTTGTCCAGGTCACCGCCCTTGATGAGGTTCATCTTGATGAGCGGCTCGAGCTCGTGCAGGAAGACGAACGTGCGGCACGGTGCGATTTTGTCGGTGTAGTTGTCGCCGGGGTTGAACGTGGCGTACTGGTTGCCGATGACCTTCGAGTTGTAGTCGACGTGTACCGAGACGGAGAACTCGTCGTCGGGGTAGAGGATGATTGCCACGCCCTTCTCGGGAATCGTGTAGACCATCTTTTCGGTGACGTGGTAGTAGTTGCGCTCGGCCTCCTGCTCGACGGTGCCGACCTCGGCGATGGCGGCGGCGTATTCGCGGGCCGACCCGTCCATGATGGGGGTCTCTTGCGCGTCGATGTCGATCAGGGCGTTGTCGACGCCCGAGGTCCAGAGCGCCGACATGATGTGTTCGATGGTGCAGACGCGGTGTCCGCCGGCCTCGATGGTCGTGCCGCGCGACGTGTCGACCACGTTGTCGCAGCTGGCGGGGATTATGGGTTGCCCCTCGATGTCGGTGCGGCGGAATGCGATTCCGAAGCCTGCTTCGGCGGGATTGACGGTCATCGTGACCTTAACTCCCGTATGGAGGCCTTTTCCCGAGAACGAGATGGGAGCCTTGAGCGTTTGTTGTTTGGTTGACATAAGCAGGGTGTTTATTTTATTTGCGCGCAAAGTTAGCAAAAATTCGGTAAAAAACGCTACTTTTGCCCAAAATTCCGACGTACCGCAATGACACAGACCCCGACCGACGAGAAGCGGAAACCCGTGCGGCGTCCGCGCCTCAACCTGCCGTTCGACAACCGGCGGCAGGATGCCGGCACATGGGCATACGAACATCGGATCGGACTGTGCGTGACGTTGATAGCCTATCTTCTGCTGATGATTGTCTTCGTGTCGTCGAAGATTGTCATCGGACGCCGCGCCTCGACGCAGGGCATGTATATCGACGTGGAGACCCTGACCGAGCTCGAGCAGGAGCGCGACCGCCTCGAGGAGGAGGTGCGCCGGCGCCAGGAGCAGCAGCAGACCGTCGACTGGCGGAGCATCCGCAACCGCGTGTCGAACGAGAACGCGCTGCTCGACGAGCAGCTGCGCGACGACCGCGGGACGAACGTCGCGGAGATCAACGATGCGGCGGCCGAGGTGGCCGAGCGCATGCAGGCCAATCGCGAAGCCTACGAGCTGGGGCTGGCCGAGGAGCGGGCCATCTGGGAGCGCCGCGGCCGCGAGCAGGGCAGCGAGGCCCGCGACAGCAAGGCCAAGGGGCGCGTCACGGTATCGTTCTCGCTGGTCAATCCCGTGCGGACGTCGCGGCGGCTCGACATGCCGGTCTACCTGTGCGAAGGGGGCGGCGAGGTGACGGTCTCAATCACGGTGGACCGTGCGGGCAAGGTCGTCGGGGCGAAAATCGTTGAGGGGGGCGACGACTGCATGCGCGAGACGGCGCTGCGGGCCGCCCGCAATTCGTTGTTCAACATCGACCAGTCGGCTCCCGCCCGGCAGCAGGGGACCATCACCTACATCTTTATCCCACAGTAGCCTGCATTATCCCGCAGTAGCCTGCGCGGCAGAGGCCCGTTGCGGCGCCTGCCGCCCGGTTCCGTGCCGATTCCTTATCCGGCACCTGCCGCTATGCCGATACGCCCGGCTGCTCCGGAGGTTTTGCCCGGTTGCTCCGGAAACTCCGCCCGGTCGCTCCGGAGGTTTCGCCCGGTCGCTCCGGAAGCTCTGCCCGGTTGCTCCGGAAACTCCGCCCGGCCGCTCCGGAAGCTCCGCCCGGTCGCTCCGGAGGTTTCGCCCGGTCGCTTCGGAAGCTCCATCCGGTCTCTCCGAACGTTTCGCCCGGTCGCTTCTGATGTTTCGCCCGGCCGCTCCGGAAACTCCACCCGGTCTCTCCGAACGTTTCGCCCAGTCGCTTCGGAAGCTCCGCCCGGCCGCTCCCGAAGCTCTGCCCGGCCGCTCCGGAAGTTTCGCCCGGCCGCTCCCGAAGCTCCGCCCGGTTGCTCCAGAAGCTCCGCTGGCCGCTCCGGAAACTCCGCCCGGGCCCTTCCTCTCTCCCCGTCGATCCGTCGGCCGCTCCGCACCGCCGTTTCTCCCTCCTGCCCGGTCCGTTTGCCCGGCACGTTCCCGGCTCTCCGCGAGGAGGGCGGTTCCGCAATCCGGAACAGATTTAATCCGTTTCCTGCGCGATTTTTGCGGGAAATTTTTTTAACTTTGCATTCGTTGTATCCGCCGCGCTGCGGTGACGCCGCGGCGTCATCCCGTATCGTATCGCTCCCCGAACCGGCCGCTGCCGACCCCGGCATCCGGCTGCTGCGGGAATTTGCGGTCCGTGCGGGGCCTTCCGGGGTCCGATTCCCGCAAAGGGACGGACCGTGCGGAGGACCGTGGCGCAGGAAGGCGGTACGTGGAGGAGGGGCTGACGGAGCCCCCTGAACAGGTGCCCGGGAGACGAAAGGCCCGGAACCGGAAGAATTGAAGACAGAATGGTTATCACAAGTGAAAATTTCGTGCTGGTAGGCGCGCTGCTCCTCTTTGTGGCGGTGCTGGCCGGCAAGGTGGCCCACCGTTTCGGCGCCCCGGCCCTGCTGCTGTTCCTCGGCGTCGGCATGCTCTTCGGCTGGGACTTCATCTCGTACCGCTCGGCCGACATGACGCAGTTTCTGGGCATGGTCGCGCTGTGCGTCATCCTCTTTACGGGAGGCATGGATACGAATTTCGGGGAGATACGGCCCGTAATCGGCCCGGGCATCGTGCTGGCTACGGCCGGAGTGATGATGACGGCCTTCATCCTGGCCGCCTTCGTGTGGCTCGTCGCACCGTGGATCGGCGTGGAGATGCCCTTTGCGCTGGCGCTACTGCTCGCCTCGACCATGTCGTCGACCGATTCGGCCTCGGTCTTCTCGATTCTGCGAAGCAAGAAAACGGGCCTCAAGCAGCACCTCCGCCCCCTGCTCGAGCTCGAGAGCGGTTCGAACGACCCGATGGCCTACATGCTCACCGTGCTGCTCATCGGCGTATTGTCGAGCGGCTCGAGCCATGTGGGGCTGGGCGCGAGCCTGCTCTATTTTCTCGTACAGATGGTCGTCGGCGCCCTGTCGGGCTACCTGATCGGCCGTCTGGCGGTGTGGACCATCAACCGCATCGGGCTGGTGAACCATTCGCTCTATTCGGTGCTGCTGCTGGCCTTCATCTTCTTCTCGTTCGCCTTCACGGACCTGATTCACGGCAACGGCTACCTGGCCGTCTACCTCTCGGGCCTGGTCGTCGGCAACCACAAGATTGTGCAGAAACGCACGCTGACGGTCTTTTTCGACGGTTTCACGTGGCTCATGCAGATTATCATGTTCCTCACGCTGGGCCTTTTCGTCAACAGCAACGAACTGCTCCAGCCCGAGGTGCTGATTCTCGGCGGCGCCGTCGGGGCGTTCATGATTTTCGTGGCCCGTCCCGTGGCGGTCTTCGCCTGCTTGGCGCCCTTCCGCCGCTTTACGGCCAAGGCGCGGCTCTACGTCTCGTGGGTGGGACTGCGCGGTGCCGTGCCGATTCTCTTCGCCATCTATCCGCTTATCGACAATATCGAACATGCCGAACTGCTCTTCAACGTGGTCTTCCTCTCGACAATCATCTCGCTCGTCGTGCAGGGAACGACCGTCAGCGGCATGGCCAACCTGCTGGGGCTGGCCTACGAGGAGAAGGAGTCGGCCTTCGACGTGAACATGCACGAGGACATGAAGTCCGCGCTGACGGAGGTCGAGGTCAACGAGACGATGCTCGAAGGGGGCCATACGCTCAAGGATATCACCCTGCCGGAGAACACACTCGTGATGATGGTCTGCCGCAACGGCGAATACTTCGTGCCGCAGGGCAAGACGGAACTTATGCTGGGCGACAAGCTCCTCGTGATTACGGACCGCAGCGAGGAGCTGGAGTCGACTTACCGCGACATGGGCATCGACGACGTGATGAAGCTTGGATAGAGGCCGGAGCCCGCAACGCAGTCCGGCCGGGTGCAGCCCGCATCGGTCCGTAACGCAACAGCCCGTCCACCGAAAGGTGGACGGGCTGTTGCGTTTGCACGGTTGGCCGGGCGGAACGACCCGGTCATCCGGAATCAGTTTGCCGTTGCCAGCGTCGGCGGGGTCGTCGCCGTGGCGCCCTCGTAGTGACAGTTGCACGGGTTGCCGGAATGGCTGTTGTTCCACGCGTCGATGGCTTCGTTCATGCCTGTCTGGGCATTCTCCCAGGTAACAGCCGTGCCGTCGACCTGCGTGACGTCGCCGCTGCCGTAGCCGATACCCGTTCCGAGGTTGTTGCGCCAGTAGCAGGCGGTCACGATGCCGGCGTAGTTCTCTCCCACCACGCCGCCGACATATAGATTGCCGGAGACGGTGCCCGACGCGGTGCAGTCGGTCAGGGTGCCGGAGTTGTATCCCACCACGCCGCCGACACCGTCGTTTCCGGAGACGGTACCCGAGGTAAAGTGGCAGTTTTTGACGGTGCTGCGTTCCTCAATGTATCCCGCCACGCCGCCGACACAGTTGCCCGTCCCCGTGACATTGCCCGAGGTAAAGTGGCAGTTTTCGACGGTGCCGCCGTCAATGTATCCCGCCACGCCGCCGACATACCAGTTGCCGTTAATTTTCGCCCCTGCAAGCGTCAGGTGCTGCACCGTGCCTTCTTTGCCAACCACGCTGAACAGGCCCACATAATATTGACCCGGGAGGTCGACGGTCAGCCCCGTGATGGTATGGCCGCCGCCGTCGAAGGTGCCGGTGTACCCGACGGATACACCGCTATCATAATAGCCTACCGGTGTCCAGTTGCTCTTCTCGTCGGCCACCGCGGGCAGGGTGATGTCGGCGGTGAGGGTGCAGTTCAGCGTGAGGTCGTTCCGTGCCGCCTCGTTCCACGCCAGCAGACCGTCGGCATTATGGACGGTGTAGGTGTGGGTGGCGGCGTCGTAGGTGTAGCCCGTGTCCTCCTCTGCTGTGCCGTCCTCGCTGCCGCCGTAGCTCCAGTCACCGATGGTGCAGCCCACCAGCGTCAGTCCGGTGGTGTTCACACGGATGATGTAGGTATAGCGGTTGCCCGCCGCCAGCTTGATCTCTTTCTCCGGACGGAAGTTGAAGGTGCCGCCGTTCAAGTCCACCACGATGAATGGCTCGCCTGCCGTGACGGACTGCGGGAGGACGAGGGCCTCGTGGGTGTCGTCCGCGGGGTAGGTGTCGATGGTGGCGGGGTTGCCGTAGAGGGTGGAGAGGTTCGCGAGGCTCACCGTGGCGCCCGAAACGTCGGTGAGGCCGACGCCGGGCTTCAGCTCGACGGTCACGCGCGCCGTGCGGTGGGTAAATTCAAGAGTCGGGTTGTCAAATTCAACCGTCTGCTCCTCGGCAGAGATGAAGTCGCTTCTCTGGAACGCGTCCAGCGTGCTCTGGTCTTCGGCCACCACGACGGCAGGCATCCGTGTGATGTCAGCATCATCGAGGGGCCACCAGGCCGAGACGCTAATCGGTTTGCGGCTCGTCCACCAGAACGGGTCGTTCTCGCGTGAGAGCGTGGCGCTCTTGTAGCCGTCGGCATCGGAGGCCGCCACGGTGTATTCCTTTACCGCGTCGCCCATCTTGAGTGCCACGGTCTGCACGCCCTGCCAGTCGCCGTCGACGGTGGCGCGCGATGCGGGCGTTGCCACGGCGGAGAGCCCGGTGGTCCGAATGACAACCGGGTATTCTCCTTCGGGCAGACGGTAGTCTGCCTCCTCGCTCTTCGTGCAGGCCGCAAGGCCGAGCAACAGGGCAAGGAGCGCCGAAAGCCGATAGAATGTATGTCTGATATTCATATCCCTTATCGTTTATCGGTTCGTATCTGATTACAGGTCGGCATTATATTCGCCGTCGGCCGGTACGTCGTTCCACGCTGCAATCGTGGCTCCGCTGACTTCGAGGTCGCGGTTGTTTATCCTGACCGGATAGGTATAGTTGTTGCCCGCCTTCAGTGCGCCTTCGGGCACGGTGAGCGTGGCATAATATTCCTCGTTGTTGTAATTCACAACCAACGGCAGCGATGCCACCGTCTGCGGGAAGAGAATGACCGACGACGTGAGGCTGCCGCCAGTCAGTTCCATGGCCAGCGATCCGGCCTGCGCCTCGTCGCTTGCGGCGGCAGTACCGTCAGCCGGGTCGAACGTACCGGTGAATTTCACTCCGCCCAGCGTGTATTTGTCGGGCTTGACCCGACTGAAATCCACGCCGTTGCCCGCCTCGAAGGTAAGGGTGATTTGGCTCATGCAGTGGTGGAAGGAGTTGTCCGGGCGCCTTCCTTCGTTTTGTCGGTGAACTCCACCTCCGGGTTGTGGGTGCTGCCCGTGGCTCCCGAGGCAAAGAGGAAGTCGATGGATGGCTGATCCTGTTGCGCCGCGGCGTCCGCCGTGGCGGTTATCTTACCATTCGTCAGTTCGCTGTCATCCTTATAGGGATAGTAGGCGCTGAAGATGTTGTCATTAGTGTTGTTGTAGAAGATGGCCATGCCCTTCGGGACGAAATTGCCGTCCCCTTCCGTCACATAGGGAATGTTCTTGTAGCCCGCACCGGTGATGCCGATGCAGTCGCCGTTGTCCCACGTGGTTCCGCTGGCGCGGGTGGCAGACGTGATGTCGGATATAAACCGGGCGGCTACGGGACCGTTGTCCGGGTTCTCGTCGTTGCCGTTGTTGCAGGCTGCGCATGCCAGCGCACACGCCGCCAAAACCAAAAATCTCGTTTTCATGGTATCTATGCTTTAATTGTTTATTTATCGGTTCTATCGCCGTTTACATCCCGGCATTTACATCTCGGCATTTACTTCTCCGCTCTCGATCTCTTCCCAGCCGTTGATTTCGGCGCCCGGGAACTCCGCCTCTTCGGGCGTCTCCACAAGCGTGCCGCCCAGCGTCAGCGGCTCGGTCTTCTTCGCGTTGAACTCCTTGAGTGCCGCCGTCAGGTCGCTCGTCAGCGTCGTGGGAAGCGGGTTGCCCTCCGCATAGCGGACTTCGCCCTGCAGCTGCTGTGACGTCCCGGCCACACCCAGCAGCCGCACCGTGGCCGTCCACTTGCCGGCATCGTCGCCGGAGGTGATCTTCGTGAAGTCGAGCGCCACGTTCGAAGGGGTGCCGTGGGTGTCGGTGGCGAAGTCCAGCGTCCCGGCCGCCCCCGTCAGGCAGGCGACAATCTCCGTAATGCGGTCGGCGGCGTCGCCCACAGGCTCGACGACGAGGGTCAGCTCACGCGTCTGCTGCCGCATCACGGCCGTGAAGGTGTGGTCCTTGTCCTTCTCGATCTGCACCTGCTGCACGCTGGTGAAGAACCACACCGGCCGCGGCTCGATGAACGACCTCGCAGCAGACCCGTTGCCCGGAACCGTCGCGACGGTGGCCGTGGTGCCGGCGACGGCGATCTTCTCCATGGGGTTCCACGCCGCAAGCGTATACTCTCCCGGCGTGAAAAGCTGCTCGGGAGCGTGCGTGGCCGAGCGCTCCGTACCCGTATAGTCGCCCAGCGACACCATCCACAGCGCCGGCAGGTCGAGACCCGCGCCGCGGCCGCTCCAGTCGACCGTGACCGCAATCTTCCCGTGGTTGGGGTGCGGCGTGTTGTAGAGCGTGTTCTTCACGCAGGAGGTTGCCAGCAGCACGACCGCTGCGGCAACGGTTGAAATCGGTATGAATCGCATGTTTTTCATAATCTTCTAACGTTAAAACAGGTTTCACACAAGACTTACGCCCGCATTCACGGGTCCCCACCAGTTCGTCGTCGCGGCGCCGCGGCGTACCCGGACACCGTCGATGACCACGTATTTGTCGTAGTCGGCATGCAGGCAGCCCAGACCTACCGTGAAATCGAGCGATACGGACTTGCTCAACGGCAGGACGTAACCGCCCGTCACGCCGCCGCCCACGAGATTGCCCTGGCGGCCCGTGTCGGAGAGCTTGTAGTTGAACTGTCCGACCTTGAACATCGCGCCCACGTAGCCGCGCTTCTGCGCACCTATATAATGTCGGGCTTCGGGTGCCACCTCCCACAGTGCATAACGGCGCTCCTTGTCACGCCACGTCAGCGACGTCCAGCTGCCGTTCACCTGCACGCTCCAGCGCTCCGCGATGCGGTACTCGATACCCAGGTCGGGCGTGAGCGTCACCCACCGCAGCAGGTTCGTGCGCACGGAGAGCCCCGTCGTGCGCGGCCCCGCCGCTGCGGCTGCCGGCGTGTCGTCAGGCTCCTCCAGCACGGGCGCAAGGGCCTCGGTCCCGGAGGTCCCGGCAGGCTGCGGCGCCGGCGCGGCGGATGTCTCCTCCGCGGGCTTCGCGGCCGGCTCGGGTGCAGGAGCCGGTGTCGGGGCCGGTTCGGCGGCGGGCTTGGCCGGGATGACGATGCGCACCGTCACGCAGTTCCCGCCCGTCGTGCGGTTCTTCGTCCTGAAGCATGCTTCGGTAAGCCCTCCGCGCAGGATCAGCTCCGTCTTGACGCGGTTGGCGCGGATTTTCGCTATGGCGAGGTCCCCGGATGGGTCGGCGGCCGAACGGCTGCAGCCGACGACCTCCACGGGTATGTCTCCGTTCAGAATGGGGTCGCGGTATCGCGCCACGCAGTCAAGCAGGCGCTCCAGCTCCTCGTCGTTTCCGTTCCAGGGTACATAGAACATGTCATCCCCCGGTACGAAGCGGAACAGGTAGGTGGTGTCGGATTTTGGCTGTGCCGAGGCCGGAAGAGACGTTGTCGTCAGCCCCAGCAGACAGATGAAAAGAAAGATTCGTTTGCCCATATTTTATCTGTTTTTGGTATTCCATTCCGGATTCCGAACAGATAAAATAAGCAAAAATAATCGAGATATTCGCTATATTTTATTACAAAAACTGTGCTATTTGTCGGGATCGCACAATTTTGTTGTTTGGGGCGTTTTTATTTTGTCGTTTGGGCATATTTTTGTCGTTTGGACACTTTTTTCAGCCTGTGCTTTCCGCCATTTTGCAGGCGAACACCCCTCCTTTTCCTTGAATATCCGCATGAAATGGCTCGGAGACATGAATCCCGAATTCTCCGAAATCTCGGCGATGGTCTGCTGCTGCGCCCCGAGCAGCCGCTGCTTCGCATACTCCATGCGAAGCCCGGTGATCCAGTCGCGGAACGAAAGCCCGTATGCCGTTTTGATGTATCCCGAAAGATAGGTGCGGTTCGTGTGCAGAATCTCCGAAAGGTCCTTTATCGTCAGCCCCGGATGCAGATAGCGTCCGTGCGGATCCACTCCCTGATCTTGCCGGCGATTTCGGCGTAGCACGACGGCGCTGCCGGCTCCTTCGGCTCTTCGGGTGCGTCGTCGAGGAACTCCGCTTCGGAGGAGATTTCGGTCTCCATTGCGTTTTCCACCTGCTCGTAGAAGAGCAGGTAGTTCTGATAGCAGTGGAACAGGTAGATATAGAACGGAACGGAGGAGAGAATCCAGATGAAGATGCAGCTGTCGGGCAGGAATGTCAGCAAGCCGCAGCCGACACCGAATATGAGCGCCCAGTAGGTGAAGACGGACAACCACCGGATATAGGCTCCGATGTCGTCCGAATGCGTGTTGTCGAAGAGCCTGACGGCGCGGTGGTAGGCCCGCAGCAGCCTGCGTGCCAGGACAAGCCCGTAGACGACCAGCCACAGGGCCATTGCGAACATCCCGATTCTCTGGATCGTCCCTTCCGGCAGCAGCAGCAGTACGATGGCGGACAGGATGGAAAAGAGGGCCCATTGGCCGATGTGCGTCCACGTGCGGCGCGGGGTGATGTAGAACCGGTCGAGCAGCGAGATGAGGGCCGAACTGAAGAGCCAGTAGCACAGAAAATAGGTGGTCAGGTTGATCAATATGGCGGCATTGACGTTCTGAAACCTGATTTCGAAGAAGAAATGGGCCGAATAGTTGGCGGCAAGCAGCAGCATGGCTGCTCCCATGATCCGCCGGGACCGCAGATAGTTATCGAAGATGGCTTTGTCGGGTGTCCTGGCGAACAGGAAGTAAAAACCGAAAAATAACATCAACGGCAGTGCGATACATAATGAGTAGCTGTACATTAAATGGTTCATGGCGCCCGACTCCGATTTGTTTGCCGTATACAAAGGTATAAAAAATATCGGTTGTGCGGGGCGTGCGCGGATTTTTTGTTCCGGATACGGCCGGGCGGGATTCACATCGGAGTGTCGGTAAAACGGCGGGTCCGGAGGACTTGTCGTCATTCCTGCATGGGGTCCCGACATGGAAAACCCCGACCGAAAGGCCGGGGCGCTCTCTTTATAGAAAAGCTGTCAAACAAATACTACAAAGAGATGGATGATAGTTCGGCTCCCAGTTTATGCAGGGCCTTTTCGATTCGTTTCACCTGGGCTCCCCGCGGCTTGGATTTCCCGTGGGCATAGCTCCAGAGTTGTTTGGGATTGATTCCGGACAAGCGCCCCAAAGCGGCCGGGGTGATGATCCCGGCGTAATACTGGAGCAGCGATTGGGTGTCGAACCTATACACGATCTCGTATTCCCCGTCGAGCCATGCCGGGTATTGATACCCGTCCTTGCGGCTTGATTCGACAAAGTGGCGGATGGATTGTTTCATATCCTCTTTGGCTGCTTCAGCTGTATCGCCCATGCCGGAAAACATCTCGTCGGTACAACGGGCGCTGAATCCGCCGTCGCTGTTCTTTTCAATAACAGCTTCAATCTTTCTTATTGCCATGCTTCTTATACTATCCTTATATGGGAAAAGGCAACCGGTACCCCTCCTATTTTGTTTTTACGGAAGGACCTATTTCAGCCCCATTTCCCGTTTGATTTTTTCAAGCCCGGTATATCCTCTTCTTTGCCTCCGTGAAACGCAGTCAGGGACCTGTCTCCGTCTTTTCTCATGGATCACGTGGCTTCCGCTTTGTCGGACGATTCGCCATCCGTTTGCGAGGATTAGCTTTTGCAATTCGCCCGATTCTATTCCAGTACTTGTTTGACAGTGCAAAGATAGATATTTTTCTATTGTTTGCAAAATATATTAATGGATATTTTTCTATTATTTGTGAAATTGATGCTACAATACCGTCCTGCCGGCCGGATTGATCTTGATGCGCTTGCGTCGCATTTCGCCCCTTGCCGGGTCGAAGGCGTAGAAACTGATATACCAGCAGGAGCCGGTATGCAGCCGTGGATAGGTGTACGAGAGAATTTCGTCGAGCGCTTTGCTTCGCGCGGTTCTGACAAGCGACATTTTTTTACATTTTCGTGCACGGAATCCGGACAAAAATGTAGAAATATTGATATCAGACTATAAGAAGGCGATTCGGTGAAAATGTCCTGTCCCGTTTCTGTCCCGCCCGTTTATGTGAAAACGCTCGCAACTTGTTGATATCCAACAGATTGCGAGCGTTTGAGTGGAGAATACGAGATTCGAACTCGTGACCTCTTGCATGCCATGCAAGCGCTCTAGCCAGCTGAGCTAATCCCCCTTTGCGGGTGCAAATATAAGTCATCTTTTTGATTCCTGCAAGCGTCTGCCGAAAATTAGCCGATTTTTTTTCAACGGATGCGCATGCGGGAAGAATCGCCAACCTTTCCGGCGGTTTGTCCATTTCCCCGACGACGGAAATGTCCGATCTTTGCACTGAAAACAAAAACGAAACATGAAAAACATAAAAACGGCATTCGCGGCGCTCTTCGCCCTGCTCGGTGTAACGGCCTGTGCGCAGAACCGCTCCGGATCGAAAAACGAAACGACTATGAAAGCGATGGAATTGAATGCGGCGGAGTTCCGCAAACTGATTTACGACTACGAGAAGAACCCCACCCGATGGAAGTATGAGGGCGACCTGCCCGCGGTGATCGACTTTTACGCCACGTGGTGCGGACCCTGCAAGATGATGGCGCCCGTGATGGAGACGCTGGCCGACGAATACGAAGGCCGCGTGCGCATCTACAAGGTCGATGTCGACAAGGAGCAGCGGCTCGCGGCCCTGTTCGGCGTGCGGAGCATCCCGACCTTCCTCTTCATCCCGCGCGGCGGTGATCCGCAGCACGCCACCGGCGCCATGGACATCTCACAGATGCGCCGCATCATCGACGAGGTGCTGCTCAAGAAGTAGCCCCTTCCGATGCCGTCGTCCCGGCAGACAAAACGACGAAACGGACCCGAAAAAGCCCGTTTCGTCGTTTTCAGTGTCTGTATCTTCGGGGCTGCGGATGACTTTAGCCCAGCTCCCAGCTCCCGGCTCCTCGCCCCTCGAACCTTGTGGCCGCAGCCCGCGCGTAAACTGCCGTGCCGGGATGTCGGCCGACCCGCGGACCCGCGGAACAAGCAGGTGATTACTCGACCTCCCAGGTCTCGCCCGAGTGGAGCAGCTCGTCCACCGAGTGGATCTTGCTGGCGGCCTTCACCTCCTCGACCTGCCGTTCGACGGCCAGGTCGTAGACGGCGTCGTCCTCCACGGCGCGGATCACGCCGAGCGCCACCGGATAGTCCGGGTACTTCATCGCGGCGAGCATCACGTGCAGCGTCGTGTCGCGCTCGTGTGCGTCGTGCGTCAGGATGTCGTCGATCGTGTAGCCGTCCTGTCCGACGGTCACGACCTTGAGTTTCATGTTCTCGAAGACGAGGCCCTTCTCCCTGTTGGCGCCGAAGAGCATCTTCTCGCCGTGGCGCAGCGTGATCGTGTGCTCGGCGCGCGTAGCCTTGTCGCCGGCGTATGCCGCATGGGTCTTGTCGTTGAAGATCACGCAGTTCTGCAACGCTTCGACCACCGACATGCCCTTGTGCATCGCGGCGGCCACGAGGCACTCCTTCGAGAGGTTGACCTCCATGTCGACCGTGCGGGCGAAGAACGTACCCTTGGCGCCGATGACCAGCTCGCCCGGGTTGAAGGGCTTTTCGACCGTGCCGTAGGGCGAGGTCTTGGTGATCTTGCCCAGCTTCGAGGTGGGGGAGTACTGGCCCTTGGTCAGACCGTAAATCTCGTTGTTGAAGAGGATGACGTTCAGGTCGACGTTGCGGCGGATGGCGTGGATGAAGTGGTTGCCGCCGATGGCCAGCGAGTCGCCGTCACCGGTCGTCACCCACACCGCGAGGCGCGGGTTGGCCACCTTGACGCCCGTCGCCACGGCGTTGGCGCGGCCGTGGATCGAGTGGAAGCCAAAGGTCTTCATGTAGTAGATGAAGCGCGACGAACAGCCGATGCCCGATACGAACGTGAAGAGGTTGTGGGGCGTGTCCGTGCGGTCGGCGATCTCGGGCAGTGCGCGCTGCACGGCGTTCAGGATGGCGTGGTCGCCGCAGCCGGGGCACCAGCGTACCTCCTGGTCGCTTTTGAAATCCGCAGGGGTGTATTTGAAGTCTGCCATGGCGTTATTTCAATAAGGATTCAAATTTGTCGCGAAGCTCGACCACCGTGAAGGGCTGGCCTTCGCACTTGTTGTACTGTTCGTAGCGGAACTCCTGCAGCGAGGAGCGCAGGTAGGAGGCGAACTGCCCTTCGTTCAATTCGCAGACCACGATGCGGCGGAAGCGGGCGAAGATCTCGCGCACGCCGCGCGGCAGCGGGTTGATGTAGTTGAAGTGGCAGAGCGAGACGCGTTTGCCTTCGCGGCGCAGCTCGTCGACGGCATTCTGCAAATGTCCGCGCGTGCCGCCCCAGCCGACAACCAGCAGGTCGCCTTCGGGGTCGCCCCAGACCGTCTGCTCGGGAATGTCCTCGGCGACGCGGGCCACCTTTGCGGCGCGCGTGTCGACCATCTTCTGGTGGTTGGCAGGGTCGTGTGAGATCGAACCCTTGATGCTGTCCTTCTCCAGACCGCCCACGCGGTGCTCAAGGCCCGTCTTGCCGGGGAAGGCCCAGCCGCGCACGAGCTTCTCGTTGCGCACGTAGGGCATGAAGCCGCCTTCGGGGGCCTCGTCGACGATCGGCGGGCAGATCGTCGGGTAGTCCTTCATCGAGGGGATGCGCCACGGCTCCGAGCCGTTGGCGATGAAGCCGTCGGTGAGCAGCACGACGGGCGTCATGTGCTCCATGGCCAGACGTCCCGCCTCGAAGGCGTAGTGGAAGCAGTCGCTCGGCGACGAGGCGGCCACGACGATCACCGGGCACTCACCGTTGCGGCCGTAGAGGACCTGCAGCAGGTCGCTCTGCTCGGTCTTGGTCGGCAGACCCGTCGAGGGGCCGCCGCGCTGTACGTCGACGACGACGAGCGGCAGCTCGGTCATGACGGCCAGGCCCAGCGCCTCGCTCTTGAGCGAAAGACCCGGTCCCGAGGTGGTCGTCACGGCGAAGTTGCCGGCGTAGGCGGCGCCGATGGCCGTGCAGATGCCGGCGATTTCATCCTCGGCCTGTACGGTCTTCACGCCGAGGTCCTTGCGCTTGGCCAGCTCCTCGAGGATGACCGTCGCCGGGGTGATGGGGTACGAACCGCAGAAGAGCGGCAGCCCGGCCTTCTCGGCGGCGGCGCACAGACCCCATGCCGTGGCGACGTTGCCGCTGATGGAGCGGTAGGTGCCCTTTTCGAGCTTGGCCGGCGCCACGCGGTAGTTGTTGGCGAACTGGTGGGTGTTGGCCGCATAGTTGTATCCCGCGTCGATCGCCAGTTTGTTGGCGGCGGCGATGGCGGGGTTCTTTTTGGCGAATTTCGTTTCGAGGTACTTGTAGGCGTGGTCCTCGGGACGCTCGAAGAGCCAGAAGCAGATGCCCAGGGCAAACATGTTCTTGCACTTGACGATGGCCCGGTTGTCGAGTCCCGTCTCCTTGAGCGCCTCGCGCGTCATGGTGGTGATGTCGGGGATGACGACGTTGTACTCGTCGAGCTTGAGCTCGGCAATGGGGTCCGTCGTGGCGAATCCGGCCTTCTTGAGGTGCTCCTCGGTGAGCGAGTCCCCGTCGAGGATCACCGTGGCGCCGGGCTTGAGCCATTTGCGGTTGGCCTTCAGGGCCGCGGGGTTCATGGCCACCAGCACATCGCAGTAGTCACCGGGATTGAGTTCGCGGCGGTTGCCGAAATGGACCTGGAATCCCGAGACGCCCGCGACGGTTCCCTGCGGGGCCCGGATTTCGGCGGGGTAGTCGGGGAAGGTCGAGATGCCGTTTCCCAGCAGCGCCGAAGTGTCGGAGAAGAGCGTGCCCGTGAGCTGCATGCCGTCGCCCGAGTCGCCCGAAAAGCGAATCACGACGTCCTGCAACTCCCGCACCATGTTTTCGTTCATGTTAGTTTTGGGTTTGGTTTTAAAAACGATAACACAAATATATGAATTTATTGTTATATTGCTAATAAAACGCAAAAAATTTTAATGGATTGAAACTTTTTGTGCCGTTTTTTCTTCCGGTGCAGCTGTCGCGGCAGGTTGCGGACGATTGTCTGGTGCCGTGCCGCTGTGAATAAGTAGTGAGGGGTGTTCCGCCCGGGCGCAAGTGTGGCCGATACGGGTGCGGGGGCTTCTGGTATTTGGAAATTTCGCGGCGAATAGCTATCTTTGCAGCCGCAAAAATTTTGGACCATGCGATTCTCGGGTGGACATATCTATTTCGGAGCACGGTGCGTCGTGGCGCGCGCCTTCACGCTCGTGCATGTCCACTGGTTCAGCGGCTTTATCTGACTGGCTTGAACCGCGGCCGGGGCGACGTGTCGCCGGCCGGCGGTGGCTTCTCCCTTTTCGAGTCTTTTTTCATTGTTTCACGGCCGCTTTGAGTGTCTGCGGTCCGGGGCGGATTGCGCTGCGCCCGGCGGCCTCAAAAAGTCAGTCAACCATGTTCCGCATACTGTTGTTTCTGTTGTCGGGAATCGGTGCAGGGTATCTGCTGCGCTGCCGTCCCGTCGTCCGGCTCTCGGGCTATGGCACCCGTGCGGCCGTCGTCGCCCTGCTTTTCGTCTTCGGAGCCTCGATCGGCGCGAACCGCGAGCTCATTGCGTCGCTCTCGCGCTTCGGCCTGCAGGCCGTGGTCTTCGCCCTGCTGGGTGTGACCGGAAGCCTCTGTGCCGTGCGTGTTGCGCGGCGCCTGCTTACCCGGAAAGGAGGTGCGCGATGAAGGGGATGATGGAGTCGCTGCCTGTATTCGCCGCCTTTCTGGCGGGGCTGCTGCTCGGCGTTGCCGGGCTTGTTCCGGCGTGGCTGCTGGCCTCGGGGCTGCCCATGCTGCTGCTCTCTGCGCTGGTCTTTCTGGCCGGCATGGGGCTCGGGGCCGGGGATGACCTGCCGCAGCTGCTGCGCGGGTTCGATTTGCGGTTGCTGCTCCTGCCGCTCTGCACCATTGTCGGGTCGCTGCTCTTCTCGGCCGCCGGGGTGTGGCTCTTTGCCGGGCGGGGGCTGACCGACTGCCTGGCCGTCGGCAGCGGATTCGGCTATTATTCGCTCTCGTCGGTGCTCATCGCCGAGATGAAGAGCGCGACGCTCGGGGTGGACGGAGCTGCCGAACTGGCGACCGTAGCCCTCGTGGCCAATGTGGTCCGCGAGATGGTCGCGCTGCTCTTCCTGCCGCTCTTTGCCCGCTGGGGCGGGCGGCTCGCCCCGATCTCGGTGGCCGGGATCAACTCGATGGATGTCTGCCTGCCGATGATTGTCCGCTGTGCCGGCGACCGGCAGGTCGTGCCGCAGGCGCTGCTGCACGGGATTGTCCTCGAGGTGAGCGTCCCGGTGCTGATCGCCGCCTTCTGCTGACCTGCGGGCGGCGTGTCGCTCCGCCTGCGGGCCTTGCTGCGGCCGCTCCGGGGATAGAAAAAAATGCCGGGACCCGAAAAGGTCCCGGCATGCTGTTGTCGGCAGGGTAGTACGGCTTGCGGCCTCTCTCGTCGGGCCGGATGAAAAGACGGCCCGACGAGAGAGGCCGGCCATTCGGCGCGGCGGGCTGCTCACCCTCTCCCCTGAGGGCCGACTACTGCGGCTGCTTGCCGATGTAGGCCAGAATACCGCCGTCCACGTAGAGGATGTGGCCGTTGACGAAATCCGAAGCGTCCGAAGCGAGGAAGACGGCCGGACCCATCAGGTCTTCGGGCGTGCCCCAGCGGGCAGCCGGCGTCTTCGCTACGATGAACGAGTCGAACGGGTGGCGCGAACCGTCAGCCTGACGCTCGCGCAGCGGTGCGGTCTGCGGCGTGGCGATGTAGCCCGGGCCGATGCCGTTGCACTGGATGTTGTACTCGCCGTACTCCGAGGCGATGTTGCGCGTAAGCATCTTCAGACCGCCCTTTGCGGCAGCATAGGCCGATACGGTCTCGCGGCCCAGCTCCGACATCATCGAGCAGATGTTGATGATCTTGCCGTGGCCCTTCTTGATCATCGACGGAATGACGGCCTTCGATACGATGAACGGACCGTTGAGGTCGATGTCGATCACCTGGCGGAACTCGGCGGCGGTCATCTCCGTCATCGGGATGCGCTTGATGATGCCGGCGTTGTTGACCAGAATGTCGATTACGCCGACCTCCTTCTCGATCTGTGCAACCATGGCGTTGACCTGCTCCTCGTTCGTGACGTCGCAGACGTAGCCCTTGGCCTCGATGCCCTCGGCCTTGTAGGCTGCCAGGCCCTTGTCGACGAGCTCCTGCTTGATGTCGTTGAAGACGATTTTGGCGCCCTGCCGTGCGAAGGCCGTAGCCAGCGCGAATCCGATGCCGTAAGAAGCACCCGTTACGAGTGCCACCTTACCTTCCAATGAAAAGTTTACCATAGGTGTATTGATGTTTTGAATCGGTTTATTTCAGATCGGTGATTTTCGAGAAGTCCTGGTCTCCGTAGTCGAGGTTCTCGCCGCCCATGCCCCAGATGAAGGTGTAGTTGTGCGTGGCGGCGGCGCTGTGGATCGACCACTCGGGCGAGAGCACGGCCTGGTCGCCCTTCATCCAGATGTGGCGCGTCTCGTCGACCTGGCCCATGAAGTGGCAGACGGCCTGGTCCTCGGGTACCTCGAAGTAGAAGTAGGCCTCCATGCGGCGCGAGTGCACGTGGGCCGGCATCGTGTTCCAGACACTGCCCGGGCGCAGTTCGGTCATGCCCATCTGCAGCTGGCACGTCGGCAGTACCTGCGTGACGAGCATCTTGTTGATGTCGCGGTCGTTCGAGTACTCGAGTGAGCCCATGTGCGCCACCACGGCGTCGGCCTTCGTAACCTTCCTGTCGGGGTAGTTGCGGTGGGCCGTCACGGAGTTGAAGTAGAACTTGGCGGGGTGTGCGGCGTCGACGCTTTCGAAGGTCACCTCGCGGTCGCCCGAACCGAGGTAGAGGGCCTCCTTGTAGTCGAGTTCGAAGACGGCATCGCCGGCCTTGACGACGCCCTTGCCGCCGACGTTGAAGATACCCATCTCACGGCGCGTGAGGAAGCAGGGGGCCTTCAGCGGGTCGATGGCCTCGAGCTTGAGCACCTCCTTGACCGGCATGGCGCCGCCCACGAGCATGCGGTCGTACATCGAGTAGACCATGTTGACCTCGTCGGCCGCAAAGACCTTCTCGATGAGGAAGTCGCGGCGCAGACGCGCCGTGTCGTAATGTTTCGCATCCTCGGGATGGGCTGCGTAACGGATTTCGTAGTTGGTTTTCATCGTGTTATGGATTTTTGTTTTCTGGTTTTCTCCTTTGCTTGAAATTGGCTAACCAATTCTATCTTTGCAAAGATAAGAAAAAAATCCGAATTGCGTATGCAAAATCGGATTTAATTTACAGCCATTTGTGCGGTGCCGCACGTCATCCGCGCGACAGGGCCTGCTGTCGTGTTTCACGTTCCGGAGCCGGTCTGTGTGCGGGGGGGATGGGGCCGCTCCGCCCCTATATATATAAGTTGCATTCTCCCGCGGCGGGACGGGCGGTATCCTGCGGAGCCGCCACCGCTCACCGCATGGAGTTCATGCGGATGCTCGCCTTCACGAGCGCCAGGGCCCGGATGCGCGACATGGCCACCTCCTTGTCGGCGTGGTGGGGGTTCTGGCTCACGAGCCTGACGTAGCCTTCGCGGTCGGACTTCTGGATGTATTTGACCGTGACGTACTCCTCGCCGTCCATGTCGATCGAAAGCAGGTACATGTCGCCCCAAAAGATGTCGTTCAGGTCGTGCAGCTGCTTGTAGAGCACGATGTCGCCGCTCTTGAGCAGCGGGTACATCGAGTCGCCGACGATATAGATCGCCCCGTCGCACTTCGGCAGGTTGGGGATGTGGATGAAGTTCACGGGCTTGGTCTGCGAACGGTCCGTGAAGAGCGGCACGAGCCCCGCGGTCCCCTCGATCGAGTAGAGGGGCACGCTCTGCAGCGGCACCGAATTGTCCGTGCGGCGCATGTAGGCCGTCAGGTCGGGCTCGGCGTTGAACATTTCGCCCTCGCCCGTCTCGAGCCACTCGGGATTGACGTTCAATTCCTGAACCAGCATGTTGCGGTTGCGGGCCGACAGCCCCGCCTTGCCCGTCTCGATCATCGAAAGCGCCGCCTTGCCGATGCCAAGTCGCTGTGCTAGTTGCTCCTGCGTCATGCCGAGCTGCTTGCGTATCAACTTTACCCGTTCGTTCATAATTTTCTATTGGAAAATATTATATAAAATATTTTTAACTTTTTTGTACAAAATTCAAAATTTGAACTTATCTTTGTCCTGCAAAGTTAAACAATTTATTCCGATCCGCAAATCGTTTTTGCGAAAAAACATCACGTCCAATGATCTATTCCGTATCACCTGAACTTTACCGGGAGACTGCCGGACGGCTCGTGGAGGCCATCGGTTCGGAGAACTACTTTTCCGGGTCGCTCTGCTTTCCGTTCGACGGGACCGACTGCCGCCTCACGGCGTCGGTGATCGTCTACCGCCGGCGGGTTTCCTACCCCGAGGGCGAGGCGAACGCCGTTGCGGACCTCGTGCCCGTGTGGTGGGAGTTCCACACCGTCGGCGACGGGGGAGAACGGCTCAACGACTTCTCGTTCTCCGAGCTGAAACGCTGGCTGTAGGGCATGCGTGCCCGCCGCGAGGCGGTGCCCGTGGGCCCCTACGTCCTCTTTCCGTCCGCTCATCGCGGTCTCTCCGTTCCGGCCTCTTCCCCTCTGCGGGTTCGGCGCGACCTGCCGGAACCTTTCTGGAAAACCTCCCGCCGCGGCGCCGCGCACCGGGTTTTCACCACTCAATTTTCTCTTTTCATGGACAAACCAACCGTCCCGACCTCTGCGGAGAACCCCTCCGCAGGGGTTTCCGTGTCCGGAAGTCTCCCGGACCCTTCGTCCGCCGCAGTCGCCTCCGGCGCGGCGCCTGCGACCGCTTCCGATGCGGTGCCTGTGGCCGCCTCCGGCGCAGCATCTGCGGCCGCTTCCGATTCCCGACCCGCCCGCAAATCCCGGTCGCGGTCCAAAGCGGCCTCTCAATCCGGGTCTCAATCCAAATCCCGGTCCAAATCCCGAACCCAACCGGAGCCCCGGCCCGATCCCGACACCGGTTCCCGCTCCGCTTCGGGTGTCGGCTCCGGGGATGTTCCCGACCCTGCCTCCGGGCCCATCTCCGCGTCCGAACCGCTCTCCGGACCTGAATCCGGCAGCGCAGGCGGTCCGGTTCAGGCCACCGCGCTGCCCACTTTTGCGGACTTTGCGCAGACGGTCTATCCCTTTCTCGAACTGCAACCCTTCCATCGGGTCTACTACCGCGTGCTGGAGGCCTTTGCGCAGGGGCGCATCCCGCGGCTCATCGTCACCATGCCGCCCCAGCACGGCAAGAGCGTCGGGGCCACGACGCTGCTTCCGGCCTACCTGCTGGGGCTCGATCCCGACTGCCGCGTGGCGATCGCCTCCTACTCCGGGGCGCTGGCCTCGAAGTTCAACCGCCGCGTGCAGCGCATCCTCGACTCGCGCGAGTACGGGGCCTTTTTCCCTGCCACGACAATCAAGCAGGGGACCCGGCCGCCGAGCTACATCCGCACGGCCGACGAGGTCGAGATCATCGGGCGCCGCGGCAGCCTGCTCTCCGTCGGGCGCGAGGGCTCGCTGACGGGCAACCGGGTCGACTGCTTCATCCTCGACGACCTCTACAAGGATGCCATGGAGGCCAACTCGCCGCTCGTGCGCGCCAACTGCTGGGAGTGGTACACCTCGGTCGTCCGCACGCGCATGCACAACCGCTCGCGCGAGCTGGTCGTCTTCACGCGCTGGCACGAGGAGGACCTCATCGGTTCGATCGCGGCACGCGAACCGGTCGAGGCGCTGCACACGTGGGCACAGCTCGATGCGCCGCCTGCCGGGGGCTGGCTCCACCTGAACTTCGAGGCGCTCAAGGCCTCGCCGCCCACGGAGCTGGACCCCCGCGCCGAGGGGGAGGCGCTGTGGGAAGAGCAGCAGGGTGCGGCGCTGCTCGCGGCGAAGCGGCGGCTCGACCCGCTGCAGTTCGAGGCGATGTACCAGGGGCATCCCACGGCCCGCGAAGGGCTACTCTACGGCCTGCACTTCGCCGAGTACGACACCCTGCCGCGCGAGATCGTCCGCCGCGCCAGCTACACCGACACGGCCGACACGGGCGACGACTACCTCTGCTCGCTCGCCTACGTGGTCGACGTCGACGGCGTGATCTACATTACCGACGCCGTCTACACACGCGATCCGATGGAGGTGACCGAGCGGCTCGTCGCCGAGATGTTCGTGCGCTCCGACACGCGGCAGGCGGCCGTCGAGAGCAACAACGGCGGCCGCGGCTTCGCACGCGCCGTGCAGGCGCTGGCGCCCGACGTGCGGGTCGAGTGGTTCCACCAGAGCGGCAACAAGGAGGCCCGCATCCTCTCGAATGCCGCCACGGTACTCCATCTGGTGCGTTTCCCGCGCGGGTGGGCGCTGCGCTGGCCCGAGCTGTACGGTCATCTGACCACCTACCGCCGCACGTTCCGCGCCAACCGCTGGCACGATGCCGCCGACGTCGTCACGGGTATCGTCGAACGCGAAGCGGCCGACCGCAGCCGCCGCCGACTGCGGGGCGTGCGCTTTCTGTGATGTGAATTATTCCGAATGACATAATTTTTCGTCCGGAAATTCCTATCTTTGGGGCCGGTTAGGTTACTAATATCACATACGGACATGAAAGCATTGAAAATCGGCGATTTGCTCGCCCCGGTACCCATTGTGCAGGGCGGCATGGGCGTCGGCATCTCCCTGTCGGGACTCTCGTCGGCCGTGGCGCGCGAGGGCGGTATCGGCGTCATCTCGTCGGCAGGCCTCGGGGCCATCTACAACGACTATTCGAAGGACTATCGCGAAGCCTCGGTCTGGGGACTGAAGCAGGAGCTGCGCAAGGCGCGCGAAGCGACGCGCGGCATCATCGGCGTGAATGTCATGGTCGCCATGTCGAACTTCGCCGACATGGTGCGCACGGCCGTTGCCGAGCGTGCCGACATCATCTTCTCGGGGGCGGGGCTTCCGCTCAACCTGCCGTCGTTTCTGACGGAGGGGGCCCGCACGAAGCTGGCCCCGATTGTCTCGTCGGCGCGGGCTGCGGCGCTGCTCTGCCGCAAGTGGTTCTCGGAGTACCGCTACATCCCCGACGCCATTGTCGTCGAGGGCCCGAAGGCCGGCGGCCACCTCGGCTACAAGGCCGAGCAGATTACCGACGAGCACTATGCGCTCGAGGCGATTGTCCCGGAGGTCGTGGCCGAAGTCCGCGCCTTCGGGGCGGAGCACGGCTGCCACATCCCGGTCATTGCCGGGGGCGGCATCTACACCGGTGAGGACATCTACCGCATCATGGCGCTGGGCGCCGAGGGTGTGCAGCTGGGCACGCGCTTCGTGACGACGGAGGAGTGTGATGCCGATCCGGCCTTCAAGCAGAGCTACATCGACGCCCGGCCCGAGGATATCGAGATTATCCAGAGCCCGGTCGGCATGCCCGGGCGCGCCATCCGCAACTCGTTCCTCGACCGGGTGCGGGAGGGGCTCAAGCGTCCGAAGAACTGCCCGTTCGACTGCATCCGGACGTGCGACGTCACGCACAGCCCCTACTGCATCATGCTGGCACTCTACAACGCCTTCCGCGGGAAGCTCCGCAACGGCTACGCCTTCTGCGGGGCGAATGCGTGGCGGGCCGAGAAGATACAGACCGTGCATGAGCTGATGACCTCGCTGCAGGCCGAGTACGAGGCCTTTGCGGAGAAATGTGCGAACTTCTCCCTGCGCGAACGCCTTTTCGGCCGCAAATAGGAGGACGGAATCTCCCTTTCCCGAAAACGAAAACCCCTGCCGCATCCGAGGCAGGGGTTCTTTCGTATGTCGTTGCGGATGCTGACCGCGTTGTCGCCGCAGCGGCTGCCGCCGGGACGTTTCCGTGCCGGCAGTTTTCGGGTGGGCAATCTTTCCGTGCGGGCGTCTTTTCGGCCGCCCGGTGGCGGAATGCCCGAAGGCGGCGCATCAGAGCGCCACGCGCTTGCATTTGCCGCTGAAGGTGCGGATGTCGAGGCGGATGATCTGCGTGCGGTGGAACGACTTCTCGGCATACTTGCGGCCGATGGCCTTCAGCTCCGGGGCATATTTCGCCACGAGCAGTTCCAGCGCCCGCATGCGCTCCGCTTCGGGCAGCCCGAGGTGCGCCTCGCACTCCGCGACGACGCTTTCGTAGGCCGTCGTGAAGCGTTCGGGCACCACGTGCGTGCGGCCCGTCACGCAGAACGAGACCTGCGGCGCGGCTTCGAGACAGCGCAGCTTCCGCCCCTCGGGGGCGCAGTGGATGTAGAGGCTCCCGTTGCCGTCCCACACGTAGTTCACGGGAATGCCGTAGGCCTTTCCGCCGTCGCACATCGAGAGCACGCCGTATTCGCCCGCGGCAAGAAGCCCGCGCGCTTCGGCTTCGGTCAGCAGCCGGTCCTGGCGGCGCACGCCGCTGTTGTCGTAAATCATCTCCTCCGTCTGTTTGGTGCTGCGGATTCCGTGGCGGGCGGTTACCGTTCGGGTGCGGCGTAGGTCAGCTTGAGCTGCGAGACCTGGGCGTTCTTGGTGTTGAGAATCGTGAGCCGGCAGGGGGTGGCCGTCACGTCGTCGAGCAGCGTGAAGGTCATGCTCATGCCGTCGTCCGAGAAGTCGAGCGCGTGGTTGAGAGCCGCTCCCGTGTCGGTCATAATGTCGAACGAGGGCAGCTCGCCGGCACCCGTCGAATTGACGTAGAGGATGCTCTCCAGGCTCAACCCGTCGATGGCCGGAAACTCCACGTAGGCCCCCTCCTTGCTGAAGTAGAGCGCCTTGTTCGGCTCGGGCGCATCGTAGTACTGTGCCTGGTCGTTCCAATAGAATTTGCCGTTGGCGGCCGCATCGGCGTAGATGGCCAGCGTGTAGCCCTCGAACGTGTATTCGTGGCGTCCCGTGAGGGCGTCGGCCGAGGCCGAGGGGAGGGCCGGGGTCAGGATGTCGGGTCCGGCGGTGAAGTCGAGCGTGAGAGTCACCGGATCGGGTGCCGGGGCGGGCTCGGCGCCCAGCTGGCTTATGCGGATTGTCCGCGGCGTGTCGGCGCCGGAGGCCGTGATTGTGACGCTGCCGAGTTCGCGGGCTTCGGTGTCGGGGTTCGCCTCCGTGGCGCTGATGCGGAGCGTGGCATTGCCCGTGCCGGCCTGCGGGTCGAGTGCGAAGCCGCTGCCCGAGACGGCGGCGCTCCACGTGGCCGTCGTCGTGATGCCGACCGTGGCTGCGACGCCCGATTCGGCACCCAGCGTCACGGCGTCGGCCGAGACCTCGAGCGTAGCCTCGGGACCCTTGTTGTCGTTGTCGTTCTTGTCGTTGCAGGCGGTGGCGGCGACGAGCAGCACCGTCGCAAGCAGCCCCAGCGGGGCGCGCAGGAATCGGGAAAGTCGCATGTCTTCTCTTTTTGGTTGGTCGGTTTGTGTCAGAGCTCCTCGAGACGCGCCACGGGCGAGACGTCGAGCGAGGCGAAATCGCCGTGCTGGTAGCGGTAGTAGCCGGCCATGGCAATCATGGCGGCGTTGTCGGTCGTGAACTTGAATTCCGGGAGGAACGTGCGCCAGCCGCGCCGCTCGCCCATGCGGACGATGCCGTTGCGCAGGCCCGAGTTGGCCGATACGCCGCCTGCGATGGCGATGTCGCGGATGCCCGTCTCCTTCGATGCGCGGACGAGCTTGTCGAGCAGAATCTCCACGATTGTCCCCTGCAGCGAGGCGCACAGGTCGGCCTTGTGCTTCTCGATGAAGTCGGGGTCTCCGGCCACGGCGTCGCGCAGCATGTAGAGGAACGAGGTCTTCAGCCCCGAGAACGAGTAGTCGAAGCCGTCGACGCGCGGGTGGGCGAGGCGGAATGCCTCGGGGCCACCCTCCTTGGCCAGGCGGTCGATGACCGGGCCGCCCGGGTAGGGCAGTCCCATCACCTTGGCGCACTTGTCGAAGGCCTCGCCTGCGGCGTCGTCGATCGTCGTGCCGATAATCTGCATCTCGAGGGGCGAGTCCACGCGCACGATCTGCGTATGTCCGCCGCTGACGAGCAGGCACAGGAACGGGAAGTCGGGGTGGGGCAGCTGCCGGTCGGGCAGGTCGATGAAGTGCGAGAGGATGTGTCCCTGCAGGTGGTTGACCTCGACCATCGGGATGTTGCGGGCAATCGAGAGCCCCTTGGTGAACGACACGCCCACGAGCAGCGAGCCCAGCAGGCCCGGGCCGCGCGTGAAGGCGATGGCGTCGATGTCGGAGGCCGTGAGGCCCGCGTCGCGCAGCGCCGTGTCGACCACGGGGATGATGTTCTGCTGGTGGGCGCGCGAGGCGAGTTCGGGAATGACGCCGCCGTACTTCATGTGTACGGCCTGCGAGGCGATGACGTTCGAGAGCAGCACGTTGTTGCGCAGTACGGCCGCCGAGGTGTCGTCGCACGAGGATTCGATACCGAGTATTGTGATGTCCATATTCTGTTTCGCTCCGAAGTTTTGGGTCGCAGGGCGGGTTTCGGGTCCTGTCCGGCTGCAAAGGTACGAAAATATCGCAATCTGCGACGCCCCGCGCCGTCCGTTTTTTCGGCCGGTCCCGTTTCCGTGGGCGGCAATCGGTGCGGAAGCGGCTCTTTGCGGCAATATCGGGGCTCGGATTTTCATTTTTTCGACGATTTTGGTTAACTTTGCAAGTTAAAAGCCCCGCCCGTGCGCAAAGGAGTCAAAATAGTGGGTATGTTGCTCTCGGCAGCCGTTTTGCTGCTGATGGTCCTTCCCGTGTCGCTCTCGATTCTGCTCGACATCCCCGCCGTGCAGAATTATGTCGTGCAGGTGGCCGTCGGGATTGTTTCGCGGCGGCTCGAGACCACCGTGTCGATCGACCGCGTGGAGGTGGGCCTCTTTTCGCGCGTGCGCGTGTATGGATTCTACGTCGAAGACTACCAGAAGGATACGCTGCTGTATGTGGGACGGCTCGATGCCCATCTCTCCATGACCGGGCTCTTCGGCGGCGGGATCGAGCTGAGCCGCGGCGAAATCGGCGACGCGAAACTCTACCTGCGCGAGACGCCCGAGGGCGAAATGAACATCAAGCAGGTCGTCGCCCGCATGAGCGATCCCGACCGTGAGCGCAAGGGCAACTTCAGGCTGCGCCTGCGCAAGGCCTCCATCGCGGACATGGACCTCTGCCTGGAGCGGCTCGAACACCGCAATCCCCCCTCCGGCATCGACTACGGGCACATGCACCTCTACGGCATCGACGCGCGCGTCGAGGATTTCACAATCGACGGGCAGGCCATCTATGCCTCCGTCGGGGAGCTCTCGGCCCGCGAGCGCAGCGGATTCGTCCTGGAGCGGTTCGCCGGGCGCTTCTACGTGACGAACGGCTGCCTGGGATTCCAGGACGTGCAGATTGTCACGCAGCATTCGAACGTCTCGATTCCCTATATCTCGCTTGTCGGCGACTCGTGGGCCGAATACCGGGACTTCCTCGGCAGCGTGCGCATCGACGGGACGCTGCGCAGCTCGGCCCTCTCGAGCGACGACGTCGCCTGCTTTGCCCCGGCGCTGCGCGACTGGCATCTCTCCTTCTCGGATGTCGACGTCGAAATCGCCGGCGTGGTCTCCGACTTCACGGGGCGGGTCCGCAGCATGCGCATCGGCGGGGAGACGTGGCTCACGGCCGACGCTTCGGTTCGGGGGCTGCCCGACGTGGCTGCCACGCATTTCGATTTGCATGTTCCGCACCTGATCTCTTCGGCCCCGGCCGTGGACCTGCTCTCGTCGGGGGTCGTGCGGCGCGACCTGCCCGACAACCTGATCGAGGTGCTCTCCCGGACGGGACGCGTCGATCTCTCGGCCCGCTTCAAGGGGCTGATTTCGTCGTTCGACGTGCAGGCCGACGCCGAAACCGACGTGGGCAACGTGACCTGCAACGTCACGCTGCGGCCTCTGGCCGGGGGGCGGCGCAGCGTGCGCGGTGTCGTCGCGGCCCGTTCGCTCCGGCTCGGCGAACTGCTCGGGCGCCGCGACTTATTCGACCGGGCCTCCGTCTCGGTGCGGGTCGACGGCTCCGTCGGCCGGGGATCGGCCGAAGCCAACATCGCGGGGGACGTCACGCGCCTCGGCTTCAACGGCTACGTCTACGATTCGCTGCGGCTTGACGGCCGCCTGCGCAACCGTGAATTCAACGGCCGCATCGCATCCCGCGACCCGAACCTCGACTTCGATTTCCTGGGCATGGTCGACTTCAACGATTCGATCCCGCTCTACGACTTTACGATGAACCTCCGCCATGCCGACCTGGCGCGGCTGCATGTCAACCGCCGCGATTCGGTCTCGCAGCTCTCGGCCCGCATCGTGGCCAAGGCGGGCGGGCGTTCGCTCGACGACCTGAACGGCCGCATTCAGGTCACCAATGCCGTCTACCGCTACAACGACAAGCAGTTGGAGGCCCGCAACGTAACCGTCACGGGCGAGAACTCCGCGTCGAGCAAGTTCGTCGAGCTGCGTTCGGACTTCGCCGATGCCACGTTCCGTTCGAAGACCAGCTACCGCGTCGTCTTCGACTACCTGCGGCAGAGCGCCTGGAAATACCTCCCGATGCTCCAGGCGGGCGCCGGGGCCGGGGAGCAGGCGGAGCGCAAGGCCGCCGTGGCGGACGACTATTCGCTACTGTCGGTCAACATCCGCAACTTCAACCCCGTGGCCGATGCCGTGGCGGCGGGGCTGCAGATCGCCGACGGCTCGACCATGCAACTGCTCTTCAATCCGGCGAGCGACCAGCTCTCGTTCCGCGCCTCGTCGGATTACATCGAACGGCGGCGCATGCTGGCCACGCGCCTCTCGGTCAACGCTTCGAATCAGGGCGACTCGCTGACGGTCTACGCCTCGGCCGAGGACCTCTATGCCGGACAGCTGCACCTGCCGCACCTCTCGCTCACGGGCGGTGCGCGGCAGGGCCGCATGGAACTTTCGACGGGCTTCACCGATACGTTGCGCAGCCTCTCGGGCCTGATCGGCCTGCGCGCCGAGATCGTCGAGGAGCCCGAAGGCCGGGTGATGGACCTGCGCATCCTGCCGTCGCACGTCACGCGCGGCGACAACACGTGGCAGATCTTCGCCCGCAGGATACGCATCGACACGGCCCGCGTGGACATCGACCGCTTCTACGTGATGAACCGCGACCAGGAGATGCTGCTCGACGGCATCGCGTCGCGCAGCCGCGAGGATTCGCTGACGCTGCATCTGCACAATTTCGACCTTACGCCCGTTTCGCAGCTTGCCGACCGTCTGGGATATGTCATCGAGGGGCGCACGAGCGGCGGCGCTTCGATGAAGTCCGTATTGCGGGGTGCCGAGGTGACGGCCGATATCGCGATCGACAGCATGCGGGTCAACAGCCTGCCCGCCCCGCCCATGCGGCTCATTTCGCGCTGGGACTTCGCCCGCAACCGTGCGGGGGTCACGGTCACGAACCGCATGCTGGGCGATACGCTGATCCGCGGTTTCTACGATCCGGCGCAGGTGCGCTACTATGCGCGCCTGAATGTCGACAGCCTCGATCTGGCGCTGCTCGACCCGCTGCTCTCGGGGGTGATCTCCTCGACCGGCGGCCTTGCGTCGGCCGATCTGGTGCTGCAGGGGCAGCGCCGCAACGCCGACCTGACGGGCGAAATCCGCATCTCGGACCTGCGCACGACGGTCGACTACACGCAGGTGACCTATACGGCGCCGTCGGCCGTGATGCAGGTGAAGAACAACCTTTTCCGCACCTCCGACGTGTTGATCCTCGATCCGCAGGGCAACCGCGGACGCATGGACCTCGATCTCGACCTGCGGCACCTGTCGAACATCGCCTACGACCTGCGCGTGGCGCCCGAGCGGATGCTCGTGCTCGATACCGACGACGAGGACAACGAATATTTCTACGGCCGGGTCTATGCCACGGGTACGGCGCGCATCTCGGGCGACAAGGGCAACGTGCGCATGGACATCGCCGCCGCGACAGACGACAATTCGTCGTTCTACATGCCGATGTCGAACAAGTCGAACATCTCCTATGCCGATTTCGTGACCTTCCGCCAGCCCGAGCGGGTCGACTCCCTCGACAACGTCATGCGCAAGAAGATGCTCTTCGAGCGCAAGCGGCGCCAGAAGTCCGATGCCGGCAGCCAGATGGCCATCTCGCTGGCGCTGAACGTGCGTCCGAACGTCGAGGCGGAGCTCATGGTGGCGGGCAACGCCGTGAAGGCGCGGGGCGAGGGGATGCTGAACCTGCAGATCAATCCCCGCTCGAATGTCTTTGAGATGTACGGCGACTACACGATCAGCGAGGGGAACTACAACTTCTCGCTGCAGAACATCATCAACAAGCGGTTCGTCATCGAGAGCGGTTCGACGATCCAGTGGGCCGGTTCGCCGACGGATGCCGTGCTCGACATCGACGCCGTCTACAAGCTCAAGGCGTCGCTGCAGCCGCTGTTGCAGACCTCGGTGGGTACGACCGAGGGCGGCAGCGTGGGCAACGACCGGTCGGTGCCCGTGGAGTGCGTGATCCATCTGGGCGAGCACCTGACCAACCCGTCCATCGCCTTCGACGTGCGGGTCCCGGGCTCCGATCCCGAGACGCAGGCCGTGATCTCCAATACGCTCAATACGCCCGAGACGGTCGACCTGCAGTTCCTCTACCTGCTGCTCTTCAACAGCTTCTACGCCGAGAGCGGCACGGGCACGACGGCCGATCTGGGAACGTCGGCCTCCGCGGCCATGAGCATGGAGCTGATGAGCAACATGCTCAGCAACCTGCTTTCGATCGACGATTACAACATCGTGCTGCGCTACCGTCCCCGTTCGGAGCTGTCGAGCGACGAGGTGGACTTCGGCCTGTCGAAAAGCCTCATCAACAACCGGCTGCTCGTCGAGGTCGAGGGCAACTACCTGATCGACAACAAGCAGGCGGTCAACAATTCGGCCATGTCGAACTTCATGGGCGAGGCCTACATCACCTACCTGATCGACCGGGCCGGGGTGCTCAAGCTCAAGGCCTTCACGCAGACGATCGACCGCTTCGACGAGAACCAGGGTCTGCAGGAGACCGGTCTGGGCATCTATTTTAAGGAGGACTTCGACAACTTCCGCGACTTCCGCCAGCGCATCAAGGAGCGCTTCACGAACCGCAAGCGCAAGGAGCGGCGCGAGGCGCGGCGTGCGGCCCGGGCGCTGCGCGAGGAGCAGGAGGGGGCGCAGAGCGAGGGCGACGAACCGCCCGACTACGACCCGATGGAGCCGAGCGAAGAGCTCTATTACTGACATTGCGGATGTCCTGCCCCGGCGGACTGCGGCATACGATTCCGCACGGCAGCGACGTTCTATGATATATAATAAGAAGAGCGAACAGACAACAAACAACAAAATAACAAACGGAAACCATTATGATGACATTTTTGCAGGCTGCCGAAACGGTGGCCGTGAGTGAGGAGACCCGCATGGGTCTGTGGGCCCTCTTTACGAAGGGCGGTTGGCTGATGTGGCCCCTGCTGGCGCTGGGCGGCGTGACGATCTTCATCTTCGTCGAGCGCTTCCTGGCCATCCGCAAGGCTTCGGTGCTGGACATGAACTTCATGAACCGCATCCGCGACTACATCTCCGACGGCAAGATCGCCGTGGCGGTGAACCTCTGCAAGAAGACCGATACGCCGATCGCCCGCATGATCGAGAAGGGCATCGAGCGCATCGGCCGTCCGATGAGCGACGTGCAGTCGGCCATCGAGAACGTGGCGAACCTCGAGGTCTCGAAGCTCGAGAACGGCCTGCCGTTCCTGGCGACGATCGCCGGCGGCGCCCCGATGATCGGCTTCCTCGGCACGGTGCTCGGCATGGTGCAGACCTTCATGGACATGTCGGCCGCGGGCGGCACGGTGGACCTCGGGCTGCTGGCCAGCGGCATGTACGTGGCCATGGTGACGACCGTCGGCGGTCTGATCGTCGGCATCCCGGCCTACTTCGGCTACAACTACCTCGTGGCGCGCATCGAGAAGCTGGTCTTCCAGATGGAGGCCAACTCGATCGCCTTCATGGACATCCTGAATCAACCCGTTCAAAAGTAACAGACCATGGCTATCAAACACGGATCGAAGGTCGACAAGAGCTTTTCGGCCTCGTCGATGACCGACCTGATGTTCCTGCTGCTGCTGTTCCTGCTGATCGCCACGACGCTCATCAACCCCAACGCCCTGAAGCTGATGCTGCCGAAAAGCTCGAACCAGCTCAAGGACAAGGCGATGACCACGGTGTCGATCAAGGACGAGGGGCAGGGACGCTACCGCTATTTCGTCGAGCGGCAGGAGGTCGGATCGCTCGACGGCGTGGAGCAGGCCCTGCGCACGCGCCTCGACGGACAGGCAGAACCGACCGTTTCGCTGCACGCCGAGAAGTCGGTCGTGTGGGACGAGGTGGTCAAGGTGATGAACATCGCCAAGCGCAACGGCTACAAGTTGCAGGCGGCGACACAACCCGAATAAACCATGCATTATTACGATCCGAACGACCGCAGACCCCGGCGCTGGGCGATCATCGCGGCGGCGGCCTACCTGCTGCTGCTGGTGTGCTCGTTTGCGTTCGTGTCGTTCGACTTCAGCCGTCCGGCGCCCGCCGTCGGCGAGATGATGGAGATCGACCTGACCGAACCCGAAGAGCTGCCTGCGCCGGTGAAGCCGGCCGTGGAGCCCCGGATGCATGAGACGGCGGCGCCCGAGGAGCGCACGGCCCAGGCCGACGGGCGCGACGAGGTGACGCAGACGCCCAATCCGCGTGCGCTCTTCAGGATGAGCAAGGGGGGCGTGGACGAGCCCGACAATGCGGGCAACCCGCAGGCGCCCGAGGGCGAGGACAAGGCCTCCGGCACGGGCCGCGGGCTCAATCCCGACGGGCTGGATCAGCTCGACAAGGGGCTGCAGGGCCGCGGACTGGTGGGCGACCTGCCCAAACCGTCGTACCCCGGTTCGAAAAGCGGCAAGATCGTCGTCCGCGTGACGGTGGACGCCACGGGCAAGGTGACGAGCGCCGCCTACGAACCCAAAGGCTCGACCGAGAGCGATGCGGCGCTGATCGATGCGGCCCTTGCCGCGGCGCGCAAGGCGAGGTTCACGGAGAGCCGCGCCGCCGTGCAGGGCGGAACCATAACCTACATCTTCCGGATGGAATAGAATTCGAATCGGATGAAACAGACTTTGCTGACCATAATCTGCTGCCTGCTCTTCGCGGGCGTCCGGGCGCAGGCTTCCGAACCGGCGCCGCAGAAGACCCGCCCGCAGACAAAGAGTGCCGCGGGCTCTGCGGCGGATTCTGCCGGGGAGCAGGCTGCCGGCCCGGTGCTGCACCTCGAGGAGACGGTGTGGAATTTCGGCGATGTGCCCCGCAAGGGCGGCGACGTGTCGCACGACTTCGTCTTCCGCAACGAGGGCACGGCACCGCTGGTCGTGCTGCGCGTCATCACGTCGTGCTCGTGCGTCAAGGCGTCGTTCCCGAAGCGGCCCGTGGCGCCGGGCGGCGAGGGGGTGATCCGCATCACCTACCAGCCCCACAAGAGCGAACCGGGCACCTTCAACAAGGTGATCCGCATCCTGACCAATGTCTCGGACGACGACATCCTCACCGTGCAGGGCTGCTCGATCGAAGGCGGGGCCCGGACCAAAGCCGGAAACGGCAGGGCCGGGGAGAAATACGAATAGACAGGAATAGAGGCGGCGCGACCGTTCCGGCGGCGGGATTCCCTGCCGGCAAAGGGGTCGTCACCCCGTGTGAAACCGGCGGCGGCTCTCCGGCCCCGGTGCAACGGCGCCCGCATGAACGATAAATGACAGAATGATATGATGCCAATACTCTTTACCCAAGCCACCGTGCTGCCGATGACGGCCGCGGGTGACGAACCCCGCACCTTCACGGGATCGGTGGGGATCGTCGGCAACCGCATCGCGCTCGTCACGGCGTCGGATGCTGCGGTGGCTGCCTTCCGTGCCGCACACCCCGACCTGTGCGAGATCGACTGCCGCGGCAAGCTCGTCATGCCGGGCCTTGTCAATACTCACTGCCATGCGGCCATGACGCTGCAGCGCAGCTATGCCGACGATATCTCGCTCATGTCGTGGCTTCACGACTACATCTGGCCCTTCGAGGCGCGGCAGACGCCCGACGACGTGGCGCTGGGCATGGAGCTCGGCATCGCCGAGCTGCTGCTGGGCGGCGTGACGTCGGTCGTCGACATGTACTACTTCCAGGACCGCTGCGTCGAGGTGGCCGAACGCACGGGCATCCGGGCGCTGCTCGGCTGCAACTATTTCGACAGCAACATCGACGAGGTCTTTCCGCAGATCGAACGGGCCGTGGAGCGTGCCGCCGGGTGCGGGCGCGTGCGGATTGCCGTGGCGCCCCACGCCCCCTATACCGTTTCGCCCGAGAACCTGCAGCGGGGCAGGGAACTTTGCGACCGCCACGGCCTGATGATGATGACCCACATCGCCGAGACGCGCGACGAGGTGCGCATCGTGCGCGAACGCTACGGCACGACGCCCGTCGGACATCTCGACCGGCTGGGGCTGCTCTCGCCGCGCTGCATCGGGGCCCACTGCATTTACGTCGACGATGCCGACATCGACATCCTTGCGGCACGGGGCGTTAGCGTATCGCACAACCCGCAGAGCAACATGAAGATTTCGAGCGGCGTGGCCCCCGTCACGCGGATGCTCGAGCGGGGGGCGGTGGTGACGGTCGCCACCGACGGCACCTGCTCGAACAACGACCTGGACATGTGGGAGGAGCTGCGCACGGCGGCCTTCCTGCAGAAGTCGGCCACGGGAAACCCCTGCGCCCTGCCGGCCTGTGAGGCCCTGAAACTGGCCACGGCCAACGGCGCCCGGGCGATGGGGTGTGCCGACGGCGAGCTGGGCGTGCTGCGCGAAGGGGCGCTGGCCGACGTGATCGTCGTCGACCTGCAGAAACCCCACCTGCAACCCGTTCACGACATCGTCTCGAATCTGGTCTACTGCGGCAAGGCCGCCGACGTCGAGACGGTCGTGGTCGACGGGCGCCTCGTCGTCGAGAACCGCCGCCTGCTGCACATCGACCTGCCGTCGCTCTACGAACGGGTCGGCGAGGCCGTGCGGCGCATCACGGCGAAGTGACGGCGGCCGGAGTCCTGTAGGCGCAGTCTGCGGCCCGGTCTGTTCCCGGTAGGTCCGGCCCGCCTCGTGCGTTCCGGCTGATCTCCCGTGGCCCGGCCGACACCGCATGCCTTCCGGCCCGGAAACGGAGCACCCCGGCGATAAATTCGCCGGGGTGCTCCGTCTGTATCTTCTGCCGGGAAGCGGCGCTCCACGGCGGCAGTAGGGGAGGCCGTTACCGTTTGCGCAGGTAGACCGTCGCCGTGCGCGAGGTGTTGTAGATGCGGATGCGCGGGTAGTCGCGGCCGTCGTCGCCGTGGATGTTGAACGAGAAGTGCTCTCCGTCCATCGACTGCCGCTCCTGCCCGCCGAAGCGTTTTTCGTCGGTCGAGAGGATCGGGACATACTTGCCCGGGCCCTGCACCGGCAGTTCGTAGTCGGGAATCGAGGCCGTGGGGTGCCAGTTGAAGACGAAGAGCAGCCGCCCGTGTGAGAAGACCATCGTCTTGTTCTGTTCGTCCATGAGCTGGTTCCAGGCGTAGCCATCGGCGAGCACCTTGTATTTCTTGATGAGGCGGATCATCGCCCGGTCGAACTCCCCGAGCCACGAGTAGCGCAGCAGCCCGTTGCGCGAGAGCGACCACAGGCGCCGGGCGTGGGCATAGCTCCAGCCGTTGCCCTCGCGCGGGAAGTCAATCCACTCGGGGTGTCCGAACTCGTTGCCCATGAAGTTGAGGTAGGCCTGCCCGCCCGTCGAGATGGTCATCAGGCGAATCATCTTGTGCAGCGCCATGCCGCGGTCGATGATGAGGTTTTCGGACGCACGGTCCATGTGGAAGTACATCTCCTTGTCCATCAGGCGGAAGGCGATCGTCTTGTCGCCCACGAGCGCCTGGTCGTGCGACTCGGCGTAGGCCACGGTCTTCACCTCGGGCAGGCGGTTGGTCATTACGGACCACATCTCCCAGATGTTCCACTCCTCGTCGGGAACGTCCTTCAGCAGCTTGATCCAGAAGTCCGGGATGGCCATGCCGAGACGGTAGTCGAAGCCGATGCCGCCGTCGTCGATCGGGCTGCACATGCCCGGCATGCCGCTCACGTCCTCGGCGATGGTCACGGCCGCAGGCCGGAAGTCGTGGATCAGGCGGTTGGCCAGCGTGAGGTAGTCCAGCGCGTCGTTGTTGACCCCGCCGTCGAAGAAGCGGTCGCGGCTGTCGAAGTCGACGTAGCCGTGGTGGTGGTAGATCATCGAGGTCACGCCGTCGAAGCGGAACCCGTCGAAGTGGTACTCGTCGAGCCAGTACTTGACGTTCGAGAGCAGGAAGTGCTGCACCTCGGGGCGCCCGTAGTCGAAGAGCTTGGAGTCCCAGTAGGGCTGGTTGCCCGCCTCGCCCGGCAGCGAGTAGAGGTGGTCCGTGCCGTCGAGTTCGTTGATGCCCTCGTTGAGGTTCTTGACGTAGTGCGCGTGCACGAGGTCCATGATGACCGCCAGGCCCAGTTCGTGGGCGCGGCGCACGAGCTCCTTGAGCTCCTCGGGCGTGCCGAAGCGCGACGACGGTGCGAAGAAACTCGAGACGTGGTAGCCGAACGACCCGTAGTAGGGGTGCTCGGCGATGGCCATCAGCTGCACGGCGTTGTAGCCGTCGCGCTTGATGATCGGGAGGATCTTCTCGGTGAATTCGCGGTAGGTGCCCACGCCTTCGCGCTCCTGCGCCATGCCCACGTGGGCCTCGTAGATGAGCAGGCTGCCGTTCTGCGAGGCGTCGAAGGCGTCGCCGCGCCAGTCGAACGGCTCGGCGGGATTCCAGAACTGCGCCGTGTAGTTCTTCGTCTCGTCGTCCTGCACGACGCGCCAGGCGTAGGCCGGGATGCGGTCGAGCCAGCCGTTGCGGCCGTGGACGTGGAGCTTGTAGAGCGAGCCGTGCGTCAGGCGGTCGCGGTACATCGCCGCGGGGAAGAAGGCGCTCCAAACGCCTGCGGCGTCCTTGTGCATGCGGATTTCGGTGCGCTGCCAGTTGTTGAAGTCGCCGAAGACGTAGACGTCCTCGGCTCCGGGCAGCCACTCGCGCAGCCACCAGCCGTCGAGCGTCTCGTCCCACTGCCAGCCGTAGTAGCGGTAGCCGTTGGCGTAGTCGACGATCGAGCCGGCGCCGCGTTCGATTTCGGCGAGCTTGTCGAGATAGCGTCGGTGACGGTCGGCGATGGCGCCGGCAGCGGGACGCAGCCATTCGTCGCGTTCGACGATCGGGAGTATTTCGGGTGTTTTTTCCATAACAGGGTGGGGTTTTATACAAATATAATCAAAATTTTTCTATATTTGTCCTCGAACTAAACCAGAATCACCTCTAAAACAAAAAAACAACTATGTTCAAAGGACAACCAAAAGGTTTGTACGCCCTCTCTCTCGCCAATACGGGTGAGCGTTTCGGGTACTACACGATGCTTGCGATCTTCACGCTCTTCCTGCAAGCGAAGTTCGGTTATACCGAAGCGGCCACCACCCAGATTTACGGCATCTTCCTCGCCGCGGTCTACTTCATGCCCTTCTTCGGCGGCATTCTGGCCGACAAGTTCGGCTTCGGCAAGATGGTCACGCTGGGTATTTTCGTGATGTTCGGCGGGTATGCGCTGCTCTCCATCCCGACGGGTCCGGGCTTTGCGGGCAAGGCGCTGATGTTCGGGGCACTGGCGCTCATCGCCTGCGGTACGGGCCTTTTCAAGGGTAACCTCCAGGTGCTCGTGGGCAACCTCTACGACGATCCGGCCTACCAGGCCAAGCGCGACAACGCCTTCTCGATCTTCTACATGGCGATCAACATCGGTGCGATGTTCGCGCCGTCGATGGCTACGTGGATCACCAACCACTTCCTCGCGCAGGACGGCCTGGTCTACAACGGTCAGATTCCGGCCCTCGCGCACCAGTACATGGAGCTGGGCGACAAGATGCCGGCCGAGCCGCTGGCCAAGCTCCAGGAACTGGCCGCGTCGATGGGTGCGTCGGCCGCCGATCTGGGCGAGTTCTCGCACCACTACATCGAGAAGCTCTCCGGCGCCTACAACATGGGCTTCGGCGTGGCGTGCATCTCGCTCGTCATCTCCTATCTGATCTATATAGGTTTCCGCAAGACCTTCAAGCATGCCGACGTGACGGCCAAACAGCAGGCTGCCGCCGCTTCGGCCGCCGGTGTCAAGGCCGCCGAGCTGACCCCCGCGCAGACCAAGTCGCGCATCACGGCCCTGATGCTCGTCTTCGCCGTGGTGATCTTCTTCTGGATGGCCTTCCACCAGAACGGCTCGACGATGACTTTTTTCGCCCGCGACTACACGACCTCCGAGGCCACGGGCGTCACGCGCATGGGTTTCGACATCTTCAACCTCGTGCTGGTGCTCGTCGGCGTCTACGGGCTGGTGGGCTTCTTCCAGTCGGACAAGGGACGCGGCAAGCTCATCAGCGCTGCCGCCGTGGCCGTGGCTGCGGGTGCGCTGATCTACCGCTACACGATCACGCCCGATCCGGTGCACATCCTGCCGCAGGAGTTCCAGCAGTTCAACCCCTTCTATGTCGTGGGTCTGACCCCGATCTCGGTGGCCATCTTCACGGCGCTCGCCCGCCGCGGCAAGGAGCCTTCGGCCCCGCGCAAGATCGGACTGGGCATGATCATCGCCGCCGGCGGCTTCCTCATTCTGACGATCGGCTCGCTGGGGCTGATGTCGCCCGCCGAGGTGAAGGCTGCCGGTGCCAGCGACATGTTCGTCTCGCAGAACTGGCTCATCTCGACCTACCTGGTGCTGACCTTCGCCGAGCTGCTCCTCTCGCCGATGGGTATCTCGTTCGTCTCGAAGGTGGCGCCCCCGAAGTACAAGGGCATGATGATGGGCTGCTGGTTCGCCGCCACGGCCATCGGCAACTACGCCACGTCGCTCATCGGCTACCTCTGGGGCAGCGGCATGGCGCTGTGGATGGTCTGGAGCGTGCTGATCGTGCTGTGCCTGCTCTCGGCGCTCTTCATCTTCTCGATCATGCGCAAGCTCGAAAACGCCACGGCCGCCTGACGTGCGCCGCGTGTGCCGAAAAGGCCCGGACGAGACATCGTCCGGGCCTTTTCGCGTGAATCGGGTCCCCGGACGAAATAAACTCGAAAACTTTTTTGGTTTTTTGGGTTTTATTCCTATATTTGTAACGCAACCAATCGATTCGGACCATGACACAGAAAGAACGGATTGTCGAACAGGCCATGCAGATGTTCGTGACGCAGGGAATCCGGGCCGTGCGCATGGATGACATCGCACAGCAGCTGGGCGTGTCGAAGCGGACGCTTTATGAGCTGTTCGGCGACAAGGAGGGGCTGCTCTATCAGGCCCTGACCTGCTATTTCGGCCATACGCGCCGGCGCCGCGAGCAGTTGAGCGCCGGGGCGGGCAACGTGCTCGAGGCCCTCTTCATGGTGCTGGCGGACGTGATGGACACGGCGGGGGAGACGGGCCGCATGTTCGACAACCTGCGGAAGTTCTACCCGGCGGTGTACGACCGCTGCATGAAGGAGGGCTTCATGAAGATGCGCGAGACGCTCCGCCGCATGCTCGGGGAGGGGATCGCCCAGGGGCTCTTCATCGACCGTTTCAACATCGACCTGGCCATCTCGGTGCTCTACTACACGGCTTCGGCCATCGTCACGCGCAAGGACCTGATCCTGCCCGAGGGGCTCTCCGAACGCGAGGTCTTCGTGCAGATCATCAGCAACTTCTTCCGCGGCATCTCGACGGCCCGGGGGCTGGAGCTCGTGGACGACTACCTGAAGCGCTACGATCCCGTGCACAAAGGGAAAATATGAAAGGATAACGACCGACGATATGAGAAAACTGATCTTGAGCCTGATGCTCCTCATCGGGGGGCCTGGCGCCGCGACGGCGCAGCTGCGGCTGACGCTGGCCGGTGCGCTCGACCTGGCGTTGAGCGAGAACCCCACGGTCCGCGTGGCGGAGATGGAGGTGGCGCGCTACGACTACGTGAAGCGCCAGACGTGGGGTGCGCTGCTGCCGCAGGTCTCGGTGAGCGGACAGCTCAACCACAACTTCATCGTGCAGCAGATGTCGAAGGGCTTTTCGCTCGGCAGCGACCCCTATACGACCGTAAGCGGTGCGGTGGACGCCTCGCTGCCGCTCTTCGCGCCGCAGGTCTACCGCATGCTCCGGCTCAACACCGCGCAGATGGCCTCGGCCGTCGAGGCGGCGCGGGCGTCGCGCATCGACCTTGTCGCCGAGGTCAAAAAGGCCTTCTACAACATCCTGCTGGCCGAGCAGTCGCTCGCCGTGCTGCACGAGTCGGAGGCGACCGTGCGCCGCACGGTCGAGGATACGCAGGTGCAGTACGACAACGGCCTGGCCTCGGAGTACGACCTGCTCACGGCCCAGGTGCAGTTGAGCAACCTGCGTCCGGCGATCCTCCAGACCGAGACCTCGATCCGGCTGGCGAAACTTATGCTCAAGATGTACCTCTCGATCCCCGGGGAGGTGGAGATCGAGGCGGTCGGGGAGCTCGACGCGCTGCGCGGCGAGGTGCTCGCCGGGACCGACGGCCTGACGGTCGACCTCGGGGAGAACTCCGACCTGCGGCAGCTCGAACTGCAGGAGGAGATGCTCCGCCTGCAACTACGGGCCGAGAATGCGGGCCGCCTGCCGACGCTTGCGGCCTTCGGCAACTTCACGCTCACGGGCAACAACATGGGTACGGTGAAGTTCGATATGGCGGGCGGCGGCATGTCGAGCGTCAAGGAGGGCTACTTCTGGCAGCATCCCCTCTATGCGGGGGTGCGGCTCTCGGTGCCGCTCTTCTCGGGGCTCGTGAAGGCCAACCGGGCGCGCGAGCTGCGCAACCAGATTGCGCAGCTGGGGCTCCAGCGCGACTATGCGCGGCAGCAGCTCGACGTGCAGGTGCGCTCGGCGCTCAACGACCTGATGACGGCGCGCGAGACGATGTTCGCGCAGGAGAAGACCGTCGAGCAGGCCCGCAAGGCCTACCGCATCTCCGACACGCGCTATCGCGCGGGAGCCGGCACGATTCTCGAGCTCAACTCGGCGCAGCTGGCGCAGACGCAGGCGCAGCTCAACTATTCGCAGGCCATCTACGACTACCTGTCGGCGAAGGCCGAGTACGACCGCATCATCGGGCGGGAACAGTGACGACGAAATGAAACTGCAAGATACCATGAAGCAAATCCTGATTCTGATTGCGGCGGCCGGGGTGCTGACCGCATGCGGGGGCCGGGGCGCCGCCGTTGCCGAGCAGACCGCCGCGGCGGTGCTGACGAAGTCCGTGGCTGCGGATCCGACGCCCGTGCGCCTGACGGAGGTCTTCACCTCGGAGATCGAACCCTTCCGCGAGAACGATATCACGCCGGCGGCCTCGGGCGTGCATATCGACCGCATCCTGGTCGACGTGGGCGACGCCGTGCGGGAGGGCGACCTGCTCGTGACGCTCGACCCGACGCAGTATACGCAGCAGCTCGTGCAGCTGCGCACGATCGAGGACGACTACAACCGCCTGCTGCCCGTCTACGAGGCGGGCGGCATCTCGGCGCAGCAGATTCAGCAGGCGCGGGCCCAGCTCGACGTGCAGCGCGAGGTGGTCGCCAACCTCAAGCGCAACATCGAGTACCGCTCGCCCCTGACGGGCGTGGTCACGGCGCGCAATGCCGAGGCCGGGGACCTGCTCACCGGGCAGCCGATTCTGCACGTGATGCAGATCGACCCGCTGAAGGTGCTGGTCAACATCTCGGAGCAGTACTATCCCGAGGTGAAGGTCGGCATGCCGGTCGACCTGCGGGTGGACATCTTCCCCGACGAGGAGTTCACCGGGACGGTGTCGCTGATCTACCCGGCGCTCGATGCCGCGACGCGCACCTTCCGGGTTGAGGTGCGCGTGCCCAACACGCGGGGGACGCTGCGTCCGGGCATGTACGCCCGCACGACCTTCGACATGGGGGAGAAGCCCGGCACGCTCGTTCCGGACGTTGCCATCCAGAAGCAGGTCGGCACGGCCGAGCGCTACCTCTACGTCATCGTCGGCGATACGGTGGCCGAGCGCCGTTCGGTGGAGGTCGGGCGGCAGATCGGCGACCGTGTGGACATCCTGCGGGGTGTCGCGCCGGGCGAGCAGGTCGCCACGACGGCGCTCTCGCGGCTCTATGACGGCGCTGCGGTCGAGGTGCTCGACGAATAACCCGCCCTCCGCTCACAAGTCGAAACGTAAAATGCGCCCGGGGCGCCCCTGATCCATGAAAATCTACGAAAGTGCCGTTCGCAAACCGATCTCCACGGTCCTGCTCTTCGTCGGCGTGATGGTCTTCGGACTCTTCTCGCTGTCGAGGCTCTCCGTGGACCAGTATCCCGAGATCGAGATACCCCAGATATCGGTCATCACGATGTATCCCGGCGCCAATGCCGCCGACATCGAGACCAACATCACGCGTGTGCTGGAGGACAACCTGAACACGGTGAACAACCTCAAGAAACTGACCTCCAAGTCGCAGGACAACGTCTCGCTCATCAACGTCGAGTTCGAGTACGGCTCCGACCTGAACGAGGGGGCCAACGAAATCCGCGACGTGGTCTCGCGCGTGCAGTCGATGCTGCCCGACGAGGTCGACTACCCGACGATTTTCAAGTTCTCGACCTCGATGATGCCGATTATGATGCTTGCCGTGACGGCCGAGGAGAGCTATCCTGCATTGAGCAAGATTCTCGACGACAAGCTGGTCAACGTCCTGAACCGCGTCGACGGCGTGGGCGCCGTGTCGGTCATCGGGGCGCCGGAGCGTGAGGTGCAGGTCAACGTCGACCCCACGAAGCTCGATGCCTACGGCCTCTCGGTCGAGCAGCTCGGGCAGATCATCGCCGCCGAGAACGTCAACATCCCGAGCGGCACGATCGACATCGGCAACAACACCTTCAACATCAAGGCCGACGGCGAGTTCGACCTTTCGGACGTGCTGCGCAAGGTCGTCGTCTCGAATGCCGGGGGGCGCACGGTGATGCTCACGGACGTGGCCGAGATCCGCGACACGCTCGAGAAGGCGACGATGGACGAACGCGTGAACGGCCAGCGGGGCGTGCGCGTGATGTTCCAGAAGCAGTCGGGCGCCAATACGGTGAACATCGTCCGCGAGATTCAGCGGCGCCTGCCCGCAATCCAGAAGTCGCTGCCCAAGGACGTGAAGATGGAGCTCATCTTCGAGGGATCGCAGGAGATCACCGACGCCATCCACTCGCTCTCGGAGACGGTGCTCTACGCCTTCATCTTCGTGGTGCTCGTCGTGATGGCTTTTCTCGGGCGGTGGCGCGCCACGCTGATTATCTGCATGACGATCCCCGTGTCGCTGATCTGCTCGTTCATCTACCTCTTCGCCACGGGCTCGACGATCAACATCATCTCGCTCTCGTCGCTCTCGATCGCCATCGGCATGGTCGTCGACGACGCCATCGTGGTGCTGGAGAACATCACCACCCACATCGAGCGGGGCTCGAGCCCGAAGGAGGCGGCCATCTACGCCACCAACGAGGTGTGGCTCTCGGTCATCGCCACGACGCTCGTGGTCGTCGCGGTGTTCCTGCCGCTGACGATGGTGCCGGGTATGGCGGGCATCCTCTTCCGCGAGCTGGGCTGGATCGTGACGATCGTGGTCTGCGTCTCGACGACCGCGGCCATCTCGCTCACCCCGATGATGTCGGCCTACATGCTCCGCAGCGAGGGCGGCGTGCACGACTACAGGGGGCTGGGTGTCATCTACAAGCCCGTCGACCGGGCGCTGACGTGGCTCGACGACGCCTATGCGCGGTCGCTCGACTGGGTCGTGCATCACCGCCGCATCTCGGTCTTCTCGATGATGGGGCTCTTCGTCGTCTCGCTGGGGCTCGTCACGCAGGTGCCCACGGAGTTTTTTCCGCCGTCGGACAACAACCGCATCGCGGCGACCGTGGAGCTCGAACAGAACATCTCCGTGGAGTACACCTCGCGCATCGCGCGGCAGATCGACAGCATCCTCTATGCGAAGTATCCCGAAGTCGTGCTCGTCTCGGCCTCGGCCGGAGCGAACTCCTCGGACAACGCCTTTGCGGCGATGCAGACCACCGGTTCGCACATCATCAACTACAACATCCGCCTGACGGACGTCGAGCAGCGCGGGCGGTCGATCTACGTGATTTCGGACCTGCTGCGCAAGGACCTCGACGGGATTCCCGAGATACGCCAGTACACGGTTACGCCCGGCGGCGCGATGGGCGGCATGGTGGGCGGTGCGGCCACGGTGGACATCAAGGTCTTCGGCTACGACATGGACCAGACGAACGCCATCGCGAACGACCTGAAGGAGAAGATGCGGACGCTTCCGGGCGTGCGCGACGTGAAGCTCTCGCGCGACGACCTGCGTCCGGAGTACAACGTCGTCTTCGACCGCGACCGCCTCTCCTATTACGGCATGAACAGCGCCACGGCGTCGCAGGCCGTGCGCAACCGCATCGACGGCCTCGTGGCGTCGAAGTACCGCGAGGACGGCGACGAGTACGACATCGTCGTGCGCTATGCCGAGCCGTTCCGCACGCGCATCGAGGATGTGGAGAACATCACGCTCTACAACGCGCAGGGCCGCCCCGTGAAGCTCCGCGAGGTGGGGCACGTGCAGGAGGAGTTCGCCGCGCCGGAGATCCAGCGCGAGAACCGCCAGCGTGTCATCTCCGTCGAGTCGTCGCTCGGGGCCGGTGTGGCGCTGGGCGACGTGGTGGCCGAGGCGCAGCGGCTCATCGACGGCTATGCCGTGCCGGACGGCGTCGATCTCGAGGTGGGCGGTACGGTCGAGGACCAGGGCGACGCCTTCTCCGACCTGGGCATGCTGCTCATCCTCATCATCCTGCTCGTCTACATCGTCATGGCCACGCAGTTCGAGTCGCTGAAGTTCCCCTTCATCATCATGTTCACCATCCCGTTCGCCTTCACGGGCGTCTTCCTGGCGCTGTGGATGACCTCCACGCCGCTGTCGCTCATCGCCCTGATCGGCGCCATCATGCTCGTGGGCATCGTCACGAAGAACGGCATCGTGATGGTCGACTACATGAACCTGCTCATCGAGCGCGGTTCGGGCGTTTTCGACGCCGTGATTGCCGGCGGCAGAAGCCGTCTGCGTCCGGTGCTCATGACCTCGTTCACGACGATTCTGGGCATGCTGCCGCTGGCCATCGGCACGGGCGCCGGGTCGGAGACGTGGCAGCCGATGGGCATTGCCGTAATCGGCGGCCTGACCTTCTCGACGATTCTGACGCTCTTCATCGTGCCGGCGCTCTATTCGATTCTGGTGAACCGCTCGCAGCGCAAGGCCCGTGAGAAGCAGGCGCGTCTCGCCGCGGCACAGGACACGGACAACCAATAAATGCAAGACAGACCATGAAAGCAGTATTTCTCTCCTATAACCAGGCTCTGACCGACCGGGTGAATGCCATTCTGGACCGGCAGGGCATCCGCGGTTTCACGCGCTGGGCGCTGACCGAGGGCCGCGGCTCGGTCGACGGCGAACCCCACTACGGAACGCACGCCTGGCCCTCGATGAACGCCTCGATTCTGGCCATCGTCGGCGATGAGCAGGTTGCGCCGCTGCTGGAGGCTTTCCGGGAGATGGACGCCGCCACCCGCATGCAGGGTTCGCGCGCCTTTGTCTGGAATATCGAGCAGGCGATGTGAGTGGCGTTGCGGCAGCGCGGAAGCCGGCGGTTCATTTCGGATGAGCCGCCGGCTTCCGTGTGCAGGAGGTGTGACGGGACCTGTGTGACGGGACCTGTGTGACGGGACCTGTGTGGCAGGACCGGTGTGGCGGGACCGATGTGACGGGACCGATGTGACGGGACCGATGTGACGGAACTGGTGTGGCGGGACCGGCCGGTCGGGTTGCTATTCGCTCGGGGCGAACGCCTCGGCCGCATCCGCTTCTCCGGTAGCCTCGGTTGCATCCGTCTTTCCGGCCGCTTCGGCGGCTCCGGAGGCGAGGCCTTCCGCTTCGCCGTGCGGCGCTTCGGCTGCGTGCTGCTCCTGCCATTTTTGGGGCGTCATGCCCTTTTCCCGGGCGAAGGCCCGGTAGAAGGTCGTGGTGCTGCCGAAGCCCGAGAGCAGGGCCAGCTCGTCGATCTTGTAGTTCCGTTCGGTCATCAGCTGCACGGCGTGCTCCACGCGGCGGCGGTTGATGTAGTCGCGGAAGGAGAGCCCCAACTCGTTGTTGAAGAACTGCGAGAGGTGCGTGCGGTTGGTCCCGCATTCGGCGGCCAGGTCCACGATCGTCAGCCCCGGGTTGAGGTAGAGCTGCCGCGTCCCGATGGCCTCGTCGACCTGTCGGCGCAGGTTTTCGATCCGTTCGTTCTTCTCCGAGATGTTCTCCTCGGACTGCGGCTCCGCGGCGGGCTGCGACTGCCAGTAGTTGAGGATGATCTTCGGGATGCGGTACTGCATGATGCAGCTGTATAGCAGGGCCCAGACGCTCAATGACATGGCGAACGTGAAGACGATGTAGACGCCCGATATCGTGAACGAGATGATGCCGACGTAGGAGATCAGGTAGAAGGCCAGAATGCCCGACATCCAGCGCATCCAGCGCAGGTGGATGCGTTCGGTGAAGGAGTATGCCTGGGCGATCTGCTCGGCGTAGAGCAGCGAGAAGCGGACGATGCGGATGAATGCGAAGAGGCAGTATCCGGCGGCGTAGACCGTGTAGAGGAGCAGCACGGTGGGCTGTACGGCGGGCAGGTCATCGACGAGCGACTCCATCGATTCGTAGACCGTGCGCGGCTGGAAGCAGAGCGTCAGGGCATAGATGCCTCCGAGCAGCAGGAAGGGGGCGAGCAGCCGCAGGGCGTAGCGCAAGTCGATTCGTCCGGGCATGACCAGCTCGAAGAAGAAGAGCGACAGCAGCGGCACCGTGAAGAGGTCCGGAAAGGTGAAGGCGGGGCCGAGCACCTCGTAGTTGTAGAAGGGGATGAAGTTGCAGAAGAACTCCTTGACCTGGATCAGGGCCATCCACCCCATGCAGATGGCAAAGAGCAGGTGGGGCTTCGAATTGGTCCTGCGGGCATAGCCCGCCACGCGGATGCAACCCGCCAGGAAGAACATGAGCGACGCCCCGTTGAGAAAATATGTCAGTGCATAGCGATACATCAATAACAAGGTACGAAAAAAATACCGAAAATGAAAATTTTTTTCGCTCCGGGTCTCTCCGGCCGGGGAGATGCGGGCGTCCGCCGGGCCCTGAAAAAAACGGAATGCGGATCGCAACTTCCAGGCGCAGAAAGTATTGCGATTCCGCATCCGTCGGATGGACGTCGCACGGATCGGGACGTCCGGATGGGTTTGTTTTTTGATGGGTGGAACGGTTGCGGGTGTTGCCCCGCTTCCGTACTGCAAAATTATCCGGACGGAGCCTTTCCGATCTCTCAAAACGTATATTTGCGGTTGCAAAAGGTACATAAGACGCTTCCGGCACCGGTCGACACCCCCTTTGCGGTGATTCTTCCGCCCGGCGGTGCGCCGTTGCCATATTTTTATTAAATTTGCCGCCATGAGACTCACATTTCTGGGAACCGGTACTTCGCAGGGCGTGCCCGTCATCGGCTGCCGCTGCGGGGTCTGTGCGTCGCCCGACCCCCGGGACCGGCGCCTGCGCACCTCGGCCATGGTCGAGACGCGCGGCGTGCGGCTGGTCATCGACGCCGGGCCCGATTTCCGCTACCAGATGCTCCGCGCCGGCGTGCGGCACATCGACGGCATCCTGCTGACGCACGAGCACAAGGACCACATCGGCGGTCTGGACGACGTGCGGGCCTTCAATTTCGTTGACTACCCGCCGACGATCCACCGCGTGGACATCTATGCCGCGCCGCGGACGCTGGCGTGCGTGCGCAAGGATTTCGACTACGCCTTCGAGCAGGACAAGTACCGCGGGGCTCCCGAGATCGAACTGCACGAGATCGACACGGAGCGGCCGTTCACGGTCTGCGGGGTGGAGGTCGTGCCCGTGTCGGGCCGCCACTCGGAGCGGTTCACCGTGACGGGCTACCGCATCGGGCCGCTGGCCTACCTGACCGATTTCAAGACGATCGCCGATGCCGAGGTGGAGAAGCTCGCCGGGGTGGACACCCTGGTGGTCAACGCCCTGCGTTTCAAGGAGCATCCGTCGCATTTCAATGTGGCCGAGGCCCTGGCGCTCATCCGCCGCGTTGCGCCGCGTGCGGCCTACCTCACGCACATGTCCCACGAAATCGGGCTGCACGCCGCGACGGAGCCGACGATGCCTCCGGGCGTCCGGCTCGCCTGGGACGGCTTGAGCGTGGAGGTCGGCGGCCGGGAGGAGGAAAATTCAATCTGACACAATGAAAACACTCAAGGAGAAGGTGATCGTGATCACCGGCGCTTCGTCGGGTATCGGCGAGGCAATGGCCCGGGTCTACGCCGCGGAGGGCGCCCGGGTGGTGCTGGGCGCGCGCAGCGTGCAGAAGTTGCAGCTCATCGCGGGGGATATCCGCTCGCGGGGCGGTCAGGCCGTCTACTGCGGCGTGGACGTTACGGTACCCGAGGAGTGCCGCGCGCTCATCGACACGGCCGTGCGCGAATACGGGCGCATCGACGTGCTGATCTGCAATGCGGGGCTCTCGATGCGTGCGATCTTCGACGACGTGGACCTTTCGGTGTTGCACCGGCTCATGGACGTGAATTTCTGGGGCGCGGTCAACTGCTGCAAGTATGCGCTGCCGTATCTGCAGGCGACGAAGGGCTCGATCGTCGGCATCTCGTCGGTGGCGGGACTGCACGGACTGCCCGGCCGCACGGGTTATTCGGCCTCGAAGTACGCCATGACGGGCTTCCTGGAGACGCTGCGCATCGAGAACCTCAAGAAGGGACTGCACGTGATGATCGCCTGCCCGGGCTTCACGGCGTCGAACGTCCGCTTCTCGGCCCTCACGGCCGACGGGTCGCAGCAGGGCGAGACGCCGCGTGACGAGTCGAAGATGATGACGGCCGAGCAGGTGGCCCGCATCGTGGGGCGCGGCATCCTGCGCCGCAAGCGCCTCTGCCTGATGGAGGCCGAGGGGCGCGCGACCCATTTCGTCAAGAAGTTCGCCCCGGCGTTCCTCGACCGGATGTTCTACTGGGTGATGTCCAAAGAGCCGGATTCACCCTTCAAATAACGGTCCGCCGGATACTTTTTCCGCCGCCGAGCGCGGGGGAATCGCACGTGGAGGTGCGGTTCCCCCGCGTTTTGTTGTTTGTACGGACCCCCCGTCACAGGGCCCTCGGAGGCCCGTTTTGGACAAATTCAATATTTGTCTGCACAAAATCGAAGCCTTTTTGAGCGGTTTTGAAAATCAATTATGTAATTCTCGGCCTCTCTCCGGCAGCCTTTCGATATTTTTGTATTGCGATAAAATGTCTAACCTGAACTAATACCGAAACCGAATGAGAAAAAATCTGCTTCCGACTCTCGGCCTGCTGGCCTTTTTCGCCCTGGCCTCCTGCACCGCAGACCGTGATCCGAAAGTCGCCGCCGTGAAACGCGGCATCGACTGCGCGCGTTTCCAGCTCGAACAGGCCGCAGCCGAATTCGACACCCTCCCGGGCTTCCCGCGTTCGCTGATGCCCAAATTCAAGTGCATCGACGCCAAGGACTGGACCAGCGGCTTCTTCCCCGGCTCGCTGTGGCTCTGCTACGGGCTGACGGGCGACGAGACGCTCCATGCCGCCGCGCGCAAGTATACCGAACGGCTGGAGGGAATACAATATTATAAGGGGACGCACGACCTGGGCTTCATGGTCTTCTGCAGCTTCGGCAACCAGCAGCTCATCGAGCACGACGCCCACTCGGCCGAGGTGATCGTCGAGGCCGCCAACAGCCTCATCTCGCGCTGCGACCCGGCCATCGGCCTGATCCGCTCGTGGGACTTCGGCGAGTGGAACTACCCGGTCATCATCGACAACATGATGAACCTGGAGATGCTCTTCTGGGCCTCGAAGCACACCGGAGACCCGAAATACCGCGACGTGGCCGTGCGTCATGCCGACATCACGATGAAAAACCACTTCCGCGAGGACTGCAGTTCGTACCATGTCGTGAGCTACAACGACGACGGCACGGTCGAGAGCCAGGGCACGTTCCAGGGCTATTCGGACTCGTCGGCCTGGGCGCGCGGCCAGGCGTGGGGCCTCTACGGCTATACGATGTGCTACCGTGAGACGGGCGATCGCAGGTATCTCGACCATGCCGAGCGCATCGCCGCCTTCATTATGAACCATCCCGCCACGCCCGAGGACCGCATTCCCTACTGGGACTACAATGCGCCGGACATCCCCGCGGCTCCGCGCGACGCTTCGGCCGCAGCCGTCATGTCGTCGGCACTCTTCGAACTCTCGACGCTCGTTCCCGAGGGGCAAAAGTACTTCGATTATGCCGAGACGCTCCTGATGAACCTCTCGTCGGACGCCTACCTCGCGCAGAAGGGAACCAACGGCGGTTTCATCCTGATGCACAGCGTCGGCCACCTGCCCGCCAACAGCGAGATCGACACGCCGCTCAATTATGCGGACTACTACTACCTCGAGGCGCTGGGCCGCTACCTGAAGCTCCGGGGGCTCGACCCGCAGCAACTCTGATTATCAGTCAACAACCTAAACCAATAGCTTATGAAACGAATCTTTACGAAGATTCCGGTACTTTGTCTTGTCATTGCCGTCCCGTTCTTCACGGGGTGTCTGAGCGATGACCTGATGGGGGCCGGCGGGAGCACGACTACGGAGACAACCGAGACTGCCACTCCCGACAACAGTGTGATCGATGCCCGGGTGTTCGAGGCGCTGGACCTCTCCAAGCCGGGACTCTCCGCCGTGAAGTCCTACTACGAATCGGGCCAGTACTACCTGGCCGCCCAGGCGCTGCTGGAGTACTACCGCAGCCGCACGGACGTCGTCAACGGCAACGTCAACCTCATCGCGCCGACGATCACGGCCGAGGAGCAGGCGTGGGCCGACTATGCGACCGACGGCGAATACCGCTTCTATGTCGAGGGCTACATGGACGGCGACAAACCCTACTCCTATGCCGTTTCGGGCAAGCTGGACTGGACGGCCCAGTCGGCCGACGCCGAACAGCACTACCGCGTGCACCGCTTCCAGTGGATGGCGCCCCAGGGCAAGGCCTACCGCACGTCGCTCGATGAAAAGTACTTCACGGCCTGGGCGAATGTCTATTCGGACTGGCTGGCCAAGTATCCCCGTCCGACGGGCAACATCGACTACGACGGCGATCCCGCTTCGCAGCCCGTCGAGGCCGACCAGGTCGAGATGCTCTATGCGTGGCGCCCGATCGACGTGGCCTACCGTCTGGAGGACCAGTGCGACCTGCTCTACTACTTCATGCAGTCGGCCTCCTTCACGCCGCAGCTCTTCTCGTCGTTCCTCTCGAACGTCGCCGAGCAGGCCGCGCATGTCATGGACAACTATTCGGAGGATGCCGACCTGAAGGCCCGCGAGGCCCATGCGGTCTTCCGCGCCGGTACGATCTTCCCCGAGATGAAGAATGCCGCCGCGTGGGTCGAGAGCGGCTCGGGATCGATGAACCAGGGTATCGACGCCTCGGTCTTCGAGGTGCTGGACCTCGATTACAGCGGTCTGTCGAAGGTGAAGCGGGCCTATGACTCGGGCGACTACTACATGGCGCTCGACGAACTGTTGAGCTACTACCGCTCCCGCACGCACGGCCTGAACCCCAATGTCGACCTTGCGAACACGGCGCCGACGGCCGCCGAGCAGAACTGGGCCGACTACGCGCTCAAGGAGAACGGCTACCGCTTCTATGTCAAGAACTTCTTTGAGGATGCCGATGCGCAGATTCCGTACTCGTACCTCAAGGACGACGGCATCGACTGGACCTACTGGCCGTCGCGCGATCAGGAGCAGCGCTACCAGCTGCACCGCTTCCAGTGGATGGTTCCGCAGGCCAAGACCTACTATGCGACGGGCGACGAGAAGTACGTGCAGAACTGGATCGAGGTCTACGGCGACTGGCTGCGTCAGAATCCCAAGGCCGACATCGACCTTGATTATACGACCTATCCCGAGAACCTGCCCGAGCAGTACCGCAATGCGGGCTGGTCGTGGCGTCCGCTCGACGTGGCGGCGCGCATGTACGACCAGTGCGCCCTGCTGGAGTACTACCAGCAGTCGGAGTCGATCACGGCCGAGTGGCTGGCTACGGTTTACTACCACCTCGACGAGCAGATCAACCACATCGTCAAGAACTACTCGACGACCTCGAACCACCTCATCACGCAGGCCCAGGCCGTGACCTATGCCGGCGTGCTCTTCCCCGAGCTGAAGAACTCGGCGTCGTGGGTCGACAGCGGTTCGGGCGTGCTCAACCGCGAGGTGACGGCACAGTACTTCCCCGACGGCTGGCTCATGGACGGTGACCTGCACTACCACATTTCGAGCATCGAGGATTTCCGCTCGGCGATGCTGCTTGCACAGGTCAACAACCAGGCCGACCGCTTCCCGGCAAGCTACGTCGAGGCGATGCGCAACATGACCGACGTGGTCATGAACATGATCTATCCCGACTATACGGTGCCCAACATGGCCGACACGCGCCGCAACACGTGGACCAAGAGCGTGCTGACGCGCAACCTGAACAACTACTACAACCTCTTCCCCGAGAACCAGCAGATGCTGTGGATGGCCACTTCGGGAGCACAGGGCACGATGCCCGACACGAAGGTCAAGACCTTCCCCGACGGCGGTTACTACGTGATGCGCACGGGCTGGACGATGGACAACATGATGATGGTGCTCCAGAACACGCCCGACGACCCGTCGGAGAAGTGGCACCGCCAGTACGACAACAATACGTTCGAACTGTGGGTCAAGGGACGCAACTTCTTCCCCGATTCGGGCTGCTATACCTACGGAGGCAACTCCTCGTCCAACGCCCAGCGCCGCAAGTATGCCGCATCGACGGCACACAATACGCTGACGCTCAACGGTGAGAACGTCTGGGGCGACGGCCGCATGCTCAAGCAGGAGTCGAAGTCCACGTCGACGTTCGCCTACGAGGTGCTCGTCCTGGAGAACCCGTCGTATTCCGGCCTGACGCACCGCCGCACGGTCTTCATGGTTGATGACAAGTTCTATGTGCTGCTCGACGAGGCCCGCGGCACGGCCGAGGGTACCCTCAACCTGAACTTCAACATCACCGAAGGCTCCGACGCACAGGTCGTGCTCGACGAGCAGGAGGGCGGATTCCACACCGAGTTCGCCGACGGCAACAACCTCCTCGTGCGCACGGCGACGGGCAAAACCGCCTCGCAGTTCAAGAGCATGGAGGGCTTCGTCTCCTATCAGACCGACACCTCTTCGGAGCGTCAGGCCTACCAGATCAATGTCGAGAAGGCGGCTTCGGACGACGTGGTGCGCTTCGCCACGCTGCTGCTGCCCACGGCCGACGCTTCGGCCGAGGAGTGCGCCATGTCGATCGAGGCCGAGACCTCGGGTGCGACGGTGCGCGTGACGGTCGGCGGCAAGACCTACAAGCTCACCTATACGCTGTAACCTCAAAACTCCCTGAATACCTATGAAATCAATGTTTCGAAACATGTGCTTCGCAGCGCTGGCCCTCCTGTGTGTGACGGGCTTCACGGCCTGCGAAAACGATGATACGTCGAGCGGCGGCCTGCAACTGTTCTATCCCACGGTCGTCGACATCGGCCCCTCGATGAATTTCGTCTCGGGTACGCCCACCTACAAGGGTCCCGCGCCCTCGGCTTTCGCCGTGGCGGGCGTCACGCTCGATGACACGGCCGTGGAGACCGGCTGCTTCTCGATCAATGCCGAGAGCGGCGTGGTCACCATCTCCGATACGGACAACCTCACCCCCGGCGTCTACAAGCTGACGCTGACGTGCGTGGCCGGCGGCCGGAATTACCGTTTCAAGGATATCTTCGTCGTGCAGATGGCACCGTCGACGCCCGAGGCGATCGAGGTGAGCTCCGCGACGCTCGAAATCCCCTATGCCGAACTGGCCTCGACGGAGGCTTCGGTGACGGTCAAACCCGTCGGTGAGTCGGTCTCGATCGTCAACTACTCGCTCGTGCAGACCGAAGGCTGCGAATACTTCACCATCTCGAAGGAGGGCGTCATTACCTATAACCGCACCTTCGACGGCGAGGTCATGCCGGGCAACTATCCCCTCGGGATCAAGATCGAGACCTATGCCGGTTCGATGACCTATTCGGACCTGCTGACGGCTCGCATCACGAGCGAACCGCTCGAGGTGCGCTATCCCTCGGCTGCGGGCCGCATGGAGTACAACATGGCATTCCAGAGCACGGCGCCGACGCTGAAGGGCTCGCCCGAAGAGGTGGCCTGGGCCGTCAAGAGCGTCGAGCCCGAGACGGACAAGATACGGATCGACCCGGCGACGGGCGTGATCTCGGTGGAGGCCGGCAACGAACTGCCCATCGACGACGTCTATACGGTCAATCTGACGGTGAGCAACAGCTACGGCTCGACCGACTTCGATGCGGCCTACAAGCTGACCGTCATCGCCTACATCGCGCCGATCGAGGCGTCGACGTTCGCCTACGATCCCGTCGAGGCGATCCAGGGCGGCGAATTCAAGGCGTCGAAGAAGGCCGGATTCGTCGGTGACGAGGTGACCTTCTCGCTGGGCGACCTGCCCGCCGAACTGCAAGGGCAGCTCTCGATTGACGCCGTGACGGGCGACATCTCCGCCGCGAAGGGCCACTCGATTCCGATTGGCACGTTCGAGGTGCCGGTCAAGGCGGCGAACACGAAGGGCGAGGCCGAGACGACGCTTTCGCTCACGGTCAAGGAGAATCCCTACTATTTCACGACAATCCACTACGGCAACAACCTCGGTCTGTCGCCCGCGGAGAACTATGCAAGCCAGTACCGCTGCGCCACGGCCGACGAACTGACGTCGCTCAGGCTCATGCCGACGACCGACGCCAAGCCCGGTACGGAGCTCACGTGGTCGATCAAGATCAAGCACCAGTGCAAGAACTCGACGATCGACAGCTCGACCGGCGAACTCTCGCCCGCGGGCTTCAATGCCAAGAACGGCGGTCTGATTCTCGTGACGGCCACGGCCGGCAAGGGCAAGGTCGGCGAAACGTCGGTGACGGTGCCCGTCTTCTTCTCGTTCGCACAGACGGTCAGCGGTGTGACGATCCACTACACGCCGTTCGTCTTCCAGGTGAACCCGCGCCGCGGCGGCACGTCGGTGGCTCCCGTTGTGACGGGTGTCGAGCCTGCGATGTTCCTGATGGACTACCGCCGCACGTTCAACTACTACAACTTCAACGGTCCCGACTCGCACGTTGACGGACAGCCGAGTGTTGCCGGCAGCTTCATGAACCAGATGTGGACCGCGTACTACACGAGCGTCGGTTCCGCAACTGTCAACACCGGATCGAAAGACCCCGTATCGTACTACTCCAACTCGTCGCGTCTGGGTTCGGCCCTGCTTTACGTCGACCCGACCACCAAGTCGGTCGTAGTCAACGCCAACAAGTGGATCGACGCGAACAACGTGGCGGCCAACGGCGCCTTCCTGGGTCAGATGACCTATGTGACCGACGGCAACCAGGGCGGTGTCAACGGCGGAACGCAGGTCTTCCCGCTCTGGATCTGGTTCGATGAGAAATTTTAAACCTAACTGAACATGAGACTTATGAAATATATGATGAACCGGGCCTTGGGCTTGAGAGGGGTATTCGCCCTTCTCGCCCTGGTCGTGGCCTTCACGGCATCGGCCCAGAACAGGATAACGGGTAAGGTCGTCGACGAGAACGACCAGCCCGCCATCGGAGCCAACGTCGTGGTCAAGGGTACGACACAGGGTGTCTCGACCGACATCAACGGAAAGTACACGCTTTCGGTGCAGAAGGGTGCGGTGCTCGTCTTCTCCTACCTGGGCTACAAGCCCCAGGAGGTGAAGGTCTCGACGCAGACGGCCATCGACATCAAGCTCGAGCCCGAGGCGAACGTCATGGACGAGATCGTCGTCGTGGGTTACGGTGCGCAGCGGCGCAGCGACCTGACGGGTTCCGTCTCCTCGGTGTCGGCCAAGGATGTCGAGGGCTTCAAGTCGGGTTCGGTGATGGAGGCCCTCGGCGGCCAGATCGCCGGTGTGCAGATTACCGCGACGGACGGTACTCCGGGTGCCGGTTTCGACATCAAGGTGCGCGGTGTGGGCTCGGTCAACGGTGACACCTCGCCGCTCTACATCGTCGACGGTTTCCAGGTCGACAACATCGACTACATCGCCAATTCCGACATTCAGTCGATCGAGGTGCTGAAGGACGCCTCCTCGTCGGCCATCTACGGATCGCGCGCCGCCAACGGCGTCGTGATGGTGACCACGAAGTCCGGCAAGAAGGGCCGTCCGGTCGTTTCGTACAACGGTTCGGCCAGCTACCGCGAGATTTCCAAGACGCTCGACCTGCTCTCGCCCTATGAGTTCGTCAAGTTGCAGACCGAGGCGTGGCCCGACAAGTTCTCGACGACCTACTACCGTGCGGGCAACGACGAGGACGGCAATCCCTACCGCTACCAGTCGCTCGACGACTACATCGGCGTCGGCGGCGTCGACTGGCAGAGCGAGACGTTCCGCCCGACGTGGTCGCAGGATCACAACATCTCGATCTCGGGCGGTTCGGACAAGACGACCTACGCATTCTCCTTCTCGGACTACCTCGAGAACGGTATCTTCCGCAACAGCGGCTTCAACAAGATCACCGGCAAGATGCGCATTACGCACCAGGTGTCGAAGTGGCTCACCGTGGACGCCACGGTCAACTACGCCAATACCGACAAGCGCGGTATGGGTACGTCGGGTGACAACGGACGTTTCAACATCCTGGGCCAGATTCTGCGTTACCGTCCCACGGGCGGTCTGCGCATGACCGACGAGGAGCTGCTCCATTCGGCGATCGACCCCCTGGAGCTCGAGTCCTCGGAGTCGCTCTCGCAGGTGAACCCCATCACGCAGGCCGAGTCGGTGGTCGACACGCGCAAGGCCGAGATGTGGTCGGGCAACGTGGCCCTGAACTTCAAACTCGGCAAGGGCTGGACCTTCAAGACGGCCGGTACGTACAATACGACCAATACGCGCTACTACAAGTTCTACATGACCGGATCGAAGGAGGCCTACCGCAACGGCCAGACCCCCTACGGCTCGACGCAGGTGACGCGCAATGTCCGCTGGACGAACTACAACTACCTGACCTACAAGTACTCGCGCAAGAATGGCCACGCCTTTGACGTGATGCTCGGACAGGAGACCGCCTACCAGGGCTCGGAATACGTGCTGGCCGGAGCCACCGACTTCCCGTTCGACAACCTGGGCAACTACAACCTCGGACTGGGCGCCACGCCGAGCACGGCCGATTCGGACCGCTCGGAGAAGATGCTCGTCTCGTTCTTCGCCCGCGGTAACTACAACTACAAGGACCGCTACCTCTTCACGGCGACGATCCGTGCGGACGGTTCGACAGTCTTCTCGAAGAACAACAAGTGGGGTTACTTCCCCTCGTTCTCGGCCGCATGGCGCGTTTCGGAGGAGAAGTTCATGAAACAGCAGGAGGTCATCTCCAACCTCAAGCTGCGTGCCGGATGGGGTATGGTGGGTAACGACCGCATCACCAACTACCTCTCGATGGAGCTCTATTCGCAGGGCAAGTACGGCTACGGCAACAACGTCATCACGGTGCTGTCGCCCAAGCAGCTGGCCAACGAGGACATCAAGTGGGAGGCTTCGCAGAGTACGAACGTCGGTGTGGACCTGGGTCTGTTCAACAACCGCCTGAACGTCACGGCCGACTTCTTCCTCAAGGACACGAAGGACCTGCTCATGGCGGCGAACCTGCCCTACGTGACGGGCTTCGCGTCGCAGTGGCAGAACGTCGGCAAGATCCGCAACAAGGGTATCGAGCTGGCGATCAACACGACGAACATCGCCTCGCGCAGCGGCTTCCGCTGGACGACGGACCTGAACATCTCGTTCATCCGCAACGAACTGCGTGAACTGGCCGACAACGCGAAGGAGATGCAGACCTCGGCCAGCTGGAACAGCGAGTATTCGGGTTACGACTACACGGCCCGCATCGGGCAGTCGCTGGGTCTGATCTACGGCTACGTCTTCGACGGCGTTTACCAGACCTCGGATTTCAACGTCAACGCCGCCACGGGCGAGTATGTGCTGAAGGAGGGTGTGGCCGATATCTCGGACCATGCCGGTGTTGCCGTTGAGCCGGGTATGGTCAAGTACAAGGATGTCGACGGCGACGGCGTCATCACGACCAAGGACCGCACCGTCATCGGCAACGGTACGCCGAAATGGTACGGCGGTATCACCAATACGTTGTCCTACAAGGGTGTCGATTTCAGCTTCATGTTCCAGTTCAACTACGGCAACGACGTCTACAACGCCACGCGCATGTATGCATCGCAGACGCAGGACCAGCGTTCGAACATGATGGCCGAGATCGCCGACCGCTGGACGCCGACCAACGCCTCGAACAAGGTGCCGGCATGGGACGGCTATGTCAAGAACGAGCTCTATTCGCGCTTCATCGAGGATGGTTCGTTCCTGCGACTGAAGAACATGACGCTGGGATACACCTTCCCGCAGCAGTGGACGCGCAAGTTCTACGTCTCGAAGCTGCGCATCTACTTCACGGCCCAGAACCTCTTTGTCGTGACGGGCTATTCGGGCTACGATCCCGAGGTGAGCATGCGTGCCTCGAACCCGATGACGCCGTCGCTCGACTGGGGTGCCTATCCGAAGAGCAAAGTCTATACGTTTGGTGTCGATCTGACCTTCTAAACCGCTAACAATCATGAAAAAGACCTTAATATATCTTCTTCCGGTCCTGTGCCTCGTTCTCGGTGCGTGCTCCGACCTGCTCGACGAGCAGAATTTCACCGAAGTGGGCAAGGACAACTATGTCAACGATGCCACCGAGGCCGAGACCGTGCTCATGGGCATCTACAAGGACATGGCCAATGAATACATGTACTCGTACCACCTGTCGCTGCTCTTCACGATCTCTTCGGACATCGCGCAGTGCGAAGGCAACTCGACGTCGTCGTTCCGTGAGATTCCGACGAACTCGCACAACGCCTCGACGACGCAGATCGCCAATACGTGGCGCCAGCTCTATACGTCGATCTACCACGCCAACCACTTCATCGAGACCATTTCGGAGCGTATCGACGGCTGGAACAGCTCCAACCGCGAACTGGCGACCATCTACCTGGGCGAGGCGCGTGCGCTGCGTGCGCTCTTCTACTTCGAGCTGGTGCGCTGGTACGGCAATGTCGTGCTGATGAAGTCGACGGACGATTCGCGCCGCGTGGCTTCGGAGTTCGAGCAGGCCGATCCGCGCGACGTCTATGCCTTCATCGAGGAGGACCTCAAGTATGCCGCCGAGGTGCTTCCGTGGGCCGTCGACGACACGAAACGTTCGTCGAACGCCTACCGCTTCTCAAAGGGTGCGGCGCTGGGTCTGCTTGCGAAGGTCTACTGCACGTGGGCGGGCTATCCGCTCTATGACACGAGCAAGTGGACCGAGGCGGCCACGGCGGCACGCCGCGTCGTCGAGTCGGGCAAGCACCGCCTGATCCCGAATTACGAGACCGTCTGGACGAACACCTGCAACGGCATCTGGGATGCGGGCGAGAGCCTGATCGAGGTGTCGTTCTACTCGGCAACGGGTCTCGACAGCGACAACACCGCCGGCCGTATCGGCAAGTGGAACGGTGTCATCGCCGATGCCGTCGAGGGCGAGCGCGGCCGCAACGCCGGCAACTGGAAGGTGGTCTACACCTTTACCCGCGAGTGGGAGCAGCACAACGACCCCCGCATGGCGATCTCGATTGCCGACTACAAGTACGACAGCTCGAAGGGCAGTGATCCCGTGACCTACATCTCGACGGTCACCAACCCGACGGAGGAGAATCTCAACAAGCAGCGCCAGCTCTTCACCCCGGGCAAGTGGGATACCGAGAAATACGTGAACTCGGCCAACTACATGATCAACAACGACAAGTCGAACATCAACTGGTACGTGCTCCGCTATTCGGACGTGCTGCTGCTCTTCGCCGAGGCGCTCAACGAGTCGGGCGGTTCGATCGTCGATGCCGTCGATGCCGTGAATGCGGTGCGCCGCCGCGGGTTCGGCGACATGCAGCACGACCTCTCCTACGGACTGTCGCGCGAGGCGTTGCGCGAGGCGATTCGCAAGGAGCGTGCCTACGAGCTTTGCTTCGAGGGTCACCGCAAGCAGGACCTGATCCGCTGGGGCATCTACTACGACACCGTCATTGCGACGGCACAGGAGCTTGTGGACTGGTATTCGAATGCCAACTATGCCGTGGCACGTTACATCATCAAGGGACGTCACGAACTGATGCCCATTCCGCAGCGTGATCTCGACGTGATGCCCAAGTGCCATCAGAATTCCGGTTGGGGCGAGTAGCCTCTCTCTCCAGGACAGCAAAGCGTCGGCTCCCTTGTCGGGGCCGACGCTTTTTTGCCTTTGTGCCTTCTTTGGGGAACTGGCAGGCGGTGCGGCAGGCGGCGAAGAAGACGGTGGTAGAGAAGACGGCGGCGGAGAGAACGCTGGCGGAGAAGACGGTGGCAGGGGTGGACGGCGGCAGAGAGAACGGAGGTGGAGAAGACGGAGGTGGAGAGGACCGGAATGGCTGTCTCTCGGGCAGAAGTTCGCGGGAAGGAAGGAGCGTGAAAGGTAGAGGAGGAAAAGAGGAGAAGAGGAGTGAAGGGCCCGTTTTGCCGGGTTATGAAACGAGACCGGGACCGCCCCTGCAAGGGATGGTCCCGGCCTTTTTGTCGGATATCGCGGCCGGTCGGCCGGGTGGTCCGGGCGGCCCGGATGGCCGGAGCAATCAGCGCTCCTGCTGGCTGAAGGCCGCGAGGTTGTAGCTTACGGGCTCCGTGCTGCCGCCCACGCGGTAGATGCCGAACTTGAAGTAGTAGCCCGCGTCGTCGTTGCGCCCGATGAGGATGCGCTCGTTGTCGACGATGTGCCGCTCGATGCGGCGTCCGCGGTTCCAGGCCATCTTCACGTCGAGGCGGCCCGGGCTTTCGACGGTCTCGGCCTCGCCGCCGTAGCGCGTCCAGTCGATCTCGACTTCGAACGTGACCCAGCAATCCTTCGGAAACTCCCCGAAGGGCAGTTTGTAGGCGATCGTCGAGGCCTTGTACTCCGATGTTACGGGCTGCATGACCTTCGCTTCGGCCGCATTGGCGTTGCAGCGGTCGCTCTTGTCGGTGAACCAGCGGCGGTCGGAGTTGGCCTTGATGTAGAACCAGCCGCCCGAGAAACCGAAGGCCAGCGGCGGATAGCCGCCCTGCTCGATCTTCCAGCCGGTGGGCTCACCGGCCTTCCAGATGCGTTTCCCGCGCTTGTCCGTCGCCTCGACCCGGTGGTAGACCATGTCCTTCCTGATGACGACCGTATCCTCCATTGCGAGGAACTCCGCGACCGGAAGGCGGCGCACCGTGCCGTCGGGAGCCGTCGCAAGCGTGCGGTCGGGCATGCCGTGCCACTGGGCGAAGATCGTCGAGACCTTGCTGTCGAGTGTCGAGGGGATGAAGACGGCGAACGTGTAGCGCCATTTCGACCCCTGTTCGCAGATGCCTTTGCCGTGGTGGTAGACGGTCTTCATGCGTTGCGCCGCGTCATATTCGGCGTCGGTCATGCCGGCGAGGTCCCGGGCCGTGGCATAGCAGTAGGAGAGTTCGGCCCGCCCCTTCGTCTCGCCGGGGGCGTAGCCGCTCAAGGTGTTGTCCTCGCGGCCGAGCGTGAAGCGGTAGGAGGGGAGGCCGTTGTAGAGGCGTGTATGGTCGCGGCAGACGGCCCCCTCCTTGCGGATGCCCACGGCGACCCATTCGCCGTCGATTACCTGGTCGAGGCGCGCGCTGTCGGTCTGGATGTTGACCCTTGCGGTGAGGGGCTCCGATCCCGTGTTGCCGGATGCCGCGCGGGGCTGCTGCGCCGTTGCCGGCAGCATGGCCGACAGCAGCGCGGTGCACAAGAACAATCGTTTCATCGCATGCGGCTATTTTTTCAGCTCGTAGCCGAGTTCGTGGGTGCCGGCACCCACGCGGATCGAGAACTTCAGGCTGTCGCCCGTCGTCGTGTCGCCCGGAACGATGGCGATCGACCCCTTGTGGGCCTCGTCGTCGGGCGTGATGACCGTCACGAAGAGCAGTTCGCCGCCGGCCGGCTTGTGCGCCTCGACCGCGTAGGCCGGGCGTTCGGTCTTCTTGCGGTAGGCGTAGGAGACCCATCCCTCCTCGCGCGTCAGCTGTGCCGGAGCGGTGCAGCGGCTCTTGATGCGGATGTTGTTGCCGTCGCTGAAGAGCGTGCGCAGCGTTCCGTCCTTGCCGAATTCGACCTCTCCGGGGCAGAGGTTGAAGTGTACGCCCGCCATGCCTTCGGCCGTGCCGCGCACCTGGTCGGCGATCACGAGGATGCCGTCCCGGAGCAGGAACATCGAGCGCCGGTGCGTGAGCCCCTCGTAGGAGGCGTTCTCCGTGACGAGCGTCGTCACCTCGTCGGAGGGCTCCCATAACAGCAGCTGCGAGTCGGTGGTCTCGAGGTTGCGGTTGTCGAGCGTGAGCGTGTTGTGCACGCGCGTCTGGCGGAACCAGTCGCGCTGGGCCAGCACTTCGGCGTCGCCGCCGTAGACGTAGCTGCCCGAGTCGGGGAAGAAGTTGCGGCCGCAGTGCCAGTATTCGAAGGTGCCGTTGTCGGGCTGGTTGTGCCAGAAGGCCGGGGGACCCGCCTTGACGATGGCGACCGTGGCGCCGGTGTCCCAGCCGGTGCGCAGCGTGTAGAAGCCCGCATCGGGCAGGGCATACGACAGGTAGTCGGGCAGCGCGCCCTTGCGGCCCTCCGAGGCGAACCACTTGAGCAGGGCATTGTCGGGGAAGACGCGGCTCCAGCGGCGCAGCTGTTGCAGCAGGCTCTTGCGGTCGTGGGCCTTCGTGTCGCCGAACATCGGGTTCGTGTAGTCGGGGAAGAGCAGGTTGCACGTCGCCACGGTCATCTTCTCGACCGTCTGCACGTAGGAGGCGGGAAACTCGTCGCCCATGCCGTTCAGGCGGGCCTGGTCGAGTGCCTTGAGGAAGATGTCGATGGCGGCGATGTGGTAGCCGAAGTCGAGTTCGAACTGCATGCCGTCGGGATATACCTGCACGCCGATCTCGCGGTTGAGGACCTCGATGCCGCTGTGGCGCCACTCGGCGGCGTCGCGGAACTCCGGGAAGTAGGTCCCGGCGAAGATCATGCGCTGGGCCTCGAAGAGCAGGTGGTTGCCCTTTTCGGAGTAGTGGTTGACGACGTAGTCCGCATGCAGGTGGTACATCCGCAGAAAGAGGTTCAGAAACTCGGGCGTGAAGCGCGGCGAGCGGATCGTCAGCGCAAATTCGGTCAGCAGGTCCTGCGCACGCCGCCCGGCCTCCATCGGGCGCCAGGCAAAGCGGATGTTCTCGCGTTCGGCGTCGATCTGCTCCTGCGGTGCACCGGCCGCCTTGAGGCGTTCGACGCCGTCGAGCGGGTTCTTCTTCACCCAGTCGGTGTACTGGTCGATCCAGGCGTCGATGTAGCGGTTGTCGCCCGTCGTGTAGTACATCTTGGCCAGCGGGATGAACCAGTAGTGGCGGTGGAGCTGCCAGCGCAGCTCGTTGTCCTTGACGGGCCAGTAGCGCCAGTCGATGTCGTCGCCGTAGAAGTAGGAGGGCTGGTAGCCCTTGTGGGCGTAGAACTTGTGCTCGAGGGCCTCGTCGGCCATCTTGCGCTCGTCCTTCTTGACGGTGACCTTCTCGAGGTCGAGGCCCGAGAGCTGCACGCCCTGCCGCTTCTGGAAGTACTTGAGCAGCTCCTTGTCGGCCGCGGCGTAGTTGCCCTTGCCGACCGCCTTCTTCACGGCTTCCAGCCCCGGACGCTCCAGGTCGAGCAGTTCGTAGAGCGCCTTGCCGTCGGCGTCGGCCGCCGGCTTCTCCTTGGCCGCGCCCGTCGCCGCCAGGGCGAACAGGGCGCAGAGTGTCATCAGAATTCGTTTCATTTCAGGTATCGTTTAAGGTATCGTTCAGAGTTCGTATTTCAGGTCGTATTTCCTGCCGTCGACCTTCACGCGCAGGGTGCAGCCGCGCTCCGAGAAGCGGCCCCGGAACGACGCCTCGACCGCGTGGGCCGCGGCATTCCCGGCGGGCAGCAGCACGGTGATGAAGCGGACTGCCTCGCCGCTTCTTTTCTGTGTGCGGAAGGCATAGGCGGGGCGCTCGGTGCGCTGGCGGTAGGTGCGCGAGACCCACCCCTCGGTGCGCTCCATGCGTTCGGCGCCGAAGACGCGCAGCAGGAGGTTGTTGCCGTCGTCGAAGCGCGTCGCCACGCTGCAGGACGCCGCATCCTCCGCCGGATCGCACTCCACGAGGTGGTAGTGCAGCGCCACGTCGCCCGCGGCGTCGCCCCACGCCTCGTCGACGATGACGTAGAACGTCCGGTCGACGAAGAAGACCGCGCGCCGGTGCGTGAGCCCCTCGTAGGAGGGGTTCTCCACGACCGCAAGGTCCGTATCGCCCGCGGTGCTCCACCGCAGGCAGCGGCTTGCCGTGCTGTCGAGGTTGCGGTCGTCGAGCGTCAGCGTGTTGTGCACGGCCGTGCGGCGGAACCAGTTGCGCTGGGCCGTCACCTCCTTGTCGCCCGCGTAGACGAAGCTCCCCGAATCGGGGAAGAAGTTGCGGCCGCGGCACCACAGTTCGAAGGTGCCGTTGTCGGGCTGGCAGTGCCAGAAGGCCTGCGGCCCCGCCTTGAGGACCATCACCGTGGCATCCTCCTCCCAGCCGTTGCGCAGGACGTAGAATCCCGACGTGCGGAAGGCCCGCGAACGGTAGTCGGGCGCGGCGCCCTCGCGGCCCTCGGTCGCCAGGCGGCGGATCGCGGCGTTCGCGGGGAAGACCTCGGTCCATTCGCGGTAGGAGGGGAGCACCGACGTGCGGTCGTGCAGCTTCGCGTCGCTGAACATCGGTACCGTATAGTCGGGGAAGGAGTAGTTCATGTGCACGGTGATCATGCGCTCGACCGTGGCGAGGTACTCCGCGGGGAAGTCGCCGCGGTAGCCGTTGGCGTCCATCATCCGCAGCGCCTTGAAGAAGATGTTGATCGATTCGAGGTGGTAGTGCGGGTCGAGCTCGTACTGCATGCCGTCGTCATAGACCTGTTTGCCGATTTCGCGGTTGAGGATTTCGACCCCCGTGGCGCGCCAGCGCGCCGCGTCGCGGAACTCCGGGAAGAAGACCCCGGCGAAGATCAGCCGCTGGGCCTGGAAGAGCAGGTGGTTGCCCGAGGCCGAGAAGTGGCGCGTGATGTGTTCGGCGTGGCGGTGGTAGTTCTCGAGGAAGTGCAGCAGGAAGTCGGCTGTGAAGTGTTCCGAGGGGAGGAAGTAGATGAACTGGTGAATCTGGAACTCCAGCCGGTCGCTCACCTCCAGCGGGCGCCAGGCGAAGTAGACGTTTTCGGCCTCGGTCCAGTTGCAGGCCTTGCGCTCGTCGTACTCGGTCAGGGGGTTCTTGCGCATCCAGTCGAGGTACTCGGCGCACCATTCGGCGGCGTAGCGCTCGTCGTGCGAGAGGCGGTAGGCCTTGCCCATGGGCACCCACCACTTCATGCGGTGGAGCTGCCAGCGCAGCTCGTTGTCCCGGACGGGCCAGTACTGCCAGTCGATATCGTCGCCGTAAAAGTAGGAGGGCTGGTAGCCCGTGTGGACGAAAAAGCGGTGTTCGAGCGCCTCGTCGGCCCAGCGCTGCTCGCCGGGCGTGATGACGATGGCGGCGGTGTCGACGTCGGGGCAGACGACCTCCGTGCGGTGGCGGTAGTAGTCGAGCAGGGCCTCGGCGGCCTGCGCGTCGTCGCCCGCGGCGTGGAGCGCCGCCACGCGTTCCAGTCCGGGACGCGAGAGGTCGAGCAGGGCGAAAAGCGTGGTGTCGGCCTGCGCCCGCGACAGCAGGGGCAGGGCGGCGAACAGAAGTGCGGTCAGCAGTTTCGAGAGTTTCATCCGATCGGGTGTTTTATCCGTAGACAAAGATAGGACAAAGGCGCCGCACCGCTTATCACAAAAGGCGAATCTTTGTACAATATTCTGCAAGGGGATTTCAGTTTTGTGCAACGCGATGCCGAATTTGTAGAATCGGGCCCTGCGGAGGGCCTTCCGGGGCCCTTTTGGGACAAAATTGGGATCGGATTCTACAAAAACGAAAGGCTTTTGCACACGTTTGGCGTTTTTAGGGACAATCCGCGCGCCGCGCACGGCACTTTATGCGTAACTTTGTTTTGCCTTGAAACCGACCTGAACAACACATCATAGACCTATGACCAACCTGAAGAACCGCATCGGGCAGACGGCCTTCGCCTCGTCGCTCGTGACGATGGCCTTCGCGGCCGCCGATGCCGGAGCCGCTCCGGTGCAGAAACCCCGTGCCGGGCAGCGCCCCCACCTCATTGTCATCATGACCGACCAGCAGACCGCCGGAGCCATGTCGTGTGCCGGCAATCCCTGGGTCGAGACCCCTGCGATGGACGCACTGGCCGCCGACGGCGTGCGGTTCACCCGTGCCTACTGCCCCTATCCGTTGAGCGGCCCCTGCCGGGCGTCGATTGTCACGGGCCGCATGCCCTTCGAGGTCGGCGCCACCGACAACGCCGTGCGGCCGCACGCCGAGGATATGGCCCTCGGCATCGGACACCGCATCTCGGCGGCGGGATACGAATGCCTCTATGCCGGCAAGTGGCATGTCCCGGAGGTCAACCTGCCCGACTCGGGCACGGGATTCCGCCGCATCAGCCCGATGCACGACCCGACCCTGGCCGACGCCTGCGACAGGGCCCTCGCGGAGTACGACGGCGCAAAGCCGCTCTTCCTGGTGGCGTCGCTGCTCAATCCCCACGAGATTTGCGAATACGGACGCTTCGAGTCGCTCCACTACGGCCAGCTGCCCGACTTCGCGACGGAGGAGTGTCCCAACCTGCCGGCCAACTTCATGCCTTCGACCTACGAACCCGAGGCGCTGCGGCTCGAGCAGGCCGCCTCGCCCCGCTACCACGACACCTACACCTGCACGCAGGACGACTGGCGCCGCTACCTGTATGCCTACTACCGGCTCGTCGAGCGCGTAGACCGCGAGGTCGGACGCCTCGTCGGGGTGCTCAAGGCCCGCGGGATTTACGACGATGCCGTGATCCTCTTCTGCTCGGACCACGGCGACGGCGTCGCGGCGCACGGCTGGAACCAGAAGTGGGCCCTGTTCGAGGAGTGTATCAACGTCCCGCTGATCGCAAAGGCCCCGAAGGGGCGCGGCGAGACGGGCGTATGCAACGACGAGGCCCTCTCGAACATCGGACTGGACCTCTACGCCACGCTCTGCGACTATGCGGGCGTCGCGCTCGATACGGCGCGTTACCGGGGCCGGAGCCTCCGTCCCGTGGTCGAGGGCCGCACGCGGCGGCTCCACGACGAGGTTTTCGTCGAGACCCTGCTCTCGGGCGTCGGCATCCCGGGCTGGAGCATCGTCTCGTCGCGCTACAAGTATGTCCTCTACCAGTGGGGCCGCAACCGCGAGGCGCTCTACGATTTGGAGGCCGATCCCGGTGAGATGGTCAACCTGGCCGTCGACCGCCGCCATGCGGAGACGCTCGGCGAATTGCGCCGGAAGATGTACGAGTGGGGCGAACGCATCGGCAACCCGAAGCTCGTGCGCAACCTGCGGCCCTTCGTTGCAGACCGGTGATGCCGCGGCATGCCGGTTTCAGAACAGAAATCCAAACCGATCCGATATGAAACACCTCGACCTTATGGCACAGGGCGCGCGTTACGCCGCCGTGCCGCTGACGCTGGCGGCCTTTGCGGGCTGTTCGCAGGCTGAACCCAAGCGTCCCAACATCCTCGTGATGATGACCGACGACCACACCGCCCAGGCGATGAGCTGCTACGGCAGCCTGCTCGTCGAAACCCCGAATCTCGACCGCCTGGCGCGCGAAGGCATGCTCTTCGAGAACTGCTACGTCTCGAATGCCATTTCGGGCCCGTCGCGCGCCTGCATCCTCACGGGCAAGTACAGCCACGTGAACGGCTTTACGGACAACTCGCGCACGTTTGACGGCAACCAGCAGACCTTCCCCAAACTGCTGCACGAGGCCGGTTACCAGACGGCCATGATCGGCAAGTGGCACCTCAATTCCGCACCCCAGGGCTTCGACTTCTGGAGCATCCTCGTGGGACAGGGCGAATACTATGCGCCGCTCTTCATCGAGAACGGTCAGGAGGTTGTCGAGCCGGGCTACGTGACCGACATCATCACCGACAAGGCCATCGACTTCCTGGAGCACCGCGATCCGTCGCGCCCCTTCGCCATGCTTTACTACCACAAGGCGCCGCACCGCAACTGGATGCCGGCGCAGCGCCATCTGGGCATCTTCGACGACAAGGTCTTCCCCGAGCCGGACAACCTGCTGGACGATTACGCGGGACGCGGGAGCGCCGCGCGCGAGCAGGCGATGGAGATCGGCCGCGACATGTGGCCCGAGTGGGACCTGAAGCTGATGACGCCCGAGCAGCTGGCGCAGGACTACGAGCTGGAGCGGTCGGGCGACGCCAACAAGGACGACGTGTCGCGTGCGAACGACTGGCGCAGCAGCGTCATGCAGTACCAGGCGGCCTACAACCGCATGACCGACGCGGAGAAGGCGCGCTGGAACGAGGCCTACGCGCCGCGCATCGCCGAGTGGGAGCAGGTCCGCAAGGGCTCGCAGGAGGAGATCACCCGCTGGAAGTACCAGCAGTACATGAAGGACTACTGCGCCGTCATCAAGGGCGTCGACGAGAATGTCGGTCGCCTGCTGGATTACCTCGAGCAGATCGGCGAACTCGACAACACGATCATCGTCTACACCTCCGACCAGGGCTTCTTCCTCGGTGAGCATGGCTGGTTCGACAAGCGTTTCATGTATGAGGAGTGCCACCGCACGCCGCTGCTCGTGCGCTACCCGAAGGCCGTGCAGGCCGGTACGCGGAGCGACGCGCTGGTCATGAACATCGACCTGGCCCCGACGTTCGTCGACATGGCCTCGATCGAGGTGCCGGCCGACATGCAGGGACGCTCGCTGCGCGAGGTACTGACCTCGGGCGGCAGGACGCCCGAAGCGTGGCGCACGGGGGTCTACTACCACTACTATGAATACCCGTCGTGGCACTCTGTGAAGCGCCACTACGGCATCCGCACGCGCGACTACAAGCTCATCCACTTCTACAACGACGTCGACGAGTGGGAGCTCTACGACTTGAAGAAGGACCCACACGAGATGCACAGCGTCTACGACGATCCGGCCTATGCCGAGATCCGCGCCGGACTGCACGCCCAGCTCGAACAGCTTCAGCAGGAGTGCGGCGACACGGACCCCTGCGAGCGGGAGTACGAATTTTTCCGCGGCGCGGATCAGCTGTGACCGCGCCCCGAACCCTGAACAAACCGACATTAACTGCATAACCTGTTATGGATAGAAGAGATTTTCTGAAGGCTTCGGGCTGGACGCTGCTGGGTCTGGCCGCCGTAAGCTCCTTCCCCGGATGCGCCAAACTCGGTGACAGTGACTCGCTGCCCGACGGCGTGAAGAAAAAGATGCCCTCGCTCAAGGACCTCAAGGTCTTCTGGGGCGACGTGCACAACCACTGCAACGTGACCTACGGCCACGGCGACCTGTCGGACGCCCTCGCGGCGGCCGAGCAGCAGCTCGACTTCGCCTCGGTGACGCCCCATGCCCTGTGGCCCGACATCCCGGGCGAGAACGACCCGCGGCTGGGCTGGGTCATCGGCTATCACACCGAGGCCTTCAAGCGGCTGCGGCGCGGCGGCTACGAGAAGTACCGCCGGGCCGTCGAGGCGGCGAACCGCCCGGACAAGTTCCTCACGTTCGTCTCCTACGAGTGCCACAGCATGGAGCACGGCGACCACGTGGCGCTGTTCCACGATTTCGACGTGCCGCTGGTGGAGTGCACGTCGGTGCCCGACCTCAAGGAGAAGCTCCGCGACTACAAGTGCTACGTGACGCCCCACCACATGGGCTACCAGACGGGCTTCCGCGGCTACAACTGGGCGGCGTTCCGCGAGGATGCGCAGACCCCCTTCGTCGAGATGTTCTCGCGCCACGGCCTGGCCGAGAGCGACACGGGCGACTACAACTACCTGCACGACATGGGTCCGCGCGTCTGGGAGGGCTCGATCCTCTACGGACTGGAGCAGGGCCACAAGTTCGGCCTGATGTGCTCGACGGACCAGCATGCGGGCTATCCGGGCAGTTACGGCGACGGCCGCATCGGCGTCTACGCCCCGGCGCTCGACCGCGACGCCATCTGGGACAACATGGGCCGGCGCCACGTCTGCGGCGTCACGGGCGACAAGATCAAGATTGACTTCCGCATCAACGACGCCGTCGGTGGCGACGTCATCCGTGCGGGCCGCCGCGAGATCTATGTCAACGTCGAGGGGCAGAACCACCTCGACTACGTCGACCTGATCAAGAACGGCGAGTGCATCGCCCGCCTGAATGCCCCGCACCGCACGACGGCTCCCGACGACGAGGTGATCCGCGCGAAGGTGAAGATCAACTTCGGCTGGAACCGCGAGGAGGAGTACGTGCACTGGCAGGGCGAGGTGCGCCTCTCGGAGGGGCGTATCGAGGATATGCAGACCTGCTTCCGCGGTGCGGCCTTCACCTCGCCGCAGCCCGGCGAGACGGAGTTCCACACGCGGGTGAACCGTGTGCTGGAGCGTGACGCGCAGCGCGTGGTGCTCGACATGTACTCCTCGAAGAACCCCAACGTGCTGACCCCGGCCATGCAGGGCGTGATCCTCGACGTCGAGATGCCCCGCACGGGCCGCATCGTCGCCGAGTTCAACGGCCACCGCTACGAGCATACGCTCGACGAACTGCTCGAAGGGGCGCGCGCCCACTTCCTGCGGGGCTGGCTGTCGGAGGCCGTGCAGTTCGAGCGTGCCGCGACCGAATCGGGCTTCGCCGTGGGCCACTACATGGTCGACGAGCGGGCCGAGCGCGATACGGACTATTACTACGTGCGTGTACGCCAGCGCGACGGACAGTGGGGCTGGTCGTCGCCCATCTGGGTGGAGAGGGCCTGACCATGATACGCCATGCGATCGGAATAGACCTCGGCGGTACTTCGGTGAAGTACGCCGTGGTCGACTCCCGCGGCGGTATGCCGTTTGCGGGAGAGCTGCCGACCCGGGCCGGCGAGGGCGCCGAAGCCGTGCTGGAGCAACTGCTCCGCGGGATCGCCGCCTGCCGTGACTATGCGGCGCAGGAGACGCTTGTGCTGGAAGGGGTCGGCATCGGCACCCCGGGCGTGGTTACGGACGACGGCCGCACGGTGCTCGGCGGTGCGGAGAACATCGTCGGCTGGGAGATGGTTCCCCTGGCCGACCGGTTGGAGCAGGCCACGGGGCTGCGGGTCCTGGCGGGCAACGACGCCAACATGATGGCGCTGGGCGAGTCGCTCTTCGGCGCGGGCCGCGGGGCTACGGATGCGCTCTTCGTCACCGTGGGAACGGGCATCGGCTGCGGCCTGATGATCGACGGCCGGCTGTGGCGCGGCTACCGCGGCCGCGGCATGGAGATGGGCCACATCACCGTCAAGTGCGACGGCGAACGGTGCGCCTGCGGCGGGGTGGGGTGCCTCGAACACTACGCCTCGACCTCGGCTCTCGTGCGCCGCTACCGCGAACTGTCCGGATGCGACGGGGCCGACGGCCGCGAGATCGTCGCCCGCTACCGCGAGGGGCTTCCTGCCGCCGTGCAGGCGATGGAGGAGCACTGGATGTACCTCTCGCACGGCATCGCCTCGATGATCAACCTCTTCGCACCGCAGAAGGTGGTCGTCGGAGGCGGCATCTCCGAGGCGGGGGCGTTCTATTTCGAGCATCTCCGCGAATACGTCGCGCGGCAGATGATGTCCGTGTGCGGCGGGGATACGCAGATCGTCCCGGCCGAACTGGGCAACCGCGCCGGAAGCCTTGGCGCCGCAGGTCTGATCCTCAAAGAGACGCTCGGAGCATGAGACGCAACCATGCCCTCGTGGCGCTCATCATGGTCTTCTGGTTCGTGATCTCGTTCATCACGAACATCATCGGGCCGCTGATCCCCGACATCATCGACAACTTCCGCCTGCAGCACCTCGCGCTGGCGGGATTCATCCCCATGTCGTTCTTCCTGGCCTACGGCATCATGTCGATCCCGGCGGGCCTGCTCATCGAGCGCTTCAGCCAGAAGGTCGTGCTGACGGCGGGCTTCGCCCTGCCGCTCGCCGGATCGCTGCTCTTCGCGCTCTTCCCGACCTTCCCCGTGCTGCTCGCCTCGTCGTTCACGATCGGGCTGGGCATGGCCATGTTGCAGACGACGATCAACCCGCTGACCCGCGTGGCGGGCGGTGAGGAGAACTTCGCCTTCTTCTCGGTGATGGGGCAGCTCGTCTTCGGCGCGGCGTCGTTCGTCAGCCCCTTCGTCTATGCCGGGCTGGTCGGGCGCCTCACCTCGGGGGAGCGCCTCACGGGCTTTACCGGCTGGCTGCAGTCGCTCACGCCGGAGTCGCTGCCGTGGGTTTCGCTCTACTGGCTCTTCGCCGTGATTCTCGTCGCGGTGATCGCCGTGGTGCTCGCGGTCCGCTTCCCGCGCCTCGAGCTGCAGGAGAGCGAGCGCAGCGGCGGCCTGCACTCCTACAAGGTGCTGCTGAAGAACCGCTGCGTCTACCTCTTCTTCCTGGGCATGCTCTGCTATACGGCCTCGGAACAGGGCGTCGCCAACTGGATATCGGAGTTCCTGCGCCGCTACCACGGTCTCGACCCGCAGACGGTCGGGGCGCCGGTCGTCGGGCGTTTCTGGGGCTACATGTCCGTCGGGTGCCTGATCGGGCTCTTCGCCCTGAAACTCTGGGATGCGCGCGACGTGCTGAAGGTCTCGGGCGCCCTGGCCCTCGTGTCGCTGCTTGCGGCGCTGTTCGGCAGTGCGGAGGTCGCCGTTGCGGCTTTCCCGGCCGTGGGCTTCTCGATCTCGGTGATGTTCTCGATCGTCATGTCGCTCGGGCTGAACTCCGTGGCCCGCTACCACGGGTCGTTCGCCGGAATCCTCTGCACGGGAATCGCCGGCGGGGCGCTGGGCCCGCTGATCGTGGAGTGGCTGGGCGACCTGGTCGGGCTGCGCGCGGCGCTGCTGTTCGTCTGCCTGACGATCGGATACATCGTCTCGATCGCCTTCTGGGCCCGCCCGCTCATCGAAAACAAACGTTACAAGCTCTCCGAACTCTTCAAAAAGAACCGACAATGAAACGAATCCTGCTGATCGCGCTTCTGTTTGCCGCCACGGATGCCGCGGCGCAGCTCCCGGCGGAGCGACACCTCGACAAACAGGCGCTGCACCCGCGTTACCGTGCCTGGGCAAAGCCGGCCGGAGGGGTTGCCGTGCGTCAGAACCCCGCGCCGCTGCTGTGGCCCGGGTCGGAGGATGCCCCCGGGGCGCTCTACCGTGTGCGGCTGTCGCAGGACAGCACCTTCACCGATGCCACGACCCGCACCGAAGGCCCCTTCGAGTGGGCCGCCTGGGCCGTGCACGAGCCGCTGGACGCCGGACGCTGGTTCTGGCAGTGGTCCGTGACGCTGCCCGACGGCGGGGAGCGCTGGTCGGAGGTCAGCGACTTTACGGTCGACGCCTCGGCCCGCCGCTTCGCCACGCCGACGGCCGCCGAACTGGAGGCCCGGGTCGCCGCCATGCCCCATTTCCGCCTCTACGTACAGCGTGACCGCGTCGGGGAGTTCCGCCGGCAGGCCCGCGACAACGCCGAGGCCCGGGAATTTGTCGAGGCGCAGCGTGTGCGGATCGGCATGGACCTCGTGCCCGTGGCCCCGACGCGGCCGCGCGATACGACGGGCATGTCGCCCTTCCAGAAGCAGTCGATGATCAACTTCATGTACCACAAGTTCGGGGAGGTGGTCACGCAGCCCGCCGTCGACTTCTCGCTGGCCTACCTGCTCACGGGCGAGGAGCCTTTCGCCCGTGAGGCCGTGCGCCATGCGCTGCATGCCGCGGCGCTGCCCGTCGACAGCGACGCCACGTCGGAGGATTTCAACCGCTCGGCCATCATGTACGGCCTGGCCATGGCCTACGATACGGCCTGCGACTTCATGACGCCCGACGAGCGGGCCGCCGTGCTGGCGGCGATCCGCGTGCGCGGCGAACACTTCTACCGCCACTATGTCAAGGATTTCGAGTGCCACTCGATGGACAACCACGTCTGGCAGCACACCTTCCGCAACTTCTTCTTCACGGCCATCGCCACGACGGGCGACCTCCCCGAGGCGGGCAAGTGGCTGCGCTACTGCTACGAGGTGTGGTGCTCGCGTTTCCCGATTCTCGGCGGCGAGGACGGCGGCTGGCACGACGGATGCAGCTATTTCGAGGCCAACCTCGTCACGTTCATCTACGTGCCCTTCGTGCTGTCGCGCCTGACGGGTGTCGACTTCTTCGACATCCCGTGGTACCGCAACCTGCCGGGATTCCTGGTCTACTCCTTCCCGAAGGACTCCTACGCCACGGGCTACGGCGACGATTACGAGAAACTCCGCACGCCGCCCGCCCAGTACATGGGCTTTGCCGATGCGCTGGCCCGCGAGACGGGCAGCGGCGAGGCCCGCTGGTATGCCGACCGGCTGATCGGCGACGATCCCGCGACGCTCCGCCGCGCGCGGACCTTCCGGATCTACCGCATGCTGACCGACTGCAGGATCGACGACGTGCAGCCCGTGGCGCCGCAGCCCATGACCTCGCGCTTCTATCCCGATGCGGGCTTCTCGCTCATGCACACCGACCCGGCCGATGCGGCGAATGACCTGATGGCGACCTTCATCGGTGTGCCGTTCGGTGCCACGGGGCATGCCCATGCCGCCCACAACGGCTTTACGATCAGCTACGGGGGCCGCCAGCTCTTCGGCGGTACGGGCTACTACTCGAACTTCAACGACAAGCATACGCTCATGCACTACCGCACGCGCGGCCACAACACGCTGCTCGTCGACGGACTGGCCCAGTGCATCGGCGAGAACGGCTACGGCTGGCTGCCGCGTTTCGCCGACACCCCGGCGCTGACCTACACGCTGGGCGACGCTACGCATGCCTACGACAAGATGCGCACACCGTTCTGGATCGACCGCATGCAGAAGTCCGGTGTGGACTACACGCCCGAAAACGGCTTCGGGGACCCGGGTGTCACGCGCTTCCGCCGCCACTTCCTATTCCTGAAGCCCGACATCATCGTCATCTACGACGAACTGGAGGCCCGGGAGGCGGTGTCGTGGACCTGGCTGCTGCACAGCCACCACCCGATGACGCGCCTTTCGGAGCAGGCCGTCGAGGCCGGGAACGGGGCCGCGACCGGACGCATGGACCTCTTCACGACGGGGGAGCTGGAGCTGAACCTCACGGATCAATTCTTCTCGCCGGCGGTCAACTGGAAGCAGCGGGCCGGGGCCGACGGCAAACCGCTCGTCTACTCGAACCACTGGCATGCGGAGTTCACGACGGTGCGGAAGAGCCCGTCGCAGCGTTTCCTGGCCCTCTTCCGCATCACGCCCGAGGGGCGGGAGCCGCTGCCCTGTACCTGCGACGGGGCGGAACGCATCGAGGTGGGCGGCTGGGTCATCGAGGCGCAGCTCGACGCCTCGCAGCCCGCACGTCTCACGGTGACGGACGCGCACGGCAATGCCGTACTCTACAACACCGGCGCTTCGACGGTCGGCGGCAGTACGCTCATCCGGCAGCCCGGCGCTCCGGAGCGTGAACTCGTGGACGAGATTCCCGTCTCGGTGCGTTGATGTTCCGGCTGTTCCGACAGTCGGTCGACAGCAAGCGGTCCGGATCGCACAGGCGGTCCGGACCGCCTTTTTTGTCTGCACCGCGGACTTTTTTGAGGAGGTGTATTGCCGAAAGGAACAATTATTCCAGAAAAAAATACTATATTTATACCACCAAGAGCACGATTTTGTGCCATTCTAACCTGACGAACCTTCTCTATGCCGCGCATAAAATACCTCCTGTCCATCCTGGCCGGTTCGCTTGCCCTCCTCGCCCCGGCCCGGGGCCTTGCTGCGACGCCCCGGATCGAATTTTCCACCCTGTCGGTCGATCAGGGCCTCTCGCAGAGCACCGTACTGGCCATTGCGCAGGACCCGCTGGGACGGATATGGATGGGTACGCAGGACGGACTGAACCGCTACGACGGCTATTCGTTCACGGTCTACCGCTACGACGAGACCGATTCCTGCTCGCTGGCCGACAATACCGTCAGCGCCCTGCTGGCCGACGGCGGCCGCCTCTGGGTCGGCACCTCCTCGGGCCTCTCGCTCTATGATGCCGCCACGGAGCGTTTCGAGAATTTCCGGATCGTGGGCCGCAACATGCAGGTCTCGGACATCGCCCTGATTCCCGGCAGCGGCGACCTGCTGCTGGCCACCGACCTCGGCGTGGTGACCTTCGACCGCACGGCCCGGCGTCTGGAGATCAAAACCTACCTTACGGGGATCAACGTCCATACGGTCTGCCCCTCCCGCGACGGCTTTCTGATCGGCACGTCGAACGGTGTCTACTCCTATTCCTCGATCTACGGCAATGCCGTGCGCGTGCTGCCGCAGATGGCCCGCTACGACATCGCCTGCATAGAGCCCGACGGCAAGGGTTTCTGGATCGCCACCTACGGAAACGGGCTCTACCGTCTCGACGGTGCGCTGCATGTCACGGCTCACTATACGGCGGCGAATACGCCGGGGCTGGTTTCGGACTATATCCGCGTGCTGCAGACCGACACCGAAGGGCGGCTCTGGGTCGGGACCTTCGACGGACTTTCGATCCGCGACCCCAAGACGGGATGCTTCACCCGCTACGTCCACTCCTCCGAACCGGGGTCGCTGAGCCACAATTCGATCCGTTCGATCTTCATCGACGGGCAGCACGGCGTCTGGCTCGGCACCTACTACGGCGGGGTGAGCTATTACCATCCGCTGGCCCGGCGTTTCGGGGTCCTGTGCTACGATCCGGCCCGCAATTCGCTGGGCGACAATACGGTGAGCTGCATTGTCGAGGACCCCTCGTCCGGAAAGATGTGGATCGGCACGAACGACGACGGCGTGAATCTCTACGACCGGGAGACGGAGCGCTTCACGGAATTCAACCTTGAAAACCGCGCGCTGCTCTCGAACAACGTCAAGTGCATCCTGCCCGACGGCGACGGCGTCCTCTGGATCGGCACCCATGCCGGCGGCCTGACCCGCATGGAGACGGCTTCGCACCGCACGCGCCACTATCGCATCAACTCCAATATCCCGATCAACAACAGTTGCTATGCACTGCTCGACGGCGGAGACGGCACGCTGTGGGTCGGCACGCTCAACGGCCTGATTGCCTTCGACAAGACGTCGGGAACCTTCAGGCGGCACCTCTGCGCCGATTACGAGCCGCGACTGGCGTCGCTGCAGATCAATACGCTTTTCCGCGATTCGAAGCGCCGCGTGTGGATTGGGTCCAATGCCGGACTGCTCCTCTATGTGCCTCAGACGCGCGAGGTGAGGTCGTTCGACCCGCTGCCTGTCGAGGCGTGCGCGACCCCCCCCCGCCGCGATCTGGCCGTCATGTGCGTTACGGAAGATTCGCAGCACAACATCTGGATCGGGTCGCAGCAGGGGCTCTTCCGCTATAACTGCACCGACAACACCTTCACGCGCTATACCGTTGCCGACGGTCTCCCGAACGACGTCGTTTACGGCATTCTCGAGGACGACCTCGCCCGGCTGTGGCTCTCCACGAACGGCGGTCTCTCGTGCTTCGATCCGCGGCAGGAGACCTTCCGCAACTACACGCGGCGCGACGGCATCGCCAACAACCAGTTCAACCTCTACTCCTATTGCCGCAGCCGCGACGGCGTCTTCTGGTTCGGCGGCATCGGCGGCATCACGCACTTCCGTCCCCACGATCTGGTGGACAACCCCTTTGCGCCCGAAGCCCAGATTGTCGGCGTCGAGGTCGCCGATGCGGCCTCCGACCGCCGCGTGCGCTTCGAGCGCGACTCGCTCGGGCGCGTCACCGTTGCGGCCTTCCCGTCGTGCCGCAACATCTTCTCGGTGCGCTTCGTGGCGGTCAACCCCCTGGCCGGAGGCCGCAATACCTTCTCCTACAAACTCGAGGGGTTCAACACCCGCTGGTACGAAACGTCGAATCTCGAAGCCTCCTATTCGAATCTCAAGCCCGGAAACTACCTCTTCAAGGTCCGCGCTGCGAACAACGACGGCCATTGGAGCGACCGGACCGCGGAGGTCGAAATCCGCGTGCTGCCCATGTGGTGGCAGACCCTCGCCGCGCGCATTCTCTGGGTGCTGCTGGCGCTGGGAGCCGTGGCCGGAGGCATCTATGCCGTGATGGGCCGGATGAAGATGCAGCTGCAGCTGCGGCTGGAGCGCATGGAAAAGAAATCCATCGGCGAGTTGAGCCAGGAGAAGATACGCTTCTACATCAACCTCGCGCACGAACTCCGCACGCCGCTCACGCTCATCATGTCGCCCCTGCAGGAGATCCGCGAACGGGGAACGAACGACAAGTATGTCTCCTCGCGCCTGAACTACATCTACCGCAACAGCCTCAAGCTGCTGCATATCGTCAACCAGTTGCTCGACTACCGCAAGGCCGAGCTGGGCATGTTCAAGATGAAGGTCGCCGTGCAGGACGTGGACGGCATCGTCGCCGAGGTCTTCTCGATGTTCGAGGAGGTGGCGCAGAGCCGCGACATGGACTACATCCTCAGCTCCGACCTGAAGGGAGAACAGCTGCCCGTGGACCGCATGTTCCTCGAGATGATGCTCACGAACCTGCTCTCCAACGCCTTCAAGTTCACGCCCGACGGCGGAATCATCCGCGTGGCGCTGCAGCGCGGGGAGGGGAACTTCAGCCTGACGGTCCGCGACAGCGGCATCGGCATCCCGCCCGCGGAGCAGCAGCGCGTCTTCGAGCGATTCTACCAGATTCATGACTCCCATTCGGGCAGCGGCATCGGCCTGTCGATCGTGCGCCGCATCGTCGAGCTGCATCAGGGCACCATCTCGCTCCGCAGCGAACCGGGAAACTACACCGAATTCAGGATCACGCTGCCCGACGACCTGTCGGTCTATCCCGAGGAGAAGCGGGCCGGCGAGCACGACGTGCGGGGTTCGATCATCCGCGACAGCGAGAAGTTCCTTCCCGAGGAGTGGTCCGATCCGGCACCCGCCGAGTTCGTCTCGGAAGAGGAGACTGACGACCGCAAGCAGGGGCTGATCCTCGTCGCCGAGCACAACCCGGACGTCAGCGGCTATGTCGCCGACCACTTCAAGCCGCGCTACAACGTGCGGATCGTCGGCGACGGAAACGAGGTGCTGGAGCTGCTCAAGCAGCTCGAACCCGACATCATCATCGCCGACAAGCTGCTGCCGGGACTCGACGGGCTGAAGCTCTGCCAGGCTGTGAAGCAGAACATCCGCACGTGCCATATCCCCGTGGTGATTCTTTCGACGGAGGGGAGCGTCGAGGAGCAGATCGCCGCGACGGAGGCCGGAGCCGACGTCTACCTCTCGATGCCGCTGTCGATCTCGCTGCTTTCGGCCAAGGTGAACAACCTGCTGAAGACCCGTTACCGCATGCGGCACAAGTATTCGGACGATACGGAAATCGACCCCGACCAGATCACCTCGAACGCCATGGACGGCGAGTTCCTCAAGAAGGCGATCCGGATCGTCGAGGAGAACATGGACAACGAGGAGTTCTCGTCCAACGACTTCAGCAAGGCGTTGTGCATGAGCCGTTCGAACCTCCACCTGAAGATGAAGTCCGTCACGGGCGAATCGGCCACGAAGTTCATCCGCAAGATACGCTTCAACTACGCCTGCAAACTGCTGCTGGAGCGCAAGCACTCGATTGCGGAGATTTCGGCCATGGTGGGATTCAACTCGCCGTCGTATTTCGCCACGAGCTTCAAGAAGCATGTCGGCTGCCTGCCCACGGAGTATGTGCGGCAGCGCAAGGGCGAGAAGAAGGAGCCGCGGGAGTAGGAGGGCGCAGCCCGGCATGGGCTCTGACAGTAAAACAGGCGCGGAATACATCCCGTGTTCCGCGCCTGTTTTGCGCTGCATTTTCCGGCGGCTTGTTTTGAGACCCTTCCGGTGGTTACCTCTTTTCGGCACCCTTATTTTCAGGCGGCTCCGACTATCCGGCTCCTCCTTTTGACGGTCCCTTCCTCCGGCGCTCCGTTCTCCGGCGACCCCTTTTTGACAGTCCCTTCCTCCGGCGCTCCGTTCTCCGGCGACCCCTTTTTGACAGTCCCTTCCTCCGGCGCTCCGTTCTCCGGCGACCCCTTTTTGATGGTCCCTTCCTCCGGCGCTCCGTTCTCCGGCGCCCCCTTTTTGACGGTCCCTTCCTCCGGCGCTCCGTTCTCCGGCGCCCCCTTTTTGATGGTCCCTTCCTCCGGCCCCCCCCCTCGGCGGCCCCTCGGGGTTATTTGAAGAAGATCGAGGAGATTTCCTTGTAGTTGTGCACGCGCTCGATGACGTCGGCGAAGATGTCGGCGACAGAGAGCACCGTGAACTTGTGCAGGTCCTTGTTGGGGTTGAGCGGAATGGTGTCGGTAACGATCACCTCCTGCAGGGCGCTGTCGTTGATGCGCTCGTAGGCCGGGCCCGAGAGCACGGGGTGGGTGATCGCCGCACGCACGCTCTTCGCACCGCGCGACATGAGCATGTCGGCAGCCATGCAGATTGTGCCGGCCGTGTCAATCATGTCGTCGACAATCAGCACGTTGCGGCCCTCGACCTCACCGATGGCGGTCATCTTGCCCACGACGTTGGCCTTGGCGCGCTCCTTGTGCGAGATGATGATCGGCGTGCCGAGCAGCTTGGCGTAGGTGTTGGCGCGCTTGGCACCGCCCATGTCGGGCGCGGCAATCGAGAGGTCCTCGATCCGCAGGCTCTGGATGTAGGGGATGAAGATGCCGCTGGCGTAGAGCGCGTCGACGGGAATGTCGAAAAATCCCTGAATCTGGTCCGCATGCAGGTCCATCGTCATGATGCGGTCCACACCGGCGGCCATGAGCAGGTTGGCGACGAGCTTGGCGCCGATCGGCACGCGGGGGCGGTCCTTGCGGTCCTGCCGTGCCCACCCGAAGTAGGGGATCACGGCCACGACCTTGTAGGCCGAGGCGCGGCGTGCGGCGTCGATCATCATCAGCAGCTCCATGAGGTTGTCCGAGGGCGGGAAGGTCGACTGGATGATGAAGACCGTGCAGCCGCGGATCGACTCGTTGTAGCAGGGCTGGAATTCGCCGTCGCTGAACTTGAGCACCTCCGATTGTCCGAGCGTGGTGCCGAAGCTCGCGGCGATCTTCTCGGCCAGGTACTCGGAACCGCGGCCGGTGAAAATTTTGATTTTGTGGATTGCCATAACAGCGGATTTTTTAAGGTATTGCAAAGATAGGACAATAGGATGAAAAAACGCCCTTTGCGGGGCGTGAATTTTCAACAAAGAATCAAACTTTCAGACATTCGTCGATGAAGCCGAGGATGGCGTCGCGTCCCGTGGCGTCGGACGACGAGCTGACCAGCATCGGCGGCAGCTCCTCCCACTCTTCGGACAGGGCTGTGCGGTAGCGGTCGACGCTGCGCTGCGCCTGTGCGCGCGAGAGCTTGTCGGCCTTGGTGAAGATCAGGCCGAAGGGCACGCCGTGCTCGCCGAGCAGGCGGATGAAACTCATGTCGATGGCCTGGGGCTCGAGGCGGATGTCGACCAACACGAAGAGGAAGTGCAACTTCTCGCAGCGCAGGACGTAGTCGGTGATGAGTTTCGAGAACTCGCCCCGCTGCGTCTTCGAGGTGCGGGCGTAGCCGTAGCCCGGCAGGTCGACCAGGTACCAGCGGTCGTCGATGCGGAAGTGGTTGATCAGGCGCGTCTTGCCGGGTGTCGCCGAGACCTTGGCGAGCCCCTTGCGGCCGGTGAGCATGTTGATGAGCGACGATTTGCCCACGTTGCTGCGCCCGATGAAGGCGATGTCGCGCAGGTCGTCCTTCGGGACCTGCGTGATCCGCTCCGACGAGCACTTGAATTCGGCTTTGACGATCTGCATGGTGCGGAATTTTTCGGCAAAGATAATGCAACGGATCGGAGCCGCCAAATAAATCGGGCGCGACGTCGCCGCCGGCCTACCGCAGACGCGGGCAGCGGTTGTTGAAGCGGTATCCGACGCCGAGCATCAGGAAGTTGGGGTCGCGGAAGTTCTGCAGGCTGTAGCCGATGTGGAGGTAGGTGCTGCGCGTTGCGGCGATCTTGAGCGTCACGAGCTGGTAGACGGCCGCGAGGTCGCCGCCCTTGTGCAGGACATTGGCGCCGATGCCGATGCCGACGGTGAAGAGCGGCATGACGAACTCGGCGCGGGCCGAGAGGCCGAGGCTCAACTGCCGGTCGGTGCCGGGCTTGTGGAAGGTGTATCCGGGGTCCTCCTCGCCCCAGCCGACGATGTAGTCCTCGGTGTAGACGTTGGCGCTGCCGTCGTAGACGCCGTCGGCGGCGAGGCCCGCGCGGAACCTGTAGCCGAAGTTGTACATCGCGGCGAAGCTGATGCCCGCGACGGGGTAGGCCTCGGGCGAGGGGATCAGCCGACCGTCGAGCCGGACGCCCTTGCGGCGCCACGAGCCGAAGAGCGTGAGGTCGTAGCTCATGTGCCGCGGGAAGGGCGGGCGCGCGGCCTGCGGCTGCGGGGCGGCGCCGGCCGGTGTCCCGAGGTCGCAGGTCAGCCCGATTTTCGTCCCGAGGGTATTGAGCCCCGCATTGGGGAATTTGGTGTTGCCGTTCGAGAAGTGGGTGAGCGTCGGCCCGACGACGAGCCCCACGCGCTGCGAGAGCGCCCAGCGCAGGTAGAAGTCGACGTTGAGGTAGGCGTTCAGGCGCGATCCCGTCATGCCGTTCCAGCTGTTCGTGTCGGGATGGTAGGGATGCCAGCCGAACGAGAGACCGAAATTCCACTCGTAGTTGAGCGTGAGGCGCGGCGCCAGACGGGCGATGCGCGCCCCCTGGAAGAGGTAGACGGCCACGGGGTCGCCCACCTCGCGGTGGCTGCCGAAGTCGTAGCGGGCGATGCCGACGCCCTGGTAGACGTCGCCGTAGATGCGTGCCGCGGCGGTTTCGGGCCGGTATTGCAGCGCATAGCGCAGGTGCGCCGACTGCGCGAAGTCGATCGGCTGCCCGGAGGCGTTGCGCCCGGCCACAAAGGGATTCGACGGGAAGATGTATTCGGGACGGTATTCGATGCCGATCCGATGGATGAACTTTTTGCCCGACGTGCCGCCCGACTGCTCCGTCCCGGCGGTCGGCTCTGCCCCGGCGGCCAGTTTCTCTCCGGCGGGCCGCTCTGCCCCGGCGGTCGGCGCCGTTTCGCCGGCCAGCTCCGTTCCGGCGGTCTGCATCGGTCGGTCGGCCTTTTTCCCGGCTGTCGGCTCCGTTTCGCCGGCCAGCTCTGTTTCGGCGGGTTGTTCTTCCCCGGCGATGCGCTCCGTTGCGGCGGTCGGCTCCGCCCCGGCGGCCAGTTTCTTCCGGGCGGGTTGCTCCGCCCCCGTGACGGGCTTCTGCGCTGCGCCGCGCTGCGTCGTCATCTCTTCGCCCGACGGATCGCCGGACAGTCCGGTTCGGTCTGCGGGCTCCTGCGCCGCGGCGACCGTCCATGCCGTAACGGCCAGCAGGGCCAGCAAGCCCCGGACCATCCGTCTTCCATACGCACCTTTCCTGCTCCTCTGTGGTTCCATTGCGACCGATTTGTTCCGTTTCCGGGTACGAAGGTAGGAAAATTCGGGTTATCCGCGCTCCGCCGGCTGCAAAAAAACGGGCGGAAGAGCACTCTCCGCCCGTAAATCCGCCTTGTCGTGTGGCGTGACGCGGGTGTCCGGTCAGTCGCCGTAGCTGGTGCCGCCGTCTATCGGCGTGATGCGGACGATCCGCCAGCGGCCGTCGATCCACTGCGCCTTCAGCGGAATCTCGATCTGTCGGGTGTCGGTGCGCCACCAGTGGTAGCGGACCATGTACCAGTCGCCGCCGAGCGGCTCGACCGTCAGCGTGGCGAGCGCATCCTCCGTGGTGTCCTGCGCGCGGAGAAGCGGATTGGCGTCCGTGGCCTCCACTTCGCGGTAGAACCACTCGTAGCATTCGGGCGTCAGCATCTCCCGCAGCAGCGTATCGCCCTGGCGGCCGCCGCCGTGGAGCATGTCGTTCAGGTACTCTGCATAGCAGGCCCGGATGGCTTCACTGCCGTCGGCTGCCGGTTGTGCCTGCCCGGCCGGAGCCGGTTGCATCGACTGTGCCGATTGCGTCGGCTGTGCGGCCGGTGCGGCCGGTGCCGTTTGCGCCGATGCGGAGGTGCTGCCGAGCAGCGCAAGCAGCAGCGGCAGGGTGGTCAGGAGTTTGCGTGTCATCATGTCGTGATGGGTTAGTCCGGACAAATGTATAAAAAAAATAGAATGGTCCGCTTCGTGCGGCCCGGATTCGGATTTGTTCGGATGGCGGTACAAAAAACGCCCGGCAGATGCCGGACGTCTTTTTTTATATTATATGGTCGGAGCGGCAGTCGGGCCGTGCAGACCGGCCGGACCGAAGGCGATGGCCGGATCGCGCCGATTGGCCGGACCGAGGACGATGCACCGAAGCGCACCGGTTCGCCCTCGCCCCCCCCCTCTCTTGTCAGTAGCCGAGGATGCGGAGCATCGAACGGTAGGACTGCTCCTTGGCGAACAGGCGCGTGTAGTACTCGTTGTCGGACTTGTCGCGGTCGATGATGACGTGCTTCGGCGCGGGGATCAGGCAGTGCTGGATGCCGCCGAAGCCGCCCAGCGACTCCTGGTAGGCCCCCGTGTGGAAGAAGCCGATGTACTGCGTGTTGCCCTTCTCGAGCTTCGGCAGGAAGATCGCGTTGGTGTGGCACTCCGAGTTGTAGAAGTCTTCGCTGTCGCACGTCAGGCCGCCGAGGAAGACACGCTGGTACTCCTTGTCCCAGTTGTTGATCGCCAGCATGATGTAGCGCTGGTTGATGCCCCACGTGTCGGGCAGCGTGGTGATGAACGACGAGTCGATCATGTACCAGTTCTCGCGGTCGTTCTGCTGCTTCTGGTTGACGATCGAGTAGAGCGCCGCGCCGCTTTCGCCCACGGTGAACGAACCGAACTCGGTGAAGATGTTGGGCTCCTCGATGCCGTTGCGCTGGCAGATGTTCTTGATTTGTGCGACGATCTCCTCGGTGAGGTATTCGTAGTCGTATTCGAAGTTGAGCGAGTTCTTGATCGGGAAGCCGCCGCCGATGTTCAGGCTGTCGAGCTCCGGGCAGATGGCCTTCAGTTCGCAGTAGACGTTCATGCACTTCGACAGCTCGTTCCAGTAGTAGGCCGTGTCCTTGATGCCGGTGTTGATGAAGAAGTGCAGCATCTTGAGCGAGAATTTCTTGCTGTTCTTGAGCTTGGCCTTGTAGAAGTCGACGATGTCGTTGTAGCGGATGCCCAGGCGCGAGGTGTAGAAGTCGAACTTGGGCTCCTCCTCGCAGGCGATGCGGATGCCGACCTTGCACTTCTTGGTGAAGGCGTCCTCGAAGAGGTCTAACTCCTCCTTGTTGTCCAGTACGGGGATCGTGTTGGTGAAGCCCTCGTTGACGAGCTGCGCGATGTTCTCGACATACTGCGGACGCTTGAAGCCGTTGCAGACGATGTAGCGGTCCTTGTCGATGATGCCGCTGTCGTAGAGCGCGTTGATGATGTGGATGTCGTAGGCCGACGAGGTCTCCAGGTGGATGTCGTTCTTCATGGCCTCCTCGAGCACGAACGAGAAATGGCTCGACTTCGTGCAGTAGCAGTAGTTGTACGACCCCTTGTAATCGACCTTGGCCATCGCCACGTTGAACATGCGCTTGGCACGGTTTATCTGCTGCGAAATCTTCGGCAGATAGGTGATCTTCAACGGCGTACCGTACTGTTTGATCAGCTCCATGAGCGGAATGTCGTGGAAATTCAGCTCATTGTCCTCGACCGAAAACTCGTCCTGCGGGAAATCGAACGACTGCTCGATCAGGTCGATGTACTTGTCTTTCATGGCTCGCTTGCTTGGTGTTTGAACAATCCGGCTTCGCTACTTCGCTTTTTTTCGGACAAAGTAGCTCATCCGGATTTTTGGATTTTTCGGAATGCAAAATAGGCGAATATTTTTCGTATAACCAACACTTTGCCGGATTATTTTGAATAATGCGCGCGAGATTTTGGTTTTTACCGCGAAAAACGGTATTTTTGGTGCGGATTTTCAAGGAGGATTTCAATCGTGCTGACCGATCTCATATCTCGATACCTGACTGCTCACAAACGGCTTGTCGTGCCCCAGCTGGGCGCATTCATCGTCAAGGAGACGGATGCCGGTCGCTGCGTGCTCTTTTCGGAGCTGCTGCGGCGCGACGACGGCGTGCTGCGGAAGCTGCTCTGCGACGCGGGCATGAACGAACTGGAGGCGGCGGGCGAAATCGACCGCTTCGTCTTCGAGGTGCGGCACGCCGTGGAGCACGGCGACACCTACCGCATGCGGGGCTTCGGCGAGTTGTCGCCCGGACCCAACGGAACGATTGCCTTCCGCTACGACCCGCAGCCGGATGCGGAGGCGGAGACGGAAACGGCGGAACCCGCCCGCGCGGAGGGCGCCGGGCAGGTTGCGGAGGAGGCATCGGCGGTGCCGTCCGGAACTTCGGCCGACGGGACGGTTCCCGGGGCGGCGGACGGCGGAAGCCCCCGGCGCCGCGGCCCGCTGCAGCCGGGCAAGGTGGCCGAGGCCGTGAAGGCAGCCTTCGCCGAAACGAAGGTCTCGCCCTCGGCAAAGATGAATCCCGACCCGTCGCTGCGGGGCCTGCGCTACGGCAAGCCGCCCAAGACGACCGACGCCTATACCTACGTCGACCAGCCGCCGCGCCGCCGCGCCGACCGCTTCTTCTGGATCGCCATCATCGCTGCGGCCATCGCCGTGGCGGCCATCGCCTTCGGCTACTTCCGCGAGGCGCAGGAGCGGCGTGCCGAGGAGCAGTACCTGCTCGAACTCACCGGCGGCGTGCCGGCCGGGGAGCAGCCCGCCGAAGGGGAGGCATCGCAAACGGACCAAACTACTGACAAGCCATGACGGACCTGACGAGTGTCAAACAGCGCTTCGGCATCATCGGCACGTCGGAACTGCTCGACCGGGCCCTCGACGTGGCCCTGCGCGTGGCGCCGACCGACCTGACGGTGCTCGTCACGGGCGAGAGCGGCGTGGGCAAGGAGTTCTTCCCGCAGGTGATCCACGCCTATTCGGCCCGCAAGCACAACAAATACATCGCCGTGAACTGTGCGGCGATTCCCGAAGGGACGATCGACTCGGAACTCTTCGGCCATGAGAAGGGCTCCTTCACCGGGGCGCTCGAGGCCCGCAAGGGCTACTTCGAGGAGGCCGACGGCGGGACGATCTTCCTGGACGAGGTGGCCGAGCTGCCCCATCCGACGCAGGCGCGCCTGCTGCGCGTGCTGCAGACGGGCGAGTTCATGCGCGTAGGTTCCTCGAAGGTGCAGAAAACCAACGTCCGCGTCGTCGCCGCCACGAACGTCAACCTCCAGGAGGCGATCGTCGCGGGCCGCTTCCGCGAGGACCTCTACTACCGGCTGGCCACCGTGCCCATCACGGTGCCGGCGCTGCGCGAGCGTCCCGAGGACATCCCGCTGCTCTTCCGCCGCTTCGCCGCTGACGTGGCCACGCAGTACCGCATGCCGGCCGTGACGCTCGACGATGCGGCGCGGCAGATGCTCATGAACTACTACTGGCGGGGCAACATCCGCCAGCTGAAGAACGTCGCCGAGCAGATCTCGGCCATCGAGCAGACGCGCGTCATCACGCCCGAGATACTGGCCAAATACCTGCCCGAGCAGCACGCCGGAACGCCCATGGCGGCCGGGACGCCGCCCGTGGACGACGGCATGTCGATCGAGCGCGAACTCCTCTACAAGGTGCTCTTCGACATGCGGGCCGACATCAACGACCTGAAGCGCATGCTCTCCGAACTGATGCGCACGGCCGAGGGGCGGCGTGCCGAGACGGCGCCCGACATCCGGGCCCTGCTGCCGTCGTCGACGCAGGGCGCCGGCTCCTATGCGCCCGTGCAGCACGGTGCCTATGCGCAGGGTACGGTGGGGTATGCCCCCGCGGCGGCCGAGACCGCTCCGGTCTATGTCGAGAGCGAGGAGGTGACCGATGCGCCGCCGCGCGAGAAGACCAAGGCCGACATGCAGCGCGAGCAGATCATCCGCGCGCTGCGCCGCAACAACGGACGCCGCCGCGAGGCCGCGGCCGAACTGTTCATGTCCGAGCGCACGCTCTACCGCAAGATCAAGGAGCTCGGAATCGAGGATTGTTAGACATGATGAAACGTATGAAACTGAAACTGGCCGTCGTGGCCCTCTGTGCCGCCGTGCTGACCGGCTGCGGCGTCGCCATCAAATATTCGCTGTCGGGTGCGTCGATTCCGCCCGATGCCAAGACCTTCTCGGTGGCCTACTTCCCGAACAACGCCCCGATGGTCTCGCCGATCCTCTCGTCGACGCTCACCGAGGCGCTCGTCGACATCTTCTCGCGCCGCACGCGCCTGACGCAGGTAGACGAGGGCGGCGACTTCGCCTTCGAGGGCGAGATCGTCAACTACACCTCGACCACGGCCTCCGTGTCGAGCAGCGAGCAGGCCGTGCTCAACCGTCTGACCATCACCGTGAAGGTGCGTTTCACGAACGCCCTCGACGAGAAGGCGTCGTGGAGCAGGACCTTTTCGGCATTCGAGGATTACGACACCAACATCCTGCTGACCGAGGCCGAGGGTACGCTCATCCCCGAGATCGTCGATCAGCTCGTAACCGACATCTTCCAGGCTTCGGCCTCGAACTGGTAGCCTTTCCGTGATGATGATGCGATTCGGAGAACTTGCCGGAAAGGCGGCGGCCGGAGATGCGGCCGTGAGGGCGGAGCTGGATGCGCTTGTGGCCCGCTGGCCGTGGTTTGCGCCGCTGCGTGCGCTGCGTGCCGCAGTGACGGGAGATGCCGACCCGCGGCTGGAGATTGTGGCGCCGTGGCGTGCGGAGGGCTCCCTGACGCAGGGCGCCGTGGACGTGCAGGCCCTTGCGGCGCTGTCGTCCGACGACGTGATCGACCGCTTCCTGCGCGAGGAGGACCTGCGCATCGTGGCCGACGAGGGGGAGCCTGCCGGCGAGGTGCTGACCGAGGCGCAGCTCGATGACGAAGACGAGGTCGTGAGCGAGGAACTTGCCGAAATCTATCTCGCGCAGGGGCTTCGGGACAAAGCCATAGCGATTTATCGCAAATTAAGTTTGCTAAATCCCGAAAAAAGTATTTACTTTGCCGAGCTTATTGGCAAAATGGAAAAACAATAATCAAAATTCAACGATATTATGTTATACACGATTTGCATTGCACTGATACTGATCGCGAGTGTGCTGGTGATTCTGGCGGTATTGGTGCAGAACCCCAAGAGCGGCATGGCCGCCAACTTCGGTGCTTCGAATCAGGTAATGGGTGTGCGTGAGACCACGAACATGCTCGAGAAATTCACGTGGGCCATGGCGGTTGCGATTTTCGTATTGAGCCTGGTGGCTACGCTCGCCATGGATCGCGGCCTGGTGGCAACGAGCAATATGGAACTCTCGAAGGATGCCGAGGCGCTTCAGGAGCGTGTGCTCGAGGCCGAGATGCCCGCTGCCATGCCGCAGGCCGAGATTCCCGCAGCCGACGCTGCCGCACCCGTTCAGGAGCAGCCCGCCGAATAACCCGGGGGGGGAGAGAGACAGGGAGAGTCGGGAGAGCAGGGAGAGACGGACAAGGCGGACGGGACGAAGGATAGAACGAAACGTCCGGTCGGATGACCGAATCCCGAACCGTTGCCTTAAAAACCAATCGCCGCTTTTCCGAATCCTGTTTCCAAACTGAAACTCCATACCGTATGACCGCGAATCTTTCGCGGTCTTTTTTTGGCCCGAATCGTGCCAGGAAAAACCACTTGCGGCCCAACCAAACCTCCGGGACCCTTTCTGCCGAACGAATGACGCCATGCATCTGTTGCCTGCCACCTGCCCCGCAAAACCTGCCCGGAAACGGCTGTCGCACGGGCCGGGAAGTGCCGGCCGGATACGTATAAGATACCTGAAATAAGATCAGGGGCGGAAGATCAACTCTTCCGCCCTTGACCGTGTTTTGTGCTGCTCCTGACTGCGTTTCGAGCCACCCCTGATCGTGTGTTTCGAGCCGCTCCTGACTGTGTTTCGGTCCGCTCTCGGCCGTGTTTTGTGCGAACCTGAACCGTCCGAGGCCCCGGGCCGCGAACCGCCCGCCCCCTCGGCCGGTGAATTATTCGGCAACCTCCTTGTTGGAACGTTTGCGGGTGTTGAGCGTCAGATAACGCTGCAGGGTCTGCTGCAGCCGCACGGGATCGATGTTGCGGCGCAGCTCGCCGCCCTGTGCAATGGCGATGTGCCCGGTCTCCTCCGATACCACGATGATGATGGCATCCGAAATCTCGCTCATGCCGATGGCTGCGCGGTGGCGCGTGCCGTATGACTTGGGCACGTCGCTCTGCGTCACGGGCAGGATACACTTGGCCGCCACGATGCGGTCGCCCTGAATCAGCACGGCGCCGTCGTGCAGCGGGGCGTTCTTGAAGAAGATGTTTTCGAGCAGCGGCGTGGAAATCTTGGCGTCGAGGGCAATGCCCCCTTCGGCGATGAGCCGCAGGTCGCTCTCCTGGCCGATGACGATCAGTGCCCCGGTCTTCGTCTCGGACATTTCGCGGCAGGCCGTGACGATCGGCATGACGTTGGTCTGGACCTTGTCGTCGCCCGTCGAGAAGATGCGCGAGATGAAGTTGAAGTGCTTTTGCCGCATGCCGATCATCTGGAGGAAGCGGCGCAGCTCGGGCTGGAAGACGATGATCAGCGCGATGGCGCCCACCGAGATCAGTTGTCCGAGGATGGTCGAGAGCAGCTCCATGTTGAGCGTGCGCACCACGACCCAGAGCAGGTAGATGGCGATGATGCCCGAGAGGATATAGGGAGCGTTCGTGCCCTTGGTCATGCGGTAGATCCAGTACATGATCGCGGCCACGAGGATGATGTCGATGAAGTCGATGAATGTGAACGGTACGAAACCCATTGTCTTGCCAAAAATTTGCTGTTGCAAATGTATAAAAAAATACCGATTCCGCGGGATTGCGGAACCGGTATTTTCTTGCAGTCGTTTTTCGGGAGGCGGATTGTCGCGGCCCCCGGGCCGGTATCGGGCTGTTGTCGGGCCGTTTCTGCTTCGGCGTGTTTTCGTGCCGGCTGTTTCTGCGCCGGGCTGTTTCCGTGCTTGGGTCCGTTTCCGTGCCTGGGTTCGTTTTCTCGTGCCGGGCTCTTCGTTCGCGGCTCCCGGACTGCGGTATCGGCCCGCAGCAGTTCGCCCCCCCCTCCGGAAGGTTATTTCTTGTTGGCCTTCTTGTCGGCGGCGTAGAGCTCGTTGACCTTCTGCAGGACGATCGGCGTGATGTCGAGCGTCGTGTCGGCGTCGATCAGCGCCGAAGCGTTGATGATGAGCTTGTACTTCTTTTCGGTCTCGCCGTTGATGGCCTGCACGGCGCGGTGCAGCAGGTCCTGCGCACGGTTCGTGAAGACGAAGTTCTCCTCGTCGAGCGCCTGGGCCTCCTTCTGTGCCGAGCTCTGGTAGGCGGCGACGCGCTTTTCGATGCTCTGCTGCTGGTTCTGTGCGTCGATCGTCGTGATGAGGCCCTTCTGGTACTTTTCCTGCAGGGCGGCTGCCTCGGCCTGGAGGTTCTTCTCCTTCTGTGCCCAGCTCTTCTGTGCCTTCTGCGTCTTCTCCTGCAGGGCGGCACCCTCGTTCAGGTAGAGGTCGCTCTGTGCCAGCACGGCCTCGACCTGGATGTAGGCGATGTCATTCGTGATGGCTTCCTGCGCCTTCTCCTCGGCGATGACCTCTACGGGCTGCTCGGCCGGCTTCGAATCGCAGGCCGTCAGCGCCACGGCTGCGGCCAGTGCCATAAAAAGCGTCTTTTTCATGTCGGATATGCGTTGTTTGGTTAAATATTCTGCCTTTGAGGCACAAAGGTAAAAAAAAATCTTTATTTTTGCTTGGTTCGATATAAAATTATCGGACTGTGCGGAGCGGCTCCGCACCGCGGCCTGCGGACTTCCCGCAGGGACGGGGCGGCAGCGTTTCCGAAATGTTTGTTTCTAACTGATTGACAGAGATGTACGAATATATTTCCGGCCGTGTTGCCGAAGTGGCTCCGACCTATGCCGTCATCGACGCCGGCGGGGTGGGGTATTATCTCAACATTTCGCTCGAGACCTTCTCGGCCGTCGAGCACGCCGCCGAGGCGAAACTCTACGTACATTATATCGTGCGCGAGGATGCGCAGCTGCTCTACGGCTTCGCCACGAAGATCGAGCGCGAGCTCTTCCGCCTGCTGTTGAGCGTCTCGGGCGTGGGCGGCAATACGGCGCGCATGATCCTCTCGACCTACTCGCCGCACGAACTGCAGGGCATCATCTCCACGGGCAATGCCGTGCTGCTGAAGAACGTCAAGGGCCTGGGACTGAAGACCGCGCAGAAGATCATCGTCGAGTTGAGCGGCAAGCTCACGACGCTGGCCGTGCAGACCGACATCACGGGCATGCCGGCCACCGCCTCCGATGCGGCCTTCGACGAGGCCCTCGCGGCGCTGGTGATGCTGGGCTTCGCCCGCACGGCGGCCGAGAAGGTGCTGCGGGCGGTGGCGCGCGAGGCTCCCGGCGCCTCGGTCGAGGAGATGGTCCGAATGGCCTTGAAAAGGTTGTGAAAGGACCTTATTCCGCGAAAACCGTCCGGCAGCGTTTGGTTTGGTCGAATATTTGCCTTATCTTCGCGGCCTGACTGATTCAGACGCCGCAATACGATTATGGGAGACGTACCATTTGGATTCATCATCATCCTGCTCAGCTTTTTTGTCGGGGCCGTTGCCCTGACAATCGGCCTGCATCTGGTGAAACAGAAGCGGCTGCAGCGGCTCAAGGACCCCCACAAGGACCATCTGCGTTCCAGAGGATAGCGAGGCTGTCCTCTTTTTTTTGCCCTGCGGCGGGCGTTTCGGACAATTAAAGCCGTTTTTTTGCGTTTGATGCTGTGATATCGGATTTGTTTTTGTAAATTTGCACGATTGCATGCCGATGAAAGGAATCTGGAACATCATCCTGCTCTGTGCGTTTGTCGCACCGCTGTGCAGCGCCTGCTCCCAGGAGGAGGATGTGCTGCCCACGCAGCGTGACAAGATCGTCAGCTTCCTGGAGGGTTCGCACCAGCCGCAGCTCGTCCCCGAAAACGAGGTGGAGGCCGGAACCGAGGACCCCTACTACTCGACGCACGGGAATACGGTCTACCGCTATATCCGCGACGTCTACGATCCGGAGCGGGTGAACCGCCCCGAGGTCAGGGGCTCGTCGGTCGTGACGATCACCTTCCGCATGTACGTCTTCACCTATTCGACGATTCCCGATACGCGGCTCCCCGAGTTCACGAACGATCCCGAGCTGCAGTCGGCCTACGTGGCGGCGGGGCTCAACGTGCAGGAGTGGTCTTTCGCGCCGCTGGCGATCGATCTGCGGCGCGACAACATACTAAAAGGCCTCCGTTATGCGTTGGTCGGATGTCGCGAGGGGGACCGTGTGGAGGCCTACATGACCTACAACATGGCCTACGGCGACGCCTATTTCAGTTTCATCCCGAAGGAGAGCCCCGTCTGCTTCACCTTTACGGTGGAGAGCGTGGAGTGACCCGCGGACCAAAAATTAAAGAGAACACAACCAAGATATGAAGTTCATCACACGTATCATGAGCCTTTCGGCGCTCGTCGTGCTGCTGGCATCCTGCGCCAGGGAGGCGACCGAATCGTATGACAAGTTCGAGACGATGGCCCTCGGGGCCTGGATGGAGAAGTACCATCCCGAACTGGTGAACAACCTTCAGGAGGAGGGCGGATACTACGTCGACGTGCTCGAGGCCGGAGATATGGACGCCAAGCCGATCAACGATACGATCTGCTGGGTGAAGTTCGACTTCTCGGGCCGCGACCTGGCGGGCAACATCATCCTCACGCGCCGTGCGACGGATGCCAAGCTGGCCGGGTCGTTCACCAAATACACCCACTACGTGCCCTATTACCGCTATTGCGGCGAGTACAACACGAGCATGCTCGAGGGTACGCATCTGGCCATGCGCAACACGCTCACGCTCGATCCGGCGTATGCCGCCGCGCGCGGCCTCGATACGGAATTGCAGCTCCGCCCCGGGTCGAAGGTCACGCTCTACCTGCCGTCGCGTGTCGTGGGCAGCGTCTCGGGCACGGGCGGTTACGAAGGTCAGTCCGACTATACGTTGAGCTCGGGCAAGCCCTTCATCATCACGATGGAGATTTGCGGCACGGTCAAAAACCCGCTGGAGACCGAGGGTACGCAGGTCGACGACTTCTGCAAGCTGGCCGCGAACGGCGGGCTGCGCATCTACAGCAACGACGAGGAGGATGCCGAGTCGGTTCCGATGCCCGAAGACCCCGAAGACGAGAACCATCCCTACCATATCGCCGAGCGGTGGGTGAGCGTCAACGACACCATTCCGCAGGTCTATGTCAATCTGCGCTACAATCCCGCTACGGATCACATTACCTATCCGGCGCCGTACAGCGCGCCCTACGAGCCCTACAACGCCTTCGAGGCCACGCAGGAGAAGATCCGCCAGGCACTCGTCGAGCGGTTCCATCCCGATGAGGAGGAGCCTTACGGCGGGGTCGAGTCGCTGACCGACTCGGTGAAGCTCGACGGCACGGCGAAAGTCTGGTATGTCGAGCGGCTGCTCGACGGCTTCGTCGTCAACACGAACATCGACGAGGTGAAGGAGATCATCTACGGCGATGTCGCCAGCAAGGGGTCGGCCGAAGACTATTCGCCGAACGACAACGAAAAGACCGGAGCCTGGTACTATTCGATTCCGAACCTGCGCTACGGCCAGTGGGCCGCCGTCATCACGACGTCGACCTACGCCTACGGCGCGACGGGCGTGAGCGGCACGTCGACATCGTCGTCATCCTCTTCGTCGTCAAGCTATTACTACGACTACCTGAACTACTACAACTACTACAACAGCTATTACGGCAACAGCTATTACAACAGCTATTACAACAACTACTACTACAACTACTACAACAGCTACTACTACAACAACTATTACTACGGCGATACGGGTTCGTCGACCACGACGACGACCACGACGATCACGACCGAAGTGCCGCCCTATACGCCGGTGCTCTACGAGTTCTACATCGAGCCGAACGACTGACGGAGGTGCACCGGACGGATTTGCGGACCGCATTTCTCTGAAAAAGAGGGCGGTCCGTCTTTTTTCGGGTCTGTTACGTTTTTATGACACTTTTTCAGGCAGAAATTTTGCAGTTCCGCAAAAAAGTATTAATTTAGTGATGCAGAAATTTCAACCAAAAACTCAACGGATATGATTATCACATTTAACGAGTTGCGCCGTATCAAGGACAGACTGCCGAGCGGCAGTTCGCAGCGCATTGCAGATGAATTGGGAATTGACGTCGAGGCTGTCCGCAACTATTTCGGGGGCAAGCATGAGGCGAAGGAGTGTGTGGGCGTTCATTTCGAACCCGGACCGGACGGCGGCGTGGTCACGTTGGACGATACGACGATTCTCGACGTTGCAATGCGCATCCTCGGCGAACAGAACAAGTAATATATATGGTAGTCCGGTCCCGACCGGAACGGAGCCTGCGGTGACGCAGGCTCTTTTTTTGCGGACTTTTTCATACCTTTTCAGCCTTTTTCGGGCTTTGGCGGAGAGGCGTGTGGGAGTATGTGGCGGGGCATCGGGTGCGGCCCTGGGGCAGCGGCGGCAGGAGCGCCACGGGTACGCCACGGCTATGCCACGGGTACGGCATGGGTGCGACATACGGCACGGTACGTGTGAGACATGAGGTGTGCCGGCAGGTGCGGCATACGGGCGTGGCAAAGGGGCACAGGCCCGAACGGAGGTTGCGGCAGGGGGGGCGGCAGTGGGCATTGCGGTGCCGTTCTGCCAAAATGCCGCATGTCGGACCGTCAAAATGCCGTTCGGAGCGCCGATCCTGCCATTCTGCTGACAATTTGGCAGAATTTGCCGATTGGTACGACCTTTGTTTGCGTATAGGCGTCGCCGGTCGAGGAGCCGGCGGGAAAAACGAAAAACAAACAATTAAATACAAATAGCATTATGGCAAAGATTATCGGTATCGATTTAGGAACTACGAACTCCTGCGTGGCAGTGATGGAGGGCAACGAGCCCGTCGTGATCCCCAACTCCGAGGGACACCGCACGACCCCTTCGGTCGTGGCATTCACGGGTGACGGCGAGCGCAAGGTCGGCGATCCGGCCAAGCGTCAGGCCATCACGAACCCCAAGCGCACGGTCTTTTCGATCAAGCGTTTCATGGGTGAGCGTTACGATCAGGTGACCGCCGACATCGCCCGCGCTCCCTATCAGATCGTCAAGGGCGACAACAACACCCCGCGTGTGGACATCGACGGACGCCAGTACACGCCGCAGGAGATTTCGGCCATCATTCTCCAGAAGATGAAGAAGACGGCCGAGGATTACCTGGGTCAGGAGGTTTCGGAGGCCGTCATCACGGTCCCGGCCTACTTCTCCGACTCGCAGCGTCAGGCTACGAAGGAGGCGGGCGAGATCGCCGGTCTGAAGGTACGCCGTATCATCAACGAGCCTACGGCCGCCGCACTGGCCTACGGTCTGGACAAGAAGTCGAGCGACATGAAGATTGCCGTCTACGACCTCGGTGGCGGTACGTTCGATATCTCGATTCTGGAGCTGGGCGACGGCGTCTTCGAGGTGAAGTCGACCAACGGCGATACGCACCTGGGCGGTGACGACTTCGACCACGTGCTGATTGACTACATGGCCGAGTCGTTCAAGGCCGAGCACGGCATCGACCTGCGTCAGGACCCGATGGCGCTGCAGCGTCTGAAGGAGGCTGCCGAGAAGGCCAAGATCGAGCTGTCGTCCTCGACGACCACGGAGATCAACCTGCCGTACATCATGCCGGTGAACGGCATTCCGCAGCACCTCGTCATGACGCTCACGCGTGCCAAGTTCGAGCAGCTGTGCGACCATCTGATCCGCAAGACCATCGAGCCCTGCAAGCTGGCGCTGCGTGACGCCGGTCTGGACGCTTCGCAGATCAACGAGGTGATTCTCGTGGGCGGTTCGACGCGTATCCCGGCCATCCAGAAGATTGTCGAGGAGTTCTTCGGCAAGACCCCGAACAAGTCGGTCAACCCCGACGAGGTCGTAGCCATCGGCGCCGCCATCCAGGGCGGTGTGCTGACGGGCGAGGTGAAGGACGTGCTGCTGCTCGACGTGACGCCGCTGTCGCTCGGTATCGAGACGCTGGGCGGTGTGATGACGAAGCTCATCGACGCCAACACGACAATCCCGACGCGCAAGTCGGAGGTCTTCTCGACGGCGGCCGACAACCAGCCTTCGGTGGAGATCAACGTCTGCCAGGGCGAGCGTCCGCTGGCCCGCGACAACAAGTCGATCGGCCGCTTCCACCTCGACGGCATTCCGGCCGCACCGCGTGGCGTGCCGCAGATCGAGGTGACGTTCGATATCGACGCCAACGGTATCCTGAACGTCTCGGCCAAGGACAAGGGTACGGGCAAGGAGCAGAAGATCCGCATCGAGGCATCGTCGGGTCTGACCGAGCAGGAGATCCAGCGCATGCGTGACGAAGCGAAGGCCACCGAGGCGAAGGACAAGGCCGAGAAGGAGCGTATCGACAAGATCATCGCCGCCGACTCGCACATCTTCACCACGGAGAAGCAGCTCAAGG
>NZ_CASFQD010000014.1 GCF_949296715.1 uncultured Alistipes sp. | reverse complement strand
GGACACTGGGGCAAGAGCCGATAGAAGTATCTTTTCAGAGTGCGTTCGCTGTATCCGCTCTCACTCGCAAGGTCACAAATACGCTGTTTGCCGCGAACCCAACGCGCGAACCATATAAACTTGTTTTTATCGGAAATCCAAACTCGACGATCCGTAAAATAGCTGCCACAATTCTTACAACAATAGCGGGTGTATCCGCTTCGAGTACCCCATTTTATGGTCTCTAAAAAGCCGCAATGAGGACATCGTATTTTTCGTTTCTTTGACATAAAAACAGAGATTAGTAGAAACCGGTTTCTACTAATCTCTGTTTTATCCTTATAACTGCCAAATAGTATGTCGGTTACATCTTATACCACCAACCACTTTTGGCATCATTACCGGAGTACTCACGTACCATCCATCCGGGGATTTCCAACGATGATGCGGATCGCCCGCACCACCGAACCGTTCAGTCACAGGACCTGCACGGAGAGAAAACAGCCTTTCAATCTGCCTTCCCCTCCCCTGCTCGGCCCCGGGCCGAATTACATCTTCTTGCCGACGTTGGTCTTCTTGGCTACCTTCGGAGCGGCACTCTTGGCGGCAGCAGCCTTCGGAGCGACGTTCTTCGGGGCCTTCTTCTCGCCCTCGACTACCGTGGCATCCTCGACAGCGTCCGTCTTCTTTGCGGCGCTCTTGCGCGAACGGCGCGTCTTGGGCTTCGCCTCCGCAGCGGCGGGCGTGATGCCCAGCGTATAGGCCTCGTTGAAGTCCACGAACTCGATGATGCACATATCGGCGGCGTCACCCAGACGGAAGCCCGTCTTCAGGATGCGCGTATAACCGCCCGGACGCTCGGCAATCTTCGGAGCGATCGTGCGGAAGAGCTCCGTCACGGCCTCCTTCTGCTTGAGGTACGAGAATACGACGCGGCGCGAGTGGGTCGTGTCCTCCTTCGACTTGGTCACCAGAGGCTCCACGAACATACGAACGGCCTTGGCTTTCGCGAGCGTCGTCTCGATGCGCTTGTGCAGAATCAGCGACGAGGCCATGTTCGAAAGCATCGCCTTGCGGTGTCCCGCCTGACGGCCGAGGTGGTTGAAATTCTTATTGTGTCTCATAAATTAATCTTTGTCAAGTTTGTAGATTGATACGTCCATACCGAACTTCAGGTTCAGGGAGGCAAGCAGCTCGTCGAGTTCCGTGAGCGACTTCTTGCCGAAGTTGCGGAACTTCAGCAGGTCGTTGCGGTTGAGCTTCACCAGATCGCCCACCGTATCGACGTCGGCAGCCTTCAGACAGTTCAGGGCGCGGACCGAAAGGTCCTGATCCGAGAGCTTCGTCTTCAGCAGCTGGCGCATGTGGAGCACATCCTCATCGAACTCCTCGGCGCCGTTCGTCTCCTCCATGTTCACCGTGATCTTCTCGTCCGAGAAGAGCATGAAGTGCTGGATGAGAATCTTGGCGGCCTCCTTCAGAGCCTCCTTGGGGTGAATCGACCCGTCGGTAGTAATTTCCAAATTCAACTTCTCGTAGTCGGTCTTCTGCTCGACGCGGTAGTTCTCGATCGAGTACTTCACGTTCTTGATGGGCGTGAAGATCGAGTCGATCGGCAGCGTACCGAACTCACATTCGGCAGGTGCATTCTCCTCGGCCGGAACATAGCCGCGACCCTTGCCGATCGTGAGCGTCATCTGCATCTTGGTACCCGGGGCCAGGTGGCAGATCACCAGGTCCGGATTGAGCACCTTGAAGAACGACAGATAATTCGAGATATATCCGGCAGTCAGCTCCGTAACACCCGCAACGTTAATGGATACTTTTTCGGCATCCTGATTATCGACTGTGCGGATAAAACGAACCTGCTTCAGACTGAGGATGATATTCAACATATCCTCCATCACTCCGGGGATAGCGGCAAACTCGTGATCGACACCGGCTACCTTGACAGTCGTGATCGCGTAGCCCTCGAGCGAAGAGAGCAGAATACGACGCAAAGCGTTACCGACAGTCATGCCGAATCCGGGCTCCAGCGGTCGGAATTCGAACTTTCCGAACGACGAAGTGGACTCCAGCATTATAACCTTTTCAGGTTTCTGGAATGCTAATATTGCCATAATATCGAATTTGTTTGATTACTACTTCGAGTACAACTCGACGATAAGCTGCTCCTTGATGTTCTCGGGAATCTCCTCGCGCTCGGGCTTCTGCAGGAAGCGGCCGCTCATCGTGGCGCCGTCCCACTCAAGCCAGGCGTAGCGGCTCTTCGACGAGCCGGCCAGAGATGCCGTGATTACCTCCAGGCTCTTCGACTTCTCGCGAACCGACACCACGTCGCCCGCACGCAGCGAGTACGAGGGGATGTTCACGACGTTGCCGTTCACGCAGATGTGGCAGTGCGAAACGAGCTGGCGGGCAGCTGCACGCGTCGGGGCGATACCCAAGCGGTAAACAACGTTGTCCAGACGGCACTCGAGCAGCTTCAGCAGGTTCTCACCCGTGATACCGCCCATGCGGGCAGCCTGCTCGTAGGTGCGCGAGAACTGCTTCTCGAGCAGACCGTACGTATACTTTGCCTTCTGCTTCTCGCTCAGCTGCGTACCGTACTCCGACACCTTCTTGCGCTTGCGTGCCAGACCGTGCTGTCCGGGAGGGAAGTTGCGCTTCTCAAGCACCTTGTCGGCACCGTAAATAGCTTCGCCGAACTTGCGGGCGATTTTCGATTTTGGTCCTATGTATTTTCCCATTGTCTTTACGTATTAAAAATCCTTGATTTATCCTTAACCTCGACTGCAATTATACGCGACGGCGGTTAGGAGCGCGACAACCGTTGTGCGGCAGCGGAGTAACGTCGATGATCTCCATCACCTCGATACCTGCGCCGTGGATGGTGCGCACGGCCGACTCACGGCCGGCACCCGGACCCTTGACGTAAACCTTCACCTTGCGCAGACCCATGTCGTAAGCGACCTTTGCGCAGTCGGCGGCCGACGTCTGTGCGGCATACGGAGTATTCTTCTTCGAACCACGGAAGCCCATCTTACCGGCCGACGACCAGCTGATGACGTCACCTACCTCGTTGGTAATGGTGATGATCACGTTGTTGAAAGTGGAGTGTACGTAGGCGTTACCCACGGCACCAACCTTAACAACCTTCTTCTTGACTGTTCCAGTTTTCTTTGCCATAATTCTCTAAAGATTACTTTGTTGCCTTTTTCTTGTTTGCGACCGTCTTCTTGCGGCCCTTGCGGGTACGCGCGTTGTTCTTGGTCGACTGTCCGCGAACCGGAAGTCCCAGACGGTGACGGATGCCGCGGTAGCAGCCGATATCCATCAGTCGCTTGATGTTGAGCTGAACGAGCGAACGGCATTCGCCCTCGACCTTGATACCCATCTCGGCGATCGTCGCACGAATCGCGCCGACCTGGTCGTCCGTCCAGTCCTGAACTTTGAGATCGTAGCTGATGCCTGCGGCATCGAGGATCTTGCGGGCCGTCGAGCGACCGATACCGTAGATATAGGTCAGGCCGATCTCGCCCCGCTTGTTTTTCGGTAAATCTACACCGACTATACGTGCCATATTACTTCTTTTACTTTTTTACGAAATTGTGTTAAAACCATCAACCCTGGCGCATTTTGAACTTGGGATTCTTCTTGCAAATGACGTAGAGTTTCCCCTTACGCTTCACAATCTTGCAATCCTCGCTTCTTTTCTTGATGGATGCCTTTACTTTCATGATTTTCGAGCAATCTAAGGTTATTTGTACCGGAAAGAGATACGGCCCTTCGTCAGATCGTAGGGCGTCATCTCCACTTTCACTTTATCTCCGGGAAGGATCTTGATGTAGTGCATGCGCATCTTTCCCGAGATATGGGCCGTGAGCACGTGACCGTTGTCCAGCTCGACGCGGAACATCGCGTTCGAGAGGGCCTCGATGATCGTCCCGTCCCTTTCAATAGCAGCCTGTTTTGCCATAGAGTCTTAGTTGTTTATTGCCTGTTCGATGATACTGAAATCCGTCAGCACGTCGGGGCCGCCGCGGCGGACAGCCACTGCGAACTCGTAGTGCGCCGCCGGTTTGCGGTCGCGCGTGCGGACCGTCCAGCCATCCCGTTCGAAAACCACCGCTTTGGTCCCCATGTTGATCATGGGCTCGATGCAGATGACCATGCCCTCCTTCAGCAGGGGCCCTCTGCCACGCGCTCCGTAATTGGGTACACCCGGGTCTTCGTGCATTTTCCGACCCAGACCGTGTCCCTCCAATTCCCGGACCACGCCGTAACCGAAGCGCTCGGCATACTCCTGCACGGCGGCCGAAATGTCGCCTACGCGGTTGCCGGCCTTCGCCTGTTCGGTACCCTTATAAAGAGCCTCTTTGGTGACGTCCATCAGCTGCCGTACCTCCTCGGCAACCTCTCCCACGGCGAACGTATACGCCGAATCACCAACAAACCCCTTCATAAACGTACCGCAATCGACCGAAACGATGTCGCCCTCCTTGAGGACGCACGTCGAGGATGGGATACCGTGAACTACCTGTTCGTTTACCGAAATACACAACGAAGCCGGATAGCCCTCATACCCGAGGAAAGCGGGAACTGCCCCGTGCGCGCGGATGAAATCCTCGGCAATGCGGTCCAACTCCTTGGTCGTGACGCCGGGCCGGATGTGGCGACCCACTTCGGCCAGCGTCTGCGACACCAGGATGTTGTTCTCGCGGAGCAGTTCGATCTCCTCGTCTGTCTTCAGATATATCATTTCTCTTCGCTAAGATTCTCTGTCGGAAAACTTCCTAATGACGACCCTGAATACGTCCGGTCTTCATCAGACCATCGTAATGGCGCATCAACAGGTAGCTCTCTATCTGCTTGAGAGTGTCGAGCACCACGCCGACCATGATCAGCAGCGACGTACCGCCGTAGAAGTAGGCGAACGACTGCTGGATGCCCAGGAACTTCATCGCCAGCGCCGGCAGGATGGCCACGATGGCAAGGAAGAACGATCCGGGAAGCGTGATGCGCGTCATGATGGTGTCGATGTAGTTCACGGTCTGCTTGCCGGGTTTCACGCCCGGGATGAAGCCGCCGTTTCGCTTCATGTCATCGGCCATCATTTGAGGGTTGATGATAATCGCGGTGTAGAAGTACGTGAACGCGATTACCAGCACGGCCAGCGTGAGGTTGTACCAGAAACCGGTCATCGAGCTGAAGGCAGCCGCGAAGGCCGTACCGGTAAACAGCGCCGGGATGAACATCAGAGCCTGCGCGAAGATGATCGGCATCACGTTCGCAGCATTCATCTTCAGCGGGATGTACTGACGTACACCGCCGTACTGTTTGTTCCCGACGATACGCTTGGCATACTGCACAGGTACCTTGCGGACAGCCTGCACGAGGGCGATCGTCGCCATGAAGACGAGGAACAGGAGCACCAGCTCGAGGATCAGCATGATGGCGCTGCCCGTTGCCGTCTGGAAGCGGGCGTTGACCTCGGCCAGCAGCGCGTGCGGAAGACGCGCCACGATGCCGATCATGATGATGAGCGAGATACCGTTGCCGATACCCTTGTCCGTGATCTTCTCACCGAGCCACATGATGAACATGGTGCCGGCGATGAGGATCGTCGTCGCATACATGACGAATCCCGTCGAATTGCCGTAGACGAAGGCGGAGGAAGCCTGGTGGTAGAGGTTGGTGATGTAGGCCGGGCCCTGAAGGAGCAGGACACCGATTGTCAGCAACCTTGTCCACTGATTCATCTTGCGGCGGCCGCTCTCACCCTCCTTCTGCATTTTCTGGAAATACGGGATCATCATGCCCATGAGCTGGATGACGATCGAGGCGGTGATGTACGGCATGACTCCGAGCGCGAAGATGGCGGCATTACCGAATGCACCGCCAGAGAAGACGTCCAGCAGTCCCAGAAGACTGTTGCCCTCCAACTGACCCGCGTAAGCCGATCCCTCGCCCAGGGCGTTGGGATTGATGCCCGGAATCACAACGAAACAGCCCAAGCGGTAGACCAGCAGCAGCCCGATCGTGTACAGCACACGCTTGCGCAGCTCCTCGATCTTGTAGATGTTCTTGAGCGTTTCTACCAATTTCTTGTTGGTCGCCAAAAGAGCGATGACCACTAAAAAGACGATACCAACAACGAGATACTGATTCATAATTTTCGGGTTCTAAGGTTGCTTACAGTTTTTCGATACTGCCGCCGGCGGCCGTGATGGCAGCCTCGGCGCTCTTCGAGAATGCGTGAGCCTTCACGACGAGTGCTTTGGCCAGCTGGCCGTTGCCCAGGATCTTCACCTTGTCGTTCGACGAGACGAATCCGGCCTGCACCAGCGTATCGAACGTAACCTCAGCGAGCGATTTCTTGGCTGCGAGTTCCTCGAGCGTCGAAAGGTTGATGGCCTTGAATTCGACTCTCTTCAGGTTCGTGAAACCGAACTTGGGAAGACGACGCTGCAGCGGCATCTGACCGCCCTCGAAGCCCAGCTTGCGCGAGTAACCCGAACGCGACTGAGCACCCTTGTGACCACGGGTGGCCGTGCCACCGTGTCCCGAACCGGCACCGCGGCCGATACGCTTGTCGTGGTGCGTTGAACCCTTTGCGGGTTTGAGATTATTGAGTTCCATGCTTAAAAATTCCGTTAGCCGTTAAACTTATTTTGCGACCTGCTCGACCTTGACCAGGTGCTTCACGCGCTCGATCATGCCCTTGATGATCGCCGAGTCATCGTGCTCGACGACGGCATTGATCCGCTTCAGGCCCAGCGCGTCGAGGTTCTTGCACTGACGCTCCGTGGCGCCGATGCGGCTTTTCACCTGGGTGATTTTCAATCTTGCCATTGCTTGTTGAGAATTAACCGTTAAACACCTTGTCCATCGAGATGCCGCGCAGCTGGGCGACGCTGCGTGCGTCACGCAGTTCGCAGAGGGCGCCGATGGTAGCCTTCACCAGGTTGTGGGGGTTCGACGAGCCCTTGCTCTTTGCGAGCACGTTCTTGATGCCCAGCGACTCCAGCACGGCACGCATGGCACCGCCGGCGATGATACCCGTACCGGGAGCGGCCGGACGGATCATCACGAGCGAACCGCCGTAGCGATACTCCTGCTTGTGGGGAATCGTACCCTTGATGACGGGGATCTTCACCAGGTTCTTCTTGGCATCCTCCACGCCCTTGGCGATGGCGGCCTGAACCTCCGAAGCCTTGCCCAGGCCGTAGCCTACGACGCCGTCCTCGTTACCCACGACGACGATGGCCGAGAAACTGAAGGTGCGACCTCCCTTGGTTACCTTGGTAACACGCTGAATGCTTACGAGTCTGTCCTTGAGCTCGAGGTCGCTGGTGCGTACTTTCTTTATGTTGGTATTTGACATGATCGCTTAGAATTTAAGTCCGCCTTCGCGTGCTGCTTCGGCCAGCTGTTTAACTCTTCCGTGATACAGGTAGCCGTTACGGTCGAAGGCAACGGCCGTGATGCCTTTGGCGGCGGCACGCTCGGCGGCCAGCTTGCCCACGAGGGCTGCCACCTCGCACTTCGTCTTGCCGGCGGCTGCCTCGGCAACCTCCTTGTCGAGCGAGGAGGCCGTAGCCAGGGTTACACCTGCGAGGTCATCAATAAACTGCACGTAGATCTGCTTGTTGCTACGGAATACAGTCATGCGAGGCTGTGCGGGCGTTCCGCTCACGATCTTGCGGATACGCATCTTGATCCTCTCTCTTCTTTCTATCTTGTTCAGTGACATAACTTCAGACTTTTACACTATTTAGCACCTGCCGACTTGCCGGCCTTGCGACGCAGCTGTTCGCCGACGAACTTGATACCCTTGCCCTTGTACGGCTCCGGCTTGCGCAGCGAGCGCAGCTTGGCGGCGACCTGGCCGATGAGCTGCTTGTCGATCGACTTCAGCGTCACGATCGGGTTGCCCTTCTTCTCCGTAACGGCGGTGGCGGTCACCTCCTTGGGAAGCAGGAAGTGGGTGTCGTGCGAGTAGCCGAGGCTCATTTCGAGCACCTGGCCCTTGACTTCGGCCTTGAAGCCGACGCCGACGAGCTCCTGCTTGATTTCATAACCCTTCGAAACACCGATGACCATGTTGTTGATCAGCGCGCGGTAGAGACCGTGCAGCGAACGGTGGCGGGGCTGGTTCGTAGGACGCGATACGAGCACGGCGGGAATCTCGGCTCCCGTGTGCGGGTCCTTGTGCGTGCCGACCTCTACCTTGATGTCCGAGTCTACCTTCTGACTCAGCGTCCCGAGTGGCCCTTTCACGCTTACCACATTGTCGGCGGCAACCTCTACGGTAACGCCGGCGGGCAGGTTTACAGGTAATTTACCAATTCTTGACATTGCGTTGATGTTTAATGATTTCCGATTAGTAGATGTAGCACAGCACCTCGCCGCCCACGTTCTCCTTGCGGGCCTTGGCGTCGGTCATGATACCTTTCGAGGTCGACACGATGGCGATTCCCAGTCCGTTCAGCACGCGGGGCATGTCCGATACGGAGGCATAGCGGCGCAGACCCGGGCGGCTGACGCGCTTGAGGTCCTTGATGGCGTTGGTCTTCGTGGCGGCATCCCACTTGAGCGCGATCTTGATCGAGGGGTGTCCCTTCTCGTCGGTGTCGAACTTGTAAGCGAGGATGTAACCCTGCTCGTAGAGAATCTTCGTGATTTCCTGCTTAATTTTTGAGCCAGGAGCTTCAACCACCTTGTGGTTGGCTTTCACTGCGTTTCTAATTCTGGTCAGAAAGTCCGCAATAGGATCAGTCATAACGAATAAGAAGTTAAAAATTAATGATTTGGTTAAACTTAAAGCGCGCAAATATACGCATTATTTCATAAAAAAGCAAGTTAGCGCCTAATTTTTAGCATTTTAAGCCCCACTTGCGGTATACGGACCATGTCGGCATGCCTTCGCAGCCAACATTTGTCCGCGCAAATCCTCCCGTTCCACGGTCCGCGACGCCCTCCGGAGCACCTCCGGAACGGCTGCCGCATCCCCGCGTACCCCGCCGCGCCACGCCGTTTTTCCGCCCGCCGACGGCACACGAAAAGGAATGACCCCTGCGGGCCCACCCCTCCCCGGTCCCGTGCGCCGCATGCGCGGCGTCGGACGAATCCCGGCGGCTCCGCGGAGCCCGGGAAATCTGCGACCAAGTACCGGATCTTTCGCTACGCCCCACATATCGGGAAGTTACCGCTTGCGGCGGCACTTTCCCCGACACTGTGACGTATCTACACGGATTCAGTACCCGTATCGGCCCCGATTCCTCCGAAAGCCCGCACGGCGCAACCGCCGTCCGGTCCTTCCACAGGCTGTTACACCCTCGGAATGCGGAACCTTGTGTGTGAGACAATCACAGAGTGCGGGGCGGACCCCGCCTCTGCGAAAGTTGTTACCAGCTGGCCTTCGTAACGCCCGGGATCAGACCCTTCGAGGCCATCTCGCGGAACTGGATACGGCTGATGCCGAACAGGCGGATGTAGCCCTTGGGACGGCCCGTGATCTTGCAACGGTTGTGCTGGCGGATGGGATTCGAGTTGCGGGGCAGTTTCGACAGGGCGATCCAGGCCTCCTCGTGGTCCATCTCACCGCTCTTTACCTTTGCGGCGATCTCCTCGCGCTTGTGAGCGTAACGCTTTGCGAGCTTCTCACGCTTCACCTCGCGCGCCTTCATTGACTCTTTTGCCATAACTATTGGTTCTTTTTAGCGTTTTTGAAAGGGAGGCCGAACTCGCGGAGCAGCGCATAGGCCTCCTCGTCGGTCCTGGCCGTCGTTACGAAGGTGATCTCCATACCGAAAATCTTGGTGATCTTGTCGATGTCGATCTCCGGGAAGATGATCTGCTCGGCGATACCGAGGGTGTAGTTGCCCTTGCCGTCGAACTTCTCGTTGATACCCTTGAAGTCACGGATACGGGGCAGCGCCACGGCGATCAGACGCTGCAGGAACTCGTACATCTTCGTGTCGCGCAGCGTGACACGCACGCCGATGGGCATGCCGCGACGCAGCTTGAAGTTCGAGATGTCCTTGCGCGAACGGGTCTGGACGGCCTTCTGGCCTGCGATCTGCGTCAACTCGGCCTGGGCCACGTCGATGAGCTTCTTGTCGGCGACGGCCTGACCCATACCCTGGTTGATGACGATCTTGAGGAGCTTCGGGCACTGCATGATGCTCGAATAGCCAAACTCCTTCATAAGGGCAGGAACGATCTGCTCCTTATACTGTGTCTTGAGTGTAGGTACGTATGCCATTATTTGATCTCCTCCCCTGACTTTTTAGCGTAACGAACTAATTTACCTTTGGCATCTGCCTTGCGGCCCACCTTCGTCGGCTTGCCGCTCTTGGGGTCGAGTACCATGAGATTCGAAACGTGGATAGGCGCCTCCTTCTCGATGATACCGCCCTGGGGATTCTGGGCATTGGGCTTGGTGGCCTTCTTGCAGATGTTCACGCCCTCGACGATGGCACGCTGCTTCGACACCTCGACCTTCAGGACCTTGCCCTGCTTGCCTTTGTTGTCGCCGGCGATGACCTGAACCATATCCCCTTTCTTAATATGCAATTTCACTGACATATCCGAAATCGTTTTTTATGATTACAATACTTCGGGTGCAAGGGAGATAATCTTCATATACTGGTCGCGCAGCTCACGAGCTACGGGGCCGAATATACGAGTACCGCGCATTTCACCCTGGTTGTTGAGCAGCACCACGGCGTTGTCGTCGAAACGAATGTACGAACCGTTGGCACGTCTGATCTCCTTGGTCGTTCTTACGACGACGGCTTTCGATACGGCGCCCTTCTTGACATCGCCCGAGGGAGAGGCGCTCTTGACAGCGACTACGATCTTGTCGCCGATGGATGCGTAACGACGCTTCGTGCCGCCAAGCACCCGGATGCAAAGAACCTCTTTGGCACCGCTGTTGTCAGCTACTACGAGTCTACTTTCCTGTTGTATCATAATTACTTGGCTCTTTCAATGATTTGTACTAATCTCCAACGCTTCGTCTTGCTCAGCGGACGCGTCTCCATGATGCGCACGGTATCGCCCTCCTTGCAGGTTTCGTCCAGCGACTCGGCGACGAACTTGGTCGTCTTGTTGACGAACTTGCCATAGATCGGATGCTTCACCTTGCGGGCTACTGCAACCACAATGGTCTTCTCCATCTTGTTGCTGACAACGACCCCAATACGCTCTTTTCTAAGATTTCTTTCCATAGTTGTTCCTTATTTGGCGTTCTTTTGACGCAGAATTGTCAGCATGCGAGCTATGTCTCTGCGGTTTTTCTTAATGATCGACGGGTTCTCGACGGGGGAGACTGCGTGCTGCACCTTCAGCTTCGCGAGCTGCGCCTTCTCGGTTTCGATGCGCTCCTGCAGGTCCTTGACGGCGATATCCCTGATTTCTGCACTTTTCATCTTCGTTCCGTTAGATTGTGGTTTCGACGTAGTCACGTCTTACGATAAACTTGGTGGTGATGGGCAGCTTCTGCGCACCCAGGCGAAGCGCCTCCTGCGCTACGGCCAGGGGCACACCCTCTGCCTCGAAGAGAATACGTCCGGGGGTGACGGGTGCCACGAAGCCTTCGGGATTACCCTTACCCTTACCCATACGCACCTCGGCGGGCTTCTTCGTGATGGGTTTGTCGGGGAAGATGCGGATCCAGAGCTGACCCTCACGCTTCATGTAACGGGTAATGGCCTGACGTGCTGCCTCTATCTGACGACCTGTGATCCAGGACGATTCAAGTGCCTTGATTGCGAACGATCCGTATGCAAGCTGGTTACCTCTTTGAGCGATACCCTTCATACGGCCTTTCTGCATTCTTCTAAATTTGGTCTTTTTCGGCTGTAACATGTTAGTTCTGCTTTAAAAAGGTCCTACTTACTTATTTGTTGCCGCGACGACGGCCACCGCGACGGTCTCCGCGGCCGCGGCGCTCGCCGCGCTCCCCGCGGTCGCCCGAGGGAGCCTGTGCCGAAGCACCTGCGATCTCGAAGATGTCGCGCTTGCCGTAGACCGTGCCCTGGCAGATCCACACCTTCACGCCGAGGATACCCACCTTCGTGAGCGCCTCCGTCAGGCAGTAGTCGATGTCGGCACGGAACGTGTGCAGCGGAATACGTCCCTCCTTGACCGTCTCGGTGCGGGCCATCTCGGCGCCGCCGACACGTCCTGCAACCTGGATCTTGATGCCCTCGGCGCCCATGCGCATGGTCGATGCCACGGCCGTCTTCACGGCACGGCGGAACGACACGCGGCCCTCGAGCTGGCGGGCGATGTTCTGACCCACGATCACGGCATCCACCTCGGGACGCTTCACCTCGAAGATGTTGATCTGAATATCCTTGCCGGTGAGCTTCTTGAGCTCCTCCTTGAGTTTGTCGACCTCCTGGCCGCCCTTGCCGATGATGATGCCCGGGCGGGCCGTCGAGATGGTCACCGTAACCAGCTTGAGCGTGCGCTCGATGATGATCTTCGAGATCGACGCCTTCTGAAGACGGACGTTCAGATACTTGCGGATCTTGGCGTCCTCGACGAGCTTGTCGGAGAAATCCTTGCCACCGAACCAGTTGGAATCCCAACCGCGGATGATACCAAGACGATTTGCTATCGGATTAACTTTCTGTCCCATCTTCTGTTTACTTGTTTTCTACGGTTACCATTTTGTCAACTACGATCGTCACGTGGTTCGAACGCTTGCGAATGCGGTGTGCGCGACCCTGGGGCGCAGCCTGAATACGCTTCAGCATGCGGCCGCCGTCGACGAATACCTCCTTGACGCAGAGCTTCGTATCCTCGAGGCGCTCGCCTTCGTTCTTGGCCTCCCAGTTGGCGATCGCCGACTTGAGGAGCTTCTCCATACGGATCGAGGCCTCCTTCTTCGAGTAACGGAGGATGCCCAGTGCCTTGTTGATCTCCACGCCGCGGATGATGTCGGCCACCAGGCGCATCTTACGGGGAGAGGTCGGGCAATCACGCATAATGGCAATGGCCTTCTGCTTCTTTTCAGCCTTCATTTTTTCGGCTCTTATTGCTTTTCTTGCACCCATTTTCTACCTATTTTTTCTTGTTACCTGCGTGACCACGGAAGTTGCGCGTAGGAGCGAACTCGCCGAGTTTGTGTCCTACCATGTTCTCGGTAACGTACACCGGAATGAACTTGTTTCCGTTGTGTACGGCGATCGTCTGACCTACGAAGTCAGGGGAGATCATGCTTGCTCGTGACCATGTCTTGATTACCGACTTCTTGTTGCCTTCGGCCTGAGCTACCACCTTGGCCTCAAGCTTGGGGTCGATAAACGGTCCTTTTTTTAATGAACGGCTCATTATGTACTCTTTTTAATTACTTTTTCTTCTTGGAGATAATGAATTTCGAAGTAGTCTTCTTCGGGTTGCGGGTCTTGTAACCCTTGGCCAGAAGACCCTTGCGCGAACGCGGGTGACCACCCGACGCACGACCTTCGCCACCACCCATCGGGTGATCAACCGGGTTCATTACGACACCGCGGTTGCGGGGACGACGGCCGAGCCAGCGCTCGCGGCCGGCCTTGCCCGAGCTCTCGAGGCTGTGGTCGAGGTTCGACACGACACCCACCGTAGCGCGGCAAGTTACGAGTACCATACGAGTCTCGCCCGAAGGCAGCTTGATGACGGCGAACTTGCCCTCACGAGCCAGCAGCTGGGCGTAGGAACCGGCCGAACGTGCCATCGCGGCACCCTGACCGGGGTAGAGTTCGATGTTGTGGATCACCGTACCCAGGGGGATTTCGCTCAGGAAGAGCGTGTTTCCGACCTCGGGAGCGACACCTGCGCCGCTCATCACGGTCTGACCCACCTGGAGTCCGTTGGGTGCGATGATGTAGCTCTTCACACCGTCGGCATATACCAGGAGTGCAATGCGTGCAGTACGATTCGGGTCGTACTCGATCGATTTCACAGTTGCGGCGATACCGTCCTTCGAGCGCTTGAAGTCCACGTTGCGGTACATCTGCTTGTGGCCTCCGCCGATGTAGCGGACCGTCATCTTACCGGAGCTGTTACGGCCGCCCGTGCTCTTCTTGGGGCTCAACAACGACTTTTCAGGCGTCGACTTGGTAATCTCGTCGAACGTGCCGATAATCTTATGTCTTGTACCTGCGGTAACAGGCTTGAATTTTTTTACTGCCATCTTCGTTAGATATTACTGTAAAAATCGATCTTGTCTCCGTCCTTCAAGGTGACGATCGCCTTCTTGAAGTTGTTGGCGCGGCCCTCGAGAAGACCTGCCTTCGTATAACGGCTCTTGAGCTTGCCCATGTAGTTCACGGTGTTCACGTCCGTTACGACGACGTTGTACATCTGCTCTACGGCATTGCGAATCTGCAGCTTGTTAGCCCGCACGTCAACGATAAAACCGTAGCGATTCAACTTTTCGCCCTGAATCGTCATTTTCTCGGTCAAAACCGGCTTAATAATAATTTCCATGGTAACTTGCGTATTTTAAGCTAACAAAGTGTTCAACACGTTCTCGGCACCCTCCACCATCACGATGGCCGATGCGTTCATCACGTCATACGCGCAGACGTTCTGCGCCAGTACGGGGAGTACGTTGGGGATGTTGCGGCACGAGAGCTGCAGGTTGACGTTCGTCTCGGGGAGTACGAGCAGGACCTTCTTGTCCGCAACCTTCAGCGCCTCGGTGAGCGCTACGACCGACTTGGTCTTCGGAGCATCCATCTTCACGCTCTCCAGCACGCAGATAGCGCCGGCCTGAGCCTTGTAGGTCAGGGCGCTGCGACGGGCCAGCTGCTTGAGCTTCTTGTTGAGCTTGAAGCTGTAGTCGCGCGGTACCGGACCGAATACGCGGCCGCCACCCGGGAAGAGGGGCGAGAGGATGCTGCCGCAGCGTGCGCCGCCGGTGCCCTTCTGACGCTTGAGCTTGCGCGTCGAACCGGCAACCTCGTTGCGCTGCTTCGACTTGTGCGTACCCTGACGCTGGTCAGCGAGATACTGCTTCACGTCGAGGTAGATAGCGTGGTCATTAGCCTCCACGCCGAAGACGGCATCGGAAAGAACTACCTTACGACCCGTTTCCTGTCCCTGTGTGTTCAATACAGCTAATTCCATACTACTTCTCAATTGTTAAATAAGCACCTTTTGCACCCGGAATCGAACCCTTCACGAGGATGAGGTTGCTCTCGGGAATTACCTTCAATACACGCAGGTTCAGTACCTTGACCTGCTCACCGCCCATCTGGCCGGGCAGACGCTTGCCCTTGAAGACGCGCGAAGGATACGACGACGCACCCAGCGAACCGGGCTTGCGCTGACGGTTGTGCTGGCCGTGGGTCTGACCGCCCACGCCGCCGAAGCCGTGGCGTTTCACAACGCCCTGGAAGCCTTTACCTTTCGATATCCCGGTCACGTCGACCCAGTCCTCTTCGGTGAAGATGTCCACGGTCAGCGTGTCGCCGAGATTCACTTCGGGCATGCCCTTGAACTCCGCCAACTTGCGTTTCGGGGTCGTGCCGGCTTTCTTGAAGTGACCTAACAAACTGCTGCTGGTGTGCTTTTCACTCTTCTCGTCATAGGCAATCTGGACCGCTTCGTAGGAGTCCTTCTCCACGGTCTTGATTTGCGTAACAACGCACGGACCAGCCTCAATGACAGTGCATGGTATGTTCTTACCCTCGGCACTGTAAACGGAAGTCATTCCGATTTTCTTTCCAATAAGTCCTGACATTTGTTGTCGTTTGTTTGTTATGAATAAAGTGATTGAGTGCTATTCTGCTGCTGAAGCCTCCCTATCACACCTTGATCTCGACCTCGACGCCCGAGGGGAGCTCGAGCTTCATCAGCGCGTCGATCGTCTTGGGCGTCGACGAGTAGATGTCGAGGATGCGCTTGAAGGTGCAGAGCTGGAACTGCTCGCGGGCTTTCTTGTTGACGAAAGTCGAGCGGTTCACCGTGAAAATCTGCTTGTGCGTGGGGAGGGGCACAGGGCCGCTCACGACGGCGCCCGTGCTCTTCACGGTCTTCACAATCTTCTCGGCCGACTTGTCCACGAGATTGTGATCGAATGACTTTAACTTGATTCTAATCTTCTGGTTCATATGTTTGCTTATTCTATATCCTTACGTTTACCACTCGCTTTCTCGATGATCTCCTTGGCCAGGTTTGCGGGAACCTCCTCGAAGTGCGAGAACTCCATGGACGAGGTTGCGCGACCCGACGAAATGGTACGCAGCACGGTGACGTAGCCGAACATCTCCGACAGCGGCACCTTGGCCTTCACGACGCGGGCCGTACCCTTCGACTCCATGCCGGTGATCTGGCCGCGGCGCTTGTTCAGGTCGCCGATGATGTCGCCCATGTTCTCCTCGGGGGTTACGACCTCCACGGACATCACGGGCTCGAGGATCACCGAACCGGCCTTGGGCGCAGCGTTGCGGTAACCGTTGCGGGCGGCGATTTCGAACGACAGCTGGTCCGAGTCCACGGGGTGGAACGAACCGTCCTTGAGCGTGATCTTCATCGAGTCCATCGGATAGCCTGCCAGTGCACCGTTGGCCATGGCCGACTCAAAGCCCTTCTGAACCGAGGGGATGAACTCCTTGGGAATGTTGCCGCCCTTCACCTCATCGACGAACGTAAGGCCCATCTTGCCGTCCTCGGCAGGACCGATCTCGAAGATGATGTCGGCGAACTTACCACGACCACCGGTCTGCTTCTTGAAGACCTCGCGGTGCTGAATCGTCTTGGTAAGCGTCTCCTTGTAGTTGACCTGCGGGGCACCCTGGTTGATCTCCACACCGAACTCGCGGCGCAGACGGTCGACGATGATGTCGAGGTGCAGCTCACCCATACCGCTGATGACCGTCTGACCCGAATCCTCGTCGGTGTGTACCGTGAAGGTGGGGTCCTCCTCGGCGAGCTTCGCCAGTGCGATGCCGAGTTTGTCGAGGTCCTTCTGCGTCTTGGGCTCGACGGCCAGACCGATCACCGGCTCGGGGAAGGTCATCTGCTCCAGCACGATCGGGGCGTTCTCGGCGCAGAGCGTATCGCCCGTGCGGATCTCCTTGAAGCCGACGGCTGCGCAGATGTCACCGGCCGTAACGCTCTCCATGGGGTTCTGCTTGTTGGCGTGCATCTGGTAGATGCGGCTGATGCGCTCGCGCTTGCCGCTGCGTGCGTTCAGCACATACGAACCGGCATCGAGCTTGCCCGAGTAGACGCGCACGAATGCCAGACGGCCGACGAACGGGTCGGTAGCGATCTTGAAGGCCAGGCCGCAGAAGGGCTCGTCCTCCGAAGCGTGGCGCACCTCCTCGGCATCGGTCTTGGGGTTCGTACCGGTTACGGCGGGAACATCCAGCGGCGAGGGGAGGAAGGCCATCACGTAGTCGAGCAGCTTCTGCACGCCCTTGTTGTGGAACGACGAGCCGCAGAGCATCGGCACGATCTGCATCGAGATCGTGGCCTTGCGGATGGCGGCCAGCAGTTCGTCGGGCGTGATCGAATCGGGGTCCTCAAAGAACTTCTCCATCAGGGCATCGTCCGTAGCGGCGACCTCCTCGATGAGCTTGGCGCGCCACTCGGCGGCCTCGGCCTTCATCGACTCGGGAATCTCGCGTAGCTCGAAGTTGTCGCGGACGGTCTTGTCGTCGAAGTAGTAGATCGCATTATTATATATAAGGTCTACCAGTCCCTCGAACTTGTCCTCGGCACCGATGGGCAGGACGACCGGCAGGGCCGTAGCGCCGAAGTGCTCCTTGATCTGTGCGCAGACCGAGAAGAAGTCGGCACCCGTGCGGTCCATCTTGTTGACGTAGCCGATACGGGGAACGTTGTACTTGTCGGCCTGACGCCATACGGTCTCCGACTGGGGCTCCACACCGCCCACGGCGCAGAACGTGGCGATTGCGCCGTCGAGCACGCGCAGCGAACGCTCCACCTCGACGGTGAAGTCGACGTGTCCCGGGGTGTCGATCAGGTTGATCTGATACTGGTGGTCCTTGTAGTTCCAGAAAGCAGTGGTTGCAGCCGAGGTGATCGTGATGCCGCGCTCCTGCTCCTGGACCATCCAGTCCATCGTAGCGCCGCCTTCGTGCACCTCGCCGATCTTGTGGGTCTTACCCGTGTAGAAAAGGATTCGCTCGGACGTGGTGGTCTTACCGGCATCGATGTGGGCCATGATACCGATGTTACGAGTATAGTGTAAATCTCTGGTTGCCATCGTTGAGTCCGTGTTTTAGAATCTGAAGTGTGCGAATGCCTTGTTGGCCTCTGCCATGCGGTGCATCTCCTCCTTGCGCTTGAAGGCGGCACCCTGCTGGTTGTAGGCGTCCACGATCTCTGCTGCGAGCTTATCAGCCATCGTCTTGCCGGCGCGCTTGCGGGAATAGAGGACAAGGTTTTTCATGGAAATAGAAATCTTGCGCTCCGGACGAACCTCCATAGGAACCTGGAAAGTCGCGCCACCGATACGCTTCGATTTCACTTCGACTTGGGGCGTGATGTTCTCCAGAGCCTGTTTCCAGATTTCCAGCGGAGATTTATCAGCATCCTTCATCTTCTTGCCCACGATTTCGAGCGAGTCGTAGAAAATCGAGTAGGCAATACTCTTCTTACCATCCAGCATGAGGTTGTTCACGAAACGGGTCACAGCCACGTCACCGAACTTCGGATCCGGAAGTAGAATTCGCTTTTTTGGCTTAGCTTTTCTCATTGCTATTGAAAAATGTTCAGATTAAATGTTGTTTCTTGGCTTCCCTAAAACTATTTGCCTGCCTTGGGGCGTTTTGCACCGTACTTCGAGCGGCGCTGGCGGCGTCCGTCGACACCTGCCGAGTCGAGCGCACCGCGCACGAGGTGGTAACGTACACCGGGGAGGTCCTTGACACGACCGCCGCGGACGAGCACGATCGAGTGCTCCTGCAGGTTGTGGCCCTCTCCGGGGATGTAGGCGTTGACCTCCTTGCCGTTGGTCAGACGTACACGTGCCACCTTACGCATGGCCGAGTTAGGCTTCTTCGGGGTCGTCGTGTACACACGCGTACAAACGCCTCGGCGCTGGGGACACGCGGCCAGTGCGGGAGACTTCGACTTGTCCTCCAGCGACACGCGGCCGTTTCTCACTAACTGTTGAATAGTTGGCATTTTAAAACTGTCCTTTAAGTGTTAAAAAATCTATCTCCATTGTCCAAAATGGACTGCAAAGGTACGCATTTTTTTGGAAATCCAATAATTCCCTCCATCTTTTTTTGCCTTTTTCAGCGATTTAGCCTCTTGTGGATACTTTTTGCCTATATATTTAGCAAACATATAAGAAAACACTTATATATGTTTTCGGAATACGCTGTCAGCAAGCCTGTTAAACGGCGTGCGGCGCGGAGACGAAAAAGCGGGCCGCAGGAGAGAGTCCTCCCGCGGCCCTGCCGTTCCGTATACACTGTACATCAACGAGATATGCGGACTACCCAGCCGTTATCGTAGCCCGATCCGTGGTCGACGCCGTCAACCCGGACAAAGCTCTTCACGTCGGGCTCGTCGCCATGCCAGACGATGTAGAGGTCGAACTCCACCTCGGTCGTCGATCCGTCCTCCCACTCGACGGTAAACCGCTGATTGCGATAGTTGTCCGTCGGGGAGAACTCGCCGAAGGAGAGATGCCACCCCTGAAGCTCCTCCAGGGACGAATAATAGGGGTCGCGCTCCAGCCGCAGGGCCAGCGGACGCGGCATGTTAAAGCGGCTGGCGGGAGCGGAAGGCTCCGTGACGATCCCATAGCGTTCGCCCTTGTAGGAAACCGCAACGGACTCTTCCCCGATGAAGTTCTCCGAAGCCGGATCGAGCAGGTTCTCACCCGTTTCGGCATCGGTCACGACAAAGCGGACCGACGGGTTGACAAAATCCCAGATCGCGGGATGTTCCGACTTCCTGTCATCGGAGCATCCGGCCAGCGACAGCACGGCGGCAGCAAACACCGCCAGCCGTTTTCCACAACGTGTCATTCGATTTTTCATAGGCTCTATCGGTTTTGGTGGTTGTCGACTTCGGATTGCGCGGGCAGCCGTCTTTCACCCGTTATTCCATTGAATAAATGAGAAAAAAGCCGAATTACTGCGTCCGCCGGAGCGGTTTTTTCGAAAGAAATCGGAAAGGCGGTCCGGAAACGGAAAGTTTTGCTTATTTTTGCAGGAAATTCGACAATCAACATATCAGATATGGACTACAATTTCAAGGAGATCGAAGCCCGCTGGCAGCAGCGCTGGCGCGACGAGAAGACCTACCACGTCGAGATCGACCCCGCGCGGCCGAAGTTCTACGTGCTCGACATGTTCCCCTATCCGTCGGGCGCAGGCCTGCATGTGGGGCATCCGCTGGGATACATCGCCTCGGACATCTACTCGCGCTACAAGCGCCTCAAGGGTTTCAACGTCCTGCACCCGATGGGCTACGACGCCTTCGGCCTGCCGGCCGAGCAGTACGCCATCCAGACGGGGCAGCACCCGGCCGTGACGACCGAGCAGAACATCGCCCGCTACCGCGAGCAGCTCGACAAGATCGGCTTCTCGTTCGACTGGGACCGCGAGGTGCGCACGTGCGACCCCGCCTACTACAAGTGGACGCAGTGGGCCTTCCTCAAGATGTTCTCGCACTACTACGACAACCGCCGGCAGCAGGCCCGGCCGATCGGGGAGCTCGTGGCCGCCTTCGCCGCTTCGGGCACCGAGGGGATCGACGCCGCCTCGACGCAGGAGCTGCACTTCACGGCCGACGAGTGGAACGCCTGGGACACGAAGCGCCGCGAGCAGGTGCTGCAGAACTACCGGCTGGCCTTCCGCGCCGACACGATGGTCAACTGGTGCCCGAAGCTGGGCACGGTGCTGGCCAACGACGAGGTGCACGACGGGCTGTCGGTGCGCGGCGGCTACCCCGTGGAGCAGAAGCGCATGAAGCAGTGGCTGCTGCGCGTGACGGCCTACGCACAGCGGATGCTCGACGGGCTCGAGAAGCTCGAATGGAGCGACTCGCTCAAGGAGATCCAGCGCAACTGGATCGGCCGCTCGGAGGGTGCGCAGGTCTTCTTCGACATCGAGGGTTCGGACCGCAGGCTGGAGATTTTCACGACGCGTCCCGACACGATCTTCGGCGTGACGTTCATGGTCATCGCCCCCGAGCACGAGTGGGTCGACTACCTGACGACCGAAGAGAACCGCGCCGCCGTGGCCGCCTATATCGAACAGACGAAGAAGCGTTCGGAGCGTGACCGCATCGCCGACACGAAGCGCGTGAGCGGCGTGGCGACGGGCTCCTGTGCGATCAACCCCTTCACGGGCCGGGCCATTCCGATCTACATCTCCGACTACGTGCTCGCCGGCTACGGCACGGGGGCCATCATGGCCGTTCCGGCCCACGACTCGCGCGACTGGGCCTTCGCCCGCCACTTCGGGCTGGAGGTCATCCCGGTGGTCGAGGGCGGCGACGTCGAGAAGGAGTCCTACGACGCCAAGTCGGGCAAGCTCATCAACTCGGACTTCCTCAACGGACTGGACGTCAAGGAGGCGATCCCGACGATGTTCGCCGAGATCGAACGTCGCGGCCTGGGCAGGCGGCTGGTGAACTACCGCCTGCGCGACGCCATCTTCTCGCGCCAGCGCTACTGGGGCGAGCCCTTCCCGATCTACTACAAGGACGACACGGCCTGTCCGCTCGGGGAGGAACAGCTGCCGCTCGAACTGCCGCCCGTCGCCGACTTCGGCCCCACGGCGGAGGGCGAGCCGCCCCTGGCCCGCGTCAAGGGGTGGTGCACGGCCGAAGGATACCCCTACGAGCTCTCGACGATGCCGGGCTTTGCCGGGTCGTCGGCCTACTACCTGCGCTACATGGACCCGCACAACGACCGCGCGCTGGTCGGCCGCGAAGCCGACGAGTACTGGCGTTCGGTGGACCTCTACGTCGGCGGCATCGAGCACGCCACGGGCCACCTCATGTATTCGCGCTTCTGGAACATGTTTCTCTACGACCTGGGGTATGTCTGCGAGGAGGAGCCCTTCCGCAAGCTCGTCAACCAGGGCATGATCCAGGGCCGCTCGAACTTCGTCTACCGCGTCGTCGGCACCAACAAGTTCGTCTCGCTGGGGCTGCGCGACCGGTATGAGACGCAGGAGATACACGTCGACGTCAACATCGTCCGCAACGACGTGCTCGACCTGGAGGCCTTCCGGGCGTGGCGTCCGGAGTTCCGCGACGCGGAGTTCATCCTCGAGGAGGGCAAGTACATCTGCGGCTGGGCCATCGAGAAAATGTCCAAGTCGATGTACAACGTCGTCAACCCCGACTACATCGTCGAGAACTACGGCGCCGACACGCTGCGCATGTACGAGATGTTCCTCGGGCCGCTCGAACAGTCGAAACCCTGGGACACGAACGGCATCGACGGCGTGCACAAGTTCCTGCGCCGCTTCTGGCGCCTCTTCTTCGACCGCGACGGGCGGTTCCGCCTGACGGACGAGCCGGCGACCGAAAAGGAGCTGCGCACGCTGCACAAGACGATCAGGAAGGTCACCGAGGATATCGAGAACTTCTCGTTCAACACCTCCGTGGCGGCCTTCATGATCTGCCTGAACGAGCTGGGCGACTGCTCCAAGCGCGAGGTGCTCGAGCCGCTCGTCGTGCTGCTGGCCCCCTTCGCCCCGCACATCGCCGAGGAGCTCTGGGCGCAGGCCGGACACACGACCTCGGTATGCGACGCCACGTATCCGGTCTGCGACGAGAAACACCTCGCGCAGAGCACGTTCGAATACCCCGTTTCGGTCAACGGCAAGCTCCGCTTCAGGAAGGAGTACGCCACGGCGATGACCCCGGCGGAGATTCAGGCGGCCGTCGTCACGGCGCCCGAGGCGCAGAAGTGGCTCGACGGCAAGGCCCCGAAGAAGGTGATCGTCGTGCCGGGCAAGATCATCAACATCGTGATCTGACCCTGCCCCAGGCATTCGGAGACGGGCCCTGCCTGCGCAGGGCCCGCTTCGCCGAAACGCCGCCGAAACGCTGAAACACTGCCGAAACACCGGCCGCAACCCGGCCACCTGCCGTCCCCATCGCCCTACACCCGACCGAACCGACATGAAACGCCACCTCGCCATCGCATTTGCCATGCTGCTCACGACAGCCTCCGCCGCGGCCCGGACGCCCGACTACGGGCAGGCCGCCACCGTCCGCATCTGGGACAACGCCACGGCGCCCCACAGCAACGGCATCACCGCCCCCGAAGAGGAGCAGGAGCCCTACCGCATCGCCCGGACCTCCGAGGCCGAGCTCTACCTCTTCCCGGCCGAGGCGTCGAAAGCCACCGGACAGGGGGTCGTCATCTGCCCGGGCGGGGGCTACACGCGGCTGGCCATGGACCACGAAGGGTTCCTCCTGGCCCGCTGGTTCGCCTCGCAGGGCATCACGGCGGCGGTGCTCAAGTACCGCATGCCGAACCACCATCCCGAGGTGCCGCTCGAGGATGCCGAACAGGCGCTGCGGCTGCTGCGCGGCGACGTGCCGGGGCTGCCGCACGAGCTGCTGCCGCAGCCCGAGCGCGTCGGAATCGTCGGCTGCTCGGCGGGCGGACACCTCGCGGCCATGGCCTCGACGCTCGGGGCCGTGCGTCCCGCCTTCGCGATCCTCTTCTACCCGGTCATCACCGCCGCACCGGGCGAGGCGCACGAAGGGTCGTTCGACAACCTGCTGGGCGAGCGCACGCCGGAGCGCGACGCGGCCTATTCGCTCGAGCGGCGCGTCACGCCCGCTACTCCGCCGACGCTGCTGCTGCTCTCGGACGACGACCGCTCGGTCCCCCCGACCAACGGCACGCGCTACTACATGGCGCTCAAGCAGCACGGCATCCCCGCCTCGCTGCACGTCTACCCCTCGGGCGGCCACGGCTGGGGCATCCGCGACACGTTCCGCTACCGGGCGCAGTGGCAGCAGGCCGTCACGGAGTGGCTCGCAGTGCGGCTCCAGGCACAGAAAGGCGAATGACACAGGCAAGGATGACCGACGGGTCATCCTTGCGTCGTTTTGGGCCCCGGACGTTGGCGTTTGCCGATTATTTTTTATCTTTGTCCAATAAATCGTCCCGAACATGAAGATCACCGGAGAACATATCGAGAAACTGCGCACTCTGCTGGCACGGCCCGGACAACGGTTCGTCATCGTGTCGCACACCAATCCCGACGGCGACGCCGTGGGTTCGTCGCTCGCCTGGGCCGAGATTCTGCGCGGCATGGGCCACGAGGTGACCTGCATCGTGCCGAACAAATACCCCTACTTTCTCGACTGGATGGAGGGCATCGACGAGATCGTCGTCTTCAAGACCGACACCGAAGGGCGCGCCGTGCGGGCCATCGAGGAGGCCGACGCGATCTTCTGCCTCGACTTCAACGCCGTGTCGCGTCTGGAGATTCTCAGCGAGACGATCGAGGCCAACACCACGGCGCGCCGCATCCTGATCGACCACCACCTCTCGCCCGACGGCGGGTTCGACCTCGCGCTCTCATTCCCCGACTCCTCGTCGACCTGCTACGTGGTCTACTCCGTCATCGAGGCGCTCTGCGGCACCGAGGCCATCACGCGGCGCATGGCCGAGGCACTCTACGTGGGCATGATGACCGACACGGGCAACTTCGCCTTCTCGTTCCTCACGCCCGGGCTGTTCCGCGCCGTCGCAGTGCTCGTCGAGCGGGGCATCTCGATCCCGACGATCCACAACAACGTCTACAACGCCTATACCGAGGGGCGCGCACGGCTCTTCGGCTACGCCATCAACCGCAAGATGGAGATCATCCAGGACGGCACGGTGGCCTACATGTCGCTGCTCGAGAGCGAGATGCGGCGTTTCCAGTTCCAGCAGGGCGACAGCGAGGGGTTCGTGAACTACGCGCTGACGATCAAGAAGATGAAGATGTCGGCCATGTTCCTCGCCCACCGCAGGTTCATCCGCGTGTCGCTGCGCTCGCGCGGCGACGTGGACGTCAACCTCTTCGCCCGCAAATACTTCAACGGCGGCGGCCACAAGAACGCCGCGGGCGGCAAGTCGTTCGTCTCGATGGAGGAGACGATCGCCCACTACATCCGCTCGGTCAAGGAGTTCGCCGAGGAGGGACACCTCGGCTGACGCCATGGACGACTTCCGCCTCAAGGTCTTCATCGCGGCGGCCCGGACGTTGAGCTTCACCCGGACCGCCGAACAGCTGTGCATCTCGCAGCCGGCGGTCAGCAAACACATCGGCGAGCTGGAGAACCGTTACCGGGTCCAGCTCTTCAACCGGCGCGGCAGCCGCCTCGAACTCACCGACGCGGGGCGCACGCTGCTCGACGCCGCGGAGCGCATCCTCGACGACTACCGCCGCATGGAGTACGAGGTGAGTCTCTGCACGGGCCAGACCGAGGGCGAGCTGCGCCTCGGCGCCAGCACGACCGTCGCCCAATACCTGCTGCCGCCGATCCTCGCCCGCTTCACCGCCCGCTTCCCGGGCATCCGCGTCTCCGTGCTCTCGGGCAACAGCGGACAGGTTGAACGCGCCCTCGAGGAGCACGCCATCGACCTGGGCATCGTCGAGAGCGTGAGCCGCCGGCAGGGACTCCACTACACGCTCTTCGCACACGACGAACTGGTCCTCATCACCCGCACGGGCGGCAAATACGCCCGCACCGAATCGCTCACGGCCGACGCCCTGCGGCACATCCCGCTCGTCCTGCGCGAGGAGGGGTCCGGCACGCTCGAGGTCATCGCCGCGGCCCTCGCCGCGGCGGGCATCCGCCTTTCGCAGCTGCACGTCGTCATGCGGCTCGGCACGACCGAGGGGATCAAGTCCTTCGTCCGCAACAGCGACGCGATGGCCATCGTCTCGGTCATCTCGGTCGTCGACAGCCTGCGCAGCGGCACGCTGCGGATCGTGGACATCGAGGACCTCGCCATGCGGCGCGACTTCTCGTTCGTGCACGCCGAAGCCACGCCCGCACCCCTTGCCGGGCAGTTCATCGACTTCGCCCGCGCCAACCTCTGACAGCCGCCGACGGCTGCACGGCCATGCAGCAGAAGACCGTTCCGAAGGACATCCCCGGAGAGAATCCCGGAAGAGGGCCGGCTGCGCAGGCCCGCACGCCGAATCCGACCCGGGCGGCAGCGCGAAATGCGGAAGCGCATCCATAACCGAAGGTTATTCCGGATAACAAAAAGCCTATTTCACAACTCGATAAAAGGTGCGATCTTTGCGGCCGAATTAAAAAAAGTTATCGCATGTTGGAAAAAGGCAACCGGGCAAACGCCCTGCACGGCATCCTGCTGATCGCACTCTTCTCATTCGCGGCATTCTACATCGCCGAACAGCCCGTCGTCAGGCGGCTCTCGTTCAGCCCGCTGATCGTCGGCATCATCCTGGGCATGCTCTATGCCAACAGCCTACGCAACAAACTGCCCGAAACGTGGGTTCCGGGCATCAAGTTCTGCACGAAGCAGATTCTCCGCTGGGGCATCATCCTCTACGGATTCCGCCTGACGCTGGCCCAGGTGGCGGCCGTCGGGCTCCCGGCACTGGCCGTCGACCTGATCGTCGTGACGGTGACCATCCTGGGCGGCGTCGCGCTGGGCCGCCTGCTGCGCATCGACGCCGACACGGCGCTGATGACCTCCACGGGCAGCGCCATCTGCGGCGCCGCGGCTGTGCTGGGCGCCGAACCGGTCGTCAAGTGCGAGGGGTACAAGACCGCCATCGCCGTCTCGACGGTCGTGATCTTCGGCACGCTCTCGATGTTCCTCTATCCGGTGATGTACCGCACGGGGATGCTCGACGGGCTCACGGACACGGGTGTGGCGATCTACACGGGCAGCACGCTCCACGAGGTGGCCCACGTGGCCGGGGCGGGCAACGCCATGGACCCGACCGATGCGCTGGGCATCGCCGGCACGGCGACCATCACGAAGATGATCCGCGTCATGCTGCTGGCCCCGGTGCTCGTCGTGATGAGCTTCGCGCTGGCCGGACGGCGCCGCCGTGCGGCCGCTGCCGGAGCCGATGCAAATGCCGCCGAAGCCGCCGGACAGACGCAGAAGAGCCGCATCACGATTCCGTGGTTCGCCTTCGGATTCATCGGCGTGATCTGCCTAAACTCGCTGCTCCAGCACCTGTGCGGCGCCGCCAGCGTGCGTGAGATCCCGCTCAACGGCGCGATCGAATACATCGACACCTTCCTGCTCACGATGGCCATGACGGCCCTCGGCACCGAGACCAGTCTCGACAAGTTCCGGCAGGCGGGAGCCAGGCCCTTCGTGCTGGCGGGGCTGCTCTACGTCTGGCTGGTCGCGGGCGGATATTTCCTGACGAAATACCTTGTCGGAACGATGTAAGGGTCCTTGCAGCGCCCCGCACCGGCAGGTGAAAGAGTGAATCGGGCGTCAGAGGATGCGGGGAAGTTCCGGCTGCAGGTGATCCGAATAGCGCAGCACATGCTCGCGCACGAAGTCCGCGAAAACGCGGGCTTCTTCTTTTGTCAGGGGATCGGGACGGCTCATGAGCACCAGCTGGTGGGCATGGAACGGCCGCGAGAAGGAGGGGTGGATGTAGTCGTAGGCGTTCGTGACGAACCCCAGCCGCTCGTAGAAGTGCTGACGCCGGACCGAGATGTCGTCGACGGGCGGGTCGATCTCGAGAACCACGCGCCCGGCCTCCGCGCAGAAGGACGAAAGGATATGCGAACCCATACGCCGCCCCCGCAGCGCGGGCGAGACGGCCAGATGCTCGACGTAGCGGTAACTTCCGGCATTCCAATGGAAAAGCAGCCCGACAAACTGGCCGTCGCAGCAGACGGCATCGGCCTCGAACGCCGGGTCGCCGAAAGCTCGGTCGTAGCTCTCCTCGCGCCAGCATTCGCAGGCAGGAAACGAGTTCTGATACAGGTGCCACGCCTCGGCCCACAAGGCATCCGTGCGTGAACGGAGCGGAATGAATTGCAGTTGCGGTTCCATCGTATTGCTTTTTCCGGCAAGATAGCACAAAATTCCCACCCGGCAAAACCAAACGGCCGCAAAGTGTCCTCTGCGGCCGTTTGGCATAGAAAAAGGGCCCGTATCACAGCACTCCGCCGCCCTGCCCGGAGAGAGGGTGACAACGCACCGCATCCGTATCGGAAAAGGGGATCGGGGAGGGGTCAGCGCTTCCCCGCAGCGGATTTCGCGGCCGCGGCCCGGCTTCTGCCGGATGCCGCCGGGGAGGAAGCCTCCGCGGAGGAGGCACCCGCCGCACGCTTGAGGTCGGCGGCGTGCTTGCGGCACCACGGGGCGATGCCGCACGTGCCGCACTTCGGGGCGCGGGCCGTGCAGACGTAGCGCCCGTGCAGGATCAGCCAGTGATGGGCCACGGGCAGCAGGTGCGAGGGGATGTTGCTTTCGAGCGTCCGCTCGGTCTGGAGCGGCGTCTTCGAGTTGGTCGTCAGGCCGATGCGGTTCGAGACACGGAAGACATGCGTGTCGACGGGCATCACCTCACGCTGCCAGAGCACCGCTCCGAGCACGTTGGCCGTCTTGCGGCCCACGCCCGGCAGGCGCTGCAGCTGCTCCAGATCGTCGGGCACCTCACCGCCGAACTCGTCGCACAGCATGCGGGCCATGCGTGCGAGGTTGCGGGCCTTGTTGTTGGGATAGGAGATGCTCCGGATGTAGGGATAGATCTCCTCGGCCGTGGCCTCCGCCAGCGCAAAGGGGGTCGGGAAGCGCTCGAAAAAGGCCGGCGTCGTCATGTTGACCCGCTTGTCGGTACACTGCGCCGAGAGAGCCACCGCGACGAGCAGCTGGTAGGGATTTTCGTAGTGCAGTTCGCTCTCGGCCACGGGCATGTGCTCCGAGAACCAGGCGATCACGCCCTCGTAACGTTGTTTGGTTGTCATCGTGTGTCGGTATTGCGTCTGAACAGCAGTTTCTTCACCAGCAGCCCGTACCCCTCGGGGCAGAGCAGCAGCCACGGCGTGCGCCGCACGTCGCGCCACCAGCGCGCGAGGTACTCGCCGACCCCGCCGTGGTACGACAGCACCCACAGGGCATCGGACGAACGTTTGCGCAGCAGCCCGCGGCGGCACCGCCCGCCGTGGTAGCGGGCATCCATCCACAGCCCGATGTCGCAGAGCGAGTCGACGAAGGCGATCCGCCGGCGGTAGAGCTCGCTGTGGCTCACGCTGGCGGGCAGCACGCGGTGCACGGCCGTCACGGCGTCGACGAAGCAGACCCCGGCATGGAGCGCGCACCAGAGCCACATGGGCTGGTCGTCGGTCAGCCATTCGGGATGCTCCTCGGGCCGCACCTCGGCGTAGTAGCGGGCCACCAGTTCGCGGCGCGCCACGGCGCAACAGTTGTCCACGGGATTGCGGAAGACCATGCGGCCGAAATCGGTCGAACACTCCGCCGGGAAGGGGGTGCGGGTGCCGGTCGCCTGGTCGCAGCGCTCCGTGCGCGTGTAGCAGAGCCCGCAGGAGGGATCGGCCTCGAGCCGTTCGACCTGCCGGCGGAGCTTGTGCAGGTCCTCCCACCAGTCGTCGCCGTCGCAGTAGGCGACGTAGCGGCCGCGGCACGCCTCGAACGTGCGGCGGTAGTTGGCCCGCCACCCCACGTTTGCGGGGCCCGTCACCAGCCGCACCCGACCGGGATACCGCGCGGCATATTCGCGGCAGATCGCGGGCGTGGCATCCGTGCTGCAATCCTCGCCCAGCACCAGCTCCACGCCGAAGGGGGTCTGCTGCGCCAGCACCCCTTCGATCGCCTGCCGCAGGTAGGGGGCGTGGTTGTAGGTGGTCATTACGACCGAAACGAGGGGCGTCTGCATCGGATCAGCATCTGGTCAGCCGCGCGAACTTCGCCAGCAGGGTCTTCTCCCCGGCATTGTCGAAGGCCACGACGAGTTTCTGGTCTCCCGCAAGCTGCTCGATGCGCCGGATGATGCCGACGCCGAACGTGGCGTGCTCGACGCGGTCGCCCACGGCATAGCCGCCCGCGGCGGCCGGGACGTCGCCCTGCGCCGGGCGGATACCCAGCCGGCGCATCCCTGCGGTCGAGGGGCGCGGCGGCTGTACGAGGGCCGGATCGGGCGCGGCGGGACGCGACGCCTGACGCTGCGACACGACGTGTCCGGGGTCTTCGGCCGCCGTGCGGGCATAACGCCGTGCCGTGTCCGATTCGCCGTCCGCCGGGCGCCCGAAGCCACCCGAAGGGCCGTAACCTCCGCGCGCGCCGTATCCGCCCGCCGGAGCGCCGCCCGTGCGGCCCGCGCCCTGCTGCTGGTAGCGGTAGTCGAAGCGGCGACGCAGCTCCTCGATGGCCGAGGGGCCGCCGGGCTCCTGCGGCCGCTGCGTGCGCAGCTCCTGCGTATCGAAATCGGCCTCGACGTAGCGCGGGTCGATCTCGCGCAGGAAGCAGCTCGGGCGCGAGAACTCCATGTTACCCCACTTGAAGCGCATCTCGGCATAGGAGATCGTCGCCTGCACCTTGGCCCGCGTGAGGGCGACGTAGAAGAGGCGCCGCTCCTCCTCGATGCCGTCGGGCGACTCGACGGCCCGCTGCGAGGGAAAGAGGTTCTCCTCGAGCCCCACGATGTAGACGTATTTGTACTCCAGCCCCTTGGCCGAGTGGACGGTCATGAGCGTCACCTTGTCGTCGTCCTCGGGGTCGTCCTTGTCCATGTCGGTCAGGAGCATCACCTGCTGCAGCCACTCCTCGATCGTGGCCTCCTCGTCGGCCTGCCGCTCGCCGCCGCGGATTTCGGCGTCGCGCTGCTCCTTGAAGAGCTGCATCGAGTTGAGCAGCTCCTCGATGTTATCCAGCGCCGACGCCGCCTCGGGGGTGTTCTCCGTGCGGTAGGCCGCCAGGATGCCCGAGCGCGAGGCGATCTCCAGACCGAAGTCGTAGAGGCCCTTCTCGTTGCGGGCGAGCGACAGCGCGCGGATCATCGCCACGAACTCGGCGACCTTGCGGGCGATGGTCCGCTGCACGGGGTCCGCCGCGGGCTCGGCGACCAGCGTGTCGACCGCCTCCCACATCGAACAGCCCTGCGCGGCGGCCAGCTGCGCGATGCGCTGCACGGTCGTATCGCCGATGCCGCGCGCCGGGTAGTTGACGATGCGCCGGAAGGCCTCGTCGTCGCGCGGGTTGATGACCAGCCGGATGTAGGCCAGCAGGTCCTTGATCTCCTTGTGGTCGTAGAACGACGACCCCTTGTAGATGCGGTAGGGGACGCCGCAGCGCCGCAGATTGTCCTCCAGCACAGCCGACTGGTTGTTCGTGCGGTAGAGGATCACGACGTCCGACCAGCGGTCGCCCGTCTCGCGGACCTTGTCGCGCAGGTCCGTGACGACCATCTCGGCCTCCTCGCGGTCGGTGTAGGCCTTCAGGATGCGTATTTTCTCGCCCACGTCGCCCTCCGAAAAGCAGTGCTTCTCCATGCGCTTGCTGTTGCGGGCGATCACCGAGTTGGCCGCCTCGACGATCGTGCGCGTCGAGCGGTAGTTCTGCTCGAGCTTGAAGACCATCGCCGAGGGGTAGTCCTTCTTGAAGGAGAGGATGTTCTCGATCTTGGCCCCGCGGAACGAGTAGATCGACTGCGCGTCGTCGCCCACGACGCAGACCCGCGAGTGGAGCTGCGAAAGGCGCCGGATGATGATGTACTGCGCGTAGTTCGTGTCCTGGTACTCGTCGACGAGGATGTACTCGAACTGCTCCTGGTAGCGGCGGAGCACCTCCGGGAAGTCGCGCAGCAGGATGTTGGTCTGCAGCAGCAGGTCGTCGAAGTCCATGGCGCCGTTGCGCTTGCAGCGCTGGCAGTAGATGTTGTAGATGTTGCCGAACTCGGGAATCTGCGCCTGCCGGTCCTCGGCGGCGTAGTTCGCCGCGGCGAGGTAGGCCCCGGGCGTCACCAGGCAGTTTTTGGCATAGGATATGCGCGAGGCGAGCATGTTGGGCTTGTACTTCTCGTCGGCAAGGTTCAGCTCGCGGACAATCGTCTTGAGGAGGTTGCGGCTGTCGGCCGGCTCGTAGATCGTGAACGACTGCGGAAAGCCGATCAGCTCGGCGTTTTCGCGCAGGATGCGCGAGAAGACCGAGTGGAACGTGCCCATGCGGATGCGGCGCGCGCGGTTGTCGGGGAGCATCTGCGCGATGCGCGTGCGCATCTGCTCGGCGGCCTTGTTCGTGAAGGTCAGCGCGAGGATGCGCTCGGGCGCCACGCCCTGCTCGATCATGTAGGCGATGCGCGAGGTGAGCACGCGCGTCTTGCCCGAGCCGGCCCCGGCAATGATGAGCGAGGGGACGTCGTAGTGCACGACGGCGTCGCGCTGCGCGGGATTGAGCCCCGCAAGAATGGGTGATTCATTGGTTTCCATGCCCGCAAAGTTAATAAGATTTGAGGAAGATTTTTTGGCGAATAAATAATATCTTTGCACGTTGAATCGTTTATTGGATTACATTCGGCGACAGAACAACAACATACGATACAAAACAATGAGTGAAGTCATCAACATCAAGGAACTCAACGAGCGCATCGAACGCGAATCGGTCTTCGTGGATACGCTGCGCACCGAAATGGGCAAGGTCATCGTCGGCCAGAGCCACCTGGTCGACACCCTGCTGATCGGCCTGCTGTCGAACGGGCACATCCTGCTCGAGGGTGTGCCGGGCCTGGCCAAGACGCTGGCCATCACGACGCTGGCCAAGGCCGTCGACGCCGACTTCTCGCGCATCCAGTTCACGCCCGACCTGCTGCCGGCCGACCTGTTGGGTACGCTGATCTACTCGCAGAAGAGCGAGGACTTCATCGTCCGCAAGGGCCCGATCTTCGCCAACTTCGTGCTGGCGGACGAGATCAACCGTTCGCCGGCCAAGGTGCAGTCGGCACTGCTCGAGGCGATGCAGGAGCGTCAGGTGACCATCGGCGACAACACCTACCCGCTGCCGCAGCCCTTCCTGGTGCTGGCCACGCAGAACCCCCTCGAGCAGGAGGGCACCTACCCGCTGCCCGAGGCGCAGGTCGACCGTTTCATGCTCAAGGTGCGCATCTCCTACCCCAAGAAGCAGGAGGAGCGCGACATCGTGCGCATGAACATCTCGGGCGCCGGCATGCCGCAGGTGGCCAAGGTCATCACGCCCGAGGACATCGTCAAGGCCCGCAAGGTGGTCGAGGACGTCTACATGGACGAGAAGATCGAGAAGTACATCGTCGACATCATCTTCGCCACGCGCGAGCCGGCCGAATACAACCTCCAGCGGCTGCAGAACCTGATCGCCTACGGCGGATCGCCGCGTGCGTCGATCTCGCTGGCCAAGGCCGCCCGCACCTACGCCTTCATCCGCCGCCGCGGCTACGTCATTCCGGAGGACGTGCGCGCCGTCTGCCACGACGTGCTGCGCCACCGCATCGGGCTCACCTACGAGGCCGAGGCCGAGAACATCTCCACCGAGGAGATCATCACCGACATCCTCAACAACGTAATCGTTCCCTAAAGATGCAGCAGACCGAAAACGATATTCTGAAACGTGTCCGCAAGATCGAGATCAAGACCCGCGGCCTTTCCAACGAGATTTTCGCCGGAAAGTACCACACGGCCTTCCGCGGCAGGGGCATGTCGTTTTCCGAAGTGAGGGAGTACCGGGCCGGCGACGACGTGCGCGACATCGACTGGAACGTCACGGCCCGTTCGCGCAAGCCCCACATCAAGGTCTACGAGGAGGAGCGCGAGCTGACGATGATGCTCGTCGTCGACGTCTCGGCATCGCGCATGTTCGGCACGACGGAGCGGCTCAAGAAGAACATCATCACCGAGATCGCCGCCGTGCTGGCCTTCTCGGCGTCGCAGAACAACGACAAGGTGGGCTGCATCTTCTTCTCGGACCGCATCGAGAAGTTCATCCCCCCGAAGAAGGGGCGCAGCCACATCCTGACGATCATCCGCGAGCTGGTGGGCTTCCGGCCCGAATCGCGGGGCACGAAGCTCTCGGAGCCTATCCGCTTCCTGACGAACGTCAACAAGAAGCGCTGCACGACCTTCATCCTCTCGGACTTCATGGATTCGTCCGCCGACCGCGAGGCCCTCGACGATGCGCTCAAGATCGCGCAGGGCAAGCACGACCTGGTGGGCATCCGCGTCTGCGACCCGCGCGAGGCGGAGCTGCCCGACGTGGGCATCATCGAGCTGCGCGACGCCGAGACGGGCCGCAAGGTGTGGGTCGACACCTCCTCGCGCGCCGTGCGCGAGCACTACGCCGCCACGTGGCGGCGGCGCAGCGACGAGATCGACGCCACACTCAAGCACAACCGCATCGACTCGGTCCTCATCCCCACGGACGGCGACTACGTGGCCGAGCTCATCAAACTCTTCAGACAACGATGACACGCATCACTTCCGCAATCGCCGCCGCAGCACTTACCCTCGCCGCACTCCCCTGTGCGGCGCAGGAGCCGGTCGTGCGCTCGCACGTCGAGCCCGACAGCGTGATGATCGGCGACCGCTTCGACTACATCATCGACGTGGAGAAGGACCTCGTGCAGGTCGTGGAGTTCCCCTCGTTCACCGGCTCGCCGGACGGCGACTTCGAGCTCGTCGAGGAGTTTCCCGTCGACACGCTCCTGCGCGACGGCCGCTTCCTGAAGCTGCGCAAGCGCTACCGCATGGCGGCCTTCGAGGAGGGAGACTTCAACCTCGGGACGGCCAAGGTGCTCTACGCCGACAAGAACATCCTCGACACGCTGCGCAGCCGCGACCCGGTCTACCTGCGTGTCAACACCTTCCAGATCGACTCGACGTCGCAGTCGATCTACGACCTCAAGCCGCAGAAGACCCTGCCGTTCCGCTTCGGCGAGATCAGCGGGTATCTCTGGTGGATCGCGGCAATCCTGTGGATACTGATCGTGGGGCTCTGGGGCGTGATCCGCTACCTGCGCAGCCGCGGCAAGCGGCTCGGCGACCTCTTCCGGCCGACACCCCCGCTGCCGCCGCACGTCGAGGCGATCCGCGCGCTGGAGACGCTCCACAACCAGAAGCTCTGGCAGAACAACCGTCACAAGCAGTACTACTCGGGGCTGACGGACATCCTGCGCACCTACATCGCGGGCCGCTGGGGCGTCGGGGCCATGGAGATGACCTCCGACGAGATCATCGCCGCGATGCGCGGCATCGAGCTGCCCGACAAGGCCCGCATGGACCTCACGGCGCTGCTGCGCACGGCCGACCTGGCAAAATTCGCCAAGATGGCACCCGATGCCGAGCAGAACGAGAACGACTACCTGAAGGCCTACTACTTCGTCGAGGAGACCAAGCCCGCGAGCGAGCAGGTCGAGGAGTCGGAGGGAGAAGAAATCATGAAAAATTAGACGGCCATGTACAAAGCGTTACATATCCTGCTGCTGATGCTCTTCGTGGCGACCGGAGCCGTGGCGCAGCGCATGCCCGAACGCGCGCAGGTGCGCAAGGGCACGCGCGAATACCACAAGGGTAACTACGAGGAGGCCATCAAGCGCTACGAATCGGCCCTGACGCTCGTCCCGGGACAGTTCGAGGCGACCTACGACCTGGGCAATGCCCTCTACAAGGCCGAGATGTACGACCGCGCCGAGCAGACGATGATGCAGGCCGCGGCCGACACGCTGCGTTCGGATGCCGAACGGGCCGAGGCGTGGTACAACCTGGGCAATGCGCGGTTCAAGCAGCAGAAGTACCAGGAGGCGCTCGAAAGCTACCGCCAGTCGCTGCGGCTGAACCCCGACGACATGGAGGCCAAGTACAACTACGCCTACACCAAGCGGCTGCTCGACAAGGACAACCAGGGCGGTGGCGGCGGAGACGACCAGCAGGACCAGGATCAGCAGAACCGGCAGGACCAGAACCAGAACCAGCAGGGACAGCAGGATCAGGACAAGAACAAGGATCAAAATCAGGATCAGAACCAGGATCAGGACAAGGACGGCCAGCAGGACCCGCAGCAGGGTGACGGACAGCAGAACCCGCAACAGGACCCGCAGCAGGGCGAGGGCGGGGAGCAGCCCGTCGAGAGCGGCATCTCGGAGCAGGAGCAGCAGCAGATCCTCGACGCCATCCAGGCACAGGAGGACCGCACGCAGGAGAAGCTCAAGGAGAAGCAGGGCGTCGTCGTCCGGGGCCGGAAAAACTGGTAAACACATACAACCATGCACTTCGCATCACCATACTACCTGTGGCTGCTCGCGCTCATCGTCCCGATGATCGCCTACTACGTCTGGCGCGTAAGGCAGGGCGGCGCAGCCATTCAGATTTCAACCGTCGAAGGGGTGCTGCGCGCCCCGAAGAGCGTGCGCTACTACCTGCGGCACCTGCCCTTCGTGCTGCGCACGGCGGCCTATGCGCTGTTAGTCGTGGCGCTGGCCCGTCCGCAGGGCATCGAACAGAACGTCCGCACCTCGACCGAGGGCATCGACATCATGCTCTCGATCGACGTCTCCGGCTCGATGCTGGCCCGGGACTTCAAGCCCGACCGCATCACCGCCGCCAAGGAGGTCGCGGCGTCGTTCATCAGCGACCGCGTCGGCGACCGGCTCGGACTGGTGGTCTTCGCCGGCGAAGCCTTCACGCAGAGCCCGCTGACCACCGACCAGAGTACGTTGCAGACGCTGCTGGCCCGCATCCGCAGCGGCCTGATCGAGGACGGCACGGCCATCGGCAACGGGCTGGCCACGGCGATCAACCGCCTGCGCGAGAGCGAAGCCAAGTCGAAGGTCATCATCCTGCTGACCGACGGCATCAACAACCGGGGCGAGATCACTCCGATGACGGCCGCCGAGATCGCCCGGGCGCAGGGTATCCGCGTCTACACAATCGGCGTCGGCACGCGCGGCACGGCCCCCTACCCGGCCGTGGACATGTTCGGCAACACGACCTTCATCAACCAGCAGGTCGAGATCGACGAGAAGACCCTCACCGAGATCGCCCGCCTGACGGGCGGCCGATACTTCCGCGCCACGGACAAGGAGAAGCTCAAGGCGATCTACGACGAGATCAACCAGCTGGAGAAGAGCAAGGTCGAGGTCACCGAACGCATCACCTACCACGAACTGTTCCTTGCGTGGGTGCTCGCGGCGCTGGCGCTGCTCACGGCCGAGCTGCTGCTCTCGAGCCTCGTGCTGAAACGTATCCCCTAAATTTCCATCCGACATGTTCCGATTCGCAAATCCGCAATACCTCTGGCTGCTGACGCTCATTCCGCTCTTCGTTGCGCTCTTCGCCGCCGCGGCGGCGCAGCGTCGCCGCCGCCTCGCCCGCTTCGGCAACCCCGAGACGCTCGCGGAGCTGATGCCCGAAGTGTCGAACGGGCGCGTCGCGCTGAAGTTCATCCTCTTCTGCTGCGCCGTGGCGCTCGTCGTGCTGGCCGCCGCCCGCCCGCAGTTCGGCTCGAAGCTCCGCGAGGAGAAGGCCCAGGGCATCGAGATGATGCTCGCCGTGGACGTCTCGAACTCGATGCTGGCCGAGGATTTCGAGCCCAACCGCCTCGAACGGACCAAATATGCCATCAACAAACTCTTCGACGGGCTGAAGCAGGACCGCGTGGGGCTGATCGTCTTCGCCGGCGAACCCCGCGTGCAGCTGCCCATCACGTCGGACTACCGCATGGCCAAGGCCTTCGCGCGCCGCATCGACCCGTCACTGGTCTCCGTGCAGGGCACGGCCATCGGCAAGGCGCTCGAACAGGCGCTGCTCGCCTTCTCGAGCCAGACGGACGAGCAGCGCAGCCGCGCGATCATCCTCATCACCGACGGCGAGAACCACGATGACGACGCCCTGGCCGTGGCGAAGCGGGCCGCCGAGCAGGGGGTCCGCATCTACACGATCGGCATCGGCACGCCCGAGGGCGCCCCGATCGAGATCGACGGCGAGTTCATCCGCGACGAGCAGGGCGAAATGGTCGTCTCGAAGCTCAACGAGGAGATGCTTGCACAGATCGCCGACGTGACGGGCGGCGCCTACGTCCGCGCCACGAAGCAGGACATCGGTCTGGGCGAGATCGTGCGCAGCATCAACGAGATGGAGCAGAGCGAGCTCTCGACCGTGCGCTTCGAGGAGTTCAACGAGCAGTACCAGTACCTGCTCATCGCGGCCCTCGTGCTGCTCGTCGCCGAGTTCTTCCTGCTCGGACGCCGCAACCCGCTGCTGGCGCACCTGAACATCTTTCGCGAAAAGCAATGACCCGGCCGGGGCGTAATCCGCCCCGCACCCGCACCGCTGACCGGCCCTCCGCAGGCCGGGAATCCGGGCCGCTCCGCGGGGCCGGACTGCGGTGCCCCACCGACAACCCCATACCGCCATGATCTCCGAAAGCACCCCTGCCGCACGCATCCGGGCCCTTGCGGCCGCCCAACGCGACTTTTTCAACCGCGGCGAGACCCTCACGGCCGCTTTCCGCCGCACGATGCTGCGGCGTCTCGACCAGGCGCTGCGCCAGTGGGAGCAGCCCCTCTGCGAGGCGCTGTGGCAGGACCTGCACAAATCACCCGAAGAGGCCTTTCTCACGGAGTTGAGCATCGTGCGGGGCGAAATCCGCAACCACCTGCGCCATCTCCGGCAGTGGATGCGACCCGAGCGGCGGCCGACGCCGCTCAAGCTCTGGCCCTCGACGAGCCGCATCCTCAAGCAGCCGCTCGGCCCGGCGCTCGTCATCGCACCGTGGAACTACCCCGTGCAGCTGCTGCTCAACCCCCTTGTCGGGGCCATCTCGGCGGGCTGCACGGCGATGCTGAAGCCCTCGCCCGCCACGCCGCACGTCTCGCAGACGCTGGCGCGGATGATCGCCGAAATCTACGACGAGGAGTACGTCGCCGTGGTGCAGGGGCACCGCGACGTCAACGCGGTGCTGCTTGCCGAACACTGGGGCGTCATCTTCTTCACGGGCAGCCCGGCCGTGGGGCGCGTCGTCATGGAGGCCGCCGCACGGCACCTCACGCCCGTCGTGCTGGAGCTCGGCGGAAAGAGCCCCGTCATCGTGGACCGCGGGGCCGACATCCGCATCGCCGCGCGCCGCATCGCCTGGGGCAAGGTCCTCAACGCCGGGCAGACCTGCATCGCCCCGGACTACCTGCTGCTGCACCGCCCGCTGCTGGAGCCCTTTGTCGGGGCCTTCGCCCGCGCCGTGCGGGAGATGCTGGGCGACGATCCGCAGCAAAGCCCCCACTACGTGCGGTTGGTCGACGACCGCGCCTTCGCCCGTGTCAGCAGCTACCTCACGCAGGGCACCGTCCTCACGGGCGGGCGCACCGACGCTGCGGAGCGCTACATCGAACCCACGCTGCTGGGCGGCGTGGACCCCTCGTCGCCGGTCATGCAGGAGGAGATTTTCGGGCCCGTGCTCCCCGTGCTGCTCTTCGACGAGCGGGAGGAGGCCGTGCGCCTGATCAACAGCCGCGAACACCCGCTGGCCCTCTACAGCTTCGGGCCCGAAAAGGAGGCCGCCGGGATGCTCGGACGCACCCTCTCGGGCGGCGCGTGCCTCAACGACACGATCATGCACATCGCCAACGAGGCGCTGCCCTTCGGCGGCGTGGGCAACTCGGGCATGGGACGCTACCACGGCCGCGAGAGCTTCGACGCCTTCACGCACCGCCGGGCCGTCGTCTCGACCCCGACGTGGGCGGACCCGCCGTTCCGCTACATGCCCTACCGGATGTTCCGCTGGGTGAAAAAAATCCTCTGACGCGCGGCGGGGTTTTGATTTCTGCTTCCGATTGCGTACCTTTGCAACGCAGGCCCGCCCTGTCGCTGCCGGCCGTCGGCCGGGGGAGGAAAGTCCGGGCAACGCAGAGCGCCACGCAAGCCAACGACTTGATATCCGTGAGGGTATGGGAGCGTAACAGAGAATAACCGCCCGCCGGGTCCCCGAAGGAACGCCGGCAGGTAAGGGTGAAAAGGCGGGGTAAGAGCCCACCGCGGGGGCAGTGATGTCGCCCGGCAGTACGTCCCGTGGGTTGCAAGACCATGTATACCGGCAATCAAGGGTTGCTCGTCCGATGCCGGGGGGTAGGTTGCTTGAGGCGGCAGGTGACTGCCGTCGTAGATAAATGACAGGGGTCCGGAGTCCGCTCCGGGAACAGAACCCGGCTTACAGGGCCTGCACGTGCAAAGGGGTGTCCCAAATTGGGACACCCCTTTTTTTCATGTCGCATCGGACCATGCCGGACACCCGGACGCTTCGCCGCCGCTCCCCGGGCGTCTTTCCGTTTTGCCGCACGCCCGAATCCGCTGCGCGCTGCGGGTACGGAGCCCCGGTCCCTACATCAGCCCCATGCGGCGGCGGGCGAAGGGCACGACCCAGGCCGGGGACTGCTCCTTGGAGAGCAGCTCGCGCATGTAGTCCATGTAGGGTTCGGCGTGTCGGAAGTAGTGTTTCAGCCCCTCGCAGAGCGAATTCTTGCGGCAGCCGTCCGCCCCGGTCTCGAAGCGGTGCTTGGGGCACTCGCCGCGGCAGGCGAAGTAGTATTTGCAGCGCAGGCACTCGGCCGGCAGGGCATTGCGCTTGGCAAGGCCGAAGTCGACACGCTTTTTCGAGCGGTAGATCTCCGCAAGGGTGGTTTCGCGGATGTTGCCCAGCTTGTATTCGGGGTAGACGAAGTGGTCGCACGAGTAGACGTCGCCGTTGTGCTCGACGACCAGCGCGTCACCGCACGTCTCGCCCATCGAGCAGACGCCCGGCTGCACGCCGCACCACTGGGCCAGCGTCGCGTCGAACATCTGGACGAAGTATTGCCCCACGTCGCGCACGACCCACTCGTCGAAGACATCGCAGAGGAAGTTGCCGTACCCCTCGGCCGAGACCGACCACTCGGCCAGTCGCGCCCCCTCGTGCTCGGGCGAGACGATGAGCGGGCGGTGGAAGCCGGGCTTGTCGATGACGTGCTCCACGGCGGGCAGGAACTGCATGTAGCGGCTGTGCACCGTATCGCGGAAGAAGCGATAGATCTCCGCGCCGCGCCCTTCGCAGCGCCGGTTTACGACGCTCAACGTGTTGTACTCGACGCCGCCGTGCCGGAAGAGCTCGATCGTCCGCATCACGCGCGCGAAGGTCGGCTGCCCGCCCTTCGTCACGCGGAAGGCGTCGTGAATATCCTCCGGTCCGTCGAGCGAGACGCCCACCAGAAAGTTGTTCGAGGCGAAAAGGTCGCACCACGCCTCGTCGACCAGCGTGCCGTTGGTCTGGAGCGTGTTCTCAATGCGCTTGCCGTCGGCATACTTCTTCTGGAGCTCCATCGCCCGGCGGTAGAAGTCCAACCCCAGCAGCAGCGGCTCGCCGCCGTGCCAGCAGAACTGCACCGTCGACACCTCGTTGGCCGTGATGTATTGTTTGATGTAGCGTTCGAGCAGTTCGTCGCTCATCACGGCCTGCCGTCCGCCGTACTGCACCGCCTTGTCGAGGTAGTAGCAGTAGTGGCAGTCGAGGTTGCAGGTCGATCCCGCCGGCTTGAGCATCGTCGCAAAGGCCACGGGGCCCGCCTGCTTCTCGGCGTCGCGGAAGGTGAAGATATCCTTGGTTTTCATTGTTCGGATCGGGTTTCGCCCGGCGCTGCCGGGACAACGGTCGGGTAAAGATACGAAAAAAATCAATATCCACATAAGACAGGAAACTCCATGAAAGCACCGAAATGCCGTCGGAGAAGAGTTGAGCCGCACATCGACCGGAATGCCGGCAGAAACGGATTGGCTGTGACTACAGAGTGCCGACACAAGAAACGGTCGTCACGAAAGAGCCCGGTCGACAAATCCTGTCAACGAGACAGCCTCCCGGATGCTGTCAAGCCTTCCGCGGTCAAGTCCGTCGGCCATCCCCTTGTCATACTTGGCTCGTACAGCGTCGAACTCCCGGTAGAAAGGCAGCAGCATCTGTCGGACGCTGTCCTGTCTCTGGTAAAATGACGTACCGCTGATGTTCCAATCGTTCATTGAGGCAGACGGCCCCTCGATCTCCATACATTCGTCAGGGACAAAAAAAAGATGCGCCTTTTTGCCTTTGGACCCAATGGTCAATTCCGCCTGGCAAGCCTGCCCTATATCGCAGCTGTAAGTGAAGTATCCGCTCGCATCAACCGGAACACCGACATCCACGACTCGCTTTTCAGGGTCACGCCGGACATACTCGATCGACAACGTATCATTGGCCATATCGGTAAAATGGCCCTTGATTGTAAAATGTTGAGCCGACAGATTCAAGGTCATTGCCGTCGACAAAATAATAGCAGAAACTACCGTTTTCATTTTTTCACTGTTTTAGAGATACACGCCGGACGCAATCCAACCAATTAACGATACCGGAAGCGGAACAATGCCGACATCACAAATCCCAAGACAAAATTATAAAATCCCAACAATCAAATTATTGATGCAAATCAATTTGTAATAGACGAGTCAACACATACATCTCCCGATATTTCCCAGAACTTACGGCAACAGGGGAGGGGAAATATCACACGACAAGGAAGCAATACCGACAAACACAAGCCATGCAGCACAGGCTTGCAACAAGGCATTCGGATTGGCGGATTCCATTCCGAACACACCAATGTATTCTGCCAACTGCAGGCTCATGTTCCGAACAACAAGGAGAGGCCGACCGCATAACCATATAACAAAACGAAAACCGCGTTGCAGACATCTACAACGCGGTTTCTGTGAGGTCTGAAGCGAAGCTCACTATTCGTTGATTATATGATACTTACGATATTTTACCCTGTTGGATAGTTGAATATAAAGACTATTGTAAAGTAAAGATACACTGAAAAATAGAGCTATTTATACCGGTGCGCCCCTATTTGCGCCCCCCGAATCTTAAATCGGTCTATATCTCCTCGATTGGCCTTCTGCTCGTCTTTTTAAGAAAAAGATAATTATTTATTGTAAATTCTTTATAATCTGATGTTTTGTAACTTATTTAGTCCCTGAATATTACACTTGTTTTGGGGATTTAAATGGCGAACTACTCGATTTGTAAATGTATCCGAAATGATAAGCCCTTGAAACGGAACGGAAAGTATCCGATTTACCTGCGAATAAGAGTCGGAGACCGAAGTACGAAAATTCCGACGGGCTTGGAGGTATGGGACGGTCGCTGGGATGCTAAACGGATGGAACCGAAGGATAAAACCCTCGCTATCCAGTTGAACCGGAAAATTATGGAGCTCGATCTCTATATCAATCGGCTGTTGGCCGACGGTACGGAGTTGTCGATGGATCTGGTAAAAGAGTTCTACGACGGGAAACGACGTGTGAAACCCGAAAATAGATCATTCTACGACTATTACCTCGACTTTGTAGAACGAAAACGAAAAGAGGGCTTGAATCCCGAAACGATCCGGGTCTATATGACGACCTTTCACGTCTTGAAAGAGTTTCGATCGGAGCTCCGCATCTCCGATATTTCGCTCCCGTTTATCGAAGATTTTGATAACTATATGCGCGAAGTAAACGGGAATTCGGCCGGAGGTCGGAACCCGAAGCATAAAAATCTGCGGACGGTGATTCTCGATATGCTTAAACGGAATATCCCGGTTGAAAACCCGTATAAGTGGTTCAAGATGCCGAATTCCGCGGTAAAAGAGGTCTATTTGGAGAAAGACGAACTCCTGCATTTGATCGACTACTCCGATAAGTTTGCAAGAGATACGAAAGAGTACCGGATTTTGAAAATGTATCAATTCTCGTGCTTCTGCGGTCTCCGCTTCTCCGACGTACGCGATTTATGTTGGAAAGACGTGGATTTTTCGAATGGATTGATAAAAAAGCGGATGATTAAGACGAAATCCGAGGTGATAACCCCGCTTTTCCCGATGGCGCGGGAGATATTGGAAGAAAAATCCGAAAACGGGCGTTTGGTGGGAAGCGGTGATAAAATCTTCTATCCCTATACCGAACCGACCGTAAATCGAACGCTTCGTGAACACGTGAAACGGGCCGGAATCGATAAGCACGTAACCTACCACTCCTCCCGCCACACCTTTGCTACGCTGTTGGTGCTGGATAAAGTGGATATATATATGATTTCGAAGTATTTGGGTCATAAGTCCGTGAATATGACCCAGCGCTATCTGAAATACGACCTCTCGATAGCCAAGGAATCGGCGAAGAATATCAAAACGTTCTCTGGTAGAAAAGGATAAAAAAAGCTATCTTGTGAGAAAATTCTACCGAAATGATTAAACTGCCGACCCCGACTTTATATCTTCGGAGCGATAAACGAAAAAAGAACGGCCGAATGCCGTTATATATCCGATTCCCTCGAATTGATGGCGAAGAGCCGAAATATCCGATGGGTATCGACTTATTGCCCGAAGAGTGGGATGATAAGACGAAGGAACCGATCGACGACGCGCTGAAACTGATTATCGAGAAGGAGTTGACGCGAATTAGAACCCGGATATATAATGTTCTGGTAAATGGCGAGAAGTTGACGAAAACGTACCTGCGCGAGATTGTAGCGAATGAAGAACCGAAAGATCCGGGCGATGCGTCATTCTACGAATATTTCGATAAATACGTCTTGGAGCGGAGACAGGCCGGAAAGATGACCCGCTCGACGGAAAAGGGGTATGATACGACCCGGCGAGCCTTGAAAGAGTTTCGCGAAAAAATCCGGATAAAGGATATTGACGCGAAGTTTATCAATGATTTCGAACGCTTTTTGGTAAAGCGGGGTCGTGAACACGGCCTTGGAGATGTTTTGGGAACGAGAGCGAACCGGTTGAAGCACGTCCGGACGATTGTTCTTGATATTGAACGGCGTGGTATTCCGATAAAGAATCCGTACCGGACCCGTGAATGCGAGGTTCCCAAAGCTGCCGAAAACGATACGTTCCTCGAATATGACGAACTGAAAAGAATGTACCAGCTTTTGGGACTCGATGCCGAAATCGGATCGACCGAGTTCCGGGTATTGGTCATGTTCCTGTTTTCTTGTGCCGTAGGAATCCGATTGAGTGATGCGCTTTGTATAACTTGGGGTGCGCTGGACGTAACGCAAGAAACGATTATCGTACACTTGATTCCTAAAAAGGGTGATAAGCCGTGGAAACGGAACCGCGAAGTTCATATTCCTCTATCGACCTTCGGCGAAAGAATGATCGAGTGGATTGCCGCTGATGATGACGGAATCCCTTTAAGTCAGGTCGAACGTGAAAACCGAATGTTCCGAATCTCATCGGCGTCGACGGTAAATCCGACGTTGAAAAAGCTGGCGAAAATGGCAGGGATAGATAAGAACCTGACTTATCACGCCTCCCGAAGAACCTTTGCGACCTTAACTGCAGCGGAGGGTGCGGATACCTATACGATTAAGAACTATTTGGGACACTCGAGCGTAACGATGTCTGAACGCTATATGAAATGGAGTAAGCAATTGGCTCTTGAATCGGCGGAGAAAAACCACTTGATTGATATAAAGAAGATCGTACACCGGACGAAAAAAAAGAAATAAATCGAAGCTTCCGCCGAATTCTGGCGGAAGCTATTTTTATCTTTGTGAAAAAACTTTGGACGATGAATGCCTTGACGAATAATACGGCGATGTTGCTGCGCCGCTACCTGTGGCTCCTGGAGACGATCTATTCCGCGGGAAGAATCACGCTGGATGAAATCCGCCGCCGCTGGCTCCGGAACGAATGGTCGGGCGGAGAGGAACTTCCTCGAAAGACCTTCGAGAATCACCGGAAAGCCGTCGAAACGCTCTTCGATGTCAATATCGCCTGCGACCGCCGGACGAACGAATACTTTATCGAATACGGCGATGACCTCGAACGGGACGATCTGCGACGCTGGTTGTTGGAAACCTTCGCTGTAAACGATCTCTTGGTAAATAGTAAACGCCTGCGCCGACGGATCGCATTGGAACCGATTCCCTCGGGCTACACCTACCTGACGACCGTCCTCCGGGCGATGGAAGAGAACCGATGCCTGGAAATCATCTATCGTCATACCTACGATGAAAAGCGGGAAAAGCGCTACGAGGTTGAACCTTACGGGTTGAAGGCCTTTCGACGGCGCTGGTATCTGATCGCCGAAAGCGTGGAGATGGGCGGAATTTATGCGTTTGCCCTCGATCGGGTAGTTGATATAACTCCGACGGCGAAAGAGGCTGAAATCCCCTTGGATTTTGATTGTGCGGAGTTCTATGCCGACGCCTTCGGAATTATCCGGATTCCGGGGCAATCCGCCGAACGGATTGAAATTCGGGTCTATGGGAAGCAGGCGAACTATGTTCGGGCCCTGCCACTGCATCCTACCCAGCGGGAGATGGAACGGACCGCGGAATATTCGGTATTCGAATACCGGCTGGCCCCGACCTATGATTTCCGGATGGAACTGCTCTCGCACGGTGCTGACGTGGAGGTACTGCAGCCCGCGTGGTTTCGGGAAGAGGTGAAAAATGTGGTTACGAAAATGAGGGATAGATATGAGTAAAAAAATTACTGTAAAATTAAGACCCGAAAATATAGAAAATATATCTGTTCGCTCGTGTAGGAAAGGAGTCTATCTAACTTTTGATGCGGGAAATATTCGTTCTATTGTCTGTAAATATTCGGAGGTAATCACGATTTGTACGCCTAAACCAATTTATGATGATGAAAGGATACAGCTTTATGATTATGATGATGAAAGGACACCGCCGATATTAGGCCCCATGTTATATTCCTTGTTAGAGAAAAATAGAATATCTGCGGGGCTGTTCCATTGGGACTGCGGCTATCCGTTCGCTAGAATGGGTCATCGTGCTATAAAAAACTATGTTATAGGATTATACGGGATGCGAAACCTTGCCGTTATAAATGGCATGAAAGCGATTATAATTTCTCTTGATGACTGGACTTTGCCGAATTTCCTTTTGAAAAAGAGAAAAGATGAAAATTTCTATTCAGAGGTGATGAAAATGGCGAAAGACTTGAATTTAATAGTTTTTGTTTTATGGCACATGTTCCCTGAAAAGGGATGCGATTGGGGAGATAAATTAATACGGATCAAGACACCTGCAGAATGCCATAAAACTGAAACGATCTATTATTTAGAGACGATGAATGGACTTTGAAGGGGCTTCGATTTGTTCGAAGCCTTTTTTGTTGGAAATCCGCGAAATCTTCGTACTTTTGTCTATGACATATCGATAGACGCGAAAGCGTAAGTTTATTCTCTACGGCGAATCTGGAAAATTCCTACGAATACGAGAATAAGCGCGGTTATTCCCGTGTCCTTGAAAAAGGGCGTGGGCTGTTGCTTATTTTAGTATTCGGGTATTCCAGAACCTGCCGTATGAAATAAGCCTTCAGCGCCACGCTTTCTTTGTTTAATCCCCTGCCGGTTCGGGCGTTGGGCAGGAATGGTTCGATGGCAAAAATAGGCGGACCTTGCGCCGGGAGTTGGCGGAAGTGACTGATAATTTTGCCGGAAAGAGACTGTAACCGGGATCGAATGATGAAAAAGAGTGAACTTTCGACGAGGGACCGGATGTGTTCCGTGGCCGGTGGAATGGCCCGATGGTTTATAGACCGGGAAGTCCCCTCCCGGCTGATCCCTTTCCGGGGAGAATTCCCCCTGCTGGATACGATCGAGACGAAGCGATTCCGGGAGGCGATCCGTTCGACGATGTGGATCGAGGAGCTGCCGCAGAAACTGCGGTATGCCGCCGCCGAAGGGAGTCGGATAGCGCGGCTGGAGGAAGATTTCCGCCACTACCTGTCGAGATACGAAGTAACGGGGGACGATTTCGAAACGTGGAACGAGGTGGAGAAGTCGAGGTGGCTGCGGGATTGGATGAAGGCCGCTTCTGTCAGCGAGGACGACCTGACCGTTAAAAAATACCGGGAAGAATCGGCCCCGGCTCCGGAACCCGTTGGCGATCCGACGATACCGGGCGTCGAGAAGCGGGAAATTGACGACGACCGAATCGCGCGACGAGCCTATTGGGACGATCTGTGCAGTGAGTTCGGACGGATCGGCTGGGAGGAGAAACTGCGGAACCTGGCCTTGTATCTTTACTACGGTGGGGATTTGGAGGCCGTTTTGACCCGCTATAAAGCGAGCCACCCCGATTACGCCGACCGGGTTCCCTTCTCGTTGGCGTATTATATCAGCTACCTGCGGACGGGCCGTGCGATCTCCGTGTTGAATGATTTTCTATGGAGAGGCGTTGCTCTTCCCGAGCAGCGGTTGGCGGCTCTGCTCTCCGCCGAGTTACACGAACGGCTGGAGGAGTTTTTCCGATGGGACGGTGCGGCGAACCGTGCTTGGACGGTGCGGATCGACTACGAAGGCGAAAAAAGGATGATGGAGAAGGCGATGGCTTTGGGTGTGGAGCGAGGCCGTGAATTTCTTATCTTTGGGAACCTGACTATAAAACCTTTTACTATGGAAACGAAAGAGACCTTATTGAAGGAGAACCCTTGGCTCGAACTGGCTGAAAATTTGAAGAATAGCGATTACCGCGGATCTCCGGATGTTCTCGTTTGCAGCGGCGACCGGACCGCGATCGAAGCCTTTAACGAAACGGCCGACGAACTGCATAAAATCCGGCTCGAAGGGGTTCCCGAACCTGTACAAGGTAATTTCTTTGACGCGAAAGTGGCCCTTCTGACACTGAATCCCGGGTGGGTGGAATGCACCGATAAGCAATCCGGAAACGATGGCACGTTGAAAGAAATGACCTCCGAAGACCGACGGTATTTCCTGCAACAGAAGGCCGAAGCGATGTTGTTGAAAGGGCGTCCCTTCCCGACTAAAAATAAAACGCTGCGTGCCATTGATACCGACTATTGGAATAAACTGCTTAACGAAGTACTGAATAGATGCCCCGATGCTCCGAACTACCTGACGATTATTCAATACCTTGGGTATCACTCTAAAAAATATAAGGATATCGGGAAACGACGGATTCACTCGGAATCGGGGCTGCTCCCCACCCAGGAGTTTGCCGTAAGGCTGGTTCGGTATCTGATGAATAAGGGGGTGCTGATCGTGATTTGCCGAAGTAAAAAAAGATGGTTTGCTGCCGTTGAAGGGTTGGAGAACTATGCGAATCTGGTGCTCCTGAATAATTACCGACGGCCCTATCTTTCACCGAATAATTGCGCGGATGACGGATTCGATGCTGTCATAAAAGCGCTGAAAGAATAGGATATTTCCGATCTCGCTGCGACCGCCCGAATAACCTCCGGGATAAGGCTTCGGGACGTATATATATAAGAAAAAGAACCGACTAATTTCTATAAACTAATCTTTATAAAACGATGAACTACTACGCTTTGGTTGATCTCTTCGGAGGCTTTTTTATCGCTTGGTGTATCATTGGGATACTCGTTTGTATAAGTATTGTCTGCCGAATGGCTAAAAACTACGGTCGCTCGGTAGCCGAATGGCTGCTGATCGCGATTTTCTTCTCGCCGATAGTTGCCATTATCGGGTTGGCGGCCCTGGGTAAGACGCTCGAAAAGAGGTTTGAAGAGTGGGAGTGGATGGAAACCCAGAAAAGGATGGCCCGAAAGGAGATGGATGAGGATAACGATTATATGAACGTATCGGAAGCGGATTTGAAAGAGGTATAATGCCCGCTGCCCGTTTGCGCCTCTCTTCCCAAAATATAATCGCGCGAATAGTTAATGGTTTTCCGGTTTTATATAAGAAAATATAATAGGCCTCGAAAACCAGCTATTCATAGGGATTCTGTAAGCGAAGGAGTCCGATTTTCCTCTTAAACGGTTGAGAAATAGAAAATAAGAGGTATAGAATCGTTATCTTTGTAGAAAAGCTATTTGTGTTATGATAGATAATTTAACGATTCGTTTGGAAGGATTTTCGGGCTCCTTTGAGAACTGCGAGCGTGTCAAGGAGAACGGTAATATCGCGATATATCGACTGAAAGGCCTCTCCTTGACCACTCCGCACCCGCTTACCTTGATTTTGGCGAAACGGTCGGGAACTCTCTATATCGTAAATAGCCTCCGGAAGTGGTATTATGGAAGAGCTTCCCTGCTCGACTTTACCTCCGGAACGCTTCTTCACGCCTTTAAGCTGTTGGCCGGACGCTTGAAGATCTCCTACGAAGAATTGAGCCGCGGCCGTGTTACCCAGGTCGAGGCCGGGCTGAATCTACGCACGCGAATCTCGTGTCAGCGGTTATTCGGTCTGATAGCCGGATATAAGACCCGCCCGCGAAACTCGATTAAGAATGAAACCCTCTACTTCGGAGATCGAACCCGCGGCGTAGGCTATAAGAAGGTGATGCTTTACGATAAAACCGCCGAGATTGTTGCCAGGATGCCTCTTCGGAAGCGTTTCCGTCAAGAGGAGATTTTTGAGGTGCTGGCCCGGCACGGTTACTTCTTCCCGCGGTATGAATTCAAACTCGCCGACCGTCAGGCCCTTTCTCAAAACGGCCTCGATATCCGTACCGTCTCCGACCTCGTAGCCGGATACGAAGAACTCTACCGGTTTCTGGCACGCGAAGCCCGGAATTTCGTGCTGTTCGAACGAATCGGAATTACGGAGCGAATGACCCCGAAAGAGCGTCTAATCGCCGAAGGACTGAACGAATACGGATATACGGAATATCTTGAAAGATGCCGGGAGACGTGTCGCTCACGAACGGTTAAGGGATTGAAATCCGCACGCTATAAAGTTCGGAAGGATTTAATCCGCGTGATCGACCGCTACGATACGGGAGATTACGGAAGCCGTCAGTTCCGAATCGACCTCGGGCGGAATCTCGTAAGAATAAGTAAGCACGATCCTGCGCTGAACCTGACTGAAACCCTCCGGGAGCTCTTTATCGGCCGTCCTGCCTCTAATAATAAGAGGAATAAGTAAGCTATATACCTAAAAGGGTAGATAATAGATAGCTTATAATAACGAGAAGTAAATTAGTTATTACGAAGATATTCTAATAGGCGAAAATCGAAATCCTGTTCGACCGATTGACCGGGGGAGTTCGGCGTGCCGCTGTTCGGCCGAATTCGACCTGTCCCGATTATTCTTATGGCGGGACCGATTTCCGGATTCCGCTTCCGTCGGACGAATATGCGCCTATCTCCCGTCAATAATGCTTGGATATCGGCGCTTTTTCCGTTGAAACGGGATGTCGTCGAAACCGGCAATACGATTGGATCGGGAATAAGTCCGTCTGCTATTCAAGGAATGCCGGGGAATCGGGGATAATAGCGGAGTGATGATTGGCCGCTGGCCTTGTCAGTTATTAGTGGGCGGCGGGAATTCGGGAGGATGGTCTATGAACTGTTCCGTGAATAAGAGACCGAAAATCCTTTCAATCCTCGATTATTCAATAGTGCGGTGATTAACTGTATATTGAAAATTCGGACCGCTTGCGCCCCCATCTGCGCCCCCGTAAATGAAAGAAGGCCTCTTAATCGCTAATAATTAGCTGATTAGAAGCCTTTTTTGAGGTCTGAAGCGGATTCGAACCGCTGTACAAGGTTTTGCAGACCTTTGCCTAGCCACTCGGCCATCAGACCAGTATCATCATCCCGAACCCCTGCAACACTAACCCAACCTTTCATCCTCCTCCCGCCGGTACGGACACGTTCACACGCATCGCCAACAAGGCCAAATCCTCACGGCCGGCACGGGAAGAAAAAGAATCATCCGGGGCTCTTCGGGAGTGCAAATATACGAACATTTCCCATAAATCCAAAACTTAAGCCCTACTTTCCTCTTTTTGTTCGCGGTTTTTTGCTCCGCGACCTCGTCTTTGCGCAAAATTCACTATCTTTATACGATCGAAACGACATTTTGCGGCCATGACCATCGAGGATATCGCCTTGCAGATGACACCCGGAATCGGCGTCAAGGGCGCCGCGCACCTGACCGACACGTTCGGTGATGCGCAGCACGTCTTCGCCGCCTCGGAAGAGGAGCTGACAGCCCGCGCCGGACTGCGGCCCGAACCGGCCCGGCAGATCGTCCGCCGGCGCGCCTTCGCCGATGCGGAGCGCGAGATGGCCTACTGCCGCCGCCACGGCATCACCCCCGTTGCCGCCACCGACGAGGCCTACCCGCCGCTGCTGCGCGAAATTCCCGACCGGCCGCATGTCCTCTACCTCATGGGCGATGCCGGGGCGCTCACGGCCCGCTGTCTCTCGATCGTCGGGACCCGCAGCGCCACTCCCTACGGACAGACGATGTGCAACCGCCTCGTGGAGGGGCTTGCCGAACGGGTGCCGGGGCTCTGCATCGTCAGCGGCCTGGCCTTCGGCATCGACACGGCGGCCCACCGTGCAGCTCTCGCGGCCGGTGTACCGACCGTCGCCGTGCTGGCCAACGCCCTGCCGGAGGTGACCCCCGCACAGCATGCCGGCGTCGCCCGCGACATCCTCGCGCAAGGCGGCGCCCTCGTCACCGAACTGCACTCGCAGTCGAAGCAGAACGGCAATTTCTACCTCGCGCGCAACCGCATCATCGCCGGATTGAGCGCCGGGTGCATCGTCGTCGAGTCGCCCGACAACGGCGGCTCGCTCGTCACGGCGCACCAGGCCGACAGCTACGACCGCACGGTCATGGCCGTGCCGGGGCGTGCGACGGACCGCACGTCGGCCGGGACGAACCACCTGATCCGCAACCGTCGGGCGCAGCTCGTCCTCTCGGCCGGGGACGTCATCGACGCCCTGATGTGGGACCTCGGAACCGATCCGGCCACGCTGCGGGCCGGAGCACCGACCCCGGAGCTGACGAAGGACGAGGCGGGACTGCTCGCCTGCTTCCGCACCTCCGATCCGCTGTCGGTCGAGGAGCTGACCTCGCTCACGGGCCTAGGCACCGGGGAGCTGGCGACGCTGCTCATCGGGCTGGAGCTCTCGGGCGCCGTGCGGCAACTGCCCGAAAACCGTTACATGAAGACGCTATGAATCTGATCGATACACACTCACACCTCTACGAACCGGAGTTCGACGCCGACCGCGGGGAGGCCCTCGCCCGGGCGCTCGACGCCGGGGTCGGGCTGCTGCTCCTCCCGGCCATCGATGCGGCGAGCGACGAGCGGCTCTTCGCGCTGTGCCGCCGCCATCCCGACCGCTGCCGTCCGATGATGGGGCTCCACCCCACGTCGGTCAACGACAACCCGCGCTGGCGCGAGGAGCTCGGCCGCGTGGCCCGCAGCCTCGACAACCCGCCCGAAGGGGTGCCGCCCTTCTGCGCCGTGGGCGAGATCGGACTGGACTACTACTGGGACGACCGCTTCACCGCCGAACAGATCGAGGCTTTCACGGTGCAGTGCCGCCTAGCCGCGGCACGTGACCTTCCGGTGGCGATCCACACCCGTGCGGCGTGGGACGACATGCGCCGGATCGTCAGGGAGGAAGCGGAAACCGCCCGGGCGCGCGGCGAACGGCTGCGGGGTGTCTTCCATGCCTTTTCGGAGGATGCCGACACCTATCGCGCGCTGCGGTCCGCAGGGGACTTTCTCTTCGGCATCGGCGGCGTGGTGACCTTCAAGAAGAGCAAGGTGGCCGAGACGGTCCGCGAGATGGCGCTCGACGAGATCGTGCTGGAGACCGACTGCCCCTACCTGACGCCCGTGCCGCACCGGGGCGAGCGCAACGAATCGGCCTACGCGCGTCTGGTCTGCGAGAAGATCGCCCAGATCAAGGGGATCGACCCCGAAGAGGTCGCCGCGGCGACGACGGCCAACGCCATGCGGATGTTCGGCCGGACCGCCGGAAGCTCCTCCGCCCCCGCCGCCGGAACGGCGCGGGCAACCGGCTGCGACGACGCCTCCGCATCCGGCACGCGGCAGGGAACGGATCACGAACCGAACAATCCATTCCGGCCATGAAACGGGTACGCATCACCGTCGTGCGCAAGGCCTGCCACCGGGACCTTATCGCACGCTACGAAAATCCGATCGAGCACGCCTGCGACCTTTGCGAGGGGCAGGTCTTCGTCTCGGAGGGGTGGCAGAAGCCCGAGGGGCTGTGCGAAAGCGCCTGGCAGACCCTCTCGCCCTTCGTCATGGCGCTGGCGCACGGCGCCACGGACCTCTACGACGGCTGGATGAAGAATCCCGCCTCGGCGATGCTCTCCTGCAACGACGGATTCCGCCCCGTGAGCTTCCTCATCGAGGCGCTCGACGACTGACAAGCAAAAAAACACTGCAAACGAACTGCAAACGAAACGATATGCGATCCTCCATTCTGATCATCTACACGGGCGGCACCATCGGCATGAAGACCGATGCCGAGACCGGCGCGCTCGTACCCTTCGACTTCAGCGGCATCTACGAGGAGTTCCCCTCGCTCAAGCGGCTGAACGTCGACATCGACGTCTACACGATGGACCCCGTGATCGACTCCTCGAACGTCTCGCCCGAGAACTGGCTCGCGCTGGCCCGCCTAATCCGCGACAACTACGCGCGCTACGACGGGTTCGTCGTGCTGCACGGCACCGACACGATGTCCTACACCGCCTCGGCGATCAGCTTCCTGCTCGAGAACCTCTCCAAACCGGTGGTCTTCACCGGCAGCCAGATCCCGATCGGCGTGCTGCGCACGGACGGGCGCGAGAACCTCATTACGGCGATCGAGATCGCCGGGGCACGCATCGGCGGACGCCCCGAGGTACCCGAAGTGTCGCTCTACTTCCAGAACCGCCTGTTCCGCGCCAACCGCACGACGAAGGGGAGCGCCGAGGCGCTCAACGCCTTCCGTTCGTACAACTACCCGCCGCTGGCCGAGGTGGGCGTCAACATCGCCTACAACCTGCCGGCCATCCTGCAGCCGGCGGAGACGTCGCCCGAGCTGCGCATCGCCACCCGCCTGGCCGACGGCATCGCCGTCATCAAGCTCTTCCCGGGGCTGAACGAAGGCATCCTGCGGGCCATGCTCTCGGCACCGGGACTGCGGGCCGTGGTGCTCGAGACCTACGGCGCGGGCAACGCCCCGACGAGCGAATGGTTCCTGCGCGTGCTGCGCGAGGCCATCGACCGCGGGATCATCCTCCTCAACGTCACGCAGTGCCGCGGCGGACGCGTCTCGATGGAGATTTACGAAACGGGGCTGAAGCTGCAGAAGATCGGCGTGCTGAGCGGACACGACATGACCACCGAAGCGGCCGTGACGAAACTCATGTACGTGCTCGGACTGGAACTCGACGGGCAAACGACCCGCGATCTGCTGCGAAGCCCGTTGCGCGGAGAATTTACGGCCTGATACGTTGCACGGATGGATTTTTTTTTCTATATTTCGCACTGCAAATGTACCCCTACGGCCTGCCACCGGACGGCCATCGGAGTGAGATGCTGAGTAAAACACATTGACAGACAGAGAATTAAATGAATCCGAGAACCCCTTTTCCGGATTCGCACACACGTGTCGGGAACTCTTGCAGCGAACGGCTCCGATGCGGGAAACGCAGGAAAAGAGGGAAAAATGACAAGAAAAAAAGATTTTTTTTCAAAAAAAGTTGAGCAAAACCAAAACACAAACTAATAAAAAACAACTGTCAAAATCTAATTTTATCTAACACAACTATGAAAAAAACTTTTTTAATGTCGGTTGCTCTGTTGGGCGCCGTAGGTGCATTCGCACAGGAGGCTGCTGCCGTAGCTGAGACCGCTGTCGTTGCAGAAACCGAAATCGCAGGTGAAAGCATGCACCACATCCTGATGCAGAAGTTCCTCGAGGGCGGCTGGGGCTGGATGCTCCCGATCCTGCTCTGCTTGGTGATCGGTCTGGCCGTAGCCATCGAGCGCATTCTCTACCTGGCGCTCTCGACGATCAACTCGAAGAAGCTCGTCAACAAGGTCGAGGAGGCTCTGAAGCAGGGCGGCATCGAGGCTGCCAAGGAGGTTTGCCGCAACACGCGCGGCCCGATCGCCTCGATCTACTATCAGGGTCTGGACCGCTACGACCAGGGTCTGGACGCCGTTGAGAAGGCAGTCGTATCCTACGGTTCGGTTCAGACCGGCCAGATGGAGTCGGGTCTGCCGTGGATCGGCCTGTTCATCGCCCTCAGCCCGATGCTCGGATTCATGGGTACCGTAGTAGGTATGATCGATGCATTCGACGCCATCCAGGCAGCCGGTGACATCAGCCCGACGCTCGTTGCAGGTGGTATCAAGGTGGCCCTTCTGACGACCCTCTTGGGTCTTATCGCTGCGGTTATTCTTCAGCTGTTCTACAACTATATCGTTTCGAAGATCGACTCGCTCGTAAACGATATGGAGGATTCGTCCATCACGCTGATGGATATCCTGACGGCTTACAACAAGAAATAATCCAACGCAGAAAAGTCACAAGCAAACATGAAAAAGATATTGAACATATTGCTGGGTGTTCTGATGGTCATCACCGTAGTCTTGCTAATCTATGCAATTGTCGCTGGTGCAAACGGGACCGAGGCTACGCTCAACGCCGCGATCAGCGCAAATCTGATCTGGGGATACATCCTCTTTGCGCTCGCCATCGTTGCAGCCCTCGGATGCGCCGTCTACGGAATGGCCAAAAACCCGGCAGGCATCAAGGGGACCATCCTCTCCCTTGTGCTGGTCGTTGTCATCATCGGCGCCGCGTACTTCATCTCGGCCAGCCACACGGTACAGATCCCCGACCTGGCCAACAACGACTTCTTCGGTCACAGCGAAACCGTGCTGACCGAGGCCAGCATCATCGTAACCTATGTAGCCATGGCTGCAGCTTTCCTGACAGCCATCGGTACCGAAATTTGGAGAGCTTTCAAGTAGAAACACAGACAGGCAATGGCAATCAACAAAAGAAAAACTCCGGATATCAATGCGGGTTCACAAGCCGACATTGCCTTCCTGCTGCTGATCTTCTTCCTGGTGGCCACTACCATGAATACCGACACCGGACTGGCGCGTATGCTTCCTCCTCTGCCCCCCGAGGACCAGAAACAGGAGGATGTCAAGGTCAAGGAGCGCAACCTCTTCCTGGTGCTCGTGTCGGGTAGCGGCAATATCATGGCAGGAACCCCCACTCAGCAGGAGGTGATTGGTCTCCGCCAGCTCAAGGACAAGGCCAAGGAGTTCATCCTCAACCCGATGGACGACGAAAACCTGCCCGAAAAGGTGGACAAGGAGATCCAGCTCGCAGATGGCGGTACATGGGTGTATCCCGAAAGCCAGGGCGTAATCTCCCTCCAGACGACCCGTGATACGAACTACCAGTCGTACATCATGGTTCAGAACGAACTCACCCGCGCCTTCAACGAAGTGCGCGACGAAGTAGCCGTCCGCAAATTCGGCGCGAAGTTCTCGGAACTCAACGCCGACGAGCGCGATGCAGTGTCCAAAGCAGTGCCGATGAAGATTTCGGAGGCCGAACCGCGTAACATCAAGAAGTAGAGCCATGGCAGTAATGAAAAAGAAGGGCGACAAGAGTCTGCCCCCTATCTCGACCGCATCGCTTCCTGACGTGATCTTCATGATCCTCTTCTTCTTCATGGTGTCGACGACCATGCGCGATCAGGAACTGCTCGTGAGATACAAACTCCCGGAGGCTACCGAGGTGCAGAAGCTGGAGAAGAAATCGCTCGTCAGCTACATCCACATCGGACAGCCGTCGCTGGCCATGCAGGCAAAGTTCGGTACCGCGCCGCGCATCCAGCTGAACGATTCATACAAAACCGCAAGGGACATCGGTGACTTCGTCGCCGCCGAGCGCGACAAGCTCAACGAGTCGGACCGTGCCTCGATGACGATCTGCCTCAAGGCCGATCAGAGCACGAAGATGGGTATCGTAACCGACGTCAAGCAGGAGCTTCGTCGTGCGAACGCCCTGAAGATCTCCTACGCGGCTTCCAAGTCCATGGGATACTGATCCCGGGACGACCGATGACAAAGAGCAGGTTCTCCATGCGGAGGACCTGCTCTTTTTTTGCCGCAACCCGACAGAAAAAGGTGAAAGGTGAAAGGTAAAAGGTAAAAGTGAGGGGGGGGCGACGGACAGACGATAACAACGCCGCACGACACAGAAAGGG
>NZ_CASFQD010000013.1 GCF_949296715.1 uncultured Alistipes sp. | reverse complement strand
CGCGCCCCGAGCAGGCGCGCCTGCTCGGCAATCATCAGCCCGAGCTGCCCGCCTCCGATGATACCGATGGTCTTCATCCGCATGGCGTCAGATTTCGGCGGCCAGGACATCGGCCGTCTGCTTGGCACGGAAGGCTTCGAGACGTGCGGCCAGCGCCTCGTCCTGCAGGGCGAGGATCGACGCGGCGATCAGCGCGGCGTTCTTCGCGCCGTTGATGGCCGTCGTGGCCACGGGCACGCCTGCGGGCATCTGGACGATCGACAGCAGCGAGTCGAGCCCGTTCAGGGCGCGGGACTTCACCGGCACGCCCACGACGGGCAGCGTCGTCATCGAGGCCACCATGCCCGGCAGGTGGGCGGCGCCGCCCGCACCGGCGATGATGACGCCGAGGCCGCGTTCGCGCGCCGTCCTGGCGTATTCGCACAGCAGATCGGGCGTCCGGTGGGCGCTCACGACACGTTTTTCGAAATCAATACCCAGTTGCTGGAGCATGGCGACAGCCTCGGCCATCACCTCGTAGTCGCTCACAGAACCCATAATCACTCCGACCTTCATCGTATCTCTGGTTTTAAGTCATCAAAAACAAAAGCAGAACCGCCACGACGGGGTGCGTCATGGCGGTTCGTATCTATCCGAGCAGGTTGCAGGCTGCCACCTGCTGCTCTCGGGAGCGCATGGAGCGCATCTGCTCTCGGGACGACGAACAGTATGCAGCGGCCTGGCCCTGCCGTTTCTTTCGTTCGCGCTGGTCGATATTGCAGATCGTCTTCATACCTCTTCGCTATCCTAACCGATGTTTATCCGCTACGCGTTCCCTTACTTCAGCCGTCTTACTCCTCGGTATCATCTCTTTTCCCCTCCCCGTTTCTCTCCGGCCTTCAAGTCTCCCCCCTCCTTCTCTTTCCGGCCCCTTGCGGGTGCTTCGGGCGGAAGTGGTGCGGACAACAATGCACAAAGGTAACGTATTCCGGCCTACTTTCAAAATTCCGGGACAAATTCTATCGACAAAATATCGACAATGCCCGTCCCCGACAACACAAGGCCCGCAGAGAAGACACCCCGAGACGATATGAAACCCGGGATGACGGCCCCGGCGGCACGACAACCCGGAGGGCAGGATTCCCGACGGCACGAAACCCCACAGTGACGGGACCCGAAAGAGACAGACCCCGGAGAGAGGCTCCGGAAGAAACAAGTCCCGAAGGGAACGGGCCCCGGAGGGAACGGGATTCGGGGGTACATCGCGGAAATACACCCTCCCCGCATGCACCTCGCCGTCAGCGGGCCTTCGCCTCGCAGTAGGCGCAGCGGCACGTACCGTCGGCCGCGCGGCGGAAGAGCTGGTCTACATCCTCGGTCGCCGAGATGCAGCGCCGGTTCGGGCACTCCAGCTCGTTGACGATGTACTCCTCGTTGAAGACCGGCGTGTGCGTGTAGGGACGGTTCTCGTCGGCCCATTGCAGCAGCGTGTATATCAACGCCATGCGCACGAACTTGCCGTTCTCGACCTGCCGGAAGTAGGCCGCGCGGGGGTCGTTGTCCACGGCGCGCGTGATCTCGTTGACGCGCGGCAGCGGGTGGAGGATAATCATGTCCTTCTTCGCGGTCTTCAGCTTCTCGGGGTCGAGCACGAAGCTGTCCTTCACGCGGTCGAACTCCTCCTCGTCGAGGAAACGCTCCTTCTGCACGCGCGTCATGTAGAGGATGTCCAGTTCGGGCATCACCTCCTCCATGGTGCGCACCTCGCGGAAGGTGATGCGCGACGAGGAGCTCATCTCGTGGAGCATGTAGTCGGGCAGGCGCAGCTCCTCGGGCGAGATGAGGATCACCTGGATGCCCTCGTAGCGCGACAGCGCCTTGATGAGCGAGTGGACCGTGCGGCCGAACTTCAGGTCGCCGCAGAAGCCGATGGTCATGTGGTCGAAGCGCCCCTTCTCGCGCTTGATCGTCAGCAGGTCCGTAAGTGTCTGCGTCGGGTGGGCATGGCTGCCGTCCCCGGCGTTGATGACCGGGATGCCGGCGTACTGCGAGGCCACGAGCGGCGCCCCCTCCTTGAAGTGGCGCATGGCGATGATGTCCGCGAAGCAGCGGATCACCCGCACGGTGTCGGCCACGGTCTCGCCCTTCGAGACGGACGAGGAGTTGGCGTCCGAGAAGCCGATGACCTCGCCGCCCAGTTCGAGCATCGCCGAGGTGAAGCTCAGGCGCGTGCGCGTCGAGGGTTCGTAGAAGAGCGTCGCCAGCTTCCTGCCCTTGCAGGCTTCGCGGTACCTGGCACGGTTGGCGATGATGTCCTCCGCCAGGGAGACGATCTGCTCGGTCTCCTCGACGGTCAGATCGGTCGGGTCTATCAAATGTCGCATGGTTGCTTGTTTTATCGTGTGTATTGTATGATCGGAACTACTCTCTTCCGGCCCTGTGCTGCCGGCGCTACTTCTCCATCCAGCTCTCGTCCGAGGGGTTGTCGCGGAAACGCAGCAGGCGCTCCTTGTCTTCGGGGCGGATGTATCCCTTCTCGGCGGCCACCTCGACCAGCGTGTCGAGGTTCGAGAGGCTGTAGTTGACCACCCCGGCCTCGCGCAGGCGGTCGAGCCCCTTCTTCATACCGTAGGTGAAGATCGAAGCCACACCCAGCACCTCGGCGCCCGCCTCGCGCAGCGCCTCGACCACCTCGATGCACGACCCGGCGGTCGAGATCAGGTCCTCGATGACGACCACCTTCTGTCCCTTCTCCAGACGACCTTCGATGCGGTTGCCGCGCCCGTGGTCCTTCGCTCCGGAGCGGACGTAGCCCATCGGCAGGTCGAGGATCGTCGCCGTGATGGCGGCATGGGCAATGCCGGCCGTCGAGGTTCCCATGAGCACCTCGGCGTCGGGGAACTTCGTGCGCACGGTCTCGGCCAGCCCGGCCTCCACGTGGTTGCGCACCGCGGGCGCCGTCAGCGTCAGGCGGTTGTCGCAATAGATCGGGCTCTTGATACCGCTGGCCCAGGTAAACGGCTGCTCGGGGCGCAGGAATACCGCACCGATCGAAAGCAGGTCTTCGGCAATTTTCTTTTCCATCATATCGTTTGTACTGTGGTACTTATTGGTTGCGTTTCGATCTCTTCGCCTCCTTTGCGGCAGCCTTTGCAGCAGCCTTCTCGGCGGCCTTCGCCACGGCGGCCGAAAGCGCCCCGCCGCTCGCCAGGTCGTTGGCCACCCAGCAGACCCATTCGTCGACATTGTCCGTGACGGAGGCCGGCATCGGCAGCTCCATGACCGCGTCGGGGGCAATGCCCTCTCCGTTGAGCCCCTTGCCCTCGGCCACACGGTACGAGCGCGCCAGCGGCACGCAGCACGTCACGCCGCTGCGGGGCATGTCGACCTCGCGCACATGCTGGAAATCGACGCTGCCCGCGGTATGCTCCGTGCCGTAGACCGTCGTCCGCGAGTTGCAGGCCCGGACGTCGAGGATGAACTGCTCGGCCGCCGCCGCGGTCACGCCGCTGACAAGGATTGCCACGCGGCGGTGCATCGCCGGCACGAAATTGAAGACGACGGGCACGACGCGCGTGTCGCTCCCGGGCACGAACTCCGTCGTGGCGCTCTCCATGCGCTGCGCCAGCTCCCGGCTCCAGATGTCACCCCGCGCCTCGGCTTCGGCGCGCAGGTAAGCCAGATTGTCCGCCGAGACACGGAGCTCCTCGCCCGTCACGGAGCCCGGACGGTCGTAGGCGGCCTGCAGCAGAGGGCCGTAGACGGAGTTGCAGGTGCCGTCGTTGAAGCGCAGGTCGATGATGAGGTTCTCGCAGGCGCCGCAGCAGGCCGCGGCGGCCTCGATCCACGAGCGCAGCGACTCGTCGTCGTCGAACGAGACGACGCGGATCAGATAGGTCTTGCCGTCGACCTGCGTCGCCGTGTTCTGCGGGCTGTACTTCGCCGAGGCATAGGCCGACTGCGGACGCTCGTACTTCGTCATCGACGAGAGCGTCGTGCGCAGGTTGCGGTCGCCGAACCACGCGAACAGTTCGCTCGCGGCATCGTAACCGGCACGTCCCTGTGCGGCGACCTCCTCCGCGAGGCGCGTCTTGAGCAGCTGGTATTCGGCCCGGTTCCCGGCCTCCATCTTCGAGGGGAAGCCGGCATAGTTCGCCTCCACCTGCCGCAGGGCGAAGTCGAAGTCGGTCAGGTGGTCATCCGTGGTGAGCTGCTGCGCCCGCACGGGCGACAGCGCGACGACGCCGAGCGTCGTCAAAAGCAGGGTCAGCAATCTTTTCATGGTCCCTATCTCGGTTTTTTCGGTTTCAAAATATCCGGAACACCCTTCCGGGCGGGGCTCCGTGCGCGAAAAGTCCGTCCCGCGGTCACTCCCCGAGCGCCTGCCGCAGGATACGCTCCACCTCGTCGGGGTAGATGCCTCCTTCGTGGACCTTCACACCGTTGACATAGAAGGTCGGCACGTAGTAGTAGTCGTAACTGTCGGCCACGGCGGGCTGCTCGGACTCCTCGATCATCTCGATCGCAACGGCCGCCAGCTCCGGATGTGCGGCTTTGGCTTCGTCGATATAGCGCAGCGCCTTCTTGCAGAAGGGGCAGGTTTTCAGGTAGAAGAGTTTAACAGGCAGCGACATGGGAATAAAAGTTAAAGGTGAAAAGTGAAAAGTCAAAGGTCAAAAGTCGAAAGTTAAAAGTCAAAAGTCAAAGGTTCGGTACACCGGGCGGGCCGGTTTTTTGGTATCACGTTCGGACAAAAGCATCCTTCTGCCATCTCGCCGGGCTCGCAGTTTCCGCCGCTGGTTCCCGGCTTCCGCCATCGGGTCACAACTTCCGCCCAGCTCCCGGACTTCCGCCACCGGGCCCAACTTCCGCCGGGTCCCAGGCTTCCGCCGTCAGGCCTCGACCTCCGTCGAACCCGCAGCTTCCGCCGCTGGCTTCCAACTTCCACTGGGCTCCAACCTCCGCCGGACCCGCAACCTGTTTCCGTTAAAAACCGTGCCGTTCCGTCCGGCCGGGACGGTATTTCGGGCAAAACGCCGTAGTGAAGGTACGAAGGAAAAAGCAATTTTACAACTCTTTTTCGTGCGGGACCCGCCGTCCGCAGCGGACCGCGTTCCGTCCGCCGCCCCGTCCGTCACCCTTTACCTTTCACTTTTTACTTTTCACTTTTCACCTTCACAAAACTCCCGCACACAGCGCCGGTAGGCCGCCACGGGGTCGGCAGCCGCGGTGATGGGGCGTCCCACGACGATGAAGTCCGAGCCGATCTCGCGGGCCCGGGCCGGGGTCGTGACACGCACCTGGTCGGCCACGTCGCCGTCGGCAAAGCGCACGCCGGGCGTCACCGTGAGGAATTCGGCCCCGCACGCCTCGTGCACCATGCCGGCCTCGAGCGGCGAGCAGACCACGCCGTCGAGCCCCGCCTCGCGGGCGTTGCGCGCATAGTGGACGATCGTGTCGTTGATCGACGCGCCGATGAGCAGCTCGCGCTGCATACGCTCCTCGCTTGTCGAGGTGAGCTGCGTGACGGCGATCAGCAGGGGCCGCGTGCCGTCCTCGCGCGTCAGCCCCTCGCGGGCCGCGCGCATCATCTCGATGGTCCCGGCGGCGTGGACGTTGCACATGTCCACGTCGAGGCGCGACAGCACGGCCATCGCCTTGCGCACCGTGTTGGGTATGTCGTGGAGCTTCAGGTCGAGGAAGATGCGGTGGCCCCGGCGCTTGATCTCGCGCACGATGGCCGGGCCCTCGGCGTAGAAGAGCTCCATGCCGATCTTCAGAAAGGGTTTGCGCGCCTCGTCGCGGAACAGGTCGAGGAAGGCAAAGGTATCTTCTGCGGACTTGAAGTCGCAGGCAATGATTACGTCGCGTTGCATAGTCGTATGGTTTTTCAATTCGTTTCGTTGTTCGGATTCCGTTTCTTACGGCAGGTGCCGGTCGGGACACCCCGCGCACCGCGCTACTCCACGATGCCGATGATGTCGCTCAACCGCTCGATGCCCAGGCGGCGCATCTCGTCGGGCAGCGCCTCGACGATCTCCTTCGAGGCGTAGGGGTTCACCAGGTTCGCCGCCCCGACCTGCACGGCCGTGGCTCCTGCCATCATCATCTCGATGACGTCGCGCGCCGACTGCACGCCGCCGCACCCCATCACCGGGACGGAGCAGGCCCGGGCCACCTGGTAGACCATCCTCACGGCCACAGGGAAGACCGCCGGGCCCGAGAAGCCGCCCATCGTGTTGGCGATGACGGCGCGCCGCTGCACCGTGTCGATGCGCATGCCCAGCAGGGTGTTTATCAGGCAGATGCCGTCGGCTCCGGCCTCCTCGCACGCCCGGGCGATCGCGACGATGTCCGTGACGTTGGGCGAGAGCTTGATGTAGACGGGTTTCGTCGTCACGGCCTTCACGGCGCGTGTCACCTCGGCCGCCGCCTCGGGCGACGTGCCGAACGACATGCCCCCGTGCCGCACGTTGGGGCACGAGACGTTGACCTCGATAATCCCCACCTGCTCCTCTCGGTCGATGCATTCGCAGCAGTAGGCGTACTCCTCGACCGAGAAGCCCGAGATGTTGGCGATGACGGGTTTGTGGAAAAATTCCTTCAGGCGCGGCAGCTCCTCGGCGATCACGTGGTCGATGCCGGGATTCTGCAGTCCCACGGCATTGATCATGCCCGCCGTGCACTCGGCGATGCGCGGCGTGGGGTTGCCGAAGCGCGCCTCGCGGGTCGTTCCCTTGAAGGAGAACGACCCGAGGATGTTGATGTCGTAGAAGTCGCGGAATTCGGCGCCGTAGCCGAACGTGCCGCTGGCCGGGATGACCGGATTGTCCAGTCGCAGGCCGCTCAATACCACCGATGTGTCTACCATACGATCTCTCCTTTCTCCAGCACGGGACCCTCCTTGCAGATGCGCTTGTTCCCGTATTTCGTTTTGCACGAACAGCCCATGCAGGCGCCGAATCCGCAGCCCATGCGCTCCTCGAAGGAGAGCTGCCCCTGCTGCGGCACCGCCCCGGCCAGGGCCCGCAGCATCGGTAGCGGCCCGCAGGCGTAGAAGTAGTCGAAGTCGGGCCGTGCGGCGTCGATGGCCGTGGTGACGAAGCCCCGGATGCCGGCCGAGCCGTCGGCCGTCGCGAGGATCACCTCGCAGCCCAGTGCGCGGAACTCCTCCGCGTAGAAGACCTCCGCGGCGGTGTTGAAGCCCAGCACCACCGTGACCGGACGCCCGGCGGCCAGCAGCTGCCGCGCCAGGTTGTAGAGCGGAGGCACGCCCACGCCGCCGCCCACGAGCAGCGGGCGCCGCACCTCGTCGCGCAGCGTGAAGCCGTTGCCCAGCCCCGTGAGCAGATCCAGCCTTTGGCCGGGCCGCATGCGGCTCATCTGCTCCGTGCCGCCGCCCACGACCTTGTAGACGAGCGTCAGCGTCGCGGCGTCATAGTCGCACACCGAGATCGGGCGGCGCAGGTAGCGCCCCTCGAGGGCGATGTTGACGAACTGCCCCGGCGCCGTGATCCACTGCGTGTCGCCCTCAAGGACCATGCGCCACACGGCGTCGGTCAGCGGCTCGTTCGAGCGGATTTCGTAGATTCCCTTTTTGTACATCTTGTCCTGTTTCTCTATCGCCCGGACAAGCGGTCGGAAAGCCGCCGCCCGGGTCGGGATCGCTCCCGGATGTTATTTGGCGTCGATCGTCGAGACGCGCAGCGTGATCTCCTCCAGCACGTCGAGCAGCACCTTCACCGTCTCGAGCGCCGTGAAGACCGTCACGTTGTTCTCGACGGCCGTGCGGCGGATTTCATAACCGTCCAGGCGCGTGTTGTGCTGGTTGATGTCGATCGTGTTGATGACGTAGCTGACGTGGCCCTGGCGCAGCGAGTCGATGATCTCCGAGCTGCCCTCGCTCAGCTTGCGGCGCGTGCGCGTGCGCAGCCCGTGCGCCCGGAGAAATTCGGCCGTACCGGTCGTCGCCTCGATGTTGAAGCCCAGGTCGTAGAAGCGGCGCACGAGCGGCAGCGCCTGCGGCTTGTCCTGATCGGCGATCGTGACGAAGATCGTGCCGTAGTTCGAGACGTTCATGCCCGTGGCCTGCAGCGCCTTGTAGAGGGCGCGCGTAAGCTTGTCGTCGTAGCCGATCGCCTCGCCCGTGGACTTCATCTCGGGCGAGAGGTAGGAGTCCATGCCGCGGATCTTCGCGAAGGAGAAGGCCGGGGCCTTGACGTACCAGCGCTCCTTCTCCCGGCCGTAGACCTCGGTGATGCCCTGCTCGCGCAGCGACCGCCCGAGGATCACCTGCGTGGCGATGTGGGCCATCTGCACGCCTGTGGACTTCGAGAGGAAGGGCACCGTGCGCGACGAGCGCGGGTTGACCTCGATGACGTAGACATCCTCCTCGCCGTCGAGGATAAACTGGATGTTGTACAGGCCCACGATGCCGATGCGCAGGCCCAGCCGCACCGTGTAGTCGATGATCTTGCGCTTGGCCTTTTCGCCGACGCTGAAGGTCGGGTAGACGCTGATCGAGTCGCCCGAGTGGATGCCCGTGCGCTCGACGTGCTCCATGATGCCGGGGATGAAGACGTCGCGGCCGTCGCAGATGGCGTCGACCTCGAGCTCCTTGCCCATGATGTAGCGGTCGACGAGCACCGGCGAGTCCTCGTTGACCTCAACGGCCGTCTGCAGGTAGTGGCGCAGGCGCTCCTCGTTCGAGACGATCTGCATGGCGCGGCCGCCCAGCACGTAGCTCGGACGCACGAGCACCGGATAGCCGATACGGGCCGCGGCGCGCACGCCCGCCTCGATGTCCGTCACGGCCTCGGCCTCGGGCTGCGGGATGCGCAGCTCCTCCATGATCTTCTCGAAGCAGCCGCGGTCCTCGGCGTTGCGGATCGCCTCGCAGTCGGTGCCGATGATCGGCACGCCCAGCTCGGCGAGCGGCTCGGCGAGGTTGATGGCCGTCTGGCCTCCGAGCGAGACGACGATCGCCTTCGGGTGCTCGAGGTGGATGACGTTCATCACGTCCTCGACCGTCAGCGGCTCGAAGTAGAGCTTGTCGCTGGTCGTGTAGTCCGTCGAGACGGTCTCGGGGTTGTTGTTGATGATGATCGCCTCGTAGCCCGCGGCGCGGATCGACCAGATGGCGTGGACGGTCGAGTAGTCGAACTCGACGCCCTGTCCGATGCGGATCGGGCCCGAGCCGAGCACGACGATCTTCTGCTTGTCGCTCACGACCGATTCGTTCTCGGTCTCGTAGGTCGAGTAGAAGTAGGGCACGTAGGAGGAGAACTCGCTGGCGCACGTGTCGATCATCTTGTAGACGGGGAAGATGCCGTTGCGCTCGCGCAGGCGGTACATCTCGTGCTGCGAGAGGCCCCACAGCTGGCCGATATACTTGTCGCTGAATCCCATGCGCTTGGCGTCGCGCAGCGTCTCGACGTCCATCGGATGGTCGCGCACGACGCGCTCGAACTCGACGATGTTCTTGAACTTCTCGAGGAAGAACATGTCGATCTTCGTGCGGTTGTAGATCAGCACCAGGTCGATGCCCCCGCGGATGAGCTGCGCGATGGCATAGAGGCGGTCGTCCGTGCCGTCCTTGATGTAGGCGAGCAGTTCGTCGTTCGACCACGTGTCGAATTTCTTGTGGTAGATGTGGCAGACGCCCGTCTCGAGCGACCGCACGGCCTTGAGCAGCGACTCCTCGATCGTGCGGCCCACGGCCATCACCTCGCCCGTGGCCTTCATCTGCGTGCCGAGCTTGTTCGAGGCGTCGGAGAACTTGTCGAAGGGGAAGCGGGCGATCTTCGTCACCACGTAGTCGAGCGTCGGCTCGAACGAGGCCGGCGTATTGGCGATGCGGATCTCGTCGAGGGTCAGGCCCACGGCGATCTTGGCGCTGACGCGCGCGATGGGGTATCCCGAGGCCTTCGACGCGAGGGCCGACGAACGCGAGACACGGGGGTTGACCTCGATCAGGTAATACTTGAACGAGAGGGGGTCGAGCGCGAACTGCACGTTGCAGCCGCCCTCGATCTTCAGCGCGCGGATGATCTTCAGCGCCGAGTCGCGCAGCATCTGGTACTCGCGGTTGGTGAGCGTCTGGCTCGGGGCCACGACGATCGAGTCGCCCGTGTGGATGCCCACCGGGTCGATGTTCTCCATGTTGCAGATGGCGATGGCCGTGTCGTTGCTGTCGCGGATCACCTCGTACTCGATCTCCTTGTAGCCCTTGATGCTCTTCTCGATGAGCACCTGATGCACGGGCGAGAGGAACAGCGCGTTGCGCATCATCTCGCGCAGCTCCTGCTCGTTGTCGGCGAAGCCGCCGCCCGTGCCGCCCAGCGTGAAGGCGGGGCGCAGCACGACGGGATAGCCGATGCGCGAGGCGATCGCCACGGCCTCCTCGGTCGAGGAGGCGACCTCCGAGGGCAGCACCGGCTCGCCGAGCGACTGGCACAGCTCCTTGAAGAGCTCGCGGTCCTCGGCCCGCTCGATCGACTCGAACGACGTACCCAGAATCTCGACCTGGCACTCCTGGAGGATACCCTTCTTGGCCAGCTGCACCGCCAGGTTCAGACCCGTCTGTCCGCCCAGTCCCGGGACGATGGCGTCGGGACGCTCGTAGCGGATGATCTTGGCCACATACTCCAGCGTCAGCGGCTCCATGTAGACCTTGTCGGCGATGTGCGTGTCGGTCATGATCGTCGCCGGGTTCGAGTTCACCAGCACGACCTCGTATCCCTCCTCGCGAAGGGCCATGCAGGCCTGCGTGCCCGCGTAGTCGAACTCCGCGGCCTGGCCGATGACGATCGGGCCCGAGCCGATGACCATCACCTTGTTGATATCTCTTCTCTTAGGCATTTTTGTGCTCCTCCATCATTTTAATGAACTTGTCGAACAAATAGGTGCTGTCCTGCGGGCCCGGGGCGCTCTCGGGATGGTACTGCACCGAGAAGACCATCTCCTCGGGGCACTCGACCCCTTCGGCCGTGTTGTCCAGCAGGTTGACATGCGTGAGTTGCAGCGGCGTACCCTTCAGCGAGTCGATGTCCACGGCGTAGCTGTGGTTCTGGCTCGTAATCTCGATTTTGCCTGTCGTGAGACACTTCACGGGGTGGTTGCCGCCGCGGTGGCCGAACTTCATCTTGAAGGTCCGCGCGCCGTAGGCCAGCGCCACCATCTGATGGCCCATGCAGATGCCGAAGATCGGCAGGCGGCCCTTCAGCGCCCGCACCTTCTCGATCACCGGCTCGACGTCGGTCGGGTCACCCGGACCGTTCGAGAGGAAGATGCCGTCGGGACGGAAGGCCAGAATCTCCTCCACCGTTGCGTCGTAGGGCACGACCGTCACGTTGCACCCCTTCTGGTTCAGGCAGCGGATGATGTTGTACTTGATGCCGCAGTCGATGGCCACCACGTCGAAGCGGTGGTTGGGCGTGCGCGAGAACCAGCGCTTCCTGCAGCTCACGCGCGCTACCATGTCGTGCGGCAGCTCGTAGGCGCGCAGCCGGCGCATCGCCTCCTCGTGGGGCGTCGAGGCGTCGGTCATGAGGACCTTCTGCGACCCCTCGTCGCGGATGATGCGCGTCAGGGCGCGCGTGTCGATCCCCGAGATGGCGGGAATGCCCATCTCCTCGAACACCTCGTTGAGCGTGCGCGTGTAGCGGAAGTTCGACGGGATGTCGTTGTACTCGCGGACGATCATGCCGCCGATGGTCGGGAACTTCGTCTCGTAATCCTCCTCGGCCGTGCCGTAGTTGCCGATCAGCGGGTAGGTCATCACCACCGTCTGGTCCGTGTACGAGGGATCGGAGACGATCTCCTGATAACCGACCATCGAGGTGTTGAAGACGATCTCGTTGATCGACTCCCGGTCCGCACCGAAGCCGTAGCCGTAGAACTCACGGCCGTTCTCCAGGACAATTTTTTTGGTGTAGGGTTTCATTATCGAATGGTTTTCATCGTTTCGTCTTCGTAAACCGGCCGTCCGTCCACGACCGTGAGCACGGCGCGTCCGTGCACGGGCCACGCGGCAAAGGGCGTGGCGCGCCCCTTCGAGCGGAAGGCCGCCGGCTCGATCTCCCAGGCCGCATCGAGGTCGAGCACCGTGAAGTCGGCCGCATCGCCCCCGTCGAGCCGTCCGCCGCCCAGGCCGAAGAGCCGGCGCGGATTCTCCGACATGAGCTCCACGAGGCGTTCGAGCGTGATGACGCCCCGCCGCACAAGGTACTCGTAGAGCAGCGGGAAGGCGCACTCGAGCCCCACGATGCCCATGGCGCTGCGGGCCAGGCCGCGCAGCTTCTCCCCGGCCGTGTGGGGCGCATGGTCCGTGGCGACGACCTCGATCGTGCCGTCCTGAATGCCGGCGATGAGCGCCGCGCGGTCCTCGCGGCTGCGGATCGGCGGATTCATCTTGAAGCGCCCCTCCTCGCGCAGCTCCTCGTCGCAGAGCAGCAGGTAGTGCGGCGCCGTCTCGCAGCTCACGCGCAATCCCCGTGCCCGGGCCTGCCGCACCAGCTCAACGCTCTCCCGCGTCGAGACGTGGCAGACGTGGTACTGACACCCGGTGCGGGCCGCCAGCTCGATGTCGCGTTCGACCTGCCGCCACTCGCTCTCGGACGAGATGCCGCGGTGGCCGTGTTCGCGGCAGTAGACGCCGTCGTGGATGTAGCCGCCGTGCAGCAGCTCGTCGACCTCGCAGTGGGCCACGATCGGCTTGTGAAGGGCCGCGGCGCGGCGCATCGCCTCCTCCATGAGTTCGGCGGACTGCACGCCGCGCCCGTCGTCCGAGAAGCCGACGACCTCGGGTGCCAGCGCCTCCAGGTCGGCCAGGGTGCCGCAGCCGCGCTGTCCTTTCGTGATGCAGCCGTAGGGCAGCACGCGCACCACGGCGTCGCGGCGGATCAGGTCGGTCTGCACGCGCAGCGTCTCCGGGGAATCGGGTGCCGGATTGAGGTTGGGCATGGAGCAGACCGCGGTGTAGCCTCCGCGTGCGGCGGCGGCGGTGCCGGTGGCGATGGTCTCCTTCTGCGGGAATCCCGGCTCGCGCAGGTGCACATGCACGTCCACAAGCCCGGGAACAATCCACAATCCCCGCAGGCTGACGACACGGTCGTCGTCGCGCGGCGTGCCGAAGGGGACGATGCGTCCCTGCTCGACGGCCAGCGGGCCCTCTTCGAAGCGGCCGCCGCGATAGATTTGGGCTTCGGTGTAAACGGTTCTCATAGTTCAGGCGCCGGAGCGCAAAAAAATAGGGCAACTGAAAAACAGTTACCCTAATAAGACAACAATGCCCGTATCCACCGGAGACTGAAACCCCGACCAATGGACGTGCTGCCGGAAAACCTGCGCCGTGGAGATGTCGTGGTTGCAATTCATAGGATGCGGGTCGCTATAATTGTCTACAAAGGTAAGGCTTTTTCGCGGAGCGTGCAAACCTTTGGTCGGAAAAATTTTTCCCGCCCGGGCCGCCGCCTCCCGGCAGCAGCTCCGCACACCCCGACCTCCCGACAACAAATACCCGCATTCGGGGGAGTGTGTTTCCCGCGAAAAACACTATCTTTGCCCGCAAACGGCGGACGGCAGCGGCGCCGGCGAGCGGCCGCCCCGTCCCATGCGAAACACCGGTATTTATGGAACAGAAGATTCTCATACCCCTGCTGCTCACGCTCGGCGCCGGACTGGCGACGGGCATCGGCAGCGCCATCGCCTTCTTCGCCCACCGCACCAACAAGCGGTTGCTGTCGTTCTCGCTCGGCCTGTCGGGCGGCGTGATGGTCTACGTCTCGTTCGTCGAGCTCTTCCAGCAGGCCAACGCCACGCTCGCCGCCGAGTGGGGGCAGCAGGCGGGCGGCGCCGTCACCGTGGCGAGCTTCTTTGCGGGCATCCTGCTCATCGGCATCATCGACCGCCTCGTCCCCTCGGTCGAAAACCCCCACGAGGCACACAGCGTCGAGGAGATGGAGGCGCGCCCACGCAATACGAAGCTCATGCGCATGGGGCTGCTGACGGCGCTGGCCATCGGCATCCACAACTTCCCCGAGGGTATCGCCACCTTCGCCTCGGCCGTCGACGACGTGACGCTCGGCGCGGCCATCGCCGTGGCCATCGCCATCCACAACATCCCCGAGGGCATCGCCGTCTCGGTGCCGGTCTACTACGCCACGGGTAGCCGCCGCAAGGCCTTCCTGCTGTCGCTGCTCTCGGGACTCGCCGAGCCCGTGGGGGCGCTGCTCGCCTACCTCGTGCTCATGCCCTTCATGACGCCGACGCTCATGGGCTGCATCCTCGCCGCCGTGGCCGGCATCATGGTCTTCATCTCGATCGACGAACTGCTGCCCGCGGCCCGCGAGTACGGCGAGGCCCACACGTCGATCTACGGCGTCGTGGCCGGCATGGCCCTGATGGCCGTCAGCCTGCTGCTGCTCGCATAAACCTTCCGAAAACCCCAAAAAACACTGTAACACAATGGATATTCTGCTGCTTATCGTCGGCCTGGGGCTGATCCTCGCCGGCGCGAACTTTCTGACGGACGGCTCCGCGGCCGTGGCTCAGCGGCTGCGCGTTCCGGAATTCATCATCGGACTGACGATCGTCGCCGTCGGCACCTCGACCCCCGAACTGGTGGTCTCCGTCCTCTCGGCCATTGCCGGCAAGAGCGACGTGGCGATCGGCAACATCGTCGGTTCGAACATCTTCAACGTCTTCGTCATCCTGGGCATCTGCGCCCTGATCCGCCCGCTGCCCCTCACGCGCAGCACCATCCGCCGCGACATCCCGATCGGCATGGCCGTCTCGCTGCTGCTCTTCGTACTGGCGTCGGACGCCCTGCTGCACCTCGGCCCGACCGACCGGCTGGGCCGAGGCGACGGCATCCTGATGCTCATACTCTACATCGCGCTGATGTGGTATACGATCCGCGCCGCAGGCCGCACCGAGGAGGCACCGGCCGAGGGCGCAAAGGCCCCGATGGCGGCATGGCTCGCTGCGGTGATGATCGTCGGCGGCCTGGCCGGGCTGGTCTTCGGCGGCGAGCTCTTCCTCGACAGCGCCACGGCGCTCGCCCGGCAGCTGGGCGTCAGCGAATCGGTCATCGCCATCACGCTCGTGGCGGGCGGCACGTCGCTGCCCGAGCTGGCCTCATCGGTTGTCTCGCTCATCAAGGGCAAGGCCGACATGGCGCTGGGCAACGTCATCGGCTCGAACATCGCCAACATCCTGCTGATTCTGGGTTTGAGCGCCACGATCAATCCGCTGACCATGGGCGGCATCACGACGACCGACCTCGCGGTGGTGATCCTCACGTCGCTGCTCCTCTTCCTGACGGCCTTCACGTTCCGCCGCAAGGCCGTGGACCGCTGGGAAGGGGTGATCTTCCTTGTGATCTACGCCCTCTACATCTGGCAGCTCATCAGGTAGCGGTCGAGCAGGCGCGGCACGGCATATTCGCCGAGTGCCGACGCCGGCACGGTGGCCGCGGCCGCATCGGGCGTCAGCGCCGGGACCTCGATCCGGTGAAAGACCGCATGGAGGGTCTGGTGCGAAAGCTGGTGGCGCGGCATGCGGACGCTCCGCACCAGGTGCCACGACGGCCCGACCCAGCGCCGGAACGGCTCCGTCGCGGTCAGGCAGTCGAACTCCGCGGCGGCGGGGGTCTCCACCATCGGGAACTCGTAGAGCCCCTGCCAGATGTCGCCCGCGCCGCGGCGGCACAGCACCGTCCGCTCCCCGCAGGTGATGTGCAGGTAGTTGAACCAGCGGTCGCGCGTCTGCGCGCGGCCCCGCTTGACGGGACGTGCGGCAATGCTTCCGGCCGCACGGGCCAGGCACCGATCCCCGAAGGGGCAGTCGCCGCACTGCGGCTGTGCGGGGGTGCATTGCAGCGCCCCGAAATCCATGATCGCCTGATTGTACAGCCCCGGACGGGTTCGGTCGAGCAGCCGCTGCGCCAGCTCGGCGAAGGCCCGCTTCCCGGCCGCCGTGTCGATCGGGGTCTCCAGATCGAACAGCCGCGCCAGCACGCGGTAGACATTGCCGTCGACGACGGCGCAGGGCAGATCCCACGCCGCCGAGCAAATCGCCGCGGCCGTATAGTCGCCCACGCCGCGCAGCGAACGCACGACGCTCACCTCCGCGGGAAACACCCCGCCGAACTGCGCGACAACCTGCCGGGCCGCCGCATGCAGGTTACGGGCCCGGCTGTAGTAGCCCAGCCCCTGCCACAACTTGAGCACCTCGTCCTCCGAGGCCGCGGCCAGCGCCCGCACGTCGGGGAAGCGCTCGACGAAGCGCCGGTAGTAGTCCAGCCCCTGCGCCACGCGCGTCTGCTGGAGAATGACCTCCGAGAGCCAGATGCGGTAGGGATCGCGCGTGCGGCGCCACGGCAGGTCACGCCCGCAGCGGGCGTACCAGTCGAGCAATATGCGGGAAAAATCCTCCATGACGGAGGCAAAGGTACGACAACGGAACCGAATTTGAAGTATCTTCGCAAAAAATCGACATCCCCATGAAAAACACCCCCTACACCCTGCGGCACGATGCAGCCGCCCGGCGCTACTTTTTCGAAATCGACGGGCACCGGGCCTACATCGAATACGAGGAGCGGCCCGGCGCGCTGGCGCTGACCCACACGATAGTTCCCGAGGAGCTGCGCGGCGGCGGCATCGCCGCGGCACTCACGCAGGCCGTGTTGGAGGAGGTACGCACGCGGGGGCTGCGTGTGGTGCCGGAGTGTTCGTATGTCGTCCGCTACATCGAGCGTCACCCCGGGTGGCAGGAGGTCGTGGCAAAGGAGTAGCTCCTCTGCCGGGACCCCGCCGACAATCGGAATTTGTATTGTCAATATCCTTTGCCGCCGTTGGCGACACCCGTGATCCGCACCTTTTTCCGGTGCGGAGATGAGTTTTTGACCCTCTCCTCCTCTTTTTCTCTGCTTTTCGATGGCGAAAAGCAGCAAAAAGCCTCTCGAAGTCTTTTTACGGCTTTCGGAGAAGACCTCTGAAAAACTTTTTCTTTTTTCCCTGCTTTTCGATGGCGAAAAGCAGCAAAAGCCACCCGACCGATCCCGATGGCGGCGTCCGGACGTCTGAAAGCGGCGTCGGGCGACTTCGCGGGTTTGCAAGCAAACCGTCCCCGCCGCTCACGCTTTCAGCCGCCCGTCCGCTTCCCCGCCATCGGAACCAAGTCGGGGATTAATACGCGAAAAAAATTTTTTAAGCGCCCTTATTATTAATGCCGCCAGCGGCGGCACAATCAATCCGCACTCTCGTTCGACGCGGAAGAAGAGGGTGCGGCTCGCGGCGCGGCAGTCACGGGGTGGCGCATAGGCTTGATCTTGCGCGCCCCGGGCAGCGCCGCGGGGTGCATCCTCCCGCGGAGAACGACGTGCGGAGGATTTTGGTACTTTTGGCCCCAAAAGTACAGAAAAACTCTTTTTTATCTGTTTTCTGAAAAACGCCCGAAAAATCCTTCTTAACTGCTTTTCGGTGGCGAAAAGCAGCAAAAGCCACCCGACCGATTCCGATGGCGGCGTCCGGTCGTCTGAAAGCGGCGTCGGGCGACTGTTCGCGGGTTTGCAAGCAAACCGTCCCCACCGCTGGCGCTTCCAGCCGCCCGTCCGCTTCCCCGCCATCGGAACCAAGTCGGGAATCACCATGCAGAAGAAGAATAAAAATGGAATATGCGGTTGGGAACATCGGGCGCATTTAATAATTGTCTGCCGCCAGCGGCGGCACCACGATTCCGCACTCTCGTTCGACGCGGAAAAAGAGAATGCGACGCGCGGCGCGGCAGTCACGGGGTGGCGCATAGGCCCCGATCTTGCGCGCCCCGGGCAGCGCCGCGGGGCGTATCCTCCCGCGGAGAACGACGTGCGGAGGCTTTTGGTACTTTTGGCCCCAAAAGTACAAAGAAAAAAGAGGTTGTAAGCACCTCTTCCTTCCGAAACTCTTTGCGTTTTTCGGAAAAACGCCAGAAAGACTTTTTCTTTTTCCCTGCTTTTCGGTGGCGAAAAGCAGCAAAAGCCACCCGACCGATTCCGATGCCGGCGTCCGGACGTCTGAAAGCGGCGTCGGGCGACTGTTCGCGGGTTTGCAAGCAAACCGTCCCCGCCGCTCACGCTTTCAGCCGCCCGTCCGCTTCCCCGCCATCGGAACCAAATCGGGGATTAGCCTTGCGGCGGAAAGAGAACTGGTCTTGCAGGGAAACAAAAGGGGCATAAGAATGAGACGCGCCAAGCGTTATTATGTATTACGTATTTATTGCCACCGCTGGCCGCTCCCTAATTCTGCAACCGGAAGTCCAGTTTCGGGCAGAGCCGCCCCACCTCATCCCGACGAAAAAACAATGTTCCAGCCCCCAGTCGAAATTTTCTGTCGAAAAATTTGGTTTATATAATAAACTACTTTATATCTGCATCAGAGATACGAACCGAGCCTTGCTCACAAACCGAAAAATCATGGAGACGATACAAACTGCCCGCAACGACCGCCGTGCGCGATTCGCACGCCGCTTCGCACGCAACGCCATTACCTACGCCGTAATCTGCGGATTCCTTACGCTGGTCAATGCCCTGACGTCGCCCCACTACTGGTGGGTCGCATGGGTAGCCGGCGGCTGGGGCCTCGCCCTGCTGCTGCCCCTGCTCTTCCACCTTGTCGGATGCGACGAAGAGGAAGAGACCAAATAACCCGACACGCGACACCCAATCCCCACCGCCATGAAACGAATACTGACCTGTGCGGCCCTGCTGCTCGGCGCGGCGGCCGCCGCTGAAAATCCGAAAGTCACGATTACGGGGCTGCGCTCCGACCAGGGGCTCGTCCTCTGGACACTTCAGGGCGCGGATAACCTGAGCCGCCAGGGCATGGAGCAACCCGCCGCCGGGCAGGCGGTCATCGAGCTCGGCCCGATCCGTGCCGACTCGGCCATGCTCTACGTGCTGCACGACGAGAACGGCAACTACCGGCTCGACTGCCGCGACGACGGTCTTCCGGCCGAAGGGGTCGGCTCGTTCGTCATCCGCCGCGACGATCCGGCCAGAGAGATGCTTTTCGAACTCCGCTACGATTTCGGCCCGAAGGCTGCGGACGGCGCTTCGCAGCAGACCTCCGCACCGCAACCCGGCAACGGGAAATAACCGCAAACACAACACACAAATCGCAAAACGCACAGCATAATGGAAGAGAGAAAACTCGACGCGCAGGAGAGCATCGAACTCATCACGCGCATGATCCGCAACACGCGCCGACGGCTCGAGCACAACGCCGGACGCCCGTTCCTCGTCTGGGGTTACACCACCGTGGCAATCTCGCTGTTCAATTACCTTATACGAATCAAGAGTGCCGATCCTGAATGGTCGCTGAGCTGGTTCCTGATTCCCGTGCTCGGCGTGGTGCTGATGCGCCTTTTCCCCGCGAAAAAGAGCACCGAGCCCCGCACCGAGATCGACCGCATCGTCAACGCCCTGTGGCTCGTCTGCTCGCTGGCGCTCATCCCGACCTTCGTGATCTGCCTCTACCACGGATGGCTCTACCGCACGAGCCTCTTCATGATGATCGCACTCACGATGGCAATCGGGACGGCCGCCACGGGACTGATCGTCCGCTCGAAGGTCTACGCCGTCAGCGGGCTGCTCGGCATGGCGCTCTCGACACTCTTCGCCCTCAACGACTTCGCGATGAAGTCACGGTTTGCGTCGCAGGCCGCTCCGGGGCAGGAGGGCTTCCTCGCGCTGCACAACGAGATTCTGATCTTCGCGGCGATCTTCGTCGTCATGATGATCATCCCGGGGCACATCATCAACTACCAGAACCGCCGCGAAACAAAATGACCATGCAGACCGCACCCCATACGGGTTCCCCGTCGGAACCCCGACAAACCCGCTTCGCCGCCCGAAGTCCGCATCCCGGGCCGGACGCCGCCGCGAAGGCAAAACCGCACCGCCATGTTCAGGGAGCTTAATCCGCTGCTGCACTCGGAGCTCCGGCTGGCCGTGATGTCGATCCTCATCGGGGTCGAAAGCGCCGACTTCGTCTTCATCCGCCAGCAGACCGGCGCCACGGCCGGCAACCTCTCCGTGCAGCTGGACAAGCTGTCCAGGGCGGGCTACATCACCGTGGAAAAGACCTTCCGGGGCAAGATGCCCTGCACGGTCTGCCGCATCACCGACGCGGGGCGCGACGCCTTCGCGGAGTATGTCGAGGCGTTGCAGACCTATATCAGAAAATAGCGGCAGGGCCCCGTTTCCGGGGCCCTGTTCACTCTATCCCAACGAACAGAAGAACGTCACCAGAAACGGGACGCTGAAATCGAGCACGCAGCCGTGGAAGACCGACACCACGGCGTAGGGGGCTCCGGCGGCCTGCGTGATGACGGGCAGCGTCGTGTCGAAAGTCGTGGCCCCGCCGATCGACACGGCGGCCAGCGGCCCCGCCCAGCGGGAGACGAGCGGCGCGGCCACGAGCGTGAACAACTCCCGCATGACGTTGCACAGCAGGGCCACGGTGGCCAGTTCGGGCCCGCGCATGTCGGCGATGAAGATGCTCGAAAGCGAATAGTATCCGAAGCCCGCCCCGACAGCCAGCGAGTCCGTCACGGACCCCTCGCCGAGCAGCGGCGTGACAAGCGCCGCACCGGCAAGCGTACCGCCGGCCGTGGCAAGGGGCAGCAGGGCCAGCCGCGGGTCCAGCCGACGGACCCGGCGGGCAAGCATCTCGTCGTGGCCGAGCGTGATGCCGACGCAATACATCAGCAGGTAGAGCACCGCCGTGCTCGCACCGGCAGGCAGGGCCCGGGGCGGCAGGCACAACCCGGCCAGCAGGCCCGCCACAAAGAAGGCGACGATGACAAGGCTGCCCCGGAGCGTATTCCACAGAGACGTCGCAGCAGGAGCCGTCTCTCCGGCAGCCGGGGCGCCGCCACGCTCCGTCCGCTCCTCCCCGGTGCCGTCTGTCGTGCAGGCAGCCGCCCGGCGGCGGATCAGGCGCCACAGCAGCCACGCCGCTCCGATGCTCCCGCCGACTGCCCCGGCAAAGAGAAGAAAGGCGGCGGCTCCGAGCGTCGCCATGCCCCCGACAACGGCCGGGTCCGACCCGACCTCGAGGCCGAGCAGGAAGAGCAGCGCCCGGATCACCCCGGCAATCAGCCGGGGAACAAAGGCGAGGCGTCTGCCCCTGCACAGACGCCCCGTCACAATACCCGCCAGTATGGCGGTAAAAACCGCAAGCATCGCTACTGCTCCTGCTGCGAGAGTTTCTCGATCTGCTTCTCGGCTTCGGCAACCAGCGCCTTGGCCTGCTTCTTCGCCTCGTCGACCAGAGCGTCACCCGCCGCCTCGGCGGCGATCTTCGCCAGGGCGCCCTTCTTGGCGGCGGCATCGACCAGCTTCCGGCGCTGCGTTTCGGCCGCCTCGATGAGCTTCTCGCCCGCACGCTGCGCCTCCTCGCGCAGGGCGGCGGCCCGCGTCGCGGTGTCGTCCGAAAGCAGCGCGCCGCGTCCGCCCGTCAGGTTGTCCAGCTGGTCCGCCACGACGTTCGATACGACCTCCTCGACCGTCTCCTGCATGCCCAGCGTAATCTTGGGCGCGGTGAAGGTGCCGCCGATACCCACGTTGATGGCGCCCAGCACCCCGCCCGTAGCCTGTTTCGGAAGGGTCACCTTCGCCGTGTAGTCGATCGTCCGGTCGAGCCCCGTGGAGCCCGACATGTTGACATTCACGTCGCCCATCTTCAGGTCGAAGGGCTCCGTCGTGACACGGCCGTCGCGGACCTTGAAGCGGATAGACAGGTCCCGGGCCTCGATGCGGCGCAGCTTGTCGTTGTTCAGCAGGTCGGCCAGCTTGTCGAACGCCTCGACACCCTCGACGCGGACATTCTCCGAACGGAGCTCGCCCGTCGCCTCGAGCGTCGTGACGTCGGGCGACATCGCGGCGTCGAGCGTCGTCTTCATGTCAATCGACAGCGAATAGTCGCCGCTCGTCTTCTCGAAGATCGGTGCAAGCTGCTGCACGGCCACCGCCTCCTCGAACGTCCTGGCGAAGGAGGCTTTCGTAATCGAAGCCGCCAGCGAGAGCGACGGACGCGACGGGTCCTCCGCCGTGGAGTAGCTGCCCGAAAGCGCCGCCTTGCCGCCGAAGAGTTGCAGGCCCAGCCTGTCGAGCGACAGCCTGCCGCCCGCCACGTGCATCTCGCCCGAGATGTCGGTCAGGGTCATTTTGTCGAAGAGCACCTTCTTCAGGTCGGTATTGAGCGACAGGTCGAGGTTCTTCGGCACGACGATCGCCTGCACGGGCCCGGAGGAAGCGCTCTTCTCCGCCTCGGCCTCCGGCTCGCCGGACGTGGGCACCGCGGCACGTATCTCGTTCAGGTCCAGCAGATCAGACTTCACGTAGAGGCGGCCCGAGAGCGGATCGCCGTTCATCAGGTAGCCGAGGTAGCCCGTGAGCTGGCCGTTGGCCGCCAGGTCGCTCCGCCCCACCGTCACACCGAACTCGCCGAGCGTCATCGACTGCGGCGTGATGGTCGCGGCGGCACGCCGGATGAAGACCTCCGGCAGATTCTGCACGTGCAGGCCCAGCTGCTCGACGACGAACGTACCCGAGGCGGCAATCCGGCCGTAACGCTTCTGCATCACATCGGACTTGCGGCCCGAGAGCTTGAGCGTCGCCGAGACCTGGCCGTCGAGATCGATCCCCTCCTCCAGCGGATAGACCTCGCGCACGGCCCCCAGGTCCACGCGGCCCGAAGCCGTGGCCCGGAACACGGGATCGCTCATGAGGTTCGTCGCGTGGCACGTGGCCGAAAGGGCGTTGCCCGCCATCTTCAGGCTGAAGGCCGAAACATCCACCTCGGTCTGATCCATCACCCCGCCGGGGTTGGAGACACAGGCCGAAATGTTGATGTCGGTAACGGCCTTCGGCAGCGAGGAGTACTGGAAGCTGCCGTTGCGCACCTCGGTCTTCATCTCGAAGGCCGGGAGCTGCGACCCGCGCATCTCGCCCCGGGCCCAGAGCTCCATCGAGAGCTCGCCCGACGCCGCCAGGTTGCGGAACTCGTGTTTGTAGAAGGCCGGGATGAGCGACAGCAGGTCCTTGAAGCGCACGTCGCTGCATCCGGCGCTGATATCCATCGTCAGGGCATCGTCGGTCTGCTGCACCCAGCCGTCGAGGCGCATCTCGATGGCATTCAGGCGCAGTGTGTTGCGCGAGAAGGTGAAGCGGCCGTTCACCAGGTCGGCCGAAATCTCGGCGTCGAGCGCCGTCTCGGCATCGCTCAGCAGCGGCACGCCGCCCTGCGTGAGGCTGACGCCCCGGGCCAGCAGGTCGAGGTCCAGCTGCGTCTCGTCGGCCGACAGGTCGCCCCGGAGCCCGAGCGACAGCGGCGCCGTGCGGAACTGCATGTTCGTCGAGTCGTCCTCGTAGCGGATCACGGCATCCGAAATCCGGAAGTCGCGGACCGAAAGGCGGAACGCCGAGGAGTTCTCCTCCGCGGCAGCCGTCGTGTCGGCCTCGCCCGAGGGTTTCATCACGTTCCAGTTGACCGCGCCGTCGGCAAGCTTGTGCGCATGTACGGCGGGCGACGCAAGGACGATCTTGCGCACCTCGAACCCCTCATCGCCCACGAGCGACATGAGGTTCACGACCACCGAAATACGCTTGGCCGCGACGATCGTATCGCCCTCGAAGCGGTCGGTACCGACGAGTGTCAGCCCCTTGAGGTTCAGCGAGGCGTTGGGAAAGTTGCGCAGCAGGCTGATGTCGAGTTTCTCGAAATCGAGCCGCGCCGTCAGCATCTCATTGGCCTCGCGCTTGACGATCTCGACAATCCGTCCGCGAAACAGCAGCGGCGTAACGATCGCCGCCACCAGCACCACGGCCACCACCGTTGCCGTAATTTTCAGAAATTTCTTCATTGTTCTTCCGTTTTAAGGGCGAAAACCGTCGTCTCCGCCTCTTCGAATCCCACTTTCCGGTAGAGGTTCCGGGCCGCCGTGCGGGCCGCCGACGAGGTGAGCATCACCCGGTCGGCCCCCACCTGCCGGGCACGCGCAAGCGCTGCACGCACCAGCGCCTCACCCGCGCCGCAGCCGCGTGCCGCGGCATCGACGACCACATCCTCGATCCACGCCTTGCGGCCCGAGGGGGCGTCGTACCACACGAGCGTCAGCAGCCCGACGATCTCCGCACCGCGCCGTGCGGCCAGCAGCGCGGAGGCCGGCGATAAGCAGATGCGCCGCAGCCGTTCGGCGGAGGGGGCGCCCAGACGCGCCGAGAGCTGCGGCATGAGCCGCGCGAACGCCTCGCACACGGACGGCGTCACCTCGCTCACCGTATCGATCACCGTTTCCATGCCCTTTCGAAACCTCTCACTGTTCCGCAAAGATAATCTTTTTAGCCGAAATGCACGAATACGCATGGCAATCTCGCAAAAAAAGGTTACTTTTGCCGCGCAATGGTTCCACAGGGACGGCCGCATGCGCCGTCCGGATCAAAAGGGAATGCCGTGCAAACCGGCAACAGTTCCCGCTGCTGTGAGTTACACCCTGCGTTCCGGCATCACGCCACTGTCCCCCGGGGACGGGAAGGCGCCCGAACGGTAACGAGTCAGAAGACCTGCCATTGCGCTCCGAACCTTACGAACCCTGCGGAGAATGGGGTGACGTGTCCGTGTGAAATTCCTCTTTTCCCCCGCCACGCGCCCCGCCCGCCACGATACGGATGAGACGCTGGAAAGGACATATCGCCGCCTGCTGTGCGGCCGCGGCGCTGGCCACGGCCTGCATGGACTACGGACCGCTCGACGAGGAGGCATTCGCCACCTCGGGCCGCGGCGTCTTCATCACCTGCGAGGGCAACTTCACGTGGGACAACGCCTCGCTCTCGTACTACGACCCCGCGACGCGGCAGCTCGAGAACGAGGTCTTCATCCGCGCCAACGGCATGAAGCTCGGCGACGTGGCCCAGTCGATGAGCCTGCACGACGGCCGCGCCTACGTCGTGGTCAACAACTCGGGCGCAGTCTACGAGATCGACCCCGCAACGTTCCGCCTGCGGGGTATCATCGAGGGGGTCGTCTCGCCCCGCTACGTGCACTTCCCGAACGACACGACGCTCTACATTACGGACCTCTACGACCCGCGCATCACCGTCGCGGACGCCCGCACGAACCGCATCCGGGGCCACATCGCGACCAACGGCCACAAGTCGACCGAACAGATGGTGCAGTGGGGCGACGAGGTCTTCGTCAACTGCTGGTCCTACGACAACAAGCTGCTGGTCATCGACACCCGCACGGAGCGGCTCGTCGACTCGATCACCGTGGGACGCCAGCCCTCGGCGCTGGCCGTCGACCGCAACGGCAAGCTCTGGACCGTGACCGACGGGCTGAACGACCCCGCGGTCCTCTACCGCATCGACGCCGCGACGCGCCGCATCGAGCGCACCTTCTCCTTCCCGGCGGGCGACCACCCCGCGCGGCTCGCCCTCAACGGACGGCGAGACACGCTCTACTTCATCAACCGCGACGTCTGGCGCATGCGCGTCGACGACGAGCAGCTCCCCGCAACACCCTTCCTGCCCTATGCCGGAACGATCTACTACGGGCTGGGGGTCGATCCCACAACGTCGGAGGTCTACGTCGCCGACGCCATCGACTACGTGCAGCACGGCGTCGTCTACCGCTTCACGCCGCAGGGCCGGGCCGTCGACACGCTGCGCGTGGGCATCGTGCCGGGCTCGTTCTGCTTCAAACCGCAAACCACAGTCAAGCCATGAAAAGATACGCATTGCTGATCCTCGCCGCGGCGGCCGCCGCCTGCAATTCGAGCGAGGAGTTCGTCACGAGCCGCATTTCGCAGCCCGCCGACCGCATCATCGAGTACACCCCGGCGCCGGGGCAGTTCATCAACGAGCCGCAGAGCGGCTTCAACGGCGAAACGACCGCGGACGGAGCCTGCGCCTATGCCGAGCGGCGCCTGGCCGAAGGCAACTACGTCTCGCTGGGCGGCTGGGGCGGCATGCTCGTCGCCCGCTTCGACGAGCCCGTCCCGGCGGGCGACGACTACGAGCTGTGGGTCCGCGGCAACACCTTCGACGGGTCGTCCGAGCCGGGCATCGTCTACGTCATGCAGGACACGAACGGCGACGGGCTGCCCAACGACACCTGGTACGAGCTGCGCGGCAGCGAGTTCGACCGCTCCGACCGGGAATACGCGATTACCTACTACCGTCCGGAGCAGCCCGGCGGCGAGATCGTCTGGCGCGACAACCGCGGCAACGAAGGGATCGTCGAGCGCAACGACTTCCATACGCAGGAGAGCTACTTCCCGGCCTGGCTCGAAGAGCCGGCCTTCTCCTTCGGCGGGACGCTGCTTCCGAGCAATGTCACGGAGGCCGACGACGGCCGCTACGTCATGGTGGCCTTCGGCTGGGGATATGCCGACAACGCGTCGAGCCGCGATCTGGTGAGCGGCATCAACTGCCTGCGCATCGCCAACGCCGTGACGGAGGACGGGGCGCCGGCCAACCTCACGCAGGTGGACTTCATCAAGGTACAGACCGGTGTGAGGGACACGCGCCCGAACATCGGCGAGATTTCGACCGAGGTGTGCGGCATCGGCTGCTTCCGCACCGTCACCCGCAAAGAGTAACCGCCGCAGTGCTCCGGAACGTCATCCTCCTCCTGCTCTCGGCTCTCTGCACGGCGACCGCCGCCGCGCAGGGCGACGCGACGGCGCGCAGCATCGACATCGAACGGGTGGAGATCGCCGCGAGCCGCCCGATGAAGCAGATCGGCGTGCAGCGCACGCAGATCGACAGCACCGTCCTGCGCGAGAACATCACCTCGTCGCTGGCCGACGCCCTGACCACCGGAACGACCATCTTCATCAAGTCCTACGGCCGCGCGACGCTCGCGACGGCCTCGTTCCGCGGCACGGCGCCCTCGCACACGCAGGTGACGTGGAACGGCATGAAGGTCAACTCGCCGATGCTCGGGCAGGTAGACTTCTCGCTCATCCCCTCCTACTTCATCGACGACGCGGCGGTCTTCCACGGCGCCAGCTCGGTGGGCATCACGGGGGGCGGACTGGGCGGCGCCGTGACGCTGAAGACCTCGCCGCCCGAGGAGGAGGGGCTTTCGCTGCGCTACGTGCAGGGCGTGGGGTCGTTCTCGACCTTCGACGAGTTCGCCCGCCTGACCTGGCGCGGGAAGCGCTGGAGCAGCTCCACGCGCCTGCTGTGCAGCACCTCGGAAAACGACTTCCGCTACCACAACTACAACACCAAGCAGATCGTCACGGACGAGAACGGCAACATCGTCGACTCATACTACCCGTTGCAGCGCAACCGCGGCGGAGGCTTCCGCGACCTGCACGTGATGCAGGAGTTCTACTGCACGACGCGCGGCGGCGACCGGCTCTCGCTGGCGGCCTGGTACCTCGACTCGCACCGCGGGCTGGCGATGACCAGCGCCGAGCGCAACACCGACAAGCAGAAGCGCAACACGCAGGACGAACGCACGCTGCGCGCCGTGGCGGCGTGGCAGCGGCTGCGCGGCGGGCTGAAGACCGAGGTGCGCGGCGGCTACACCCACACCGAGATGCGCTACCTGATGCGCGTCGACGTCGAGGGACAGGGCAACTTCTTCTCGGCGACCGATGCGCAGAGCCGCATCCGCACACTCTTCGCCGAGGCCGAGGCCGAATACGCCCTCGGCGAGCGGTGGCTCTTCACGGGCAGCCTCTCCATGCACCAGCACGACACGCGCACGGGCGACCTTTCGGTCATCGACTACGTCACGGGCCAGCACGCCGACACGCTCTACCGCAAGCAGCGCTTCGAGGCCTCGGCCTTCGCCGCCGTGAAGTGGCGCCCGCACCCGCGGCTGGGCGTGGCGGCCGACCTGCGCTGGGAGCTCTACGGCGACCGCACGACGCCCCTGATCCCGGCACTCTTCGCCGACTATCTGCTCTCGCGGCGCGGCAACGTTGTCGTGAAGGCCTCGGCGGCGCGCAACTACCGCTTCCCGACCCTCAACGACCTCTACTTCCGCCCGGGCGGCAACCCCGACCTCAAGCCCGAGCACGGCTGGACGTGGGATGCCGGCGTCGAGACGGCGCTCGGCGGCAAAGGGCGGAGCCTGAAGGCCTCCGTCACGGCCTTCGACTCCTATATCGACGACTGGATCCTCTGGATCGCCACCGCCAAGCAGGGCATCTACACGCCGGTCAACGTGCGGCGCGTACACAGCTACGGCATCGAGACGAAGCTCACGGCCGAGGCGGCCTGGAACGGCGGCTGGCGGGCCTGCTTCGACGGCAACTTCGCCTGGACGCGCTCGATCAACCGCGGCGACAAGTTCAGCCCCGCGGACCGCTCCGTGGGCAAGCAGCTGGTCTACATCCCGGTCTACTCGGCGGCCTTCACCGCGCGGCTGCTGTGGCGGCGCTGGGAACTCGGCTACAAGTGGTGCTGGTACAGCGAGCGCTACACGATGACGGACAACGACCCCGGCGTGCTGGGGCGCGTGAAGCCCTACTTCATGAGCGACCTCTCGCTCGCCCGCAGCTTCGAATGCCCGTGGGCGTCGTTCTCGCTCAAGGGCTGCATCCACAACCTGCTGAACGAGGAGTACGAAACGGTCCTCTCGCGGCCCATGCCGCGGCTCAACGTCTCGTTCTTCCTGGGCATCACCCCCAAATTCCGCAAACGATGAACAGGCTCCGTGAACGGCTCGTCGCCATGAGCGACCCCGACTATCGACAGTTCAACGCCTCGCTGCTGCCGGGCGTCACCGACCTGATAGGCATCCGCCTGCCCAGGCTGCGCGCACTGGCCCGCGAAATCGCCCGCGGCGATGCGTGGCACGACCTGCTCCGCGACGGCGACATCCGCTACTTCGAGGAGCGCATGCTCCGCGGGCTGGTCATCGGCTACGTCCGCTGCCCGGTGGAGGAGCGGCTCGCGTGGGTCCGGGCGTTCGTCCCGACGATCGACAACTGGGCCGTCTGCGACGCGTTCTGCTGGCGGCTGCGCAAGGAGGAGCGCGAGCCGATGTGGCGGCTGATCCGGCCCCTGTTCGACTCGCCGCGCGAATTCGAGGCGCGCTTCGCCGCGGTGACGGCACTCGGCAACTTCGTCGACGAAGACCACCTCGACGAGCTGCTCGGGCTTCTCGACGCCGTGCGCTGCGAGGCCTACTACGCCCGCATGGGCGTGGCGTGGGCCGTGTCGGTCTGCTACGTGAAGTTCCCCGAGCGGACCGAAGCGTGGCTCGACCGGTGCCGCCTCGACGACTGGACCTTCAACCGCTCGCTGCAGAAAATCACCGAGTCGTGGCGCGTGGAAAAGGCCGACAAGCAGCGCATCCGCGCCATGAAACGACCGGCAAAATAACGAACCTCGCGGACAAATCGGACAAATCGGCAAAATAGTATTATATTTGCGGGTGAAAAACGAAACACCGACGCCATGCGCAAACTGGTAATCATTCCGACCTACAACGAAAAGGAGAACATCTCGGCGATGATCTCGAAGGTCTTTTCGCTGCCCGAACCCTTCGACATGCTCGTCATCGACGACGGGTCGCCCGACGGCACAGCGGCAATCGTCCGCGAACGCCAGCGGGAGTTTCCCGACCGGCTGCACCTGCTCGAGCGCAAGGGCAAGCTGGGTCTCGGCACGGCCTACCTCGCGGGCTTCCGCTGGGGGCTGGAGCAGGGCTACGACTACATCTGCGAGATGGACTGCGACTTTTCGCACAACCCCGACGATCTGGTGCGCCTCTACCGCGCGGCGGCCGAGGGCTACGACGTGGTCGTGGGCTCGCGCTACGTGCAGGGCGTCAACGTCGTCAACTGGCCCATGGGGCGGCTGCTGATGTCCTACTTCGCCTCGATGTACGTGCGCATCGTCACGCGCATGCCGCTGCGCGACGCCACGGCCGGCTTTGTCTGCTACTCGCGCCGGGCGCTCGAGACGATCGACCTGGACCGCATCCGCATGAAGGGCTACGGGTTCCAGATCGAGATGAAATACTCGGCCTGGAAGCTCGGCATGAAGCTGCGCGAAGTTTCGATCATCTTCACCGAACGCCGCGAAGGGGCCTCGAAGATGTCGGGCGGCATCTTCGGCGAAGCGCTCTTCGGCGTACTCAAACTGCCGCTGCGCAAGATCCGCGGCCGCAAATAATCCGACACCATGACATTGAAAAACAGACTCGCGCGGGTCGGGGAATTCTTCCTCTCCCCGCGCAACCTCTTTTTTGCAGGCCTGCTCATCGTTCTGGCGCTGACCTTCTCGGAGGTGCTGCGCGGGCGGCAGCGCAACTTCATGATCTTCGCCGAGTCGACCCGCATGTTCTGGGACCACATCGCCCCCTACGGCTCCAGCTGGCGCGAGGCGGTCCCGCACCTCGACTACTACCTCTACGGGCCGCTCTTCAACATCCTCTTCGCACCGTTCGCCTACCTGCCCGACCGCATCGGCCCGTTCGTCTGGAACGTCTTTAACTTCTCGCTCTGGTTCGCGGCCGTCTTCTCGCTGCCCGCACGCTTCACGCGCGAGGAGAAGTGCCGGTCGTTCCTCTACACGTTCCTCATCCTCGCCTGCACGCAGCTCTCGTTCCAGTACAACGTCACCGTCGCCTGCCTCTTCCTGTTCGCCTACTCGCTGCTGGAGCGCGGCGGCGCGAAGGAGGCCTTCCTGGCCGTGCTGCTCATCATGATCTCGGGCTTCACGAAGATCTACGGCATCTTCCAGCTCGGACTGCTGCTCTGCTACCCCCACCTGCTGCGCAACCTCGGCTACGCCGTCGCGATCGGCGCGGTGCTCACGCTGGCCCCCGCCGTCAACATGCCGCTCGACGAACTTCCCGGCTGGTACGGCGCCTGGGCCGACGCCCTCCTCTCGCACAAGGAGACCCGCCCGTGGATGAACATCTTTTACCTGCGGCCGCTGGGGCTGCTGCCCTACCGCGTCTACGTGCAGGCGGGCGTGCTGCTCCTGCTGGCCGCCGGGCTGCTGGCCAAACACCGCAGCTGGGCGCGGCCCGAGTTCCGCATCGGGGCGCTGGCCGTACTGATGGGCTACGTCATCCTCTTCAGCAACTCGAGCGAGGGCCACACCTACGTCATCATGCTCATCGGCTACCAGATGTGGTACTGGACCATGAAGCGCCTCGGGGCGCTCACGCGCTTCGACCGCATCCTCTACTGGGCAATCCTGCTCGTCGTCGTGGTCATGCCCGTCGACGTGCTGTGCCCGCCCGCCGTCATGCGGTTCTTCTACGATCCGCAGATCAACCTGTGGCTGCTCGTCGCGCTCTGGCTGCGCATGTGCCTGTCGGTGCTGCGCATGCCCGCCGCCGAAGAGCCGGCCCTGCAGGGCGTGCAGCTGCAGAAGAACCGCTGACACAGTCCCGCACGTCCGGACCGCTCCCGGATACCGGTCGTTCAGCACACGAAACGAAAGGACGCCCCGCCGCATGGCGGAGCGTCCTTTCGTTTGGCGCAACCTCCGGTCCCCGGCGGATCAGAAGTTGAAAAAGTAGTTCATAAAGAAGTTCCAGAAGGTCACCACGCCGATAGCGAAGAGCTTGGCAAGGTAGAAGTTGAGCCGGAAGCGGTCGTGCAGCACGTAGATCGTCAGGTTGTTGATCGCAAGGCCCACGAGCGAGATGCCCAGGAAACGCAGGTACTGGGCCGCGACATGCGGGTCGCTGCTGCCGAAGGTCCACAGCCGGTTAAGGATGTAGTTCGTCGTGGCGGCACAGAGGAACCCGAGCGAATTGGCCAGGTACTTGTTCAGGCGCAGCCACTCCTTGCAGAGGTAGGTGATGCCGAAGTCGACGAAGACGCCCGACCCGCCCACGAGGCAGAATTTGATGAACTGTTCGATCATAGATGTGCAACCTCCACGCGGAGGGGTTTACCGTTGAACCAGTTGACGTAGCCCTCGCGGCGCAGGGCGAAGCCGGCATCGAAATCCGTCCCGGCGAGCTCGTCGGGGACGCGCAGGGGCACCTCCAGCGTCAGATGGCTGCGGGCCGGGAGGGTGAAGGGCGCCGCCTCCACGGGGAACTCCTCGACGCGGAAGCGGCCGTGCTTCCACAGCATGACGAGCGAAAGGGGGCGGCCGTCGACCCGGATGTCGTAGTCATAGGGATTCTCCAGGTGCAGCGTGAGCGTCAGCTCCTCGCCCGGCGCGACCCGTGCGGGCAGCCCCTCGCAGGCGATCCCGACACGCCGCGTCGGGAGGTAGCAGCTGTCGACAAGCCACGTGAAGCGCCTGCCGTTGGCCAGCGCGACGCTCCGCACGGCCGACGTCGTGTCGGAGGCCGGGCGCGCCGCGGTCTCGACGAGCACCTCGCGCCCGGCGAAGCGGTCGTCATCGTCCCGGAACTGCCACTGGTGCGTGCGGTAGCGGATATTGGGCTGGCAGTAGGCCTCGCAGCCCGTATAGAAGCGGTACTTGGCCGCCACGGCATACCCGTGGCGGAAGACGACCGGGCGACCGTCGGCCACGCGGGCGATCTCGCCGTAGCTCGCGGCGTTGTCGAAGACCTCGAAGCGGATGTGCAGCGGGTTGAAGATCATCTCCAGCCGCACGAGCGCCACCAGGGCGATCGTCACACCGCCGGCCCGCATCAGGTAGCGGCGTGTGCGGGGATGGCGGCGTGCGTAGTCGAAGAGCACCCACAGCAGGCCGAACGTCGCGACGATGATCCACTGCGGCTGCACGTAGCCGCGCAGCGACGAGAGGAGGAAGAAGCCGATGAAGGCGGGCGGCAGCAGCTTCAGTGCCCGCTGCAGGGCGTTCCGTGGCCGGGTCTTACGCCAGGCCTGAACATAGAGCGGCACGAAGAAGGGGTTGAAGACCACCAGCACGTTGAGCAGGAACTCCACGGGGTAGTTGGGGCGGAAGACCGAGTTGCGCCCCGCGAGGTGGTAGGCGAACGACGCCCAGTCGTGTTCGTACTGCCAGAGCAGGTGCGGGACGAGGAGCACGAGGGCCACGGCGCCGGAGGCGTAGAGCCCGGGGCGCAGCAGCAGGCGCGGGTTGGCCGCCAGGCAGAAGATCACCACCAGCGCCCCGTGGTACTTGCTGTAGGCCATCGCGGCCATCGCCACGCCCATCCAGAGCCAGGCGAGGGGCCGCCGCTCGGCGAAGTTGCGGAAGGTCCAGAGGAAGAGCGCCGCGGTCATCATCAGCGGGCCGTCGGGCACGGCGATGAAGCCGTAGAGCTCGAGGATGAGCGTCGCGGCCGACAGCACGACATAGAGCGCCGCATCGCGGCGCGTGGCCTCCGCCGGGCGGATGAGCCGCCAGAAAACATAGAGGTAGAGCGGCTGCAGCAGCGTGAAGAAGAGGCGCACGCCCAGTTCGCCGCCCGCCATGAGGCCGCCCAACCGCACGAGCAGCGCCGTCATCGGGGGATGGTCGAAGTAGCCCCATGCGAGCCGCTCGGCGAACATGTGGTAGTAGGCCTCGTCGTTGGCCAGCTCCGTCAGGCCGGCCTGCAGCAGGTTGCACATCCACCACACGCCCAGCCACAAGGCCACCAGCGCGTCGGCTCCCAGCTGCGGAAATCTCTTTCGGACAATACGCTCCATAGCTGCGGCCAAAGATACGAAATTTTATCGCATTTCACGCGCACGAAGGCCACAAACCTTCGGCGCGGCGGCTGTTTACAATTTGTTCATTAAAAATCCGCGCCGCGGCTTGCCGATCCGGAAACTCTCCCTATCTTTGTCACGGCAAGGTTCCCAGCCGGCGGCTGCCGGCACGGGATCAAAAGGGAACGCCTGTGCGAATCAGGGACTATTCCCGTAGCTGTAAGCTCCATGCGGGCTGCGCACTCTCAATGCCACTGTCCTCGGACGGGAAGGCGCGCAGCGGGAGCGAGTCAGAAGACCTGCCTTGCCGCGAATGGGGTCCGCCTTCGGGATGTGGGGCGACACCGGAACTTTTGACTGACAATACACGATCTGTCGGAGACGCCACCTTTCCGCCCGTCGCAGGATACGCGGAGAGGAGGAGGGGGCGAACACTCCGCATGGAAGAGAGACAACAACCAAACACCGGGTGAACCATGGGTATTTCGGAACTTTATATCGTCAAGCGCGACGGCAAACGCGAGGCGTTCTCCGTCGAGAAGATCAAGCGGGCCGTGAGCAAGGCCTTCCTTTCGGTCGGGGGTTACGCCACGGACGACGACCTCACGGCCGTGTTGAGCCGCGTGCACATCGCCGACGGCATGTCCGTCGAGGAGATTCAGAACCAGGTGGAGGTGGCCCTCATGGCCGAGCGCTACTTCGCCGTGGCGAAGAGCTACATGCTCTACCGCCAGAAGCACACCGAGGAGCGCGAGGAGCGCGAGAAGCTGCGCTTCCTGACCGACTACTGCGACGCCTCGAACCCCGCGACGGGCTCGAAGTACGACGCCAACGCCAACGTCGAGAACAAGAACATCGCCACGCTCATCGGCGAGCTGCCCAAGCAGAACTTCATCCGCCTGAACCGCCGCCTGCTGACCGACCGCCTGAAGGAGATGTACGGCAAGGAGCTCGCGGACCGCTACCTCTACCTGCTGCGCAACCACTTCATCTACAAGAACGACGAAACCTCGATGGCCAACTACTGCGCCTCGATCACGATGTACCCGTGGCTGCTCGGCGGCACGCTCTCGATCGGCGGCAACTCGACGCGCCCGACGAACCTCAAGTCCTTCTGCGGCGGCTTCGTCAACATGGTCTTCATCGTCTCGTCGATGCTCTCGGGCGCGTGCGCCACGCCCGAGTTCCTCATGTACATGAACTACTTTGTCGAGCAGGAGTACGGCGAGGACTACTACCTGCACGCCGACCGCGTCGTCGACCTCTCTACCAAACGCCGCACGATCGACAAGGTCATCACCGACTGCTTCGAGCAGATCGTCTACTCGATCAACCAGCCCACCGGCGCACGCAACTTCCAGGCCGTCTTCTGGAACGTCGCCTACTACGACCGCTACTACTTCGAGAGCCTCTTCGGGGAGTTCGTCTTCCCGGACGGCTCACGCCCCCACTGGGAATCGCTCTCGTGGCTCCAAAAACGCTTCATGCGCTGGTTCAACCGCGAGCGCACGCGCACGGTGCTGACCTTCCCCGTCGAGACGATGGCGCTGCTCACGCGCGACGGCGACGTCATGGACCGCGAGTGGGGCGACTTCACGGCCGGGATGTATGCCGAGGGGCACTCGTTCTTCACCTACATCAGCGACAACGCCGACTCGCTGTCGTCGTGCTGCCGCCTGCGCAACGAGATACAGGACAACGGCTTCAGCTACACGCTCGGCGCCGGCGGCGTCTCGACCGGCTCGAAGAGCGTGCTGACGATCAACCTCAACCGCTGCGTGCAGTACGCCGTGAAGAACGGCATGCACTACCTCACCTTCCTGGGCGAGATCACCGACCTGGTGCACAAGGTGCAGCTGGCCTACAACGAGAACCTCAAGGAGCTGCAGCGCAAGGGCATGCTGCCGCTCTTCGACGCCGGGTACATCAACCTCGCGCGGCAGTACCTCACCATCGGCGTCAACGGACTGGTCGAGGCGGCCGAATTCCTCGGGCTGAAGATCGACGACAACGACGACTACGCCCGCTTCGTGCAGGAGGTGCTGGGGCTCGTCGAGCAGTACAACCGCCGCTACCGCTCGCGCGAAGTGATGTTCAACTGCGAGATGATCCCCGCGGAGAACGTCGGCGTGAAGCATGCCAAGTGGGACCGCGAGGACGGCTACGCCGTGCCGCGCGACTGCTACAACTCCTACTTCTACGTCGTGGAGGACCCGTCGCTGAACGTCATCGACAAGTTCCGCCTGCACGGCCGCCGCTACATCGAACACCTGACCGGCGGCTCGGCCCTGCACATGAACCTCGAGGAGCACCTCTCGAAGGAGCAGTACCGGCAGCTGCTGCGCGTCGCGGCGGCCGAAGGGTGCAACTACTTCACGTTCAACATCCCGAACACGGTCTGCAACGCGTGCGGACACATCGACAAGCGCTACCTGAAGGAGTGCCCCGCATGCCACTCGGCCAACGTCGACTACCTCACGCGCGTGATCGGCTACATGAAGCGCGTGTCGAACTTCTCGGCGGCGCGCCAGCAGGAGGCCGCACGCCGCTACTACGGGCACATGACCCCCACAGAGGATGGTGCGCTATCATAACTTCGACGTGGTCTTCGCGGAGATTCCCGGCGAGACGACCCTGGCGATCAACATCACGGGCTGCCCGAACCGCTGCCCGGGGTGCCACAGCCCCCACCTGCAGCGCGACGCGGGGCGCCCGCTCGACGACACGGAGCTGCGCGCCCTACTCGGCCGCTACGGCGCCGCGGTGACGTGCGTCTGCTTCATGGGCGGAGACGGTTCGCCGCACGAGATCGCCCGCCTGGCACGCCTTGTGCGGCAGGAGCGGGCGGTGCTGCGCACGGCGTGGTACTCCGGGCGGGCCGACCTGCCCGAAGGGTTCGACGCCGCGGCCTTCGACTACGTGAAGCTCGGGCCGTGGATCGAACGGCTCGGGCCGCTGACTGCACCGACGACCAACCAGCGCCTCTACCGGCGGTCGGACGACGGGACGCTGTGCGACATCACGGAACGGTTCCGGCGCCGCCGATAGATTTTTTCGGGTTTTTTCCGTCCCGACGGCAGGAACTTCGCGGGAAAAACCTATTTTTGCACCTGCCATGAAGACCAGACAAGAGTTGATCGAAACGCTCGACTTCGTCGCCGAGTATGCGACCTACCTGCTCGGATCGGGCGTGCACACCTCGCGCGTGATCCGCAACTCGCAGCGCATCGGCACCTCGCAGGGGGTCGACATCCAGTTGTCGAGCTTCCAGCGCAGCACGATCCTCACCGTGCGCGACGAGGCGAGCGGCGAGGCCGTCACCCGCGTGGTGCGGATTCCGGCGCTGCCCGTCAGTTTCGAGCGCAATTCCGACCTGAGCGCCCTGAGCTGGGACGCCCTCGACGAGGAACTGCCGCTCGACGAAGTGCGCCGCCGCTTCCGGGAGCTGATCGACAAGCCCCGCATGGACCCGGTCTTCGTGCTGCTGACCGTGGGGCTGGCCAACGCCTCGTTCTGCCGCCTGTTCGGCGGCGACTGGACGGCCGTGGGCATCGTCTTCACCGCTACGCTCGTGGGCTTCGCCGCGCGGCAGCGCATGCAGGCGCACGGCGTCAACCACTACCTGATCTTCATCATCTCGGCCTTCATGGCGTCGCTCTGCGCCTCGGTGGCCCTGCGCTTCGACTGCACGGCCGAGATCGCCCTGGCCACGAGCCCGCTCTTCCTGGTGCCGGGCGTGCCGCTCATCAACGGCGTCATCGACATCGTCGAGGGGCACATCCTGATCGGATTCAGCCGCCTGATCAACGCCCTGCTGCTCATCATCTGCATCGCCGTGGGGCTGGCGGCCACGCTGCTGATGGTAAAGGACAGCCTGCTATGATCGCTCTGGACATCCTGCTCGACGGACTTTTCGCCGCCGTGGCCGCCATCGGCTTCGGCGCCATCTCCGATCCCCCGATGCGGGCCTTCCCGCGCATAGCGCTGCTCGCCGCCGCAGGACACGCCCTGCGTTTCGCGCTGATGAACTACGCGGGTGTGGACATCGCCACGGCGTCGCTCGCCGCCGCCGTCACGATCGGCATGGGAAGCCTCTGGCTCGGGCGCGGCATCTGCTGCCCGATGACGGTGCTCTACATCCCGGCGCTGCTGCCGATGGTGCCGGGCATCTACGCCTACAAGACGGTCTTCTCGCTCATCATGTTCCTCCAGTCGCTCAACGACCCCGGGCAGGGACTCCAGTACATGCAGCAGTTCTTCCTCAACGCCACCGTCTCGCTGAGCGTCATCGCCCTGCTGGCCGCGGGAGCCACGCTGCCGATCTTCATCTTCAACCGCCGGGCCTTCTCGCTCACGCGCCGCCGACGCCCCGGCTTCGACCGATAACCGCCCGACATGGAGACATTCTGGGAAACGATAGCCGCCTATAACGAAGGAACCTGGACCGCACAGATTGTCTGGGTGGCGGCGGGCGCCCTGCTCACCGTGCTGCTGCGCCTGCGCCCGTCGCGCGGGGTGCGCATCGCCATGAAACTCTACATGGCGGGGCTCAACTTCTGGATTGCGGGCGTCTACTACCTCGTCTACTGCGAGCCGCGGCAATACAACGACATGCTGGCACTCTTCTGGGCCGTCATGGGATGCATCTGGATCTACGACCTCGCACTGCGCCGCGCCACGCTCGTCCGCACGGGACACCACACGGCCTTCGCCCTGCTGCTCATGGCCATGCCGCTCATCTATCCGCTCGTATCGCTGCTGCTCGGCCGCTCGTTCCCGATGATGACCTCGCCGGTGATGCCCTGCTCGGTAGCGGTCTTCACCGTGGGGCTGATGCTCGCCTTCTCGGAGCGGGTCAACATCGTGCTGGCGATGTTCCTCTGCCACTGGGCCCTCATCGGGCTGTCGAAGGTCTACTATTTCGGCATTCCGGAGGACTACCTGCTGGCCTGCAGCGTCGTGCCGGCGCTGTTCCTCTTCTTCCGCGAGTATGTCGCCGAACGCAGCGACCGGCCGGGCAAGCCCTCGCCGCGGATGCTCAAGGTACTGCTTGCCATCGTCAGCACGATCATCGGCATCTTCTTCGCCACCACGCTCCTCCACCAGTTCGACCTCTACACGGATATCTGACCGGCAGCCGGCAACCCGCCGGAGCACCGCCTGCCCCACTCTTACAACCCAGCAACCCGAACGCCGAAGCAATGAAACGACTGATTTGCGCAATCCTTATACTCGCCGCCGCACTGGGCGGATGCTCGAAATCCGACCATGCGGCGGAGATACTCTCTCTCGCCGAGAAAATCGTGCAGGAACACCCCGACAGCTCGCTGCACCTGCTGCTCGGGATTCCGGCCGAACGGCTCGGCAGCCGTGCGCTGAAGGCCCGGCACGCCCTGCTCGTCGCGGAAGCCGCCGCACGCAGCGGAGCCGATGCCGACTGCGACTCGCTGCTCGGACAGGCATGGGAGTACTACCGGACCCGGGAGCACGACATCCGCAACCGCTGCAAGACCCGCTACTACCTCGGAAGGTGCAAATTGAAGCAGGGAGACAAACCCGGGGCCCTGCGGCTCTTCCTCGAAGTCGAGGAGGAGCTGCGCCGCATCGACGAACCCTACTACCTCGGGCTGCTCTACCTGCGGATCGGCGAGGTGTACCATGCCGAGCTGAATTTCGCAAGGGCCTACCGCTACTGCCGGGATGCGCGCAACCTCTTCATCCGTTCGGAGGAGCCCGCACGGACGGCCGACGCGCTGCTCGGAATGGCTGCGGCGGCACTCCGCATGCGGGACCCGTCCCGGGCGCGGCGCGACTGCACGCTCGCACTCGAACTGGCGGACGAGCTGCGCGACGACACGCTCGTCAGGCGCTGCCTGGCCTGTTTTGCCACGCTCCATACCGTTTCGGCCGAGGAGGCCGTCCCCGAGACGCTGCTGCGGCGCATCGAACGTTCGGCCGCCGGCGACACGTCCGCAACGGGCCTGCGCATGCAGGCACAGGCGCATCTGCTGCGCCACTGGCCCGACAGCGCCCGCCACTACCTCCGCCTGGCCGAGAGCCGCACGACCGACCCCGGGGAGCTGCCCGCCCTGCTCTTCACGGCCTATCGCAGCGATACGGAAGCCGGACGTTACCGCGAAGCGGCGCAGGAGATCCGTCGGTTCATCTTTCTGAACGACTCCATGACCCGCGCCGCACTGCACACCTCGGCCGGGATGATCGAAAAGGAGTATTTCCGCGAACGGGCCGCCTTTGCCGACTACCGGATGCGGAGCCGCCGCATCGGCGAGATCGCCGTCGCGGCGGTGGCCCTCCTGCTCGCCGGCGGCGGGCTGCTGCTTGTCCGCCAGCGCATGCGGCTGCAGCAGGAGCGCTACGAACGCGAACTGCTGCTGGCCGGGGAGGTTCGGGAAAAATACCGGGAGCTCGTCCGCCAGCTGGAGCAGAAGCACCGGACGGAGAACAGCATGAAGGGGATTCTCGCCTCCCGCTTCGACATCGTGGACCGCCTCGGCAAGGCCCTCTACGAGCGGGAGAATACCGCATCGGAGGCGGCCGCCATGACCCGGCAGGTAAAACGGCTCATCGAAGGGTTCGCTGCCGACGGCGAGATGCTGCCCGAACTCGAACGCATCGTCGACATGGTCCATGACAACGCCATACAGCGGCTGCGCCGCGACTTCCCGAAGATGAAGGAGACCGACACCCGCCTGTTGTGCTACCTCTTCAGCGGGTTCTCGCCCCAGGTCATCAGCCTCTTCATGCACGACAGCGTCGCCAACGTCTACGCCCGCAAGTCGAGACTGAAAACCCGCATCCGGAACTCCGAAGCCCCCGACCGGGAGTTCTTCGTCGCACTGCTCGAGCAAAAGTCAGAGAGCTGTTAGAAATCCGGAAAAGAGAAGACCGCAACACACTGACTTACAGATCGTATTTTTTCAAACTGTCAGAACCTCCGTGCCGTATTGCAACCGAAAAACGACACGGGGGTTCTAATTTTGCACCCGGAATCCGGCTCCGCAGTATCCGTCCGATACCGAAACGGGGACCGGAGAGCAATTGCAAACACGAAAAAACGATTCGGCCCCATGCAAACGAAAAAACTCATGACCCTGCTCTTCGTCGGCATCTTCTCGTTCACCGCCTGCAAGAAGGAAGAGGCGCACTCCGGTTCGAAAGAGGCTGTCGTGGAGATCACGGTACTCGACGACCAGGGTAAACCGCTGGCAGGCGTTCCCGTCAAGTTCTACGATGAACGCACATACGCGGAGTTTCGGAAGAGCAACCTCACGCCGCCCCTGCGCGTCGAACAGACCGACGGCGACGGTAAAGCCACCTATCGCTTTCTCAATTCGGAATGGTTCCGCCGCGGCGCCAGCCGGGAATTTTCCTTTGTCGTACAGGAGGGCGGCGGCACGGAAAACTACCGCATCTGGGCCGCGACGCGGACCATCGCACCGTCGCAGCGGATCAGGATCAGGCTCCAACTGAAAAACCTGTCGGAGATGCCCGGCATGCCGGGCTCTCCCGAAGAGCCGGGAACAACCGAAGGGCCGGAACAACCGGGAACGCCGGAAGAGCCCGGCATGCCGGGAACGCCCGAAGTACCGGGAACGAGCGCCGGGGAGTGGCTCGACATGTACGACGAGCAGAACGGACGGACGCTCTTCGGCGAGGCGGTATACATCGACGTCGCACACGATTTTGTCGGGAGCAACCGCTATTCGTTCGTCGATGCGGGCCCGGCGGCCGGACTGGAGGCGCTGGGAATGCTGACGCTCGACCGTCCGGCGGAGCGGATCGCCGTCGAACCCCGGCACGGGTACTTCATCTGCAAGGATATTGCGCTGGCGCAGTTCCCGTCGGGAGCCTGGGCGCTCGCAGTCTCCTCCGAATATGCCCGGGTCTACGTTTCGGAGTGGCTCGTGCGCGACGGCCGGGAGGTCGGGGCACGCATCCGCTCGGCCATCGGGCAGGTGCAGCCCGAAGGGCTGCCCGCATGGGGGATGCACTACGAACTTCCTGCCGCCGGAGAGCGGAGCCTGCGCGTGGCGCTGCCCGGAAATTCCGAAGAGAGCGAATTCATGGCGCTGCGGAGCAACTACCTGCAGTTCGTCGCGGGGCACGACGACGTGACGATCCGCATCAATGATCCCGCGGCAGCTCCCGGAAAGGAGTACCGGGCCCGCATCCGTTCGGGAGCCCGCTACACCGAAATCACCTTAAAGCTGACACGATGATCCTGCATGACAAGAAGATGCCGGCCGCTCCGGCTTCCGAAAACGAACCCGATGAAGAGCAAGATGCTGCTGTTGCTGTTTTTCACGCTGCTGCGTTTCTGCGTCGGCAACTGCCGGCGGTTCTCGGCCGCCGGCCGGAAGAGGAAAATCCCGGCAGGAGAAGGCCCGGCGGCCTGAATGGACAAAGGCGCCGCAAAAGTTCCGGACGGGGTCCCCGCCGGGTCACTTCCTGATACGCAGCTCGTAGAGGTCGTGCCGGCGGTCGCGCAGGTTGCGCACGCTGCCGTAGGTGTGCAGCTCGTTGAGCAGGTCCAGATCGACGTCCGAAATGAGGATCATCTCCGTATTGGGCGTGGCCTCGGCCCGCTTGCCGTCGGTCGGGAAGGCGAAGTCGCACGGCGTGAAGACGCCCGACTGCGCATACTGGATATCCATGTTGTGGACCCGCGGCAGGTTGCCCACGCTGCCGGCGATCGCCACGAAACACTCGTTTTCGATGGCCCGGGCCTGGGCGCAGACCCGCACGCGCGAATAGCCGTTCTGCGTGTCGGTGAGGAAAGGGACGAAGAGTATCTGCATGCCCTGGTCGGCCATGATGCGCGACAGCTCGGGAAACTCCACGTCGTAGCAGATCAGCACGCCGATGCGCGCGCAGTCCGTATCGAAGGTCTGCACCATGCGTCCGCCGCTCAAGCCCCAGCTCTTCACCTCGTCGGGCGTGACGTGCACCTTCTCGTACATGTCGTAGGTACCGTCGCGGCGGCAGAGGAAGCCGACGTTGTAGAGCCCGCCGTCGGACTTGATGTAGGGCATGCTGCCGGTGATGATGTTGATGTTGTAGCTGATGGCCAGTTCGACGAAGCGGTCGCGGATCTCCTCCGTGTACTGCGCCAGGCCGCGGATCGACTGCGCCTCACCGAGGTTGTTGAAACGCGCCATGAGCGGGGCGTTGAAGTACTCGGGAAAGAGGACGAAGTCGCTCTTGTAGTCCGACACGGCGTCGACGAAGAACTCGACCTGCTCGAAGACGTCGTCGAGGGTCTTGTAGGTACGCATCTGCCACTGCACCAGCCCGACGCGCACGGTGGTCTTCTTGTCGACGAACTCCTGCGTGGGCGGCTGGTAGTAGATGTTGTCCCACTGCAGGAGCGTCGCGCAGTGGCACGACTCCTCGTCGTTGGGCAGGTAGTTGGGCATCACGCGCCGCACGTGAAAGTCGTTCGAGAGCTGGAACGTCAGCACCGGATCGTAAATCTCGCGCGAACGCACCTTCTCGATGTACTCCTTCGGGCGCATGCGGTCGGCGTACTTGTGGTAGTTCGGGATGCGCCCGCCGAACATGATGGCCTTCAGGTTGAGCTTCTCGCACAGCTCCTTGCGGTAGTCGTACATGCGCCGTGCCAGCCGCAGCCCGCGGTAGTCGGGATGGATGAAGACCTCGATGCCGTAGAGGATGTTGCCGCCGGGATTGTGCGTCGAGAAGGTCTCGTTGCCGGTCACCTTCGCATAGGTATGGTCTCCCTTGACCATGTCGTAGTCGACGATGATCGAGAGGGCGCATCCGACAATCCGGTCGCCGACGACCGTGACGATCTGTCCTTCGGGAAAAATCTCGACCAGCTTGTGAATCTGCTCACGGGTCCAGAAGACATCCTTGTCCGCATAGACGCGGGTAAACGACTGCGCCAGCTGCGCATAGTCCTCCATCTGCAGGTTGCGGACCTCGACCCGATTGATTTTGTGCGTGTCTGCCATAGATGCGATAAGATATTTCGGGAACGGCGCAAAATTATAAATTTATCCGTTCCGTTATTCTCCGCAGTCGGACTTTCACGCCAAACGGCCGGTGCGACGGGAGCCGGCGGCTGAAAAAGAGGGCGGAGCAGATGCTGCGGGAACGGAGGGTCCGGATACCGGAGCCGTGAAGAGGAACGGTGAATAGAGAGTACCCCGGAAACGGGGACTGTGGGGAGTGACAATGGGCAAAGGGTGTCCCGAAAACGGGAACAGTGGTGAGTGACAGCGGGAAAGAAGATTTCCGGGAACGCGGTCTGTGAAGAGAGATGGTGGTAAAGAGCGTTTCCGGAAACAGGGGCTGTGAAGAGGGACGGTGGGAAGGGAAGCCCCGGAAACGGGCCGGAACAACCGACGGAGGGAAGAGGACGGACATCATGCCGGACTCTTTCGCACCGCCGGCAAACGGTCCGGAGACCGGTCTCGGAGACCGGTTGCGGAGTGACTCCGCAAAAGAATGGGGGTTGTCCCGTGTGAACAACCCCCATTTCCGTATGGCGGACAGCGCCTATTTCCGATAGACGTAAATCTCGGAGCAGAGAACCGCCGATCCGAACATCTGCCAGATCACATAACGGGTCTCGATCGGCGAGATGAACTTCAGATACTGCGTATTGCGGAGAGCCCCCATCTCCAGACCCTCTTTGGGGGTTCTTTCCGTCCACAACTCGCCGTCGTCGCTCGTAAAGAGCTTGCAGCGGGTGAAGGAGTAGGTCGATGCGTCGTAAAAGCTGTAATACTCCAGTCCGCTGATCGAGCGGGACTCGCCCATGTCGATCCTGACCGAAAGCAGCGGCGTACTGTACCAGACATAACTGTTACCGCCCGTATCGCCGTCGATAAGGGCATCCTGGACATTCGACCAGGGGCCGTCCAGCGACTCGTCGTAGCACGAGCGGACCGACCATCCCGTATAGTCCGTAATCCGGCTGCCGTCGGGCACCTCGTTGGGCAGGATGTCGCAGTACTCGGCCTTGTTGATCGTACAGGTCAGTTCACCCTGCTTCGTCGAAATGCGAAGATCGTCCGAAGCGGGCGAAACCGACGCAACCGAAACCCGGATCGTATAGCTCTCGGCATCACGCGAGACGAAGCTCCAGTCCGAATTGACCGACAGCGTCGTGGCGACGCTCGTCTCCCCTGCGGGGATGACCACGTTCCCGTCGAGGGCCACATCGTCAGCCGGGAGATCCCCTTCGATCGACGCCGCCAGCGTCACGGCCACGTCACGGCCGTAGGGCTGCGCGAGGCAGACGGTGAGGGGAACAGAAATCTCTTCGGAGCTTATGACTCCCAGCGAAGAGTGCGACAGGTTGTACACCCGGTTCGATACGCCAAGTCCGAAACGCTGGAGGTAGACGTAATTCGAGGTCCATTCGTCGACTGCGGTCTCATCGTCGTCGCAAGCCGTGAATACCGTACCGATTGCGGCAAACGCGAGGACCATCGACAGACATTTCAATTTTCCAAACATATTCGTTCGTATTAAAGATTCAATTGTATGGGTTTGTTCGCCCGTCCGGTCATTCGGGCCATGCGGTCTCCGTATCGGTCGACTTGATGCCGTCCACCCAGATCGGAGCCACCTCGGTCTTCAGCGTATAGCCGTGTCCGGTGCAGTCCTCGAAGGTATAGAGGGTCTTGCCGTTCTCCGTAGTGGTACCCGCCCAGGTGCTGGACATACGCCAGTAACCCACCAGGCCTTCCGAAGAGGAGCCGGTCGTGGTCATGTTGTTCTGAATCTGGGCCTCCGTGCGGCATACCGACCATACGCGCAGTTCCGAGCAGAGAATCTTGCAGCCGGCCCACCACGCAGGGTCTCCCGTACCGTGGCCGCCGCCGGCATCGCCGCCGAACCAGGCCAGAATTGCAAACGTCGGGTCGCAGACACCCTCCTTCGTTCCGGCCTTGGCACCGTTGACATAGAGGGTGATGGCCTTGCCGTCATAGGTCAGCGCCAGATGCTGCCACTTGTTCGTGCGGAAGTAGTCCGAGGGATTGTGATACCAGCCTTCACCCTGGAACTGCACGTAGGAGTGTGCCGGAACGCCGTCCGTATCATTCTGCGGGTCCTCGAAACGCAGCAGGACCGATCCGCCGTTGGTAAAGACGGCACGGTTGCGGTTGTCCGTATTGCTGACCTGGAAGCGGCATTCGATCGTATACTGCGGGAGCGACAGCGAGACTTCACCCGACGTAAGCCCCGCATTGCCGATGAACATCGGAAGCGACGACGTGGTAACCGTCTCGGTGGTAATGATATAGGTCGAAGTGGTCGACGTAACGGGAACGCCGCCCGACACGCTCACCAGACGCAGCGGAATGGCGTAGCTCTCACCGATCTGTTCAGCGCTCAACGGCAGGATATGGATGCGGGTGGCGCTGGCGCTGTAGCTTCCGGCCGGGATCGTCACCTCGGCCTCCATTTCGAAGTTCGAGGCGGGCAGGGGGACGAAACTCGAAGCCTGTGCCTTGTTGTAGGTATCGAGAATGCTCTCGTCGATCTCGAAGCGCAGGGTGACATCCTGCGACACGGCGCTGCTTAGGCAGGCCGTCACCTCGACGTCGGCACCGTCGTCGGTGATGGTCACCTTTTCGCTGCGGCTCGAGGAGGAGGTGCTTTCACTGATGAAAGCCCGGGCACCGAGCGTATCGTATTCGGCATCGTCGCACGCACAGAGCAATCCTGCCGCGCCCACCGCTCCCAGAAGGAGCGCTTTCATAATGCTGTTTTTCATTTTCGTGTTCGTTGTTTAATGGTTCGACGCTAATTCACGGCAGGATTGGCGGCCTGGATAGCCGTGCGCATCCATTTGTACGAGGGCGAGTTGGAGGCCTCGTAACCGAACTGGTAGGCTCCGAAACCGCCCTTGCGGTAGCCGTTTTCCGGCTCCCACATGGCCATGCCCACCAGCGAGGGGTAGCTGGCCAGGTTGCCCGACGCATCATAATACCGATATCCGCCCTTCAGGCAGTCGAGGGCCGATTCGAGATTCTCGGTCATCACGTAGCGGTTGGTCACCGTCTCCTCGCCCAGCAGGGCGCCGAACTTGGCGATGCCCTGCTGCAGTCGGGCATTCAGGTTCACATCCGAATTATACCAGAGGCTCGTATCGCCCGACGTGCCCGAATAGGCCTGAATGACGAAGTAGCTGATGTACTCGCCCGTCTCGGCGTCGAGCGACTGCGGCTCGCCGTCGACGATGAGCAGCTTCCCGGGATTGGGAGACTTCGGGCCGATGTGCTTGCCGAGCTCCGAGATCAGGATGTGCATCCGGTCGTTGTAGCTGGCCAGTTCGCCGCTGTAGCCGTAGTGAGGCTCGAAGTCGATGTCGAATCCGTCGTAGCCGTACTTGTTGAGCGTGTCGATGATCGCACCGGCATACTTGCGGATGGCAGCGGCGATGGCCTCCTCGTCCCCGTCGACCCAGCCCCAGAAGGCATGACGGTCCTCGACGGTCGCATTGTGCTCCTCGGGCGTGAAGTTCTGCCCCACCGTCTGGGTGAAACTGCAAAATACGATCTTCGTACCCTTGGTCTGCTGCACGTGCTTCAGGTCCTGCTTGCGCTCCTCGGTCAGGTTCGACCAGTTGCCCCACAGCGAGACCACGTCCATGCTGTCGGGGATGCCGGCCAGCATGTTGGTCGTCGAGGCCGAATGCTCGCCCCAGCCGCTGAACCAGCCGAACGAGATGGCGTGATCGCTCTTTTTCCACTCCCGCAGCGCCTTGTAGTAGGAGTCGGGACGGGCCACCTCGGTGTTGTCATAGTCGGTCAGCCGCTCGGCCTCGATTTCCGTCCAGTCGCTGCACGCGGCAAACGGCACGATGGCCAGCGCCGCGACAAATGCCCATATCTTGTTTTTCTTCATGGTATTCGATGTTTTGTTAGGTGCGCACTAATTCTTTTTGGTCCAGAACAGATCCACCGACTCGTTGTCGACGCCGCCCAGCATCGCAACGGCTGCGGCATAGTTGGCCGCATTGAGGTTCTTCTCCGTGTAGGGGTAGCGCAGACGGCGCATGCCGCGGAAATTGTCGGTGATCGTGCCTCCGCTCAGGTTGTCGATGGCCGGAGCCAGCTCGGGATAGCCCGTGCGGCGGAACTCGGCCCACGCCTCGAGGCCCATCGGGTAGTTGGCGATCCACTTCTGGGTGATGATCCGCTCGAGGTTCTTCTCCATGCCGTCGGCATCGTTCCACTTGATCTTGACGTCGGTCGCACGGTCGTAGTCGTAGAGCGCGCCACGCGGGTCGTCATGCCCGGCAGGGGTCGAGGTCTCGTCGGCCAGGTAGGCCTCGATCGACTTCGTGTCGATACCGTACTGCTCCATCGACAGCCGGACACCCGCCTCGTAGTAGCTCTGTGCCGTGTTGCTGACGCTCCAGCCCCTCAACGCCATCTCGGCCTTCAGGAAGCTGGTCTCGGCGGCCACGAAGACCGGCAGGGCGTCGCCCGACTCGATGTTGGGCAGCGAATAGGAGGCCACGTCGAGTTTCTCGAAGGAGGCCGAACCGGCACGCATGCCGATATAGCCGCCGCCGGAGAAAGTCGACGCCTGGAAATAGGCGCTGCAACGGGGATCGTTGTAACCGGTCATGTAGTCGACGATCGAGGCGTTGACGCGCAGGTCGCCCCACGAGGCCGAGGCCAGCTGGTAGGGGTTGCCCTGCGTGCCGGGGTCCATCATCGCGTTCTGCGCGTTGGTCTCGATCAGTCCCGCGGGATGGGTGACGGCACTCTCGGCCGCCTCGCGGTCACCGATCCGCACCGCCAGGCGCAGGCACAGCGAATTGGCCAGACGGGCCCACAGCCCATAGTCGCCGCCGTAGATCGGGTCGTTCGAGGCAAAGGGCTTCGACGACGGATAGAGCAGTGCGTAGTTGTTCAGCGTCGTGGCCGCATCCGACAGGTCGGCAAAGATGTTGGCATAGACCTCCTCCGGAGCGTCGTACTCCACGTAGAACGATCCGTCGTTGACCTTGCTGTAGGGGATCGGGCCGTACATGTCGGCCACGCGCATCATCACGGCGGCACGCACGAGCTGGGCCATGGCGTAATAGTGGCCCGAGCCGCTGGTGCTCTCCTTGATGTCGAAGAAGTTGGCATAGATGTCCTCGAACATCGTGTTGTAGGGCGTGGCGTTCCACGCATCCGAGGCGTTGAACGTATCGAAGTTCTGACCGCCCCAGCGGTTCGAGCAGGTGAAGTAGCCGCCGAGCGACCCGACCATCTGATCGACCATCTGGGAGTCGTTCTGCTGTACGTACATCATGGCGTCGAGCATCGTGGGAAGCAGGACGTTGGGCTGAGCTTCGTAGATCGCATACGGATCGCTGTTGTACTCTTCGAAGTTGCCCGTACATCCGACAGCTCCGCATCCGAGCATCAGAACCAGGCCTAAAACTTTATAAATGCTTTTCATAATGAGGATCGGTTTAGAATTGCAGTTTCACATTAAATCCGAAATTGCGCGTGCTCGGCTGCATGAAGTAGTCGACATTCTGGTAGTAGGTGTTGTTCGTCGCCGACGAGAGTTCCGGATCGAAGGGCGCCTTGCAATAGATCATCCAGAGGTTGCGGGCCACCAGACCCACCGTAAGCCGGGCCTTGTTGCGGAACCACCGCTGCGGAAGCGTGTAGGCAAGGCTCAACTCCTGCAGACGCACGTTCGTCGCGCTGTACAGATAGTAGGCGCCGTAACCGCCGTAGGCCGTCGAGATCGTCTGATAGTAGCTCCGTGCATCGACCTTGCCGTAGTTGATCGCCACGCCGCCGGCCTCGCGCGCGTCGGCCGTGGCCTGCGATGCGCCGTAGTAGTCGAGGATACCCTGCGTTGCCGAGTAGGCCAGGCCGCCGATGCGGGCCGTCAGCACGACGCCCAGCTCGAGTCCCTTCCAACCGAAGTTGTTGCTCCAGCCCATCGTGTAGTCGGGCGAGAGGTGGCCCACCTTGCGGAAGTCGGTCTCGGTCATCGAGAGTTCGCCGCTCGAGGGGTTCACCAGGATGTTGCCGTTCAGGTCGCGGGCCAGTTCGTGGTTGATGTAGATGTCGCTCATCGTACCGCCCGTGCGCAGGATCACCTGCGGAGCGACGTTCGACTGTCCGAGCCAGTCCTTCTGGATCTCGTCGCCGGCCAGGGTCTCGCCCGTCACGGGATTGAGTTCTCCGGCACCCAGGCTGTTGATCCGGTTGCGGTTGAGCGTGAAGGTGTATGCGCTGCCCCAGGTGAAGTCGCCCCACTTGTTGTTGTAGCTCAGGGCCAGCTCGACGCCCTGGTTCTGCACGTCACCCGTCTGCACGACCACCTGGTTGTATCCCGACGAGGAGGGAAGCGTGGCGTAGATCGTCTGGTGGTAGGTGTTCGAACGGTAGTAGGTCACGTCGAGGTTGAGGTGCCCGAAGAAGCGGGCGTTCAGACCGACCTCCCACGACTTGGTGTCCTCGGGCTGCAGGTCGTAGGCCGGGTAGGTCGAGGGCTTGGACCAGTTCTGCGTCTGGCTGTTGAACGAGTAGGCCGGATTCGAGAGGTAGCGGTCGAAGGCCGAGGCCACGCGCGAATACGATCCGCGGACCTTCAGGAACGAGAACCAGTCGGGCAGCTCGACCATGTTCGACACGACGGCCGAGAGACCTGCCGAAGGATAGAAGAACGAGGAGTTGTTCGAGAAGGCCAGCTGCGACGACCAGTCGTTGCGGCCGGTGACCGTCAGGTAGAGCATCGAGCGCCAGCCGATTTCGGCCGAAGCGAAGATCGACTGCTCCTGATCGTGCCAGCCGCTCTGGATGGGTTTGTACTTGCTCTCGTAGTTGACGTTGTTCATGGTGAACAGGTTGGTGATGTTCAGGTTGCCCGAACCGCCCTGCTCCTCGAAACGCTGGTCGTCGATCGACGCACCGATGTTGGCCGTCAGGGTCCAGTCGTCGCCGAAGCGCTTGTCGATGTTGAGCATCACGTCGCCGTAGAAGCTGCGGTCATGCTGCGTATAGTCCTCGTATCCGCCGTTGGCGTCGCAGAAGGTCGTCAGCGTCGAGGCGTAGAGCTTCTTCGTCATGCGGTACTCCGAGTTGTCGACGCGCACGCGGCCCGTCACGTTCATCCAGTCGGTAATGTTCCACTTGAGCGACGCGTTGAGCATGTAGCGGCGCTTGTTCGTCTCGCGCTGCATGCGCTTCTGAATCCAGTAGGGGTTCTGCATGTTGTGCGCACCCTCGCCGTAGGGCCAGTACTGGGTCATGTAGCCGCGCACGGGGTCCCAGCGCTCGAACAGGCGGATTTCGTCGAAGTCGTCGCTGCGCGGGAAGAGGTAGAGCGACGGCAGCGGGTTGTAGTAGCTGCCCTGCGAAACCATATTGGCATCCTGCTGGATGATGAAGCTCGCACCGAGGTCCAGCACCAGCTTGTCCTTGGCGAACGTCGTGGTGTTGCGCGCCGTGAAGTTGTAACGGTCATACGAGTTCTCGGGGATGATGCCGGTGCTGTTGGTCGTCGAGACCGACAGGTAGGTCTGGTTCTTCTCGTTGCCCGTCGAGACGGAGGCCGAGTTGATGATGTTGGTTCCCGTGTTGAAGAACTTGCGGACGTCGAAGTTGCTGTTGATCCTGTCGCCCCAGTTCTCCATACCGGCATTCGTACCGTAGCTGGTCTGCATTTCGGGCAACATGTAGACCTTCGAGAAGGTCGTGCTGTTGCTGATGTTGACGATCGTGCGGTTCTTTTCGCCCCGCTTGGTGTTGATGAGCACCACGCCGTTGGCGGCATCCGATCCGTAAAGGGCCGCAGCCGAGGGACCGGTCAGCATGTTGATCGACTCGATGTCCTCGGGGTTGATGTCGGCGATGCTCTCCGAACCGGTCTGCACGTCCATCGTGCCGCCCTCGCCGCCGAAGTTGCGGTTGTACATCGGAATACCGTCGATCACGTAGAGCACGTTGTTGCTCTTCTCGATGGACTTCTCACCGCGCATGATCACGCGCACGCCGCCGCCGGGGCCGTTCGAGCCGCTGTTGATCTGTACGCCGGCGACCTTGCCCACCAGCGAGTTCATGAAGCTGGCGTCCTTGACCGTGGTCAGCTCCTCGGACTTGACCTGCTGCACGTTGTAGGCCAGGGCCTTCTCCTCGCGCTTGATACCGAGGGCCGTCACCACGACGTTCTCCACGACGACCGAGGAGTTCTGGAGCGTCACCCGGAAATCGGTGCGCGAGCCCACGCTCAACTCCTGGGGCTCGTAGCCGAGGTAGTTGACCTCCAGCACGGCCTCGGCCGCAGGGGCGGGCACCGTCAGGGCGAAGGAGCCGTCGACACCCGTCGAGACGCCGATCGTCGTGCCCTTCACGATGACCGAGGCCCCGATGACGGGCTGTCCGTCGCTGTCGAGCACCACGCCCTTCACATGGGCGGGTTCATTGCTGACGGGCGAAAGCGAAATGTATTTGCCGTCGATCTGGTAGGAGACGCCGGCAGCTTTGGCCATCTGCGCCAGCGCCTCGGACAGCGGCCGGGACACCACGTCGACGCTCACCTGTTTCTCGATGTTCACGTCGCGCTTCGAAAGGAAAAGGAACGGAGTCTGTTTCTCGATCTCCGTCATCACCTGCTTCAGGGGTACGTTCTGCAGCTGAATGGTCACGTTTTCGGACTGGGCGAATCCCCGCGCGCCCGAAAAAAGCATGCATAGAAGCAAAAGGAGGAAGTACGGGCTTTTTATCGGCCGTACATGTTTTTTAATCATACTGTTGGCTTTAGGTTAATGAAGTTTTAGCTGGACAACCGAATCGGAGTGTCATCCTTTCCGGCAGACGGCCTGGCGTCTGCCGTTTTCCCGCATGGAAACGGGCGGTGTGGAGGCGTTATTCTGACATAGGGTTCGAAGTTTGGTTTAATCGGGTTAGGTGTGGTTGGACGGGTGGTTGCAAGAGGACGGTCACCGGATGGTTATGTGCCGGTTGTCCGCGCTCTTCTCGTAGGTGAAGTCGCACGACATCTGCAGCAGCCGCAGGGCCGAGTCGATGCCGTCCGAGACACGTATCTTGCCGTAGTTGTATTCGATTACGGGCGGGATGTTCCGTTCGACGGCGATCTCGACGTCGAAGCTCCGCTCGAACTTGGCCATCAGCTCGAAGAAGGTCAGCCCGCGGATGCTGATGATCCCCTCGGTCCAGAGGAACTCGTCGGGGTCGTCGATGGGGCTGACGAGCAGCCGCCCGTGGCAGAGGCTGCAACATTCGTCGGGACGGAGCACGACGGGGGTGTTGCGCCCCGTGCGGTCCTCGACCCGGACGCTGCCCCGGAGCAGCGATGCGGAGAAGAGCCCGCGTGAGGCATCCGCCTCAACGGCGAATTTGGTGCCCAGCACGCGGACGTCGCAGGCGAAGGTCTCGACGACGAACGGACGGTCGGCATCGTGCGCGACATCGAACATCGCCTCGCCCGTCACCTTCACGCGGCGTTCGCCGCGCAGGAAGGCCGCAGGATACTCCAGCCGTGCCCCGGCATTGAGCCATACCTTTGTGCCGTCGTCCAGATTCAGGCTCAAATAATGGCCTGCGGGCACCTCGAGCGACGTCATGCGGCCGGCGAGGGAGACAAGGCAGTACTCGGACACGAGGTAGCCGACGCCCAAGATGAGCGCCACGACGGCCGCGGCCCGGAGCACATGGCGGACCACCCCGCGCAGCATCGGGAAACGCCGCGCGCCGGCTTTCTGCCGCGGCGCATGGAGCACCGAGGCGCAGAACGCCTTGTCGAGGGCGTTCAGTTCCTGCCGGTTCTTCTCGTCGGCAGCCAGCCAGGCGAGCACCTCCCGCATTTCGGCTTCCGACGCGGTATTGTCGAGGTATCTGTTGAGCTTGTCGAGGTCCATTTTCCTTCCGGATTTATAATAAAAACGAACGCGCCCGATTCCCAATCGAAACGCGTCATTTTGATTAAAAAATATTTTTAGGAACTCCCTCTTCCGACCGGCTTACGGCCGCAGGGTGCCCGTCAGGAGAAGGAGCACGGGCAGGTAGTCCTTCAGATGCAGCCGCAGCTGTTTCACCGCCTTCACCAGCTCGAACTCGACCCGCCGTTCCGAAATTCCGAACCGCGCGGCGATTTCGCGGTAGCTCTCGCCCGAGAAGCGGTGCGCAATGAAGATCAGGCGGGTCTGCTCGGGAAGCGTCTCCAGCGCACGGTTCACCAGATCGTGGACCTCTCCGGAGAAGAGCTCCTTCGGCTCGATGGCCTCCAGCGAGTGGATATCCTCGGCGATCAGCTGCTTGCGGAAACGGTTGATCTCCGATTCGATCTTCAGGTGGAGGCTCTGGGCCCGGAGATGGTCGAGGCATCGGTTGCGCAGGATCGTGAAGATGAGTGAGGCGCAGGCCGAGTCGGTGATCGGCGGAGTGATCCGCGCCCGCGACTCCCAGAAAGCCATGAAACTGTCGGAAACCAGGTCCTCGGCCACGGAAGCGCTCCGCACGTAGCGGCGGGCGATGATTTCGAAACGCTCCCTGTAGTCGACAAACAGGCGACCGAACTCCGCCGCCGTCAATACCATATGTTCCGGGTTCTGCATAACGCTCATTTTTCCGGCTTTTCCGGTGCAACCCCCTCCCACAGCCTCTCTCCCGCATCCATTCCGGAGAGCCCGGTCTTCGGAAAGAGCGGGCTCATACAGCCTGTTCGAAAGACAAAAATAACCAACTTTTCGAGGATTCGGCTAAAAATTTCACCTCTTTTTTGTTTTTGCCCCTCGCCGCCGGCAGCCGGGAAGACCGCCATCGGGAGGATTCGGCCGGCGGCGAAGCGACATAAGCGGCCTCCTCTTTTCCACACCGGACCGTATACGGTCCGAGGCAGCATGCCGGCCGCGGGCGCCGGGTGCAGCAGGGCCATAAGCAATCCGGCCGGAGGGGGGGGCGGTCCGGACGCGGCCAACCCGGCTTTGGACAGTGCAGAGCCTTTTTTTGGAGGGGGAGGGCAACAGGAGAGAGCCTCCGGCGATACAGGGGTTCCGGAGGCTGCGGCCGGACACACTCACCGATAAAATCCGCGATTCGGGCCCGGAAGCAGAAAAAAAGACGGAACCGGCCGTTTTTTTCGTATCTTTGTAAATACTTATAAATTTCTACTGCCATGAAACCGCTGATTTGCACCCTCCTGACGGGTCTGCTGTGTCTCCTGTCGGTTTCGGATGTTCGTGCGGACAACGAAGGCGACGGCTACACGTTCGATTTCGACTCCTTTTTCGGGACCTCCTACGTCTCTTCGCCGACATTCCACGAATCCGGCGGCACGGACCTTACCTTCACGCTCTCCTATGAACTCGGGCAGGCCCCGCTTCTGTCGATATCCATGGACAGCGCCCGGAAGGCCTTTTTCCTGCTGCGCGAGCAGGCATCGGACTATACGTATCTCTATTTTACGCTGTCAAACGGAGAAATCATACAGGTCCGGAATCTGATGGGGTCCATCAGCGCAACGCTGAACGACGATGGCGAGACCGTCTGTGTATCGGCGACGTTCCAGGTCGACAAGTGCCAGTCGGACTCCTCGGCCGCGCATCCGGATGCGGCCTATTTTCTCCAACGCTTCTCGCGGTACGACATCCGGCAGATATCGATCATGAAGAGCCCGTCGGAAGGGTTCAATTTCGGCATAGAGACCCCCTCGGCCGCCGTCATCACCAGGATGTGCGACCTTCTGAAGGAGAATATCGAGGTAAGGCCCAGCGACGGATTCGGCGAATAACGGGCCGTCCTTTCCCGGAACGGAGACAAACGAAAAACCTCAAATGGCTGCGTGTCATTTGAGGTTTTTCAGCATCAGCACCCGGAGCTGCCGGTGATTCACCCCGCGGCTGCAGGCAACCGGGGCCTTACGACGGATTATTCCTGAAAAGGGAGGAGCCCCTTCCCGAAATGGATATTCTTGCCGGCCGAAATTGCAGCAACAGATCGGCAGTATGAAATTTTTTGTTTATTTTTACAAAAAATATCGTCTTTTTTATCCGCTTTCCCGCCATGATCGAACGACCCATCGGAATCATACTCCTGACCTTTATGGTCTCGGCCTGCAGCCCCAATACTCCGTATCCGCGCGACGTCGAACGGCAGATCGAGGAACTCGACCGCACGATCGACGAACGGGACCGCTTCGAGACAATCAAAACCCAGTATATCGACCGAATCAAGGCCAAACTCACCCCGGGATGCACCGATATGCAGCGTTACGGGATTTACGACAACCTCTACGACGAATACTATCAGTACAATCTCGATTCGGCCACTTTCTACGCCCGGGTGAAGCTCGACGTGGCACGCAGAATCGGAACCCTCGCCATGAAGTTCGACGCCATACTCGACATTGCGGACCGCTATGTCCTCTCGGGCATGTATGTCGAAGCCCGGGAGTATCTCTCCCAGATCGACTCGACACAACTACCCTACGACCTCATGCCGCGTTACTATCACGTCTACCACGCCTTCTACGACGGAATGGCCACCAACGCCGCAGACCCCCTCTGCCGGGACGAATATCGCCGTCTGAAAAGGACCTACCAACGGCTGCTCTACGAAAAACTCGGCGAGGACGACATCGCGCGACTCTATCTGCTCACCGACATGCTCTGCGAGGCGGGGAGAGCATCCGAAGCCCTGCAGGGTCTGAAGGACCGCTACGACGCCGCCGCAACCACTCTCCACGAGCGGGCCATCCTCACCTATCTCATCGCCACGGTCCACCAGCAGAACGGAAACACGATGGATGCCATCCGTTATTACACGGAGAGCGCCATTCACGATCTGAAAACCCCCGTACACGAATACCGCTCGCTCTACGAACTGGCCTCGCTGCTGTACAAAGCCGGGGACGTCGAACGCGCCTACCGTTATATCACCTGCTCGGGAAACGACGCCATGACGGTCAACGCCCTGAACAACATCCACTCGATCAACCGCCTGCTGCCGATCATCTCCGAATCCTACAACAAACAGATGACTCGCAAACGGACGCAGCTCAACCGGGCGCTATGGAGCGTCAGCATTCTCTCGCTGCTCTTCATTGCCGTGGCCCTCATTGCCTTCCGTGACAAGCGGCGCGCCTCCGAGGCCGAACGGAAAACCCGCGAAATCAACGAAAAGCTCAGTCTCGCCAATACCCGTCTCCAAAAGTACATCGGACTCCTGCAGGAGTCGAACAATATCAAGGAGTCCTATCTGGGACGCTATCTTGATCTCTGTTCGGAGTATATCGGGCGAATTGAGACCTACCGCTCGCAACTTCTGCACATCGCCCGGGAGGGCGGAATGGCCGAACTCCAGAAGGTCCTCCGATCGACGGCCTTCATCGAGTCGGAACTCAACGAATTCTACGCCAAGTTCGACGCCACGTTCCTGCACCTCTTCCCCGACTTCGTGGACCAGTTCAACCAACTCCTCCAGCCCGACAAACGCATCGAAACCATCCCGGGTGAGATGCTCCTGACAACCGAATTGAGAATCTTCGCTCTGATCCGGCTCGGGATCAACGATTCGGTGAAAATCGCCGAATTCCTCCGGCGCTCCGTCTCCACGGTCTATAACTACCGCGTCAAGATGAGAAATGCCGCACTCGTCAGTCGCGAAGAGTTCGAAAAACAGGTCATGTGCATCGGACGTCTTTCATAAACAACTACTATTTTCCCCCTGAACGGCTCGATTAACATATTGTTAACGAGCCGTTTGATTTTCAAACGACACTACTATTGCATTCCAAGTCTCTCGTTCGGCAAACTATGTCGGCTAATTTTGATATACCGCTGTACAAAGCCTCGTTTCGAGGCGCTGCAGAGGACCGAAACCCCAAAATTCAAACCTAAAACAACTCGTATGAAAAGGTTGTACCAAACCTTGCGCTCCGGATTCACGCTCTGCGTGGGGAGCCTTCTCCTCACTCTGGCGACAGGCCTCCCGGCCATGGCCCAGAAGATCACGGTAAACGGTACGATCCGCGACGCCGCAGGAAGTCCCGTCGTCGGCGCCTCGATCGTCGACCTGAAAAATCCCGCATCGGGAACCTCGTCCGGAATCGACGGCGTCTTCTCGCTCTCGGTCGATCCGAAGGCCGAACTCGAAGTCTCGTTCATCGGATACCGCTCGCAAAGGATTCCCCTGAACAACCGGACCCAACTCGAAATCATCCTCGAAGAGGATAACGCACAGATCGACGAAGTGGTCGTTGTCGGATACGGCACCATGCGGAAGAACGACCTCACGGGCGCCATTGCCTCGGTCGGCAGCAAGCAGATCCGCGATACCCCGGTGGCAAACGTCGGACAGGCCCTCCAGGGCAAGATATCCGGTGTGCAGATCGTCGACGCCGGAAAACCCGGTGACAACGTCACGATCAAGATCCGCGGTCTGGGAACCATCAACGACAGCGATCCGCTCGTCGTGATCGACGGTGTCCCCACCGACCTCGGACTCACCTCGCTCAACATGGCCGACATCGACCGCATCGACGTGTTGAAGGATGCCTCGGCAACGGCCATCTACGGAGCCCGCGGAGCCAACGGCGTGGTGATGGTCACCACCAAACGCGGACAGTCGGGCGAAGGGAGACTCTCCGTGACGGCCAACTGGGCCATACAGAACGTCACGAGCATTCCCGAAATGCTCAACGCCTCGGAGTATGCCGCCTATTCGAACGACATGCTCTCGGCCGCAGGCCTGGCCACAAACCCCTCCTGGAGCAATCCTTCGTCGCTGGGCAAAGGCACCGACTGGCTCAAAGAGCTTTTCCAGACCGGCGTCATGCAGAACTACACGGTCAGTTATTCCGGCGGCAACGAAAAGTCGCACTACTATGTCTCGGGAGGATTTCTCGATCAGAGCGGCACGGTCCGTTCGGTGAACTACCAACGCTTCACCTTCCAGAACAACAACGACACGCAGCTCTTCCGCTGGCTGAAGCTCTCGAACAACATCACCTTCTCGACCGACAAGAAATCGGCCGGGTCCTACTCGATCAGCGACGCCATGAAGGCCCTGCCCACCCAGTCGGTAAAAGATGCTGACGGCTCGTGGAGCGGCCCTGAAGGGAACTCCTACTGGTACGGCGACATCCGCAACCCGATCGGCACGCTCTACACCAACGACAACGTCACCAAGGGCTACAACTTCCTGGCCAACATCTCGGCCGAAGTGACCCTCTTCCCCTGGCTGCGATTCAAGAGCACATTCGGATACGACGCCAAGATGTGGTACAACGACAACTTCTCGCAGGCCTACGACTACAGCCCCACGCCCGTCGAGGAGACGACCCGCTATCAGGACACGAACAAGTCGTTCACCTATCTCTGGGACAACTACTTCACCTTCGAACGCACGTTCGCCGACAAACACGACGTAAGCCTCATGGTCGGAAGCTCCGCCCAGTGGAACCGCACCGATGCGTTCAACGCCACGATGGCGGGATTCCTGTTCGACAGCGTCCATGAATTCGACAACGGAACCACGATGAAGGACATCGGAGGTTCGTCGAGCGACTGGGCCCTGCTCTCGTTCATGGCCCGTCTGAACTACACCTATGACGACCGTTTTCTCCTGACGGCCACCTTCCGCCGCGACGGTTCTTCGCGCTTCGGCCCCGACCACCGCTGGGGCAACTTCCCCTCGGTATCCGCCGCATGGCGAATCTCCCGCGAACGCTGGTTCCCGCAGGATTCGTTTGTCAGCGACCTCAAGCTCCGGGCCGGATACGGAATCACCGGTAACGAAAAGATCGGTTCCTACTCCTACATCTCGACCTACAGCACCGGCTCCTACATCTTCGGTTCGAACATTGTCTCAACGCTCATGGCCAAGACCATGGCCAATCCCACGATCCACTGGGAGGAGGTCCGCCAGAGCAACATCGGCCTCGACGCCTCACTCTTCAACTCGCGGCTGAACTTCTCGGTCGACGCCTACATCAAAAACACGGCCGACATGCTCGTCAAGGCCGCCATTCCGATCACTTCGGGATTCGAGGACACGACCACGACCTACACCAACGCCGGCAAGGTGCGGAACAAGGGTGTCGAGATGTCGCTGCGCTCGATCAACTTCGACGGACGCAACGGAGGCCTCCGCTGGGAAACCACCGTGACGGCCACCTTCAACCGCAACCGCATCGTAAGCCTGAACAGCGACACGCCGCTCTATCAGAACGAGATCAACGGAGCCTACGTAACCATGCAGCGCAACGGTTCGCCCATCAACGTCTTCTACGGGTATGTCACCGACGGACTGTTCCAGACCCAGGAGGAGGTCGACAATCACGCCTTCCAGGAGAACGGGACCGCCCCGGGCGACATCCGCTTCAAGGACCTGAACAACGACGGCGTGATCAACGACGAGGACCGCACCATTATCGGCGATCCCAATCCCGACTGGATGTTCTCGATGATCAACGACTTCTCGTGGAAGGGATTTGACCTGTCGATCTACCTTCAGGGCGTCACCGGGAACGACATTTTCAACGCCACCAACATCACCACCGAAGGCATGTCCTCGGCTCACAACCAAACCGCTTCGGTCCGCTACCGCTGGGTAGGCTACGGCACGAGCACCGTAATGCCCCGCGCCGTCTACGGAGACCCGAACCATAACGCCCGCATCTCAAACCGCTTCGTCGAGGACGGGTCCTACCTGCGAATCAAGAACATCACCCTCGGGTACACCCTTCCCGCACGGTGGGTGAAACGCCTGCACATCCAGAACGCGCGGATCTACTTCTCATGCGAAAACCTCGCCACGCTGACCAAATACACCGGATTCGACCCTGAAATCGGAATCAACGGAATCGACAACGGAACCTATCCGGTTTCCCGCACCTTCAGCCTGGGTGTTAACTTCAACTTCTAAACCGACGCGAACCATGAAAAAGATTCTCATATCCCTGTATACAATTCTTGCGCTGTCGGCCACTTCGTGCAGCGATTTCCTCGACAGCCATCCCTCCTACGCCGTGGATACCGACGTCGCCGTCACGGACGAGGTCGCCGAGGCGCTGACCAACGCCTGCTACACTCCGCTGCAGTCGTCAAATCTCTACAACATGCGCATCTGGTCGCTCGACATCATCGCCGGGAACTCCGATGTCGGCGGAGGCGGAGGCGAGGACGGCATCGAAACTGTCCAGTGCGCCAACTTCGCTGCGGCCAGCGACAACGCCTACGCCCTCTACGTATGGCGCTCGCCGTGGGTCGGAATCGGCCAGTGCAACATCGTGATCAACAGCCTCTCGCCCGAAGGCCTCTCTACGGATATCTACAACCGTTCGATGGGTGAAGCCTACTTCCTGCGCGCCCACTACTACTACATTCTCGTTCGGCTGTTCGGCGGCGTGCCCCTGCGGCTGGAGCCCTACAACGCCGGTGAATCCACGGCCATCGCCCGGGCTTCGCTCGCCGATTGCTACGAGCAGATCATTGCCGACTGCAAGCAGGCCATCTCGCTCCTTCCGGCCAAGAGCAGCTACTCGTCCGAGGACTACAACCGCGTCTCGAAGGATGCCGCCCTCACGATGCTGGCCGACATCTACCTGACCTGGCAGCCCGAAACCCACTACGGCGACGTCGTCTCGCTCTGCGAGCAGATAGAGGCCCTGGGGTATGACCTCACCCGCTGCAACTTCGCCGACAACTTCGGGATCGCCGCCGAAACCAGTCCCGAAGCGATCTTCACGGTGGGCTACTCGGGCAGCACGCAGTATGACTTCTGGGGCAGCGACAACCAGGCGTCGTGGCTCTCGACCTACATGGGCCCCCGTAACTCGAACCTCGTGGCCGGCAGCTACGGATGGAATCTCCCGACCGACGAATTCATGGAGCAATGGGAGGAGGGCGATCTGCGCAAGGACGTCACGGTGCTCTACGACGGATGTCCGGCATTCGACGGCACGGAGTATCAGAAATCGTGGTCGAATACGGGGTACAACGTCCGCAAGTTCCTCGTCTCGAAGAGCGATTCGCCCGAGTACAACACCAACCCCTCGGATTTCATCGTCTACCGCTATGCCGACGTTCTGCTCATGAAAGCCGAAGCGCTCAACGAGCAGGGGCTGACCGATGACGCCTGCACGCCGCTCAACATCGTCCGTGCGCGCGCCGGGCTCCCCTCGATCGGCAAGGGCCGCACGCAGGAGGAGATGCGCGAACTGATCATCCACGAACGCCGCATGGAGCTTGCCTTCGAAGGACACCGCTGGTTCGACATGGTGCGCATCGACGACGGCAACTATGCCCTCGAATTCCTCCAGTCGATCGGCAAGAGCATCACCCGAGAACGACTGCTGCTCCCCATTCCCCAGACCGAGATCGACTCGAACAGCGCCATGGAGCAAAATCCCGGTTATTGATCCCCCTCAACCCGAAAAAAACAAATACCAAAGATGAAACGCACATTCTTACAGATACAGCTGCTCCTGACGGTGCTCTGCGCAGGAGCCTGCTCGGAGAGGCTGACCGAGACTTCGAAGGGTGAAACGCCGCTGGCCCTCACCGCTTCGCAGACGGAGATTCTGCTCGACGAACGCCAATACGCCACGACGGCCCTCTCGCTGACCTGGACCACCGGAACCAACTACGGTACCGGAAACGCCATCGACTATACGCTCGAAATCGCCCCCGCGGAATCCGACTACGCCGACGGAGTGGCGATCGAGGCCGGACGCAGGGTCTATGCCCAAAGCTACACGGTCACCGAACTGAACGACCTGCTGCGCGGAGAGTTCGGCGCCGCAAGCGGTGTTGCCGCCGAATACAAGGCTCGGGTGACGGCCCGGGTGGCGGCCGACGAGAGGACGCAGCAGTCCGAAATCCGATTCGAAGCCACGCCCTACGAGCCCGTAACCGAGACGCTCTATATGATCGGCGACGCCACCTCTACGGGATGGTCCGTCGACGCCCCCGAGGCGCTGAAACGCTCCCAGCCGGGACTTTTCACCTGGACCGGCAACCTCAAGGCCGGTGAACTGAAGTTCATCACCACGCAGGGCGCGTTTCTCCCTTCGTACAACCGCGACGCCACGGCCGACGACGACTGGACACTTGTCTACCGCGATTCGGACGACGATCCCGATGAAAAGTTCATCATCGCCGAGGAGGGCGGCTACACCCTGACGGTGGACTTGCTCAACCTCACCCTCGGGATCGAGACGGCGGACGTCAACACCCCTCCCTTCAGCCGCATCTATTTCGTGAGCGAGGCCAACAGCTGGAGTTTCGAACCCATGACGCAGGACCCCGTCAACCCCTTCATCTTCCGCTACGGCGCCGAGATCGGGAACGGTCAGTTCAAGTTCGGAACCGCCGAGGGTTCGTGGGAGAACATGTACAAGACCGACGTCGACAACGCGGACTACACCCACACGACCGTGGTCTTCGTCCCGGGATTCGACCCCGACAACAAATGGCTGCTTTACGCCGACACTCCCAACAAGCCCTACAAGATCGCGCTCGACATCACGCCCGACGCCGAGTCGATGGTCATGACGGAGTTCACCCCCTACGCACAGATCTGGATGATCGGCGACGCCACGCCGAACGGCTGGTCGCTCGATGCAGCAACCCCAATGCAGAAGGGCGGGGACAACTACACCTTTACCTGGACCGGGACGCTCTCCAGCGGTGAATTGAAATTCACCTGCGACTGCCAAAGCGACTGGAACGGGGCCTGGTTCATGGCATCGGAGGAGAACAAAGTCTTCGAGGCCGGCAGCGAAACGATCTGTTTCGTGGACAAGCAGCTCCCCGAAAACGCCAGCGTCGACCGCAAATGGAAAGTCTCGGCCGGAAACTACACCATTGTCCTGAACCAGCTGACCGAAACCATGACCGTCACGAAAAACTGACACGAACGAACACGATTATGAAACGGAATATGTTTTTAAGCGCAATTCTCGCAGGATTCCTGCTGGTATCCTGCAACAAGGAGGAAGGATACACGGGATTCGTGGATCCCGATGCCGGCAAGAACGTCGAAATTACCCTCTCGACCGACAAGGCGGCATACGCCCCCGGGGAGACCGTCTTTTTCACGGCCAGCCAGATGCCCGCCGGGGCCATCTACATCCGTTACCGCCACCTGGGCGAGAACCTCGGCGAACAGGCCGCAACGGGAACCTCCTGGACCTGGACGGCCCCTGACGAGGACTTCACCGGATACCTCGTCGAAATCTACCGGAAGAGCAGCGAGGGGGAAACCACCCTGGCAACGATCGGCGTCGACGTCTCGAGCGACTGGAGCCGCTTCCCGCGCTACGGATTTCTCTCGTCGTTCGGTGAGATGCCCCAGAGCGGCATCGAGGGGGTGATCGACAATCTCAACCGCCACCACATCAACGGCGTGCAGTTCCAGGACTGGCACTACAAGCATCACTGGCCGCTGGGCGGCACGCGCGAGAACCCGCTGTCGAGCTATCTCGACATCGCCAGCCGCACCACCTATCTCTCAACCCTGCAGGCCTACATCGAAAAGATACACTCTTGCGGCATGAAGGCCATCTTCTACAACCTCTGCTTCGGGGCGCTGGACGACGCGGCCCAGGACGGCGTCAACGAACGCTGGTACATCTTCCAGGACAACAAACACACACAGAAGGATGTACATGCATTGAGCGCGCCGTTCAAGAGTTCGATCTACCTGCTCGATCCCGGCAACGGCGAGTGGCAGGAATATATCGGCGAGCGCAACGACGACGTCTATGCGGTCCTTGACTTCGACGGATACCAGATCGACCAGCTCGGAAACCGCGGGACCCGTTACAACTACGACGGGCAGACGGTCGACCTGCCGGGCGGATACGCCTCGTTCATCCATGCCATGAAGGGCCTCCATCCCCAAAAGCGGCTTGTGATGAACGCCGTGAGCGGCTACGGAGCCGAACAGATCGCCGGGACCGGCAAGGTCGACTTCTGCTACAACGAGATGTGGGGCGGCGAGGATCAGTTCACCGACCTGCGCGCCACGATCGAAGCCAACGACACCTACAGCGGCGGAACCCTCAAGACCGTCTTTGCGGCCTACATGAACTACGATCTGGCCAACAACATGGGGACGTTCAACACCCCGGGCGTGCTGCTGACCAATGCCGTGATCTTCGCGCTCGGAGGTTCACACCTCGAACTGGGCGAACACATGCTCTGCAAGGAGTATTTCCCGAACAGCAACTTAGGCATGAGTTCCGAACTGCAGGAGGCCATGATCGCCTATTACGACTTCCTGGTGGCCTACGAGAACCTGCTGCGCGACGGCGGCGAGCTGAACGACGTGACGGTCCGATCGACCGACGGCAAGCTGAACTTCGCCGCATGGGCTCCGACGCTGGGAAATGTCGTCACGCTGGGACGCCGGGTCGGCGAGCGGCAGGTGATCCATCTGCTGAACTTCTCGCAGGCCAATTCGCTCTCGTGGCGTGATCTGAACGGCACGATGCCCGAACCGCAGACCGTGGAGTCGGCTACCGTGGAGATCGACACGCAACAACCCGTCGACCGGGTCTGGATGGCCTCGCCCGACATCAACGGCGGCGCCGTGCGCGAACTGGCCTTCGAGAAGACCGCCTCGGGAATCTCCGTCACCCTTCCCTCGATCAAATATTGGGACATGCTCGTGCTCGAACAGGACTAACCCCGACATACGATGAAATCTCTGCTGACAACGCTGGCGGCTCTGCTGCTCTCGGGAGCCACAGCACAGGCTCAGGAACTCCGGTCCCCGGACGGGAATCTGCTGATGCGCTTCTCGCTCGACGAAGCCGGTACGCCCCGTTACGAACTCCGCCGCGGCGACAAGGTCGTCGTAAAACCGAGCCGCATGGGCTTCCTGCTCCGCGGCAAGAGCGGCGCGGTACAGTTCGGCGGCGACGTGACGGCCGCGGCCCCTGCACGGCCGACCGAATCGCTCTGCAACGAATTCGAGGTCCTCGACACGCAGACCGACACGTTCGACGGGACATGGCAGCCCGTCTGGGGCGAGGAATCCTCGATCCGGAATCATTACAACGAACTCTGCGTCACGCTCCGGCAACCGCAGAGCGACCGCCGGATGGCGATCCGCTTCCGGCTCTTCGACGACGGGCTCGGATTCCGCTACGAATTCCCCGTACAGCCCAATCTGGTCTACTTCGTCATCGCCGACGAATGCACGGAGTTTGCCATGACGGGGGACCACACCGCCTGGTGGATTCCCGGCGACTACGACACCCAGGAGTACGACTACACCTGTTCGCGTCTCTCGGAGATCCGCGGCCACATGAGCGGGTCGATCACCGACAACCTCTCGCAGACGGCCTTTTCGCCCACCGGGGTGCAGACCTCCCTGCAACTGAAGACCGACGACGGACTCTACATCAACCTCCACGAGGCCGCACTGGTCAATTTCCCGGCCATGCACCTCGAGCTTGACGACCGCACGATGGTTTTCAAGGCACACTTGACACCCGACCCCAACGGCGACATGGCCTACATGCAGACCCCGGCCACGACCCCCTGGCGGACGGTGATCGTCTCGGACGATGCCCGCGACATCCTGGCCTCACGGCTCACGCTCAACCTGAACGAACCCTGCAGGATCGAGGATACGTCGTGGATCCGCCCCTGCAAATACGTGGGTGTCTGGTGGGAGATGATCACCGGCCGGAGCAGCTGGTCCTACACCGACGATCTGCAGAGCGTCCACCTCGACACGGATGACCTGACAAAGGTCAAGCCCAACGGCCGCCACGGCGCCACGACCGCCAACGTGAAACGCTACATCGATTTCGCAGCGGCTCACGGCCTGGATGCCGTGCTGGTCGAGGGTTGGAACATCGGCTGGGAGGACTGGTTCGGCAACATGAAGGACTACGTCTTCGACTTCGTGACCCCCTACCCCGACTTCGATGTCGAGGAGATTCAGCGCTACGCCGCCGAAAAGGGCGTGAAGATGATCATGCACCACGAGACTTCTGGGTCGGTCCGCAACTACGAACGCCACCTCGATACCGCCTACCGCTTCATGAACGAACACGGCTATCCGGCCGTCAAGTCGGGATACGTCGGCGACATCATCCCCAAGGGTTGCAACCACTACAACCAGTGGATGGTGAACCACTACCTCTACGCCGTGCAGAAAGCCGCCGACTACCGGATCATGGTCAATGCCCATGAAGCCGTGCGCCCAACGGGACTGTGCCGCACGTGGCCCAACCTGATCGGCAACGAATCGGCCCGCGGCACGGAGTACCAGGCTTTCGGAGGCTCGAAACCCTCGCACGTCACCGTACTGCCCTTCACGCGCCTCATCGGCGGCCCGATGGATTACACCCCGGGTATCTTCGAAATGGACATCTCGAAGATCAACCCTGAGAACCATTCGCACGCCAACTGTACGATCGCCAACCAGCTGGGCATCTACGTAGTAATGTCCTCGCCGTTGCAGATGGCCGCAGACCTGCCCGAGAACTACGAGCGTTTCCCCGATGCCTTCCGCTTCATCGAGGAGGTGGCGCTCGACTGGACGGAGAGCCGCTATCTGGAGGCCGAGCCGGGAGCCTACATCACCGTGGCCCGCAAGGCCAAGGATTCGGGCCGCTGGTTTGTGGGCAACGTCGCCGGCAAGGAACACCTCTCCGACATCCGCTTCGACTTCCTCGACCCGTCGAAAACCTATGTAGCGACGATCTATGCCGATGCCGAAGATGCCGACTACCGGAACAACCCGCAGGCCTACACGATCCGCGAGGTGCGCTGCACGTCGAAGAGCCGGCTGCGGCAACGGGCGGTCGAAGGGGGCGGCTATGCCATCTCGTTCCGCGAAGCAACCCCCGAGGACAACAAACTTCTCCGGCTGAAGTAATATCCCGCAGACAGATCGGGGCATGATTGCCCTGTTCAGGAAAAAGGAGCCATCCCTAATGCAGGTGATGGCTCCTTTTGCACGGAGGCTCCATGACATTCATTGAAAACGGGGGATTCCTTTGCGGCCGGTTTCGACCTTGATATTCGAAGCCGTCCTTGAGCATAATGCCTCACACTCTATCAGAATTGCTTTTTTGCACCATTAACGCATGCAAGCACAAAAGGAATCAAGGGAACAGCCAATTAAAAAACAAGCAACCATAGACCGAATCTCTCACAAAAATGAGAACAATTCGGGGACAAACGCAGAACAGCAAAGAGGCAATTATTTGATTTTCAAATAATTGCCTCTTTATTATTGTGTACCCGGAGCCGGGGTCGAACCGGCACGACATTGCTGTCATTGGTGTTTGAGACCAACGCGTCTACCGATTCCGCCATCCGGGCAATAATTTTCCGGAACGCCTTTCCACATTCGCCAACCCCTTCGTGAAAACCTGTCAGGCAAACTCCTCCAAAAAAGAGCATCTCCTTCATAAAAAGAGCCTCTTCCTCGCCATCCGGGCATCTCCCATGCGGAAAGAGCAAATGCGGCGCCGTTCCATAAGAATCGGGACGACAAAGATAGGCCTTTTCGTGCAAAATCCAAAGTCCGGGGGTTATTTTTCAAAAAATTCCCGGATTTTTTTCGCTTTCACCGGCCCGACAAGCGCCGAAAGCTCTTCGATATTCGCCGTGCGGACCTTCTCCACCGTGCGGAAATGCTGCAACAGTGTGCGGACCGTCTTCTCCCCCACCCCTTCGATCTCCTCCAGCTCGCTGTGGATGAAAGCCTTGCTGCGCTTCTGGCGGTGGAACGCAATCGCAAACCGGTGCACCTCCTCCTGAATACTTGCCAGAAAATGCAGCAGCGGCGACGTAGGCCGCAGCCCGACGAGCAGCGGCGGATAGCCACTGTAGAGCTCCGCCGTGCGGTGCCGGTCGTCCTTCGCCAGGCCGGCGATCGGGATATCCAGCCCCAAAGCCTCCAGCACCTCGTGAATCACCCCCATCTGCCCCTTGCCGCCGTCGGCGATAATCAGGTCGGGCAACTCGGCTCCCCCGGCCTGCAGGCGGCTGTAACGCCGAAAGACCACCTCGCGCATCGAAGCGTAGTCGTCGGGGCCCTCCACCGTCTTGATATTGAAATGGCGGTACTCCTTGCGCGAGGGCTTGCCGTCGCGGAAAACGACGCACGACGCCACGGGATGCGCCCCCTGCAGGTTCGAGTTGTCGAAGCACTCGATGTGGCGCGGCTGCCGCTCGAGACGCAGCTCCTTGCGCAGCGCCTCCATCAGGCGTTCGGTATGGCGCTCGGGATTCTTGATCTCGAGGTTTTTGAGCTGCTCGGCCCGGTAGATGCGGGCGCTCTTCTGCGAGAACTCCAGCAGGTCGAGTTTCTCGCCCCGCTTGGGCACGGTGAAGGTTACGCCGTCGAAGAGCAGCGTCGTCGACGGGAGAAAGGGCACGATGACCTCGCGGGCCAGCTCACCGCCCGCAACCTGCTCGACGACGTGCTGGATGGCCAGCGTCAGCATGTCGCGCGGATCGCCTCCGACGCCTGCCGTGAGCCGCACGGTATAGACCCCGACGACCGAACCGTGGCGGATGCGCACGAAGTTGCAGTAGGTCACGTCGTCGTCCTCGAGCAGCGAGAAGACATCCACATCGACAATCTTCGCGCTGACAATCACCGACTTGCCGGCATAGTTATCCAGCGCGTCGAGACGCTGCTTGAAGCGCTGCGCCACCTCGAAGCGCAGCTCCGCGGCCGCCCGCTCCATTTCGCCCGTAAGGTACTGCCGCACGGGCCGCAAATCCCCCTTGAGCACCGAGACGACCAGTTCGACCTGCCGCGCATACTCCTCCTCGCTCTGCTGCCCCACGCAGGGACCCTTGCAGTTGCCCAGGTGGTACTGCAGGCAGACGGCGTATTTTCCGCGGGCGATTTTCGCGGGCGAGAGGTCCAGCTTACAGGTGCGCAGCGGCACCACCTCGCGCACGAACTCCAGCACGCTGTGCTGCATCATCACCGAGCCGTAGGGCCCGAAATACTGCGAGCCGTCGCGCACGATCTGCCGCGTGGACTGCACGCGCGGGAAGTGCTCGCGCCGCACGACAATCCACGGATAGGTCTTGTCGTCCTTGAGCAGGATGTTGTAGCGCGGCTGGAGGGTCTTGATGAGCGAGTTCTCGAGCAGCAGGGCATCGGTCTCGCTGCCGACGACGATGTGGCGGATGTCGGCGATCTGCCGCACCAGCGCGCGCACCTTCATGCTGTGCTCCTTCGACTGCACGAAGTACGACGAGACACGCTTGCGCAGGCTCTTGGCCTTGCCCACGTAGATGATCGTGCCCGTGCGGTCCAGGAACTGGTAGACGCCGGGCGAGAGGGGCAGCAGCGAAACCTGCTCCCGCAGATGATCCTGTAGTGTTTCGGCCATGGGCTGTGCGGATATGGGTCGTGCAAATGTAGCAAATATTTCGGAAACGGAATACCCGGCATCCGTCCCGTCGCACAGGATAACGTGCATATTATTTTGTATTTTCGGTTCAAAAGGTTATATTTGTATCATATCTCATCATCACCCCATTAAAAGTCACCTCTTTTATGAAAAAATTGCCACTTCTGATCCTTGCCGCAACGCTCCTTGCAGGATGCGTCGACAAGGAGTACGATCTGAAAGAGATCGAGACGGAGAACGTCACCATCGGCAACGATGAAAGCGAGTTCCGCTGCCCGCTCATGACCATCCGCGTGAGCATGCAGGAGATCACCGACAACGGCATCGACATCGAGAACGTCTTCCGCGAAGCGGACATCTGGCTGCCCACCGAACTGCCCGGCTCCTATGTCGAAATCCGCCGGCTCGTCTCCGACGAAGCCTACCTCGGCGAGATGCTCGACCTGCTCGCCGAGGAGCTGCTGGTCAGCGACACGAAAATGGACGAGGTCATCGAACTGATCTGGAATACGTCCCTCTACCGGGAGTCGGTCATCGGCTCCGTGCCCGAGCTGGACCTGAACGACGTGGAGGCGTTCCGCCCGCTGTTCCGGACCTTCTACCGCTCCAACGCCGCAGTGCGTGAAACGCTCGAAGAGCTGGTCCGCACGTTCGCACACGACTACCTGTCGAGGTTGCAGGTCGACGACATCACCTATGACATCGACCGCATCGACCTCGACGACAACATCGTGGACATGCTCGCCGAGAACCTCGATCCCGAAGGGACGCCCGACGCGAAAAACACGCTGCACATCTACGGCACGATCGCCAACCGGCTGCCGTTGAGCGCCGAGATCCAGGCCCGGCTCCGCCCGACGCTCATCGAGGTTCCGGTGCAGATCGACGCCAAGAGCGAGGAGAACGTCATCGCCGAGACGCCGATCTACGGCGAAGACCTGCGCACGCTCATCCACGGCTGCCAGGTCGTCATTCCCGTGACGCTCGACCGCTACTACCGCAACGGATTCGACAATACGGCCGACTGCCAGCTGCTCATCGAGCTGCACCTGGTCAAGCGCGGCGGACTGAAAATCAACTTCTAAACCACCTCCGACCATGAAAAAGACATTCGCACTGCTCCTGTCACTGATGATCGCGGCCGGAGTGTCGGCACAAAGCAGCACAGCCTACTTCATGGAGGGTTCGACCCTCCGCAGCCAGCTCAACCCGGCCCTCGCACCCCAGCGCGGCTACCTCAACATTCCGGGACTGGGCGGCATCAACGTCGCGACGAACGGCAACATCGCCCTCAACGACATTCTCTTCTCCCGCAACGGGAAGCTCGTGACGCTGCTCGACAGCTCCGTTTCGGCAGCCGACGCCCTCGGGGGGCTGAAGGCCGAAAACTACCTCGGGCTGGAGACCCGCATCAACATCCTGGGCTTCGGCGCCTATACGAAGAACCGCCGGAGCTTCTGGTCCTTCGACCTGAACCTCCGCACGGCAAGCGACGTCGACATGCCCTATTCGCTCTTCGAGTTCCTCAAGACGGGACGCGAAGGGGTCGTGCGCAACATCGGCCTCTCGACCGACGCCTATCTCGAAACGGGATTCTCCTACTCGTTCCCGCTGATTCACAACAAGCTCTACATCGGCGCCCGCGCCAAGTTCCTCATCGGCATGGCCCGCGCCCGGTTGAACTACGACCGGCTGGACATCACGCTCGACGAGAACCGCTGGAGCGTTGACGCCTCGGGCTCGCTCGACATCACGGCCAACGGCGCGGCGACCGACGACATCGACTGCGGCGACACGGGCACCTACACGCTCGAAGACCTCTCGCCCAAACCCTACAAACCGGCCGGATACGGATTTGCCGTCGACCTGGGCGCCACCTACGACATCCTGCACAACCTGCAGGTTTCGCTGGCGGTCACCGACCTGGGATTCATCTCCTGGAACAAGAAGTACAACAGCATCGGACGTTCGGTCAAGAGCATGGAGTTCACGGGCGTGCAGATCGAGAACGGCGAGACGCTCGAACAGCCCGACTTCGACATGAACCTGCTGGAGTTCACGCCGGCCGGGGCGCAGGGTACGACCAAGAGCCTCAACGCCTCGCTCAACGCCGGTGTCCAGTACAAGGTATGGCGCGACAAAATCGGATTCGGACTGCTCTATACGGCCCGTTTCTGGGAGTTCAAGACGCGGCACAACCTGACCGGATCGGTGAATTTCCAGCCCGTTAGGTGGTTCACGCTGACGGGAAGCTACACGGTCATCGACAACCGGGGCGGCTCCGTCGGTCTGGCCATGAACGTGAGTCCCAGCTGGATCAACTTCTTCATTGCGACCGATCTGCTGACGGTGAAGCACACGCCGCAGTGGGTTCCGATCAAGAAGAGCTCCGTACACCTCTCGCTCGGACTGGGCATTCCCATCGGCCGGAACGGCATCCGATAAGGGGCTGATGCGGGCCGGTGTCGCCGAACGGCAGGACCGGCCGCCCGGTCCTGGACGAAGATGCGGAAAAGCATCCGGGCACAGGGACGGCGCCCGGAACACGTTCCGGATACGAGGGCCATCCGAAAAACGGCATTGCCGGGAGTCTCCGCAAGGAGGACTCCCGGCAATCATGTAGAAAGGGTGCCGCATGAAGGCTGCGCCGCCGCGCCTCCGGCACCGTCCGGAAAGCCGCCCGCGCCGACAGTTGCGTCAGCAGCGCATTCAGACGCATTCATGACACATCCGGACAGTCCCGATTTATGCACGCAGATGCGTTGTCAATCAAGGAACTTTCACTATCTTTGCCCTCGTGAAGATACCGGAATCGTACCGGCAAAACGATTCCGACGGCTTTCCGGTGCAGGGTGCAGACGGAAACTACCGCATTCCGATCAAACGATTTGCGACGGCCCCTTCTGGAATCTCTGTGAAGTTGCGTCACTACTTGAATTCTTCAATATAAGGGCCGTCGCATCTTTTTTACGCCTTCTCCCGGGACAAAAACCGTGCCTCAACGGCCGGTGGAAAAACGGTCCAGCACCGCACGCGTCGCCCTGCGCCCCGCCTCGATGAGTTCCGCGGCGCGGTAAAACTCGAACATGCCGTAGCTGTCGGCGGGCAGCCCGACAAGCAGGTCGGGCGGCGTCAGGCGGCACATGAGCTGCGCGATGTGCTGCTGCATGATCTGCGACGAGGCCGTGAGGAGCTTGTAATAGTTCAGCGACGCCCCGGCACGCGGTGCGGGGTCGGCGGCAAAGGGGGCGCAGACGTCGACCGCAACCAGCAGATCGCCCTCCGTGCGCCGCACCCGGTTGAGCGGCAGCGGATTGACCGTTCCGCCGTCGATGAGCACCATGCCGTCGCGGCGCACCGGGCGGAAGACCGACGGGATGGAGATCGAGGCCCGGATGGCGTCGTAGAGCCCGCCGCGGTCGAGTACCACCTCGCGTCCCGTCAGCAGATCGGCCGCCACGGCGGCGAACGGCAGCGGCATCTGCTCGATGCGCACGTCGGGAACCAACTCCTCCAGGGTCCGGATAACCCGGTCTCCCTTGACGAAGCCCTCCGAACTGAACGAAAAATCCATCAGCGAGAAGACCTTGTAACGGTCCAGCGAACAGAACCACTCCTTGAAGGATTCCAGATGTCCCGCGGCGTACATGCCGCCGACGAGCGCCCCCATCGAGGTCCCCGCAACGGCCGTGATCTCGAACCCCCGGCTCTCCAGCTCCTCGATGGCGCCGATGTGCGCCACCCCTCTTGCTCCTCCGCCGGACAATACCAGCGCCGCTCTCTTTCGCTCCATATTCTGTTTTCAGGTTAATATCCACGCTTCCGCGGTTCATCCGCAGACCGATCGCTGCTGCATACTCCGTGCCGGAAGTGCGAACCGCGCATCTCAATCCGTACAGACCGCATCCATCCGCACGTCGTGCGGCTCGACGGGCAGCTCCCCGACCAGCTGGTGGGCGAAGCAGACGCCGACCTTCACGGCGTGCATGCCCTCGCGCGAGAGGTAGCGGTCGTAATAGCCGCGCCCGCGGCCCATGCGCTCTCCGGCCGCCGTGAAGGCCACGCCGGGCACCACGATGAGGTCTATTTCCGACGGGTCGCACGGCACGGCCTCCGGTCCGGGCTCGGCGATGCCGAAAGCCCCCGCAACGAGCGTCGCGGGGTCGTATTCGAAGAAGTCCATCTCCTCGCCCGCGACGCGCGGCACGACGATCCGCTTCTGCATGCGCCAGCGCGCCAGCACCTCTTCGGTCGGCGGTTCGTCGGGCAGCGAACAGAACAATGCCACGCAGCGCGCGGCACCGAATGCGGGCAGGGCCCCGATGCGGCGGAAGATCCGCCGGGCCGCCGCGGCGCGCCCTTCGGGCGTCATGGCCCGGTTCCGCCGTTTCATCTCCCGGCGCAGCTCCTTTTTCTCCATAAAACCACTCTTTCGGGGCGCAAATTTCCCGCCTCCGCTATTGTTATTCCGCAAACAATGGCTATCTTTGCAACGATGAACACAAATCTTTAACAAATATAAACAAATTTAATCCACTATGAGCTGTTTTCTATCCAATTCCTCTCTTGGCAAGAAGTTAGTGATGAGCGTGACGGGCTGCTTCCTCGTGCTCTTTATCCTCTTCCACATGGCCATGAACGTGACTGCGATCATCTCGCCCGAGGCGTATAACGCGGTCTGCGCATTCCTGGGGGCAAACTGGTATGCACTGGCCGGTACGGTCGTCCTGGCCCTCGGCGTGCTGATCCACTTCATCTACGCCCTCGTCCTCACGCTGAACAACTACCGCGCACGCGGCACGCAGCGCTATGCCGTCACCGTGCAGGAGCCGGGCGTGGCCTGGGCCTCGAAGAACATGCTCGTGCTGGGCGTCATCATCCTGCTCGGCATGGGTCTGCACCTCTACAACTTCTGGGCGAAGATGCAGCTCGTGGAGATTCTGGGCAGCCACACCAACTCGCTGGGCTACGGCCCCACGGACGGCGCCGCACTGATCGCCTACACCTTCTCGCAGTGGTACTACGTCGTCCTCTACCTCGTGTGGTTCGCCGCCCTGTGGTTCCACCTCACGCACGGCGTGTGGTCGATGTTCCAGACCGTGGGCTGGGCCAACGACACGTGGTATCCCCGCCTGAAGTGCATCGCGAACGTCGTGGCCACGATCGTCTTCCTGGGCTTCGCCGCCGTCGTGGTGGTCTATTTCATCAAGAGCGTATGCCCCTGCTGCGCAGGCGCCTGCTAATCCATCATTGTAGAACGATAAACACACAAACGATATGGCTTTCAAATTAGATGCTAAAATTCCTGCCGGCGCTCTCGCAGAGAAATGGAGCAACCACAAGGCAGCTATCAAGGTCGTAAGCCCCGCCAACAAGCGCAAACTCGACATCATCGTCGTCGGAACCGGTCTGGGCGGCGCCTCCGCAGCCGCTTCGCTGGGCGAGCTGGGCTACAACGTCAAGGTCTTCTGCATCCAGGATTCGCCCCGCCGCGCCCACTCGATCGCCGCGCAGGGCGGTATCAACGCCGCGAAGAACTACCAGAACGACAACGACTCCGTATACCGTCTCTTCTACGACACGATCAAGGGCGGCGACTACCGCGCCCGCGAGGCCAACGTCTACCGTCTGGCCGAGGTCTCGAACCTCATCATCGACCAGTGCGTGGCCCAGGGCGTACCCTTCGCCCGCGAGTACGGCGGCCTGCTGGCCAACCGTTCGTTCGGCGGCGCGCAGGTATCGCGTACCTTCTATGCCCGCGGCCAGACGGGACAGCAGCTCCTGCTGGGTGCCTACGCCGCACTGAACAAGGAGATCGCCGCCGGCTCGGTCAAGAGCTACCCGCGCCACGAGATGCTCGACATCGTCATCGAGGACGGCGAGGCACGCGGCATCATCGCGCGCAACCTCGTCACGGGTGAGATCGAGCGCCACGGCGCCCATGCCGTCGTGCTGGCCACGGGCGGCTACGGCAACGTCTTCTTCCTCTCGACGAACGCCATGGCATCGAACGGCTCGGCCGCATTCCAGTGCTACCGCAAGGGTGCCGGCTTCGCCAACCCCTGCTTCACGCAGATTCACCCGACGTGTATCCCCGTACACGGCGACCAGCAGTCGAAGCTGACCCTCATGTCGGAGTCGCTGCGCAACGACGGCCGCATCTGGGTTCCCAAGAAACTCGAGGACGTGAAGGCCATCCGCTCGGGCGCCAAGAAGCCTTCGGACATCGCCGAGGAGGACCGCGACTACTACCTGGAGCGCCGCTACCCGGCCTTCGGAAACCTCGTGCCGCGTGACGTCGCCTCGCGTGCCGCCAAGGAGCGCTGCGACGCCGGCTACGGCGTGAACGAGACGGGTCTGGCCGTCTTCCTCGACTTCAAGACCGCCATTGAGCGTCTGGGCAAGGACATCATCAAGCAGCGCTACGGCAACCTCTTCGACATGTACGAGGAAATCACCGACGTGAGCCCCTACGAGCAGCCGATGCAGATCTTCCCGGCCGTGCACTACACGATGGGCGGCCTGTGGGTCGACTACAACCTGATGACCACGATCCCGGGTCTGTACGCCATCGGCGAGGCCAACTTCTCGGATCACGGCGCCAACCGTCTGGGCGCCTCGGCCCTGATGCAGGGTCTGGCCGACGGTTACTTCGTCCTGCCCTACACGATCGGCGACTACCTCTCGCACAAGATCCAGGCTCCGAAGGTGAAGACCGACACCAAGGCCTTCGACGAGGCCGAGAAGGGCGTGCGCGAGAAGATCGCCAAGCTCTTCGCCATCAAGGGCAAGCAGTCCGTGGACGACATCCACAAGAAGCTCGGCCACATCATGTGGGAGAACGTCGGCATGGCCCGCACGAAGGAGTCCCTCGAGAAGGCCATCACCGAGATTCAGGCCCTGCGCAAGGAGTTCTGGAAGGACGTGAAGGTCGTCGGCCGCGAAAACGACTTCAACGTCGAGCTCGAAAAGGCGATCCGTCTGGCCGACTTCCTCGAGCTGGGCGAGCTGATGGCCCGCGACGCCCTCAACCGCGAGGAGTCGTGCGGCGGTCACTTCCGCTCGGAGCACCAGACCGAAGAGGGCGAGGCCAAGCGTGACGACGAAAACTTCGTATACGCCGCCGTCTGGGAGTACAAGGGCATGGACCAGGCACCGGAGCTGACCAAGGAGCCGCTGAACTTCGAGTTCGTACACCCGGCACAGCGCAACTACAAGGATTAAGTTTTTCTGACGTTCAACATTGACAACAAATTTGGAATTATGAATTTCACATTGAAGATATGGCGTCAGAAAGACGCCAAAACCAAGGGTGCTTTCGAGACCTACAAGGTCGAAAACATCTCGGCCGACACCTCGTTCCTCGAGATGCTCGACATCCTGAACAACAACCTCATCCATGAGGGCAAGGAGCCCGTGGCCTTCGACCACGACTGCCGCGAGGGTATCTGCGGCATGTGCTCGCTGCACATCGACGGACATGCCCACGGCCCCGGCCAGGGCGCCACGACGTGCCAGATCTACATGCGCAAGTTCAAGGACGGCGCCACGATCACCATCGAGCCGTGGCGTTCGGCAGCCTTCCCCGTCATCAAGGACCTCGTGGTGAATCGCTCGGCCTACGACCAGATTCTCCAGGCCGGAGGCTTCATCTCGGTGCGCACCAACTCGGTACCCGACGCCAACGCCATTCCGATTCCGAAGGCCGACGCCGACGAGTCGATGGATGCCGCCGCCTGCATCGGCTGCGGAGCCTGCGCCGCCACCTGCAAGAACGGTTCGGCCATGCTCTTCGTCGCAGCGCGCGTGTCGTCGCTGGCCAAGCTGCCGCAGGGCCGCGTCGAGGGTGCCCGCCGCGCCAAGGCGATGGTCGCCAAGATGGACGAGCTGGGATTCGGCAACTGCACCAACACGGGTGCCTGCCAGGCCGAGTGCCCGAAGCAGATTTCGATCGCCCACATTGCCCGCCTGAACCGCGAATTCCTCTCGGCGAAGTTCGAGGACTAATCCGCACGATACATCCGAAAAAGAGAGCCTGCACCATAGCGGTGCAGGCTCTCTTCATGTATACGGACAGGAGTGATGAATACGTTCTCGTTCAGTTTATTGTATCCTCCATATTTTTGTTTAATCAAAAAATCATTATATTTGTTTCACACCAAAAACTTAAATTATGAGAAGCTTGATTTTGGGAGTGCTTGCCTTCACTCTAATTCTGCCATTTACGGCAACCGGTCAGCATAGCGATAAAAGCAACAGAGTTTTTTGGGATGGCGGAACAATACCGGACAACAGGTTCCGGGAATATGTATTGATCAATTTTGACACAGACCATAACGGAACCATAGACCAGACTGAAGCTGATGCTGTTACTGAAATGCGTCTTAATCCGTTAGTCATAAATGAAGACAAGACAAAACCGGAAATTACTTCTCTGCAGGGGATAAGTTATTTTCAGAATCTTGAAACTTTAATGCTTACGAGCAATGAAATCAAACTTACAGACTTATCATATCTCTCACAGAACGGTAAGCTTAAACAGCTTGCTATCGATAATTCGGAGCTGTTAACCCAGCTCGACCTTTCCGTTGTTCCAACATTAGAAAGGTTTATCTACACCGGGACAAAACTCAAATCTTTAATTCTGGACAACCCGGAGTTAAAAGAAGCATATCTGTACAACGATGATTGGAAAGGAGAAGGGCATAGCGGTCTTACTCAACTTGATTTTTCCGCACGCACCACAAATTTGGAGACACTGGTTATCAGCGATAATTTCATTACCAAGATAGATCTCTCCCATTTAGTGAATTTGAAAAAGGTTTCCATTTCCTGCAAAAACCTTTCATCTCTAAATCTTCCGGCCAGTCTGAAGTTGACCGAATTAGCGTATTGGGGCAAAACGAAGTTTCCGGGAAATCTTGCCGATTTCCCGAATCTAACACGACTTTCCATTAGAGGTGTGGAAACGCCTTTGGATTTATCCAAAAACTCCAAACTGAAAGATCTGGACTGTTCATACAACGGACTGACGAGACTCGATGTGTCCGTTCTTCCCGATTTGGAGAAGTTGGTGTGCAAAGGGAACGAACTTGTATCTTTGGATTTATCCAGGAATCCCAGGCTGAAAGAGTTGGAGTGTTCAAATAACAAATTACCGGAACTCGACGTCTCCGCTCTTCCCGATTTGGAGAAGCTGGTGTGTGATGGGAACAAACTTGTATCTTTGGATTTATCCAGGAATCCCAGGCTGAAAGAGTTGGAGTGTTCAAATAACAAATTACCGGAACTCGACGTCTCCGCTCTTCCCGATTTGGAGAAATTAAAATGCAAGTGGAATGCCATTACATCTTTAGACCTGTCCCAAACTACCAAGCTGGTAGAATTAGACTGTTCAAATAACAAATTGACGAGCCTCGATATCTCATGCTGCCCAGCAATTAAAGATGTAAGATTAGACTTCAATAATTTGACAGAATTCAATTTTTCGCATACAAAACTGGAGAACCTCAATAGCCGGGGAGCCTTCAAATCATCAAATCTGACTTTCTACGACGGAAATGCTATAGCAGACTATATGATAGACTGTTGGGTGTTTACAGGAGCTGCAGAGCCCAAACAGATCGACGGAGAGGCTAACAGAAACCTGCTTCAGTCAATACGGGATTACAAAAGAGATATCGCCGCCAAAGAACATGTTGCTGCCGAAGAACAACGTGCAAAGGCTCATCGTATGGCCGCAGAATATAAAAGGCAGATTATGCCATACATAACAAGCAACGATTGGAACGAGGCAGACAAATTCGCAGCCGAGGCACTCTCCAACCTGCCGGAAGGAGATGCCTTTCTCTACTATGTCAGAGCAAAGGCGTATTATCTGAACAATCTCGACTTTGAGGTGGAGGATAGCGAAAATATGACCGATTATTTCAAGGCATACCGCAGAGAGGCGGAACATTTGGCTGAACTCTGCCGTAAATCCATCACATGCGACCCATCTGACGGCAATGAAGCCTATTTTTACAGAGGACTCGCATATATCGTGTTAGGAAGGGCGAATGACGCAGCAAATGACTTTATGCGATGTGCAAGAGGAAACGAGTCCATCAAAGCTGTCTGTTACTACAATATAGGCATAGCATATAAAAATGCCGGGCGGTACAATGCGGCTCTCCATCAATTCAAAAATGCCCGCCAATACTTTTCCGATGCAGATAGCAAAGAACGGTGCCTCAGAAAGGTAAAAGAGTGCCAGCAAAAGATTAGCGGCAAATAAGGAGAAAAACAATTTGCAGAACCAGTCAAAAACCGGGGAGCCATAATGGTTCCCCAGTTTTCTGCAATAAAAAATAGCTCTATCAAGTTCCGCCCTCTACGGTTCCGCTACACGCGCCTTCCGCTCCGGGCGCTACCCGTTCACGCGGGCATGGTCGGCAAGGAACTGCGCCAGTCCGCTGTCGGTAAGCGGGTGTTTGAGCAGCCCCTTGATTGCCGAGAGCGGGCAGGTGGCAACATCCGCCCCGGCATCGAGGCACTGGATGATGTGGTGCGTATGGCGGATCGACGCGGCGAGCACCTGCGTGCGGAAGCCGTAGGTGCGGTAGACCCGCACGATGTGGGCCACCAGTCCGATGCCGTCCTCCGAAATGTCGTCCAGGCGTCCGACGAAGGGCGAGACGTAGGTCGCCCCGGCCTTGGCCGCGAGCAGCGCCTGCCCGACGGAGAAGACCAGCGTGCAGTTGGTCCTAACGCCCCGCTGGGCAAAGTACTTCACGGCCCGGATTCCGTCGGCCGTGCAGGGGAGCTTGACGACGATCTGCGGATGGAGCGCCGCCAGTTCGGTGCCCTCGCGGACCATGCCGTCGAAGTCCGTCGCGATCACCTCGGCGCTCACGTCCCCTTCGACCAGGTTGCAGATTTCGACATAATGGCGGCGGCAGGCCTCTTCGCCGCGGATGTTCTCCTTCGCCATGAGCGAGGGATTGGTCGTCACGCCATCGAGCACGCCCATTTCACACGCTTCGCGAATCTGGGCGAGATTCGCCGTGTCCAGAAAGAATTTCATGGCAGTAAGTCAGGTTTGGTTACGGAAAGTTACGAAAAAAAGTGCGACCCCGCAATGCGGAGCCGCACAAATAATTTGCCGATGACGCCGGGCCGCCCCGGCGCGGCGGTCAGAAGAGGTATTTCTCGTTGCGGACCTTGTTGACCAGCCGGAAGATATCCGACCACGCCTCCTCGCCGAAGGTCGTGCCGACAACCTCGATCACCTTGCCCGCCGTGATGGCGCCGATCGTGCCGCACTGCCGCAGCGTCAGTCCCTCGCAGAGGCCCGCCATGAATCCTGCGGCGTAGAAATCGCCCGCACCCGTCGTATCGACGCGCCTGGCGGCCGCCATGATGCCCACGTGCACCACCTCGTTGCCCTGCTTGATGAGCGCCCCCTTGATGCCGATCTTCACGACGGCCAGTTCGACCATCTCCGAGATGGCCTGCAGGGCGTTGAGCGGCTCGGCCTCGCACGTGAAGGTCTTGGCCTCGTCCTCGTTGGCGAAGAGGATGTCGACGCATTCGCGCACCAGCGAGCGGAGGAACTCGAGGTTCTCGGCCACGATGTTGAAGCTCGCCAGGTCGATGGCCACCTTCAGTCCGCACTGCTTGGCCGTGCGCGCGGCCTTGAGTATCAGGTCGTGGTTCTGCACCAGATAGCCCTCGACATAGAGGCAGTCGTACCCCTCGAAAATTGCGGGGTCGATCTCCTCGGCCACGAGCTCCAGCGCCGCACCGAGGTGCGTGACCATCGTGCGCTCGCCGTCGGGCGAGATGAGCGACACGCACTTGCCCGAACGCTCCGTACCGCGGAATATCACCGGCTCGACACCCAGATTCTCAAGCGCCTGAATGAAGAAGTCGCCCGTGGTATCCGGTCCGACCTTGCCGATGAACCCGACGCTGCATCCCAACCGCGCCATGGCCCGGATGGTGTTTCCCGCCGAGCCGCCGAGCGACAACGAATAGGGAAGGCCGGCCACGGATTTCGAAATCTCGGTCTGCAATTTCGTATCCACGAGACTCATCGAGCCTTTGGCCAGTTTGAACCGGCTCAACACGGAGTCGGTTTTCAAGTTGACCAGCATGTCGGTCAGGGCATTGCCGATGCCTATTACGCGTTTCATTCGCTAAAGTCCGGGTTGTTTAGGGTATTATATCGAAAGAATCTTCACCAGTTCCAGATCGTTGCGGTTGATCCCCTTGTTGTGGCGCACGGCCTTGGCAAAGGGCACGTAGACGATCTTGCCGTTCTCGATGCCGATCATCACGTTGCGCTGCCCGTCGAGGATCGCCTCGATGGCCGCCTCGCCCATGCGCGAGGCGAGGATACGGTCCGTAGCCGTCGGCGAACCGCCGCGCTGGATGTGGCCCAGGATCGTGACGCGCGCGTCGTACTGCGGGAACTCCTTTTTCACACGCTCGGCCAGCGCCGCGGCACCGCCCGTCTTGGGGTTCTCGGCCACGATGACGATCGCCGAGTTCTTGCTCTTGCGGAAGCCGTGGTTGATGAGTTCGGCCAGCTGGTCGACCTCGGTCTCCATCTCCGGGATGATCGCCGCCTCGGAACCCGTGGCCATGGCGCTGTTGAGCGCCAGGTAGCCGGCCGTGTGGCCCATCACCTCGACGAAGAAGAGCCGCTCGTGGCTCGAGGCCGTATCGCGCAGTTTGTCGACCGCCTCCATGATCGTGTTGAGCGCCGTGTCGTATCCGATCGTCGAATCCGTGCCGCCCAGGTCGTTGTCGATCGTACCGGGCAGTCCCACGATCGGCACGTTGTACTCCGCGGCGAAAATCCCGGCTCCCGTGAGCGAACCGTCGCCGCCGATCACCACCAGCGCGTCGATCCCTGCGGCAACCATGTTCTCGTAGGCCGTCCTGCGGCCCTCGGGTGTGGCGAACTCCTTGCAGCGCGCCGTCTTGAGAATGGTTCCTCCCAACTGGATGATGTTGCTCACGCTCTGGGACTTGAATTCCACGATCTCATTGAAGACCAGTCCCTTGTACCCTCGCATGATTCCCTTCACGGCAAAGCCGTTGTAAATGGCGCTGCGGGTCACCGCACGAATCGCCGCATTCATGCCCGGGGCGTCACCGCCCGAGGTCAGGATGCCTATGCATTTGATTTCGGCCATACTCTCATCATTAAAATAACAAAACCGCCCAAAGGTAGTAATTTATTTGCTTATTTCAAAGAACGCAGGCGGCACCTTTCGGCCCGCCCGCATCCGGAAACTTTTTATTTTGAAAATCCTGCGCTCCCCCCCCCGTTCCGGGGTCGGAGCGCGTCATCTCGACGCATCGCCCTTCTCCGTCACGACCGAACCGCCGATCTGCACGGAGGTGCGGCGGCCGTCCTCCTCCACGGCACGGATCTGCACCGACCCCTGCACGACGGAGTCCGCACCCGAGACCGTCATGCCGCCGTGCCCCTTGTCGACGGTGATGTCGATCGACTTCGACGGCACGCTGATGTGCAGCATCTTGCGGCCCTCCTCGATAACCGGCTCGTCATCGTACTCCTCGAGCAGCTCCTCGAGCGTCATGAGCCGGCCGTTGACACTCACTTCGGTGTTCTCCAGCACCCGTTCGAGCGTCACGCGCTTGCGGCGGAACTTCTCGCCGACATCCTCGCGGATGGCGATCACCGAGCAGGCAATGACCGAAGCCAGCCACAGCAGGAAGATAATCAGCACGGTACGTCCTCCGGGCTTGCGCGAGGCGATCAGGCACATGAGCACGTAGATGAGCAGCATCACCGGAATGAGTACAATAAGTATGCCCAACATCGGCACCCAGAGCGAGAAGTCCTCGAGCTTGCCCAGGTGCGCGTACTCGGGACCGCCGATCAACAGGGCGAACATGCCGATAATCAGGGCGCAGGCACAGAGAATCAGTCCGAAGACGATCGCCCCGGCGAGAATCTTCATCAGGATGAGCACCACCTTGCCGAAAAGCGACACGGCCTCGGCGACGATGGGTTTGGCCCGTGCGTCGGGATCGCTGCCCGCGGCGGCCGAGGTGACCTCGCCGATCGACTGCGCGGTGATGCGCTCGCCGTTCATTTCGAGCTTCTGGCGCGCCGTGCGGGCCGCCGGCACGGCAAACCACATGATCATGTAGCAGATCACGAAGACCCCGAAGAGGTTGCCCATCATCGGGCCGGTCCAGCGCAGAAAGGGCACCGCCCCGAAGCAGGAGAGGATCAGCGGCAGGAACATCGCCAGCCGGATCCACACGGGATCGATGTCGAAATACTTGCCGATGCCGGCGCAGACGCCGCCCAGTTTGGCGTTCTCCGTATCGCGGTAGAGGCGGCGCGGAATGCGCGGCTCCTCGCGGCGCTCCGACCCGTCGGCACTCTCCTCGCAGATGTCCTCGGCCGAACCCATCTGCCGGATAATATTCAGGATCAGCGGCTTTTCGACGACCTGCCGGTTGTCCTGCGCCGAAAGGATCAGTTCCGCAATGCGGGCCTCGATGTCGGCGACAATCTCTGCGCCGTCGGGCGAATCCTTGTAGGTATTCTTGAGGCTCTCCAGGTAGGAGGACAAGGTCTCGTAGGCCTCGACGTCCATCGTGAACGCCACACCGGAGAGGCTGCATTTCTTCACTTCGTTCATGGTCGTAACGGATTAACGGTTAATGGAATGTACGCTGCCGCCGCTCGACCGCTCCGCGAACGCTTCGCAGCCGCCGCAATAGGTGATGCGCGCACCGCTCGAAGCCGAGGCCCGGAGCGTGCCGGTGCAGTGCACGTCGGCCGAAGCGCCGCTCGAAGCTTCGACCGTACAGTCGGCAGCGACGAAACGTCCGGCATCAAGTTTTGCCGCGGAGCTGACCTCCGCATTGCACTTGTCGGCCTTGCCCGAGAGTTCGGCCTTTGCGGAACTCGATGCCTCGACCGAGCAGCTGCCGACCTCCATGGCCGCCGTGACACGGCCGGCACTCGACACTTCGATCGAACAACTCGATGCTTTCAGCGCCACTTCGACCACCGCGGCACTCGACACGCCGATTGCAAAGCGGTCGGCGCCCAGCGCCTTTTCGCAGACGATCTTCGCGGCGCTCGACGCATCCAGGGCGCGGATCTGTCCGTTGGCCGGCACGCGCACCGTCACGCTGAAGGCCGAGATGCGGCGCACCGACTTGTCGATGCTGACAAACAGTGTTCCGCGGCGGTTCTCGACCAGCACCTTTTCCATCACGTTGTCGTCGGCCTCGATGACGATCGCATCCGTCAGGTCGTCCGTGACGACGACCTTGACGGCGCGCGAGGCATCGACAGCCGTGAAGTCCGGCGCTTCGATCCGTTTCGTGGCGATGTTGCCGCTGCCGCGGAGACGCCCGGCGGCAAAGAGGTTCGTGGCCGTGACGCCGGCAATGCCGACCAGCACGGCACAGACGATGACCAGCGACAGGATGACTGCTAAAATCTTTTTCATGACGTATGGTTCTTTTTGATGGTTAATCTTCGGTTTTGCCGTGGCGGATCACCCGGATCTGCCCGACGAGCTCCTCCCAGGCGGCGTCGAGCGTCGCCAGGTATTCGCGGCCCTTGTCCGTCAGGGCGTAGTACTTGCGGGGCGGGCCCTGCGGGGACTCCTCCCAGCGGTAGGTGAGCAGCCCGGCGTTCTTCTGCCGGGTGAGGATCGGGTAGAGCGTACCCTCGACTACGATCATCTCGGCCTGCTTGAGCTCGGCGATGATCTTCGGAGCATACGATGCCTCGCGGGAGAGAATGGCGAGGATGCAGTACTCCAGGATTCCCTTGCGCATCTGCGCTTTTACGTTGTCTTCAGCCATAATGCTATTCGTTTAACCGTTGCGGGGCTTTGGGCACGATCAGCCAGAGAATGATGTACACCCAGAGCGAAAGGCCGCCGAAAAGGATCAGAATCAGGGTCATCAGCCGGATGAGCGAGACGTTGAGCCCGAAAAACTCGGCGACGCCGCCGCAAACGCCGGCCACGATGCCGTCCCGGGTTCTGTAAAGGCGATTGTTGTTCGTTGTCATGGTCTTATCGTTTTTTATCGTTGCTGCTGAATGAGAACCGTCGGGCGGGCTCCTCGGGAATGACGATCCAGAGGATGATGTAGAGCCAGATGGAGATTCCGCCGAAGAGGATCAGGAAGAGGGTCACCAGACGGATCATCGTGGGGTCGGCATCGAAGAACTCGCCGAGACCGCCGCAGATGCCGGCGATCGAACGGTTCGAGCGCGAGCGGTAGAGCCGTCGGCGTTCGGGCTCCGCCGCGGAAGGGCTGTCGCAGGGGTCCGACGTCCGGGTCCCGCCGCGGGGTTCGCCGAAGTCGGCGGGTTGGCCCATCTGCGCCATCGCCGCCCGTACCACGTCGAGCGAGATGACCCGCATGGGCGAGGAGACGCGTTCGCGGAAAATCTCCGCCACGCGCGCCTCGATATCGTTCATCGTCTCCGCATCGCCTTCGGGCAGGCGGCTGCGGATATCGTCGAAATAGCTGCGCAAGGCGAAATAGGCATCTTCGTCGAGGGTGAATGCCACGGAGCCGATATTCACGTTTACAGTCTCTTTCATGGTCGTAAGGTTGTTTTCCGAGTTAATATTTTGCGGGTTTTACTATTTTCACATTGCAAATATAATACACTTTTTAGTATTATGCAATACAAAGTACCTATTTTTTTCTGTTTTTTCACATGGGAATTCCCGACTTGGTTCCGATGGCGGGGAAGCGGATGGGCGGCTGAAAGCGTCAGCGGCGGGGACGGTTTGCTTGCAAACCCGCGAACAATCGCCCGACGCCGCTTTCAGACGACCGGACGCCGTCATCGGAATCGGTCGGGTGGCTTTTGCTGCTTTTCGCCACCGAAAAGCAGAGAAAAAGAAAAGCGTTTTCCCTTTGTACTTTTGGGGCCAAAAGTACCAAAAGCCTCCGCACGTCGTTTTCCGCGG
>NZ_CASFQD010000012.1 GCF_949296715.1 uncultured Alistipes sp. | reverse complement strand
GGCCCGGGCCTGCATCTCGGTGATCTCCGGATAGGTATTGCCCAGACGGCAGCCGCGGTGGCCCAGCATGGGGTTGAACTCGGCCAGCGACTCGACCTTCTCGACGATTTTCTTCAGGGGCACGTTCATCTCCTCGGCCATCTCCTTCTGACCCTTCTCATCGTGGGGCACGAACTCGTGCAGAGGGGGATCGAGCAGACGCACCGTCACGGGATATCCGTTCATGGCCTTGAACAGACCCTCGAAGTCACCGCGCTGCATGGGCAGCAGCTTGGCCAGCGCCACGCGGCGTCCGGCCTCGTCGTCGGCGAGGATCATCTCGCGGATGGCCTTGATGCGGTCGCCCTCGAAGAACATGTGCTCCGTGCGGCAGAGGCCGATACCCTCGGCGCCGAATGCGAAGGCCTGTGCGGCATCCTTCGGCGTGTCGGCGTTGGCGCGAACCTTCAGCACGGCATACTTGCCGGCCAGCTCCATGAGCTTGCCGAAGTCGCCGCTCAGGTCGGCAGCCTGCGTAGCCACCTGGCCGAGGTATACCTCGCCCGTCGAGCCGTTGAGCGAAATCCAGTCGCCCTCCTTCACGGTGAAGCCGTTGACCTGGATCGTGCGGGCCTTGTAGTCCACCTGCAGCTCACCGGCGCCCGATACACAGCACTTGCCCATACCGCGGGCCACGACGGCTGCGTGCGAGGTCATGCCGCCGCGTGCGGTGAGGATACCTGCGGCGTCGAGCATGCCCTTGAGGTCCTCGGGCGAGGTCTCGATACGCACGAGGATGGCTTTCTGGCCCGTCTGGGCGAGCACCTTCTCGGCATCGTCGGCGAAGAAGACAACGGGACCCGTGGCGGCACCCGGCGAAGCGGGCAGACCCTTCGTGATGACCTGGGCCGTAGCGATGGCCTTCTTGTCGAAGACGGGGTGCAGCAGCTCGTCGAGCTTCGCGGGCTCGCAGCGCAGCACGGCGGTCTTCTCGTCGATCAGGCCCTCACGCAGCATGTCCATGGCGATCTTGACCATGGCGGCACCCGTGCGCTTGCCGTTGCGGCACTGGAGCATCCACAGCTTGCCGTCCTGGATCGTGAACTCGATGTCCTGCATGTCGGTGAAGTACTGCTCCAGGTGGTGCTGAATCTCGTTAAGCTCCTTGTAGACGTCGGGCATCACCTCCTCGAGCGAGGGGTACTTCGCCTTGCGCACCTCCTCGGAGATGTTCTGGGCCTTGGCCCAGCGCTTCGAACCCTCGATGGTGATCTGCTGCGGCGTGCGGATGCCGGCCACGACATCCTCGCCCTGGGCGTTGATCAGGTACTCGCCGTTGAAGATGTTTTCACCCGTTGCGGCGTCGCGCGAGAAGGCCACGCCCGTTGCGGAGTTGTTGCCCATGTTGCCGAAGACCATGGCCTGCACCGATACGGCCGTACCCCACTCCTCGGGGATGTTGTTGAGCTTGCGGTAGAGCTTGGCGCGCTCGTTCATCCACGAGCCGAACACGGCGCAGATGGCGCCCCAGAGCTGATCCCACGGGTTGGTCGGGAAGTCCTCGCCGGTCTGCTTCTTCACGGCGGCCTTGAACTCCTTGACGAGGACCTTCAGGTCGTCGGTCGTCAGCTCGGTGTCGTTCTTCACGCCGCGCTTCTCCTTCTGGTGCTCGATGATGACCTCGAAGGGGTCGTGATCCTCCTTCGATACGGGCTTCATGCCGAGCACGACGTCGCCGTACATCTGTACGAAGCGGCGGTACGAGTCCCATGCGAACCGGGGGTTGCCCGTGCGCTTGGCCACGGCCTCGACGGCCTGGTCGTTCATGCCGAGGTTGAGGATCGTGTCCATCATGCCGGGCATCGAGGCGCGGGCGCCCGAGCGCACCGACACGAGCAGCGGCATCTCCTTGTCGCCGAACTTCATGCCCGTGAGGCGCTCGATGTTGTGCATGGCCTTCTCGACCTCGGGACGGAGCATCTCGATGATGTCCTCCTTGCCGTGCTTGTAGTATTCGGCGCAAACTTCCGTGGTGATGGTGAAGCCCGGGGGTACGGGGATGCCGATGAGGTTCATCTCCGCAAGGTTGGCACCCTTGCCGCCGAGCAGTTCGCGCATTTTGCCGTTGCCTTCGGCCTCCTTGTTGCCGAAAGTGTAGACTCGTTTAACGTCTGCCATAGTGTTTTTTTGTTTAAGTGGTATGTAAATATAAAATTTTTCTCGTTACGACGGATGCCCGCAGGCAAAAAAATGCGGTGACCGGGTCGTTACCGCTTCGCAATACAGACATTTTTGTCATTGGGAGTGCGAATATATGAAAACTTTTCCGAAATACCAAGAATTTCTACTCGAAGTACGCATACACGGGCAGCGAATAGCCATAGCCGCCGCGATAGACGCCCCGGGAGATGGTTGTAAGGGGGTTACCGCTCTTTTGGTCAACCAGATAGCGGCGCACGTAGACGTCGCCCGCAAGCACGCGGAAGGCCGTGTCGACGAGTATCCGGTCGCGCATCGACCAGCGTCCGCGGCTGCGGATTGTGCCCCGTCCGGCGCGGGCCGCGCGGGCCTGTGCGTCGCGCAGGCCCCATGCCGCGGGATCGAGCGTCGCGGAGCGCCCCAGCACCACGAGCCGCACCTGCGGACGCTCCCTGCGCAGGTCGCGGACGACCCAGCGGGCCATGCGTTCCTCGGCGCAGAGCACCAGCCCCACGGTGTCGCGTCCCAGGAGCCCCTCGACATAGAGGTAGCGGCGCCCCTCCTCGACCCGCTCGGGATAGAACCGGTCGCCGTAGTAGAGCAGGGCGAAGTCCATGCCGTCGAGCGAGTTGAGCGTGCGGTGCAGGTAGGAGTAGTCGCCGCGGCAGGCGGCGGCGAGGTCGCGGACCACGGCTTCGTTCTCCACGCCCCACAGCGCGACGATCGGCAGCGCCATCGAGTCGATGACGGCGGCAGTATGGTGGATTTTGCGTCGGTAGCGCTCCGTGTTCCAGCCATAGCGGCCGTCGGGGGTGTAGTCGTCATCGTGGTAGAAGAGCGACGGCAGGGTATCGTAGAGGCGGTCGATGTCGTAGAAGGCGATGCCCACGGGGCGGCGTGCGGCGGCGAGGCCGCAGGCGAGGGCCGCCGCGGCGGTCAGCAACGTGCGGAGTATCGGCAGCGCGCGCACGTTCAGAGCGGTTTTTCGGGGAGGAAATCGCGGGGCGAACAGCCCAGGTAGCGGGCGATTTCATTGATATGGTTGAGGTTGTATTTTATGTCGTATTTTGAACTTTCAGCCATGCCAATGAAACTTCTGGAAACGCCGATACCGTATGCCAACATGGCCTGTGACACTTTCTGCGCCATCCGTTCCTTGCGGATGGCTTCGATCACGTAAGTATCTATCGGCGTTTTCAATGTTTTGTATTTTATTCCAACACAAAACTAAAAAACATGCCATTTGTGATGCTCTTGTATACATGAGTATGCTCATCTATGATTGAGCGATTTTCATTTCGCATCCCGGGTTGTCAGGTTTGAGATCGTAATTGTCCGGGGGTGATTCCCGGTTTGATTCCGATGATGGAAAAGCGCCGGGTGGCTTTTGCTGCTTTTCGCCACCGAAAAGCAGGGAATAAAGAAAAAGTTTTCTCATGTACTTTTGGGGCCAAAAGTACCAAAAGCCTCCGCACGTCGTTTCCCGCGGGAGGGTGCGATCCGCGGCGCTGCACGGGGCGCGCAAGATCAAGCCTATGCGCCACCCCGTAACGGACGCGCCGCAGCCCGCACCCTCTTTTTCCGCGTCAAACGAGAGTGCGGATTGATTGTGCCACCAGCGGCGGCATTGATTATTTATATATGGCAATGCGCTCCGGCATTCTTTTTACCCGCAAGGCGATTCCCGACTTGGTTCCGATGGCGGGAAAGCGGACGGAAGGCTGAAAGCGAGAGCGGCGGGGACGGTTTGCTTGCAAACCCGCGAATAGTCGCCCGACGCCGCTTTCAGACGACCGGCCACCGCCATCGGAACCGGTCGGGTGGCTTTTGCTGCTTTTCGCCACCGAAAAGCAGTTAAAAGGAAAAGTTTTTCCGGCGTTTTTCCGAAAAGCACAAAAGAGTTTCGAAAGGGTGAGATTCTTACAACCTCTTTTTTCTTGTACTTTTGGGGCCAAAAGTACCAATCCCCCACCCTCTATTTGAGCAACCCCTCGCGCAGAAAAGAGAAGTCGCCCTCGCGGGCCACAATGAGATGATCGAGCAGCCGGATGTCGAACAAAGCCGCGGCACGGGCGATACGCTCCGTCAGCGCCTTGTCCTGCGGACTGGCCTCGGCGGCACCCGACGGATGATTGTGTACGAGAATCAACTGCGTAGCCAGCAGTTCGAGCGCCCGCTTGATGATCAGCCGATGATCCACTACGGTTCCCTGCACCCCGCCCTGGCTCACCCGCTGCCGCTCGATGATGCGGTTCGAGGAGGTAAGGTAAACCACCCAGCACTCCTCGTGGTCGAGCCGCTCCAGCTGCGGACGGAACAGCCGTACCACGTCGTCGCTCGTCTCGATGACCGTAGCGGCACCGGCCCGTGCCTCGGTGATGCGTCTTCCGAGCTCGGCGGCAGCCAGCAGACGGCAGGCGCGGCGCAGTCCCAATCCCCCGACCATGCGCAGGCGCGACTGCTCTGTATCGGCCAGCCGGGCAAGCGATCCCCCGCAGAAGTCCAGAAGCCCGCCGGCCAGCTGTTCGTCCTCGAGCAGCAGCGTCAGCAGTTCACGGTCGTCGAGCGCCCCGACGCCCCGGACCGCCATCTTATCGGTAATTTGTTTCATGGACGCAACAAAAAAACGCGGAACACCTGCGTTCCGCGGAGATTTTATCGGGTAAGTTTGTCGACACGGTCCAACAGCGTCGCACACTGCTCGTCGCTCATGTACTGCGCCACGGAGAAGGCGGCCTGCTGTTCGGCCTCCTTTTTGGAATCGCCCGCCCCGTGCCCGACCTCGATGTCGTCGACCAGCACCGTCGAATAGAAAACCGGATGGCTGGCCGAATAGCCCTTGTCGTGGCCCGTGCGGAAGAGAATCCGGTGATGGTTCTTCTGGCACCACTCGATCAGACGGCTCTTGAAGTCGGTCTCCGATTCGGTCAGCTCGTCGAGGTTCAGATAACGGTAATAGATGCGGTTGATGAGCAGCCGGTTGACGAAATCATACCCCTGATCGAGATAAATCGCCCCCATCATCGCCTCGAAGGCGTCGCCGTAGATATGTTTCTGCGCGGCACCGGTCGCATTGTTGGAAATCACCTGCCGGTCGAGCCCGATATGCACGGCCAGCGCATTGAGCGACTGCCGCGAGACGATCCGCGACCGCAGCTGGGTCATGAAACCCTCGTCGCGGTCGGGAAACTCGATGAAGAGGTAATCCGACGTGACGGCCTCGATCACGGCATCGCCCAGATACTCGAGGCGCTCGTTGTTGATCGCCCGGCCGTCCTCCAAAATCAAAGAAGCTGACTTGTGAATCAAAGCCAGCTTGTAGAGTTCGATGTTATGCGGGATGAACCCGAACATATCATCGACGATTCTGTAATAGTGTCTGTCTTCCCCGAAATTCCGTCGGAACGGACGTAACAGAAAGTCGATCACGGCGTCGGAGAGGTCAGAAACTACAGTTTGCGGAAGATGACCGTCGAGTTGTGACCGCCGAATCCGAACGTGTTGCTCAACGCGCACTTCACGTCACGCTTCTGTGCCGTATCGAGCGTCAGGTTCAGGTTGGGATCGATCTCGGGATCGAGGTTCTCGCAGTTGATGGTCGGGGGCACGACGCCGTGCGTGATGGCGAAGATGCAGGCCAGGGCCTCGACGGCACCGGCGGCACCCAGCAGGTGGCCCGTCATGGACTTGGTGGACGAGATGTTCACCTTGTAGACATGGTCGCCCAGCACGGTGGCCACGGCCTTCAACTCGGGGCAGTCGCCCGCGGGGGTCGAGGTTCCGTGCACATTCACGTAGTCGATGTCCTCGGGACGGATGCCGGCGTCCTTGATGGCGTCGCGCATCGCCTTGATGGCACCCTTGCCTTCGGGATGGGGCGCCGTGAAGTGGTAGGCATCGGCCGAAGCGCCTCCGCCGATGATCTCGCAGTAGATCTTGGCACCGCGGGCCTTGGCATGCTCGTACTCCTCCAGAATCAGGGCACCGGCGCCCTCACCGATGACGAAGCCGTCGCGGTCCTTGTCGAAGGGGCGCGAAGCGTGCTGCGGATCGGAGTTGCGCGTCGAAAGCGCCTGCATGGAGTTGAAACCGCCCACCGAAGGTTCGTTGACGGCGGCTTCCGAACCGCCGGTCACCATCACGTCGGCCTTGCCGTAGCGGATGGCGTCCATGGCGGCGATCATGCCGTGGTTGGACGATGCGCAGGCCGACACGGTGCAGTAGTTCGGGCCCATGAAGCCGTACTTCATGGAGATGAACCCGGCAGCGATGTCGGCGATCATGCGGGGAATAAAGAACGGGCTAAACCGCGGGGTTCCGTCCCCTGCGGCATAGCCCAGACACTCATCGAAGAATGACTTGAGTCCTCCGATGCCCGAGCTCCAGATAACGCCCACCTGCTCCTTGTCGATGGTTTCGAGGTCGAGACCCGAATCCTCCACGGCCTGCGTGGCGGCAATGAGGGCATACTGCGTGAAGAGGTCGTACTTGCGGACCTCCTTGCGGTCGAAATGCTGGCTCGGATCGTAATTCTTTACTTCACAAGCGAACTGTGTCTTAAATTTCCCGGCATCGAAATGAGTAATGGGTGCGGCACCGCTGACTCCCTTCTCAAGATTTGCAAAATATTCTTCGATATTGTTACCAAGCGGGTTGATCGTACCGATGCCCGTGACTACTACTCTTCTTCCTGTCATAAAATCCAAGGCAAAATTAGCTGTGAAAACTTTTTCTGAAAAAAATTATTTCTTGTGCTCCTCGATGTAGGAGATGGCGTCGCCTACGGTAGCGATCTTCTCAGCGTCCTCGTCCGGAATCTGGATATCGAAAGCCTTCTCGAACTCCATGATGAGCTCTACGGTGTCGAGCGAGTCTGCACCCAGGTGGTTCGTAAAGCTTGCTTCGGGCACTACCTCCGACTCCTTTACACCCAGCTTGTCGACGATGATCTCGACAACTTTCTTTTGAACATCTGACATAATCTTAAATTTTTAGTTAAACAATTATTTGGAAATAGTTCAAATGATATTTCCGCGGTAATTTTGCGCAAAAGTAACACTTTTTTTATTACTTTTGACAAAACGAGGCTATTTTTTATTGACAACCTTTTCGACGTTTAGCACATTTTTACAAACAACAATCTAAAAATCACCCTATTATGAAATTGCTTCTGATCTCCAATTCGACCAACGCCGGAGAGGAGTACCTGCGCTACCCGATGCCCGAAATCGAGCGTTTCCTCGCGGGCACGCGCGAAATAGTATTCGTACCCTACGCTGCCGTGACCTTCTCCTACGCCGAATACGAGAAGAAGGTGCAGGCACGCTTCGCCGAGCTCGGCATCCGTGTCCGTTCGGTACACCGGGCCGCGGACCCCGCGCGCATGATCCGCGAGGCGGAGGCCATCTGCGTGGGCGGCGGCAACACCTTTGCCCTGGCGAAGAAGATGCAGGAGCAGGGGCTCATGGCGGCCATCCTGCGCAAGATCAAGGCCGGAACGCCCTATGTGGGGTGGTCCGCCGGCAGCAACGTCGCCTGCCCGACAATCTCGACCACAAACGACATGCCCATCGTGCAGCCCGAATCGTTCCGGGCCATCGGCGCCGTGAAGTTCCAGATCAACCCCCACTACCTCGACGCCAATCCCGAGGGCCACGCGGGCGAGACGCGCGAGCAGCGCCTGCTCGAATACATCGAGGCCAACCCGCGCCGCTGGGTCGTCGGGCTGCGTGAAGGGTGCATGCTCCGTTACGAAGCGGGGCGGCTGGAGCTCGTCGGCCAGCGTCCGATGCGCATCTTCAAAAAGGGTATCGCCCCCTACGAGGTACAGCCGTGCGACGACCTCTCGTTCCTGTTGTAACGCGGCCATGAAAGTCACGATCGCGGGCATGGGCCTTATCGGAGGCTCGTTTGCCCTGGCCCTGCGCGAGCGGGGCCTCGCCGATGAGATTCTCGGTGTCGAGTGTTCCGAGGAGCATGCCGCCGAGGCGCTGCGTCTCGGACTGGCCGACCGCATGGTGCCGTTCGAGGAGGGGGTTGCGGAGGCCGACCTCACGGTGCTGACCACCCCGGTGGATGCCATCCCGCTGCTGGCCGTCAAGGCCCTGAACCGCGTCGGCGACCGGCAGGTGGTCATCGACATGGGGTCGATCAAGGCCGAGTTGTGCGAGGTGATCGCCATGCACGCGCACCGCGGACGCTTCGTCGCCGTGCATCCGATGTGGGGCACGGAGTACAGCGGTCCGCAGGCGGCCCAGCGCGGGGCCTTCACGGGGCGCAGCGTCGTGCTGTGCGAAACGGAGCGCAGCGATGCCGACGCCGTGGCGCTCGTCGAACGCATCTTCCGCACGCTGGAGTGCCCGGCGGTCTACATGGAGCCCGAGGAGCACGACCTGCACGCCGCCTACGTCTCGCACATCTCGCACGTCACCTCCTTCGCACTGGCCAACACGGTGCTCGAAAAGGAGCGCGAGGAGCGGCACATCTTCGATCTGGCGGGCGGCGGTTTCGAAAGCACCGTGCGGCTGGCCAAGAGTGCGGCCGGAACGTGGGTCCCGATCCTGCTGCGCAACAAGTACAACGTACTGGACGTCCTGCGCGAGCACATCCACCAGCTGCAGCTCATGCGGCGGATGATCGAGCGCGACGACGCCGAAGGGCTGGCCGCCGCGATCCGGCGTGCGAACTCCATCCGCAAAATCCTGCACTGACATGCCGGCCGGCGAAACGGGAAATCTGGGCGAGCGCGCCGCAGCCTCCTGGCTGCGCGGGCGGGGCTTCGAACTGTGCGCCCTCAACTGGCGCCAGGGCCGCTACGAACTCGACATCGTGGCGCGCCGCGGGGAGGTCCTGCACATCGTGGAGGTCAAGACCCGGCGCTCCGACAGCCTCACGCCGCCCGAGGCGGCCGCCACGCGCGGAAAGTTCCGGGCGCTGCGCCGTGCCGCCGCCGTCTACCTCGCCGCCACGGGATGGCAGGGCGAGGTGCAGTTCGACCTGGCGGCCGTCACCGTGACACCGGACGGAAGGGCCGAAATCCGCCTGATCGAAAATGCCATGGAGTGCCACTGGTAATTTCGCATTTCCTTTGTATTTCCGACAAATTATGTTATCTTTGTCCGACTGAAAATGAAATCCTTGCCGCTGCGCGCCCCGCGGCACGCACACAGGGAGTCGAGATCGTGAAAATTCAAGACAGCAAACCGTAAACCGATGTGGCTATATAATTTCGGTCTGACGCTTTACGTATGGATTATCCGGCTCATCGCGCCGAGACATCCGAAGGCCCGGCTGTGGATCGAAGGGCGCAGGGACCTTTTCCGCCGCATGACGGAGGCCATCGACCCCGCGGCCCGCATCCTCTGGGTGCACGTGGCCTCGCTCGGCGAATTCGAGCAGGGGCGTCCCATCATCGAACAGATCCGCAAGACACACCCCGAATACAAGGTTCTGCTGACGTTCTTCTCGCCCTCGGGCTACGAGATCCGCAAGAACTACAAGGGGGTCGACTACATCTTCTACCTGCCGATCGACACCCCGCGCAACGCCCGCCGGTTCCTCGACGCGGCGCACCCCGAGATCGCCATCTTCGTGAAGTACGAATTCTGGCTCAACCTGCTCGCCGAGCTGCGCCGCCGCAAGGTGCGCACCTACATCGTCTCGGCTATCTTCCGCCGCGACTCGATCTTCTTCCGCCCCTACGGCGGGATGTGGCGCCAGGCGCTCGAATCCTTCGACGTGATGTTCGTGCAGAACGAGGAGTCGAAGAAACTGCTCGCCGGGCTGGGCTTCGACAACGTGCTCGTGGCCGGAGACACGCGCTTCGACCGCGTGGCGGAGATCGCCCGGGCCGCCAAGCAGGTCGACATCATCGAGCGGTTCAAGGGCGACAACCGTCTCTTCGTCGCCGGATCGACCTGGGGGCCCGACGAGGAGCTGCTCATCCGCCTGATGAACGACAACCCCGACGTGAAGTTCGTCGTGGCGCCCCATGAGATGGACGAGGGACGCATCGCGCACCTCATCGCCGAGACCCGCGGCGGCGCCCTGCGCTACACGCAGTGCACCTCGCGCACGGGCTACGGCTCGCGCCAGCTGCTGATTCTCGACACGGTGGGGCTCCTGGCCTCGGTCTACGGATACGCCACGTGGAGCTACATCGGCGGCGGCTTCGGCGTCGGCATCCACAACACGCTCGAGGCGGCGACCTTCGGACTGCCCGTGGCCTTCGGTCCCAACTACCACAAGTTCAAGGAGGCGCGCGACCTGGTGACGCTCGGCGCCGCCCGTTCGGTCAACACCTACGAGGAGCTGCGCGCATGGTTCATCCCGCTGCGCGACAACGAGGAGTTCCTGCAGAAGACCAGCCGCATCGCCAAGGATTACACGACACGCCATCAGGGTGCCACGAACATTATCGTCAAGACGATCTTCCACTGACCGGCCATCCGTCCGGGGGGGGGAGCAAAGGGAGAGAGAGAAGAGAAAGGAGAAGGAAAAGGAGAAGAGGAAAAAAAAGGAAAGACGAAAATAAAAGAGAACTAAAGGGAAGGAAATACGAAACGTACCGCAACGGAAAAGGCCGCACATCCGAGGATGTGCGGCCTTTTCGTTCCGTCGTATCGACCGGCCCGCCGCCAACATGGAAAATCGCGGCTTCGGCCCGCCGCCGGCACGGAGAAGAATAGTGACCGCCCCGCATGATTCCGATCCTCATCCGGTACGGAGGGAACCGGAGCGCATCCCCGTTCGGACAAAGCCACTCCACTCGCCCGCCGCGGAACACTTTTGCGGAAAGGGTGGCACCGTCAGCGGCAGAGCGCCTCGCAATAATCCTTGAACTCCTCCCAGTCGTAATAGGGTCCCCCGGCAAGGGGCAGCCGGGCGTCGTGCTCGTTGTGCAGCACGCGCACCTTCACATCGCCGTCGCCGTTGCGGAAGAAGATGAACTGGATGTTCGCCGCCATGGGTGACACCTTCTCGACGCTCCACACGCGGGCCACCTCGCCCGGGTCAGCAACCCGCGTCGAGGCGCCTTCAACCCGCAGCAGGGAGAGCAGCGGCATGAGGAAGGCATCGTGTCCGAAACGGAGCGAAACGGCCACCGGCTCCCGGCCGTCCATCACGCGCTGCGCCGTTTCGACAATGTTGCCAAGCAGCGGCCGCGCACTGGCGGCTATCGCGTCACCGTAGGCCGCCGAAGGGCCCATCTGCAGGTAGCGCAGCGCATTTTCACTCTCCCACAGGGCATAGAGTTCGTCAACGGTGAAGAGATCGTAGCACGAAAGGCCGAGATGCGCGGCATCCTGCGCCATGCCCGCCACGACATAGAGCTGCTGCATGAAGTCCAGCGGGTCGTCGACAAATGCGGGATCGGAGAGCACCGCACCGACGAAACGTGCGGGGTCGAGGCGCACGCGCAGCAGGCTGTCGGCCGCACGCTGCGCCTCGGCGTCATGCGCCGCATATCCGCTTGCGAGATATGGCAGGTAGCGCTCGCTCGCCTCGCGCGACATCGTCAGCGCGGGGTTGAGCTCCTTGAGCCGCTCGTTGAAGGCCGCCATGCTCAAGATACAGCGCGGCACGAGCGTCGCACGGCTCTCGATACAGACCGTGCGTCCGTCCTCCGTCGAGAAGAGTGCGGGCCAGGCGCGGAACATCCGCTCGGCAATGCCGCGGTGTTCGGCCGCGCCGCGGGGCGTCAGATCGCCGTACCGCGAGCGGGCATCGTCGGCCAGACACTCGACCTTGCGCAGCATCTCCCGCCCCGCAGGGGTCAGCACACCGGCCGCCGCAGCCTGCCGCAACGCCGCAAGCGGCGCCTCGTAGGCTTCAGGCGAGGCATGGTAGCGGCTTCCGTGCCGTCCGTAATGGCTGATGTAGAAGACTTCGTACCCCTCGGGCACCGGCACGTCGGACGAAGTCCCGGGTTCGTAGGAGTGGTAGATACCGGCCGCACGGTCACGGCAGGCCGCAATCTCCGCCGGGGAGGTCTGCGCCGCGGCGGCTCCCGCCGCCAACAGCGGCACAAGGAGGAAAAGATACCGGAAGAGCCTCATCCGAAGGGTCAGCATTTGTGGGTCATGATGCCGAGCACGAGGCGGTCGGTCTCGTTCATGCCGTCGCGGCCGATGGCCGTCAGGTTGTGGATGCACTTGTCGACATCCTCCTCGATGATGCCCTCGACCGGCGTCACGCAATGGCCGTCCATGGCCATCATCGCCGACAGCACGGCCGTCGAGACGCCGCTCGTGAGTTTCATCGCACAGCTCGGCTTCGCGCCGTCACAAATCATGCCCGTCAGGTTGGCAATCATGTTCTTCACGGCCGCCACCATCTGGTCGTAGCCGCCGCCCATGAGGTAGGTGATGCCGCAGCTCGAACCCGTCGCAGCCACCACGCAGCCGCACAGCGCCGAGAGCCGGCCGAGGCTCTGCTTGATGTAGACGACGGTCAGGTGGCTCAACATCAGGGCGCGGATCATCTGCTCCTCCGTGGCACCGGTCTCCTCGGCGTAGACCACGACGGGCAGCGTCGCGGCGATGCCCTGATTGCCGCTTCCGGAGTTGCTCATCACGGGAATCATCGCCCCGGCCATGCGGGCGTCGCACGCCGCCGAGGTGTAGGAGAGGATGTGCGTGAAGATGCTGTCGCCCATCACCCGCCGCTCGCGGTCGCAGCGCAGCGTGCGGCCCACGCAGTGGCCGTACTCGCCCGCGAAGGAGGTTTCGGCCGCGGCCTTGTTCAGGCGGCGCGTCTCGAGGATGAAGCGGATCTCGTCCAGGGGCGTCGTCATGGCGAACTCCCACACGCGGTGCAGCGTCAGGGGCACATCGCCCTCCTCGGTTTCGGACGAGGCGTTTTGGCGCTTGTCGAGCAGGACCTCGCCGTCGCGCTCGACGTAGACGAACGACGTGTGGCCCCCGGCGATGATCGCCACGGCCCGGTGTCCGTCCGCACGGACCTCGACCTCGATGTAGAGTTTCTCCTCGATGCCCTCCTTCAGGGAGATGGCGATGCGCTTTTCGTCGATCATGCGGCGTCCGCCCTCTACGGCCTCGGGCGTCACGTCGCGCAGCACTTCCAACTGGTATTCCGAGCGGCCGATCGTCGCACCGAGCGCCACGGCTATCGGCAGGCCGATCATCCCCGTACCGGGAATGCCCACGCCCATGGCGTTCTTCAGGATGTTGGCGCTCAACCGCACGTCGATCCGCTCGGGCCGGCAGCCCAGCGTCTCGGCGGCGCGCGCCGTACACAGTGCCACGGCGATCGGCTCCGTACAGCCGATGGCCGGAATGACCTCGCGCTGCACGAGGCCGATGATCTGTTTGCGTTCGGATTCGGGTAACATATCCATATCGTTTTGTATCGTTTCGCATTCGTGCGCCGCCCGCCGCGGCCGGGGCTGCCCCGCCCTCTCCACAGGCCTTGACACCGGCAGCGGACAAAAATCCGCCCGCACATCGGCCCGGAAGCGTCGCATCATACAAAGATACACTTTTTTTGTTATTTTTGTCACACACGAAAGCACAACGATGGAAAAACCCGAAAATCGACCCTGGGAGGTCCTCTCCAGCGAATACCTCGCCCGCGAACCGTGGTTCACGGTGCGCCACGAACGGCTGCGCCTGCCCGACGGGCGCATCATCCCGGACTACTACGTCCTCGAATACCCCGAGTGGGTGAACGTCATCGCCGTCACGCGCGAGGGGCGGTTCGTGATGATCGACCAGTACCGCCACGGACTGGGCGAAACCGACTACGAGATCACGGCCGGCGTCGTCGAACCGACCGATGCGTCGCTGCTGGCGGCGGCGCAGCGCGAGCTGATGGAGGAGACGGGATACGGCGGCGGAGAGTGGCGCGAGCTGATGTCGCTCTCGGCCAACCCCGCGACACAGAACAACCTGGCGCACACCTTTCTGGCCACAGGCGTCGAACGGCTGGGCGACCAGCACCTCGACCCGACCGAGGACCTGCGCGTGCACCTCTTCACCGAAGAGCAGGTGCTCGAACTGCTCCGCACGGGAGCCATCCGCCAGGCGCTGATGGCGGCACCGCTGTGGCGTTATTTCGCAGAAACGCCCGAGGCCGGCGAACCGGCCCCGGGACCTAAGGAAAAGATGATTCGATAAGATTCCCGCCGTAACGACAGACGGATCTCCGCATTGAACAGAGCCGAACAAGGAAAGATGCCGGGACCTCCGGGTATTTTGCTTCCGGTCAGAACTTGTGAACGGCACGAACGCTCCACTCCGAAGCCTTGCCTCCTCCTTCGTCCAGAATCTCTCCGTACGGCTTTCGATAGGCGCGCCAGACAATATCCGGAGAGCAACCCACATCACATCCATAGG
>NZ_CASFQD010000011.1 GCF_949296715.1 uncultured Alistipes sp. | reverse complement strand
GGTCGGGGCTCTTCTCGTCCGTCGGGGCGGGGCGGCTGCCTTTCGCGGCGGCTTCGGCGCCCCTGCGGGCGGTGCGGTCCGGCCGCTTCCCCGATGCGGTGGCGGCGTCCGCGGACCTTCCTGTCCCGCGGACGGCATCATAGCCCTCTCCGGCGGCGTGTGCCGTGTGAGCGGCGTTCGGGAGGGCGGAGGGCCCGGCGCCTGTTCCGCGGCGGCTGTTTTTCGCCGCCTTTGCCGGTTTGGCGGGCTTTGCCGGTGCGGCGGTGCGCGCCTCGAGCAGGGCCGTGCCGTCCGGCTGTTCCGCGAGGGTGAGGCCCGTGAGCTTCAGGATGGCGTCGAGCAGCTCGCGCTCCTCCGTGGCGCAGAACGAGAGGGCCTGGCCGGCCGATCCTGCGCGGCCCGTGCGGCCGATGCGGTGGACGTAGGTCTCGGCCACCTCTGGCAGGTCGAAGTTCACCACGAGCGGCAACTCGCGGATGTCGATGCCGCGTGCCGCGATGTCGGTGGCAATCAGCACGCGGCAGGCTCCTGTGCGGAAGTCGCCCAGGGCTCGTTCGCGCGCTCCCTGCGACTTGTCGCCGTGGATCGCCCGCGCCTCGATGCCCGCACGTGTGAGCTGGCGGGCAATGCGGTCGGCGCCGTGTTTCGTGCGCGAGAAGACCAGCACGGACTCCTCGCTGCGCTCGCGCAGCAGCTCGGTGAGCCGCTCGCGCTTGTCGGCCTTCTCGACGAAGAGGACCTGCTGGCGGATGGTCTCGACGACCGAGGCCGGGGGCGTGACGGTGATGTGCACGGGGTCGTGCAGAATCGTCGCGGCCAGCCGCTCGATCTCGGGAGGCATCGTCGCCGAGAAGAAGAGCGTCTGCCGCCGGGCGGGCAGCAGGGGCAGGATGCGGCGGATGTCGTGGATGAAGCCCATGTCGAGCATGCGGTCGGCCTCGTCGAGGACGAAGTGGCGCACGGCGTCGAGCGAGATGAAGCCCTGCCCGATCAGGTCGAGCAGGCGTCCCGGTGTGGCGATGAGCAGGTCGACGCCGCGGGCGAGCTCCTCGACCTGCGGGCGCTGGCTCACGCCGCCGAAGACGACGGCGTGGCGCACGGCCGTGTGACGTGCATAGTCGCGGCAGCAGTCGTCGATCTGGATGGCCAGCTCGCGCGTGGGGGTGAGCACCAGCGCCCGGATGGGACGCCGGCCGCGGACCGGCACGGCGGCCAGGTGCTGGAGAATCGGCAGCGTGAAGGCCGCCGTCTTGCCCGTGCCGGTCTGGGCACAGCCCAGAAGGTCGCGCCCCGCCAGGGCGGGCGGTATGGCTTGCTGCTGGATCGGCGTGGGGGTCTGATAGCCCTTCTCCGTGACGGCCCGCAGCAGGGGTTCCGTCAGATTCAGTTCCTGGAATGTCATCGTTGCAAGTGTCGTGTTTTGTTCGGGTCCGGACCGCCGGGGTCCGGGTCGTGCGGCCTGCGGGCCGCGTGTCGGGTCGGGGTGCGCGACAGCCGCCGCGCTTCGTTCTCCTCCGCTGCGGGTGTGGACCGAAGCCCGGGCGGGCTCCGCCGCAGCGGTTTTGTGCGCGGCAAAGGTAGGATTATTTCCCGAAATGGGGCGCATGTCGATGAAATTTGTTAATTTTGCAGGAAAAACCATCATGACTATGGAGACGAAACTCGTGCTTTACAATACGCTCACCCGCCGCAAGGAGGAGTTCGAGCCCCTGACCCCCGGTCGCGTGGGGATGTATGTCTGCGGTCCGACCGTCTACGGCGACCCCCATCTGGGCCATGCACGCCCGGCCGTGACCTTCGACCTGCTGTTCCGCTACCTCAAGTCGCTGGGCTACAAGGTGCGCTACGTGCGCAACATCACCGACGTGGGGCACCTCGAGCACGACGCCGACGAGGGTGAGGACAAGATCGCCAAGAAGGCGCGCCTCGAGCAGCTCGAACCCATGGAGGTGGCGCACTACTACACGGAGCGCTACCACCGGGCGATGGATGCGCTCAACGTCGAGTCGCCCTCGATCGAGCCGTGCGCCTCGGGCCACATCATCGAGCAGATCGCCTTCGTGCAGCATATTCTCGACCAGGGCTTTGCCTACGTCTCGAACGGTTCGGTCTATTTCGACGTCGAGAAGTACAACGCCAGGTACAACTACGGGCGCCTCTCGGGCCGCAACCTCGACGACATCATCGCCAACACGCGCGAGCTGGACGGCCAGGGCGACAAGCGCCACTCCTACGACTTCGCCCTCTGGAAGAAGGCCGCGCCCGAACACATCATGCGCTGGCCCTCGCCCTGGAGCGACGGTTTTCCCGGCTGGCACATGGAGTGCTCGGCCATGTCGACGCGCTACCTGGGCGAGCGGTTTGACATCCACGGCGGCGGCATGGACCTCATGTTCCCGCACCACGAGTGCGAGATCGCGCAGTCGACGGCGGCCCTCGGCCACGATTCGGCACGCTACTGGGTGCACAACAACATGATTACGATCAACGGCCAGAAGATGGGCAAGTCGCTCGGCAACTTCATCACGCTCGAGGAGCTCTTCACCGGCAGCCACCGGCTGCTGGAGCAGGCCTACTCGCCGATGACGATCCGCTTCTTCATCCTGCAGGCCCACTACCGCTCGACGCTCGACTTCTCGAACGAGGCCCTGCAGGCCGCCGAGAAGGGCCTCGACCGCCTGATGAAGGGCATTGAGACGCTCGGGCGCATCAAGCCCTCCGAAAAGTCGACGGTCGATCCCGCCGAGCTGGAGCGCCGCTGCGCCGAGGCGATGGCCGACGATCTGAATTCGCCGATGGTCATCTCGGCGCTCTTCGACTGGGTGCGCCACATCAACCAGCTGGCCGACGGCACGCAGACGATCACCGCCGCCGACCTCGAGGCGCTGCGTGCGACGGTGCGCCGCTACGCCTTCGACATCCTCGGCCTGAAGGACGAGAAGGCCGCCGGAGCGGCTGCCGGGCGCGACTATGTGACGCCGCTCGTGGAGATGCTCCTGGCCGAGCGCCTCAAGGCCCGCGCCGCGAAGGACTGGGCCGCGTCGGACCGCATCCGCGACGGGCTTTCCGCCGCAGGCATCCGCGTCAAGGACCGCAAGGACGGATCGGACTGGGAACTCGAATAACGGACGGGTCATGCAGAGAACCTGTCATATCGTTGCCGCAGGTCTGGGAGAGGTGCTCTTCGACCGCGATACGGTGAGCGTCGCCTGCACGTTCGGCGGCGCCCCCGCGAACTTCGCCTATCATTTCCTGCGCTGCGCGTCGCTGCTGGCGCCCGACGCCCGGATCGAATCGCACGTGGTCAGCGCCATCGGCTCGGACAGGGACGGGCGGCCCGATGCGTGGGGCGCACGGGTGCTGGACGAACTCGGCCGGCGCGGTCTCGGCGCCGTGCTGACCCGCGTGGCGGACCTCCCGACGGGACTGGTCGACAAGCGGCGCGACGAGGCCGGCGTCAATACTTACGAAATCCTGCCGGGAGCGTGGGACGCCCTCGTCTGGTCGCCCGAAACGGAGCGGCTGGCCGCGTGTTGCGACGTCGTCTGCTTCGGCTCGCTCGCACAGCGCAGCGCCGCGACGCACGGCGTCGTCTGCCGCTTTCTCGACGCAATGATCGCTTCGGGGCGCCCGACGCTGCGGGTATTCGACGTCAACATCCGGCAAAACTACTATTCGCGCGAGGTGCTGACGGAGTCCATCCGGCGCTGCAACATCCTGAAGATAAGCGACGAGGAGGCTCCCTCCGTGGCCGCCTGCCTGACCGGGCGCCCGCTTGCCGGTGATGCGGAGACCCTGTGCCGCGACCTGCTTGCGACGCATGCTCGGCTCGGAACGGTCATCCTGACCGAGGGCGGCGCGGGCAGCCGCGTCTTCACGCGCACGCAGACAGCCTGCTACCGGATTCCGCCGTCGGAGCGGGTGAAGCCCGTCGACACGGTGGGTGCCGGCGACTCCTTCACGGGCGCCTTCTGCGCCATGATGCTGCTGGGCGGCGACACGGTGTCGGCCCAGCGTTTCGCCTCGAAGGTCGCAGCCTTCGTGTGCGGTTGTGAGAGTGCCACGCCGGACTATCCGGCCGGGGCACGGGACATGTTTCTGACCCAAAATTAGAATTATGGCAGAATTGAAATCGGCTGCGATGGAGCTCGGGACGGAGCGTATCCGCAAGCTGCTCATGCAGTATGCCGTGCCAGCGGTGGTCGCCATGACCGCCTCGTCGCTCTACAACATGGTCGACAGCATCTTCATCGGCCACGGCGTGGGGCCGCTGGCCATCTCGGGCCTGGCGCTGACTTTCCCGCTGATGAACCTCGCCGCGGCGTTCGGCTCGCTCGTGGGCGTGGGCGCCGCGACGCTCATCTCCATGCGGCTCGGGCAGCGCGACTACGCCACGGCGCAGAACGTGCTGGGCAACGTCGTGATGCTCAACCTGCTGCTGGGCGTGGGCTTCGGGCTCGTGGCGCTGCTCTTCCTCGACCCGATCCTCTACTTCTTCGGCGCAAGCGACGCGACGATCGGCTACGCCCGCGAATACATGACCGTCATCCTGCTGGGCAACGTCGTGACGCACATGTACCTCGGCCTGAACTCCGTGCTGCGCGCCTCGGGACACCCCCGCAAGGCGATGTACGCCACGATCAACACCGTCATCATCAATGCGATCCTCGACCCGCTCTTCATCTACGGCTTCGAGTGGGGCATCCGCGGCGCGGCCATCGCCACGGTGCTGGCGCAGATCATCTCGCTGATGTGGCAGTTCCGCCTGCTCTCGGACCGCTCGGAGCTGATCCACTTCCAGCGCGGCATCTACCGCCTGCGCCGCCGCATCGTGCGCGACGTGATCTCGATCGGCATGTCGCCCTTCCTGATGAACCTCACGGCCTGCTTCATCGTCATCCTCATCAACAAGGGGCTGAAGACCTACGGCGGCGACCTGATGATCGGCGCCTACGGCATCGTGAACCGCCTGGCCTTCGTCTTCGTGATGATCGTCATGGGCGTCAACCAAGGCATGCAGCCCATTGCGGGCTACAACTTCGGCGCGCGGCAGTACGACCGCGTGCTGCGGGTGCTGAAGCTGACGATTATCTGCGCGGTCGGCATCACGACGGCGGGATTCCTCGTCGGGGAGTTCGCGCCGCGGCTGGCCGTGTCGCTCTTCACGACGGACGAGGAGCTGATCCGCCTCTCGGTCGAGGGCATGCGTATCGTCTTCATCTTCTTCCCGATCGTCGGCTTCCAGATGGTGGCGACCAACTTCTTCCAGAGCATCGGCATGGCCGGCAAGGCAATCTTCATGTCGCTTTCGCGCCAGCTGCTCTTCCTCATGCCGGGGCTGCTCTTCCTGCCCCATTTCTTCGAGGTCTCGACGCCGTGGGACGGCAGCTGGGGCGTCTGGTGCGCCATGCCGCTCTCGGACCTCCTCGCTACGGTCGTGGCCTTCTTCATGCTGACATACCAGTTGCGGAAATTCCGGGCCGAACTGGCGGCCCGCTCCGATGACAACAAACCTGCTGCGTTATGAAAGAGCTGTTCGTGATAAATATCGGCCGCCAGCTGGGCAGCGGCGGCCGCGTCGTCGGCGAGATCATCTCGCGTCGGCTGGGCATCCGTCTCTACGACAAGGAGCTGCTGACACTGGCCGCCAAGCAGAGCGGCCTCTGCCCCGCCTGTTTCGAAAAGGTCGACGAGAAGCAGGGCCGCGGCGTCTTCGCGACGATGATTGCCTACCTGCGCTCGCCCTTCGGCGCCGACATGGGCAGCGTGAACAACGTGCTGTCGAACGACGCCCTCTTCAAGGTGCAGAGCGACGTAATCCGCGACCTTGCCTCGCGCGAGTCGTGCATCTTCGTGGGGCGCTGTGCGGACTACATCCTGCGCGACCATCCGCGGGCGGTCAGCGTCTTCATCACGGCGAACGACGACGACCGCGTGCGGCGCATCTGCACGCGGACAGGCTGCACGGAGGACGAGGCCCGCACGATGATGGAGCGTGGCGACGCCAGCCGTGCCGACTACTACAACTACTACAGCCTGCGGACGTGGGGCGCCGCGGCAAGCTATGACCTGTGCGTGAACACCTCGCCGCTGGGCGACGAGGCGACGGCGGACTTCATTCTGGAGTTTGCTGCACGGAAACTGAAGATGACATTCTGACAACGACGATATGGTACTTACGGAACAGATCAAGGAGATGGAGGCGCGCCGCGAGGCGCTGGAGCGCTGTCTGGACATCGAGCAGAAACGCATCGACCTGCGCAACGAGGAGGAGAAGACCCAGGAGCCGAACTTCTGGGACGACCCGGCCGTAGCGCGCGAGCAGCTGCGCAAGGTGGCCGCAATCAAGGCGTGGGTCGAGGATTACGACGCCGTGCGCAAGGAGGTCGAGGACCTGCAGCTGATGCCCGACTTCGTGAAGGAGGGCGTGGTGAGCGAGGCCGAGATGGACGAGCAGTACGCCCGGACGCTGGAGCGCATCGAGAAGCTCGAGATGCGCAACATGCTGCGGCGTGACGAGGACAAGCTGGGCGCCATCATGGACATCAACGCCGGGGCCGGAGGCACCGAGGCGCTCGACTGGGTGTCGATGCTGCTGCGCATGTACACGCGCTGGGGCGAGGCCCACGGCTACAAGGTCAAGACGCTCGACTACCAGGCGGGCGACGAGGTGGGCGTGAAGTCCTGCACGATCGAGTTCGAGGGCGACTACGCCTACGGGTACCTCAAGAGCGAGAACGGCGTGCACCGCATGGTGCGCCTGTCGCCTTTCAACGCCAACAACAAGCGGCAGACGACCTTTGCGTCGGTCTTCGTCTCGCCGGCCGTGGACGACACGATCGAGATCACGATCAACCCGGCGGACATCGAGTGGGACACGTTCCGCTCGTCGGGCGCCGGCGGCCAGAACGTCAACAAGGTCGAGACGGCCGTGCGGCTGCGCTACCACGGCAAGGACCCCGACACGGGTGAACCCGTGGAGTTCCTGATCGAGAACATGGAGACGCGCTCGCAGCTGATGAACCGCGAGAACGCGATGCGCATCCTGCGCTCGAAGCTCTACCAGCGCGAGCTGGACAAGCGCATGGCGACGCAGCAGGCGCTCGAGGCCTCGAAGAAGAAAATCGAGTGGGGCTCGCAGATCCGCTCCTACGTCTTCGACGACCGCCGCGTGAAGGACCACCGCACGGGCGTGCAGACCTCGAATGTCGAGGCGGTGATGGACGGTGAGCTGGACGACTTCATCAAGGCCTACCTGATGGAGTTCGGCGGGCAGGCGTAGCGGCCGGACTGCCCCGGGGATGCTTCGCGGAGCCTTTCCGTCGGAGCGCGGGCTCACCGAAACGGCCCTTTGCGGTGCGTTGCCGTGATATCGTGTATATGATTTGGGCCCTTCTCCGGTTGCTCCGGAAGAAGGGCCTTCCCATGCGGCGGGTGCGGCAGGTGTGACGGGTGTGACGGGTGTGACGGGTGCGACGGGTCAGAAAAAGTCGATATGTATGTAGAGTTCTCCCGTGTCGGCCAGCCGCACGGCGTGCCACGCTCCGTTGCCGTCGGGCGCAAGGTCCACCCGGAAGGTCTTGTAGCGGCCGCTGTATATCGTGCTTTGCAGAATGATTCCCGCGGCGGCCCTGCTGCGGCTTTCGTTCACGGCGATATACTGGACGCAGGCCTCCGGATAGAATTCGAGCTCCCAGTTGTATGAATTGTATGGAATCAGCCCGGTAATCCGCTCGTCCATCCGACGCAGCAGTTCCTTGCCTTTTTCCTCGACCTCCTCGCTGTAGGCTTTCTGACAGGTCAGGGCCCACACCGAGTCGATCGCATCCCTGACGGCGTGTTGGTAGACCCGTGTCAGGTAGCGTGTCCGCTCCGGATGCCGGGAACGCGGGAAAAAGGGGATTCCGGATACCGTGTATTGTCTGCTGTTGATGACTTCCATCCGCCCGCCTGGCAGGGTGTCGAGCCGGTCGGCAAGGGTCATCCGGTCCCCGTCGATCCTGTGGATGTCGGTCAGTTGCAGCGTATCGGGAAGGATGTAGTACTTCGTCTGCGGCAGGATGTCGTAACGGGACCTGGGCCGCGGTATGATCCTGCCGATCCCGAGCCGCTTCAGGGTGACGGTGTCGGTGGCCAGCCAGTAGAGGGTGTCGATAAGCGGCTCCCCGGCACCGATTGTCAGCTCCTGCCGCTGCCAGCGCTCGAAGAAGGCGTCGAGCAGGCTTTCGTCCGGTGCCTGAAGCGCCTCGGCAAATCGGGACGTTAACTCCCCGATACGGCGCTTTTCCTCCTCCGGGAGCTGGCCGCGGGCTCCGGTTGCGGCGAGCAGCAGGCAGAGTGCCGGTAGGCTCTTTCTGATGAATGTCAGCATGGCGGTGTGTTTTTCCTTAAGATGCGGATTTCGCCCGAAATGCATAACCGCCTGCGCGAATCCGGCGGAAAATCCTATCTTTGTATCATCATCCCTGCATTATGAAACGACTGCTCCTGATCTGTTGCGTGCTGGCGGCGTTCGATGTCGCGGCCCGCACCCCCGTGCTGGTCGGCATGACCGACACGGCCCGCTATTTCCCGCTGCTGGCCGGGCGGCGCGTCGCCGTGCTGGCCAACCATACCTCCGTGGCGGAGCTGCCCGGCGTCGTGGACCGTGCGGGTCGGCCCGTCGCGACCGATGCCGCGGGGCGGGTGCACCTGGTCGACCTGCTCCATGCGCGGGGCTTCGACGTCGGGGCGATCTTCTCGCCCGAACACGGATTCCGTGGCACGGCCGATGCCGGCGAACATGTCTCCAGCTCGGTCGATGCGCGCACGGGCATTCCGATCCGCTCGCTCTACGACGGCAACATGCGCCGTCCCTCGGACGAGGCGATGCGGTCGTTCGACGTGCTGGTGGTCGACATGCAGGATGTCGGGCTGCGCTTCTACACCTACTACATCGCCATGCTGCGCATGATGGAGGCCTGCGCCGACTACGGGCACGAGGTCATCGTGCTGGATCGCCCGAACCCCCACGGCGAGAAGATCGACGGTCCGCTGCTCGACATGCGCTACGCTTCGGGCGTCGGGGCGCTGCCTATCCCCGTGCTGCACGGGCTGACGATGGGCGAGATCGCCCGCATGGCCGTCGGTGAGGGGTGGTGCGCCCCGTGCCGGCTGACGGTCGTCGCGTGCCGCAACTACACCCATGCCACGGAGTATCTGCTGCCCGTGGCGCCGTCGCCCAACCTGCCGACGCAGCGCGCCGTCTACCTCTACCCGTCGCTCTGCCTCTTCGAGGGGACGCCCGTGAGCGTGGGGCGCGGCACGGACCGCCCGTTCGAGTGCTACGGCCACCCGGCGCTTCGCGGCACGGCCTGGACAGACCGCTTCACGCCCCGCCCGACGGCCGGGGCCAAGCACCCGCCGCTCGAGGGCGAGGAGTGCCGCGGCGAGGATTTGAGCTTGATGCCGTTGGAGGAGGCGCGCGGCGTGGGGCTGTCGCTCCGGTGGTTGATCGCCGCCTGCCGCAACCTGGGGATGGGCGAACGCTTCTTCACGCCGATGTTCGAGAAACTGATCGGCGCGGGCTATGTGCGGGAGATGATCCTTGCCGGCGCTTCGGAGGAGGAGATCCGTGCCCGCTGGGTCGATGACCTTGTGCGCTACCGCACGCTGCGGGCGCGCTACCTGCTCTACGAATAACGGCCGGGGCTGGATGTTGCGGCGGGGTGCCGCGGTTGGGTGCCGCGGCTGTGTGTTGCGGGCCTGCGGGTCTGCTGCTGCGGGTCTGCTACTGCGGGAAATTCCGCGGCGCAGTCAGCGCACGGGCACGACGCTGTCCTTCTCGCCGACGGGGCGCAGGACGCGGCAGGGCGAGCCTGCGGCAATCATCCCGGCGGGGATGTCGTGCGTGACGACGCTCCCGGCAGCGATCACGGCGCCGTCGCCGATCGTCACCCCCTGCAAGATGGTCACGTGGCCCCCGATCCAGACGTTGTTGCCGATTGTGACGGGCAGCGAGCGCATGATGCCCTCGTTGCGCTGTTCGGCAACGAGGGCGTGGCTCACGGTGTAGATGCCCGTGTCGGGACCGATGTAGACGTGGTCGCCGATCGTGACGGGCGCCTCGTCGAGGATCGTGAGGTTGAAGTTCGCGTAGAAGTGGTCGCCGATCGAAATCTGCGCGCCGAAGTCGCAGTGGAAAGGCGAGAGGATGCTGTAGTGCGTGCCGAGGCGCCCGAGCAGGCGGCGCAGGATCGCGTCGCGTTCCGCCGCGGCCGAGGGCGGCAGGGCGTTGAGGCGGAATACCTCCTCGCGCGTGCGCAGCAGCGCTTCGCCGATCTGCGGCGTTGCAGCCCGCAGCCAGGCGCCTGCGGTCATCAGTTCAAGATCGTCCATGTTTTCGTTTTTCATATCACTCTCCGATGAAATATTGCGGCGTGCAGCCTGCCGTCAGCAGGGCGCACAGCAGGGTCAGCAGGCGTGTCATGTCCGGGAAATAAAAAAGCACATCCCGCGGGCGGAATGTGCCTGTTTCGTTTTGCCGGAAAGGGTTACTCCGAAACGATTGCCTCGCTCGGGCATACGCCTGCGCAGGTGCCGCAGTCGATGCACTTGTCGGGATCGATTACGTAGATATCGCCTGCCGAAATAGCCTCTACGGGGCACTCGCCGATGCAGGTACCGCATGCAACGCATGCGTCGGTAATTTTGTAAGCCATTGTCTTGTAAATTTATTGTTAATGAGTGTTTGTGTACAGCAAATATAAAAACTTATTTGATAATATCAAAACCCGTGTAGGGAATCAGCACCTCGGGAATGCGGATTCCTTCGGGCGTCTGGTTGTTCTCGAGCAGCGCGGCCACGATGCGCGGCAGGGCCAGCGACGAGCCGTTGAGCGTGTGGGCCAGCTGCGTCTTCTTGTTCTCGTCGCGGTAGCGCAGCTTGAGGCGGTTGGCCTGGAACGACTCGAAGTTCGAGACGGACGACACCTCCAGCCAGCGCTGCTGCGCCTCGGAGTAGACCTCGAAGTCGTAGGTCAGGGCCGACGTGAAGGACATGTCGCCGCCGCAGAGCCGCAGGATGCGGTAGGGCAGGCCGAGCGACCGGACGATCGACTCGACGTGGGCCACCATGCCGTCGAGCGCCTCGTAGGAGACCTCGGGCAGCGACAGCTGCACGATCTCGACCTTGTCGAACTGGTGCAGGCGGTTCAGGCCGCGCACGTCCTTGCCGTAGGAGCCCGCCTCGCGGCGGAAGCAGGGGGTGTAGGCCGTCATCTTGACGGGGAACTCCTCCTTCTCGAGGATCACGTCGCGGTAGATGTTCGTCACGGGGACCTCGGCCGTCGGGATGAGGTAGAAGTTGTCGACCGTGGCGTGGTACATCTGTCCCTCCTTGTCGGGTAGCTGTCCCGTGCCGAAGCCCGAGGCCTCGTTGACCATCACGGGAGGCTCGACCTCGAGGTATCCGGCCTTCGTGTTGCAGTCGAGGAAGTAGTTGATCAGCGCACGCTGCAGGCGCGCACCCTTGCCCTTGTAGACGGGGAATCCGGCGCCCGTGAGCTTGACGCCCAGGTCGAAGTCGATGATGTCGTACTTGCGGGCCAGCTCCCAGTGCGGCAGCGGGTTTTCGGGCAGCTTCGTGTAGCTCTCGACGAGTTTCACGACGAGGTTGTCCGCCGCGGTCCTGCCCTCGGGCACGATGTCGGCCGGGAAGTTGGGCAGCGTGACGAGTGCCGACTGCAACGCCTCCTGCACTTCCTTCGATTCGGTCTGCAGGTGCGACGAGGTCTCCTTCAGGTCGCCGACGAAGCGCTTGCGCTCCTCGGCCTCCTCGCGGCGGCCCTGGCCCATGAGCATGCCGATCTCCTTGGCGGCCTTGTTCTGGGCTGCGAGCGTGTTGTCCAGCTCGACCTGAATGGCCTTGCGGCGGTCGTCGAGTGCGATGATCTTGTCGATGACGGGGGCGGCATCCACGCCCTTCTTGGCGAGTTTGCGGACGGCGGCCTCGCGGTCGTCGCGGATTTGCTTTAACGTAAGCATGGTATCTGGTATGTTTGAAGTTTCACGTTACGGAGTGCAAAATTAACAATTTCGCGGCAAACTGTTGCATGCGGGCCCCGTTTTTTGCGCTTTTCGCGCGGCGAAGCGGGCTGCGGACGGATGCGGGGAGCGCGGACGGCGCCGTGCGGTGCAATTTTCCCACTTCGGGGACGGCGATTGTGGCGCTTTTTGCCTATTTTTGCGGAAAAGTTATGGAGATGAAGCGTATCGAACTGCTGGCCCCGGCCCGCGATTACCGCTCGGCCGTCGCCGCCGTGGACTACGGCGCCGATGCCGTCTATATCGGCGGCGCGAAGTTCGGGGCGCGGCAGGCTGCCGGCAACAGCGCCGAGGAGATCGCCCGCGTCGCAGAGTATGCCCACCGCTACGGCGTGCGGGTCCATGCCACGCTCAACACGCTGCTGTGGGACGACGAACTGGAGGAGGCCGAACGGCAGGCCCGTGCGCTCATCGACGCCGGGGTCGACGCCCTTATCGTGCAGGACATGGCCCTGCGGCGCATGAACCTGCCCGTCGAGCTGCACGCCTCGACGCAGATGTGCAACCGCACGGCCGAGGGGGCGCGCTTTCTGGCCGAGGCGGGCTTTGCGCGCGTGATCCTCGAGCGGGCCCTCTCGCTCGAGGAGATCCGGGCGATCTGCGCCGCGACGACCGCCGAGGTCGAGTGCTTCGTCCACGGGGCGATCTGCGTCGGCTACAGCGGCCGCTGCTTCCTCTCGCGGTCGCTCTCGGCGCGCAGCGGCAACCGCGGGGCGTGCAGCCAGCCCTGCCGCCTGCCGTGGGACCTCACGGACGGCGCCGGACATACCTACATGAGCGGCCGGCACCTGCTCTCGGTGCGCGACCTGAACCTCTCGGCACACATCGGCGAGCTGCTCGATGCCGGCGTCACGAGCTTCAAGATCGAGGGCCGTCTCAAGGATACGGGTTACATCCGCAACGTCGTGGCCTACTACCGCCGCGTCGTGGACGAGGCCCTCGCCGCACGGCCGCAGCTCGTCCGCGCCTCCGTCGGGGTGAGCGTTCCCGATTTCGAACCCGACCCCTCCAAGAGCTTCACGCGCGGCGAGTCGGAGTACTTCTTTGCCGGGCGGCGGGCCGGTGTCGCGTCGTTCGACACGCCGAAGGCCGTGGGCGAGTATGTTGGACGTGTGGGGCGCGTCGAGGGGCGGAGCTTCACGCTCAAGGGCACGGCGGCACTCTCGCCGGGCGACGGGCTCTGCTTCCGCACGGGCGGTGCCCTTGTCGGCACGAACGTCAACGCCGTCGACGGGGCGCGCATCACCCCCAACCGCATGGAGGGGATCACCCCCGGGGCGGAGGTCTACCGCAACTACGACCACCGCTTCAATAAGTTGCTCGAGGCGAGCCGCACGCGGCGCGTGATTCCCGCCGCGGCGCACGTCGAGGTGACCGACGCGGGGGTGACCTTCCGCTATGTCGACTGCGAGGGCATCGCGGCCGGGGCGCACCGCGCGCTGACGCCCGAGCGGGCGAAGAACCCCGAGTCCAATGCCGCGGCCCTGCGCACGCAGGCGGCCCGCAGCGGCGACACGATCTTTGCGGTCGGCGAGGTCGAGGTGTGCGGCGGCGAATGGTTCGTCCCGGCATCGCTGGCGGCCGAACTGCGCCGCGAGGGGCTCGAGCGGCTGGCCGCGGCGCGTGCCGCGCGGCCGATTCAGCACCGCATCCTGCCCGAAAAGCTTGCGGCGCGCTACCCCTCCACGCGCCTGACGGCCGAGGAGAATGTCACGAACCGCCTGGCCGAGGCCTTCTACCGCGACCACGGGGTCACGGAGATCGAGCGCGGGCTGGACCTTGCCCCCACGACCGCGGGGCACACCGTCATGCGGTCGGCCTACTGCATCCGCCGCGAGATCGGCGAGTGCCTGCGCGAGCGGCCGCGGCTGCGCGGCGAGCTCTACCTCGAGCGGGGTGCGCAGCGTTACCGGCTGGTCTTCGACTGTGCGCGGTGCGAAATGAGCCTGGTGGATTGCAAAAAGAGTACGAAATAGAGCACACAACGCCTTATGCAGGAGCAACTGACCCCCGATTTCAGGGACTATGAATTGATCGACACGGGAAATTTCGAGAAGCTGGAGCGCTTCGGACGCTACGTGACGCGGCGTCCCGAGCCGCAGGCCATCTGGCGGCCGTCGCTCGCCGAGGAGGAGTGGCGGCGCCTTTCGGATGCGTCGTTCCTGCGCGATGCGCGCAGCGACGAGCGCGGCGAGTGGCGCCTGCGCGAGGGAATGCCGTCGCGCTGGACGGTCGAATACCGCTATCGCGGGATGCGGCTGCGCATGCGCCTCGGGCTCACCTCGTTCAAGCACGTGGGCATCTTTCCCGAGCAGGCGGCCAACTGGGACTTCATCTACGACAACTGCCTCGCGCTGGGCGGCGACGGGCGGACGGCCGCGCCGCGCGTGCTGAACCTCTTTGCCTATACGGGCGGCGCGACGCTCGCGGCGCGCGCCGCGGGGGCCGAGGTGACGCATGTCGATTCGGTGAAGCAGGTGGTGACGTGGGCCCGCGAAAACATGGAACAGAGCGCGCTGGAGGGGGTGCGCTGGATCGTCGAGGATGCCCTGAAGTTCGTGCAGCGCGAGGTGCGCCGTGGCAACCGCTACGACGGCATCATTCTTGATCCGCCCGCCTACGGACGCGGCGCCAACGGCGAGAAGTGGATTCTGGAGGATTCGATCGGCGAGATGCTGGCCTGCTGTGCGCAGCTGCTCGAACCCGCGCGGGCGTTTCTGGTGCTGAACCTCTATTCGATGGGGCTCTCGTCGACGCTCGCCCGCACGGCCGTGCGGCAGGCCTTCGGCGCCCCGCGCACGGAGCAGTGGGGCGAATTATGCTTCACGGACCGCGGCGGCAAGGAACTGCCCCTGGGAACCTACTACCGCTTCACGCGCTGATCCCCGTCCCCCTTTTCTTATCACCTTTTACCTTTCACTTTTCACCTTTCACCTTCGGTATGGCTCCTCTTGTGATTCTTTTCGGACTGCTGGGCGGCTGCTTCCTGTCGGTGCTCGTCGGCATCATCGGCAGCCGTCGCCGCATCGGCTTCGGCTGGGCCTTTCTCGTGAGCGTGATCTTCACGCCGCTCGTGGGGCTGATCGTCGCGCTGCTGACCGACCCGCTGCCGGGCGGCGAGCAGCGCTGGGGCTGCATCGGCACCGTCGTGGCCGTGCTGGGTTTCGTCTTTCTGGCGCTCTTTGTGCTGCTGCTGTTGTCGACGCTCGGCGTGGTGGCCGTGACGCTCTGACAGGCGGCATACAGGAATGATTCGGCCCGGCGAGGTGATCGCCGGGCCGTTTTCGTCTCTCTTCGGGCCGATGTGCCGGTCAGAAGACGTGGTAGATGAGGATGCCCGCCGCGGCCGAGAGGACGATCAGCAGGATGGGGTTGATTTTGAACCACTGCCCGACGAAGACCCCGCCGAAGAGCGCCCAACTCCAGCCGTCGATGAAGTTCCGCTCGTCGGGGTCGCTGCCGTGGGGGAAGATCAGCAGCAGGGCCGCTGCGGCGATCATGCCGATGACCGTGGGCCGCATGCCCCGCATGGCACCCTCGACGAGGCGGTTGTTGTGCAGCCGCATGAAGAAGCGCGCCACGAGGATCATGAGCGTGAGCGAGGGCAGGCAGACGGCGAAGGTGGCGATCGCGGAGCCGAGAATACCCAGTCCGACATGGCCGGTCTGCATGCCGACGGTGTAGCCCACGTAGGTCGCCGAGTTGATGGCGATGGGCCCGGGGGTGATTTGCGAGATGGCGACGATGTCGGCGAATTCGCCGGCCGTCATCCAGGCGTGCCGCACGACCACCTCGTGCTGGATGAGCGAGAGCATGGCGTAGCCGCCGCCGAATCCGAAGAATCCGATTTTCAGGTAGCTGACGAAGAGTTGCCAGAGTATCATTTTTCAGCCTTTTTTGCGATGTACAGTTCCCAGGAGATGCCCAGCGCGGCGGCTGCGGCGAGCAGGTAGACCGGCGACCAGCCCAGTCCCCAGACGGCGAGTGCCGAGGCGGCGATGACGAGGATCATGGCCGGGTGCATGCCGCGCGAGAGCGACAGCACGGGGCCGATGATGAGGGCGACGACGGCCGGGCGCATCCCCTTGAACGCGGCGTCGACAAGGGGGTTGTGGCGGATGCCGGCGAAGAAGAGCGCGATGAGGAGGATGATCGTGAACGACGGCAGCACGGTGCCCAGTACCGCCGCCACGGCGCCGCGCAGCCCGCGCAGCTTGTAGCCGACGAAGACCGACGTGTTGACGGCGATCGGCCCCGGGACCGACTGGGCGAGCGTGAGCAGATCGAGAAACTCCTTCTGCTCGATCCACCGGCGGCGCGTGATGACCTCGCGCTCGATGAGCGAGATCATGGCGTAGCCCCCGCCGAAGGTGAAGAGCCCGATCTTGAAGAATGAGAAGAAGATGGTGCGCAGGCGTTGCATGGTCAGTCGCGTTTTTTGTGTCCGAGCAGGGTGCGGATACCGTCGATGAAGACCATCGGGTGCATCGGGGCGCCCGGCAGCCAGAGGTCGACATGGTGCTCCTGGAAGAAGCGGCGGTCGACGGCGCGGCTCTCGGCGAAGAGCCCGCCCGAGCAGGCCTCCGTGCCGCAGGCGATGAGCAGCTTGGGCTCGGCGACGGCCTCCCAGCAGATCGCCAGCGCCTCGGCCATGGCCGCCGTGACGGGGCCCGAGACGGCCACGCCGTCGGCATGGCGCGGTGAGGCGGTGAAGCCGATGCCGAAGCGCCCGAGGTCGAAGTTGACGTTGCCCGTGGCGTTGAGCTCCATCTCCACCGAGCCGTCGCCCCCGGCGCAGACCTCGCGCAGCTGGAGCGACTGGCGGAAGAAGCGGCGGATGTCGCTCCGCACGGCCCCCTCGTCGAAGGGTACGCGCTCCATGCCCGGCTGCAGGACGAGGCCGCGGCGCGTCGGCGAGCCGAGGCGGTAGTCGTTCGTGAAGCGGATGTTGCGCGGGGCGCGCCGCGCACACTCGCCGCAGAAGAGGCAGCGCCCCAGGTCGAGCGCGAAGGGGGCGGCCGTGAGGGCCCCGGTGGGGCAGAGGGCCGCGGCGCGCTCGAGGGCCGCGTGGTCCTCGGTGTCGGTCAGTTCGGGCCGCCCCCGGAACTCGGAGGTCAGCTCCACGGCGTCCAGATCGGGAATGTACTGCGTCCCGTGGCTGCGCAGCACCCGTATTTTCGGAAGTATCATGATGCTTGTCTCTTGTTGTCCTGTCCGTGTGTCAGAGGTCGTGTCCGCAGTAGGAGAGGTTGAAGCTCTTGTTGCAGATCGGGAAGTCCGAGATGCCCTCGCCGCGCACGGCCAGCGCCAGCGCCAGCCAGTTGTGCAGACTCGGGTCCTTGATGCGGCAGGCGGCGATCTCGCCCGCCGCGTCGGTCACCACGACGTGGCACGTCTCGCCGCGCCACCCCTCGACCAGCCCGAAGGCGAGTGACGAGGCCTGCAGCGGCGCTTCGTAGTCGGGGGCCGGGCAGGGGTTCCCGACGACGGCGTACTTCTGCTCGTAGCTTGCGAGCAGGCGGTCGACGTAGGAGGCCGACTGGAGCACCTCGCGGCAGCGGATCATCAACCGTGCCATGACGTCGCCGTGGCGCTTGAGGATCGGCTCGTGGCGCAGCTGCTTGGCGTAGACGCCCCACGGGTGCGAGGCGCGGATGTCGCGCGGGAAGCCGCTGGCGCGGGCCGCCTGCCCCACACCGCCGATGCGCCGCATCTCGTCGCGCGGCACGACGCCGCACTGCTCGAAGCGGGCCAGCAGCGTGGGCGAGGATTTCAGGTCGCGGCGCACCTCGTCGTAGCGGCGCGCGATCTGGGCGACGTTGCGGCGGATCATCGCGGCCTTCACGGCTGTGAGCGGATGGTCGGTGCCGTGCGGGCGGATGAGCCCCTTGGCGAAGCGGTTGCCGCACCAGGCCTGCGTCGTGTTGATCGTCATCGTGCGCAGCGCCTCGCAGGCCACCTGCCCCAGCTGGTAGCCCACGTCCGTCGAGAGGGCGCCCGAGTCGGCGATGCCCATGGCCATGCGTTCGAGTTCGAGCGCCACGGCCCGTTCGCGCTCCATCTCGGCCGTGCGCTCGCGTCCCGAGAGCTTCTCGACGGCCTCGACGAAGGCCGTGGCGTGCGCCACGGCGCTGTCTCCGGCCACCGCCTCGGCCAGGCACACCTGCCGCAGGCGGTTGTGCGTCGTCTCGAAGGCGTGCTCGACGCCCCGGTGCTGGTATCCCAGCGCGATTTCGAGGTGCAGGACCCGCTCGCCGTTGCAGATGAAGCGGAAGGCGCCCGGTTCGATGATGCCCGCGTGGATCGGGCCGACGTTCACCTCGTGCAGCGACCGGCCCTCCATCGTGTAGAAGGGGTAGTTGTCGATCGAGCTGCCGCGGTCGCGCCGGTCGAAGGGGAAGCGCAGCGGCTTGGGCCACGGCAGGCCGTCGAAGCGCACGCCGTAGCGCTCCATGATGTCGCGCTCGAAGGGGTGCAGCTGCGCATGGCGCGCCGTGAGCGACGGCAGCGCCGTGTCGTCGTAATACTCCATGGCGTGCGAGGTGATGAGCACGCGCCCCTCGGCGTCGTCGAGCAGCAGGCAGTAGAAGCGCAGGCGCCCGCCCTCGGGCAGGGCGAAGTAGTGGGCCACGTGGCAGCGTTCGTCCGCCAGACGCGCCGTCACGTCGTCGTAGAACTCCGCATAGGAGACTTCGGGTATCTCGTCGAGGCGGATGGCCCCCGCGAGGTTGTCGGTTATCCGGTAATTCATAGCGATGCGATTTGATCGAGAAGCTGCCGCAGCAGGTCGGGCTGCCACAACCCGAGCACCATGGCGGCGACGAGCAGCGTGAGGGCCGACCACGAGAGGGCGCGGTCCGCCTTCGAGGGGTGGAGTTCGTCCTGGTTGGGCTGGTAGCAGAGGCGGATCATGCGCGAGCAGAACGAGTAGATGACGATGCAGAGCAGCAGCGTGATGCCCGCCACGAGCCACCATTTCCCCGCCGTGACGACCTCGCCGAGGATCGTCAGCTCCGAGAGGAAGAGCGGCGAGGGCGGGAAGGCCACGAGCACGACCATGCCCGCGAGCAGTCCCACGGCCCCGACGGGGTTGATGCGGATGTAGTCGCCGATGCGGTTGATGCGGTAGCCGTTGTAGATCTGCCGCACGACGGCCATCTGCAGGAAGAGGCTGCTCTTGATGAAGGTGTGGCAGACGACGTGGAACACGGCGGCCCAGACGCCCGCGCCGCCGATGCCCAGACCGATGGCGGCGATGCCCATGTTCTCGACGGTGGAGTAGGAGAGGAAGCGCTTGTAGTTGTTCGTGCGGCGCAGGAAGAGGGCGCCGATGACGAGCGACAGCACGCCCACGATCAGCAGCACGGAGCGCACCCACGGGAAGACCTCCGTCTGTGCGAGCGTGCGGTAGACGCGCAGCACGGCGACGAAGCCGGCGTTGACCAGCCCCGTGGAGATGAGCGCCGAGGCGGGGGCCGGAGCCGCGAAGTTGGCGTCGACGCCCACGGTATAGAGCGGGAAGAGCTCGACCTTGCAGCTGTAGCCGCAGAGGATCAGCAGAAAGGCCGTCTTCAGGTAGAGCGGCTTGCCGTGGGCAGCGGCCGTGGCCACGGCGTCGTAGGTGAGCGTCTCGCACTCGGTGGCGGCGGCCAGCAGCAGGATGCCCAGGTAGGCCATGGCGATGCCCGTCGAGCAGACGAAGACGTATTTCCAGGCCGCTTCGAGCGAGGCGGCCGTGCGGCGGTGGTAGATGATGCCCGCCGAGCAGAGGGTCGTGGCCTCGAGGAAGATCCACGTCACGGCGAGGTTGTTGGCGAAGTAGACGCCCGCAATGGCGGTCGTCAGCAGCAGGAGCAGCGCCGAGTAGATGCGCACCTGCGCGGGGTTCTCGCCCTTGAGGTAGCGCTCGGAGTGGATGAAGGCGAAGCACGAGACGACGGTGAGCAGCACGTAAAAGAGCGTGCCCGTGGCGTCGAAGGTGAAGAGCCCGGCCGAGGTCGTGCCGTAGCCCGCGGCGACGATCCACACGGCGAAGGCGGCCTGCACGGCGTAGAAGAGCATGCCGGCGGCGAAGAGCTGCCGGTCGCTGCGCGAGGCGAAGGCCGCCGCCGCGGCAAGGATGCTGAATGCGAGGTAACAGAGCATGGCGTCAGTCTTTTACGTTGGTCAGGGCGTCGGCGTCGTCGGCGTGGATCTTGCCGTCGATCTTCGTGAAGAAGATTCCGAGCATGAGCACCGAGATGAGGATGTCGAGCAGGATGGCGAAGTTGATCAGCAGCGGCATCTCGACGCCGATGGCCGTCGAGAAGAGGAAGACGCCGTTCTCGATGACCAGGAAGCCGACCATGTGCGAGAAGATGCGGCGGCGCATGACGATCAGGATCAGCCCGCTCAACAGGGCGTAGAGCGCCACGCCGAAGAAGACGAGGTCGATCGTCGTGTCGGCGACGTAGTAGGTGATCGAGGCGCTGACGGCCAGTGCGGCGAGCGAGAGCAGCAGCGACCCGGCCTGCGACGATCCGGAGGTGCGCACGCGGTTGGTCTTCGTGCGGCGGATTACGGCGAAGAGGAGCCACGGCACCAGGATGCCCTTGAAGAGGAGCGTCTCGAGCCCCACGAAGATCACCTCGGCGGGGGCGTTGGCATGCAGGCGCAGCAGCGCGATGGCGAAGAGCAGCCAGCCCTGCACGCCCATGATCGAGGCGAAGTTGCGGAAGCGTTCGGTGATCGCCAGGTAGACGAGCGTCACGGTGTAGAGGATGACCAGCGGGAGTATCATGCGAGTCCGATGTTGAGGCGCAGCAGGTAGCCCGTGAAGAGCACGAGGGCGGCCAGTGCGGCGATGGTGAGTATGAACGTGGTGTTGCGCACGAGCTTGTTGCGGGCCTGCGTCGACTCGACGATGCCGACGGACAACCCCGCGAGCAGGATCGCCGCGGGGACCGCGGCCCACCAGTGCGCGCAGAAGGGGGCCGTGGCGGCATCGGCCGCCAGCAGGGCGAACGCGGCGCTCTTGATCCAGCCGGCGATCCGGATCGTCGCCAGGTCCACGCCGCAGTAGTCGAGGCACATCACCTCGTGGATCATCGTCAGCTCGAGGTGCGTGCGGGGATCGTCGACCGGGATGCGGCCGCTCTCGGTGAAGAGCAGCTTCAGCAGGATGTAGGCCGCCAGCAGCAGGATGATGGCCACCTGCGCGTCGGCAGCGGCGTCGGCCGCGAAGATCGCGGCGAAGGAGGTGTAGCCCGAGACGAGGGCCAGCGTGCCGGCTGTGAGCAGGAGCGCCGGCTCGGCGAGGGCGCCGTAGAGGGCTTCGCGGCTGGCGCCCATGCCCTCGAACGGACTGCCCGTATCCATTGCGGCGAGGATCAGCGCCACGCGGCCCAGCGCCAGCAGGTAGGCGAAGGCCGCCACATCGCCGTCGAACGAGAGCACGGGGGGCAGATCGCCCACGGGAATCAGCAGCGCGGCGACGAGCGTGGCGCCGAGGTAGACCGACGGTGCGGCGCGGAAGAGCGCCGAGGTGGTCGTCGAGTAGACGGCCCCCTTGCGCAGTTGGAGCCTTATGTCGCGCAGGTGCTGTGTGAAGCGGATGCTGCGGCGTCCGGCCAGCAGGGCACGCGTGCGGTTGATGAGCCCCGGGATGGCCACGGCCACCAGAAGCAGCAGCAGGGTGTTGAGCAGTGCCATCGTCAGATCAGATTAAGGATCGAAAGCAGGAATACGAGGGCGAGGAAGGCCAGCGCGAAGAGGACGTAGTGGTTGATCTTGCCCGTGCGCAGGCGCATGACGCGCTGGTTGATGAGCCGCAGCAGCTCGACCCACCAGGCGCCGAAGAGACGTCCGATGCGGTCGTTGTGGCGCGAGTCGAAGCCGTGGGCCGAGGGGAAGGTCTCCTCCTTGCCCACGGGCGAGCCGGCGCCGCTCTCCTGCGTGAGGGTCGAGGCGATGGACTGCAACCCTTCGGTGAAGGATTCGCCCGTGTACTGCATCCTTACGTTCGGGGCGGTGAATCCGCAGCCCCACGTCGCACCGGGCACGACGCGGCGTCCGCGCAGGGCGCGGCGGCGCAGCCAGAGCAGCCCGCCGACCACGGCGACAAGCAGCCAGACGGTGCGGGTGATGCCCGCGAGGGGCGCTGCGAGCAGGTAGTCGGAGGCGTCGGCCGGCACGTGCAGGAAGAACTCCGCCGAGCGCGTCACGACGGCCGCGGCCTGCTGCGGGAAGAGCCCCACGAGGAGGATGCCCGTGAGCGGCAGGGCCATGGCGGCGATGCGGCCGTTGTCGACCTCGGAGGCTTCGGCCACCTCGTGCGTGCGGGGCGCACCGAGAAAGACCGTGCCGTAGAGCTTGGTGAAGGCCATGACGGCCACCCCGCCGATGAGTGCCAGCGCGGCGACGGCGGCCGCGGCGCAGAGCACGTCGCTGCCCGAGGCGATGCCGTCGAAGAGCCCGAGGTAGAGCAGCATCTCCGAGACGAAGCCGTTCAGGGGCGGCAGGGCGCAGATGGCGGCCGTGGCTGTCAGGAAGAGGATCGCCGTCAGGGGCATGTGGTGCGCTACGCCGCCCAGCGCATCGAGCGACGTGGTGCGGGTCTGCGAGAGGACGTTGCCCGCGCCGAAGAAGAGCAGTGACTTGAAGAGCGAGTGGTTGAAGGTGTGGAGCAGGGCCCCGGCCAGACCGCAGAGCGCCACGAAGTGGTTGCCCGAGGCCTTGCCCAGCGCCGCGATGCCCACGCCGAGCAGGATGATGCCGACGTTCTCGATCGAGGAGTAGGCCAGCAGCCGCTTGATGTCGTTCTGCAGCGCGGCGAGGATCACGCCCCACACGCCCGTAATGATGCCCAGGGCCAGCAGGAGGTAGCCCGCCGTGCGCAGCACGGGCAGGTCGCCCAGCGCCGCGACGACGCGCAGGATGCCGTAGACGCCCGTCTTGATCATCACGCCCGACATGAGGGCCGAGACGTGCGACGGGGCCGCCGGGTGCGCCTCCGGGAGCCAGACGTGCAGCGGGAACATGCCGGCCTTCATGCCGAAGCCCGCCAGGAAGACGAGCAGCAGCGGCAGGGCCGGCTGCGTGCGGAAATATTCGGCCAGGGTGCCGAACGTCGCGGCGCCGCACGTGCTGTCCAGTGTGACGAAGCCGACGACGAGCAGCACGAAGCCCACGTGCATCATGATGAGGTATGCGAGGGCCGCGCGCCGCACCTCGCGCCGCTCGGCGTCGTAGAGGATCAGCAGGAACGACGCCACGGTCATCAGCTCCCAGAAGAAGAGGAACGAGTAGCCGCCGTCGGAGGTGACGACGCCCAGCATGGCCAGCGACATGACCGTCAGCGCCGTGTAGTGCAGCGAGACGTGGGCCGGGGACTTTTCGCGCAGCGTGTGTTCGAGGTAGCCGCGGGCGTAGAGCACCGAGGCGACGGAGCCGATCGAGACGAGCAGCACGAAAAGGGCCGAGAGGCGGTCCATCGAGCCGCTGTCGCCGCCGAAGAGGGTGCCGGGCACCGACCAGAGCGATAGCCCGGCCTTGCCGGCCAGCACGCCGACGGCTGCGGCCGAGGCCGCAAGGGCGCCGAGCCCCACGACGGCTGTCGCCGCCCACGCCTTGGCCCGCAGGGGCACGGCGAAGATCAGCGTCGCCACTGCGGCCAGGGCGAACAAGGTGTAGAGGAAGAACATGTCGTGAAGGTAAAATTCGGGTCTATAGGCAAAATCTGTTTCGTGTCTTTCCGGGTCATGATTCGTGGGGCTCTCCGGCCGCCGCCTGTCCGTTCACCGTGGCGGCCATCACCACCGCCACGAGGGCTGCGGTCTCGGTGCGCAGGCGCTGCGGCCCGAGGGTGATCTCCTCGAATCCGTTGTCGAGCGCAAAGGCGATCTCTTCGGGTGAAAAGTCCCCTTCGGGACCGATGAAGATCTGTGCCGCCTCGCCCGCGCGGAGCGTCGAGGCGAGGTAGGCCTTGCCTTCCGGCGTGCGGGCCGCGTCGCAGTGGGCGATCATCCGCCGCCCGGCAAAGGGCGCCGCCACGGCGTCGCGGAACGGCGTGAGGGCGTCGAGCTGCGGCCGGTAGGCCTTGAGCGACTGCTTCATCGCCGCGGTGATGACCTTCTCGCCGCGTTCGGGCTTGAAGACCCGCCGTTCGCTGCGGGCCGTCTCGAGAGGGATGATCTGCGTGACGCCCACCTCGGTGGCCTTTTCGAGGAACCACTCGAAGCGGTCGGCGTTCTTGGTCGGGGCCACGGCCATCGTCAGGCGGTAGGGGAGCCGCTCGAACTCCTCCTCGGCCGAGACCACGCGCACGACGCACCGCCGCGGGTTGTCGTCCGTGATCTCGCAGCGGTAGAGCGTGCCCCGTCCGTCGGTCAGGTGCACCGTGTCGCCGCACGTGAGGCGCAGCACGCGCACGCAGTGTTTCGACTCCTCCTCCGAGAGGGTGTACTGCGGCGGACGGATGTCGGGGGCGTAGAAGAGTTGCATGGCTGTCCTTGTTGGGTCCGCATCCGCCCAGAAAAAAACGCGCGGAAGTGCGGCTCTGACCGTAATTTTATTAACTTTGCCGCAAAGGTAAACAAAATAACACGATCCATGAAACGCATAACCGGATTATTCACACTTTTGACGTTTATGACACTCGCATCCTGCGATTCCGCGAAACAGACGGGGGAGAACCCCTTTTTCTCGGAGTGGGAGACGCCCTACGGCGTTCCGCCCTTCGACAAGATCCGCCCCGAGCACTTCATGCCGGCCTTCGAGCGGGGCATGTCGCTGCACGACGCCGAGATCGACGCCATCACGTCGAACAACGACGAACCGACCTTCGAGAACGTCATCCTCGCCTACGACAACTCGGGGCAGATGCTTGCGCAGACCTCGCTGATCTTCGGCATGCTCTGCGCGGCGGAGAACACGCCGCAGATGCAGGCCCTGCAGGAGGAGATGATGCCCCTGCTGACGGCCCACGCCGACAAGATCCGGCTCAACGAGCAGCTCTTCGACAAGGTGAAGGCGGTCTATGACAACCGGGCAACGCTCGGGCTGGATGCCGAGCAGCTGCGGCTGACGGAGAAGACCTACGACGGTTTCGTGCGTGCCGGAGCGCTGCTCGACGCCGACGGAAAGGCCCGCCTGAAGCAGATTAACGAGGAGCTGGCGCTCACGGCCGTGAAGTTCGGCAACAACCTCCTGGCCGAGAACAACAACTACGCGCTGGTGCTCGACGGCGACCAGTTGGACGGGCTGCCCGCGGGGGTCCGCGACCTGGCGCGCGAGAAGGCCGAGTCGATGGGCAAGAGCGGCAAGTACGTCTTCACGCTCCACAAGCCGAGCATGCTGCCCTTCCTGACCTACTCGACGCAGCGCGAACTGCGCGAGGAGCTCTACACGGCCTACCTGAACCGCTGCAACCACGGTGACGAGTACGACAACAAGCAGCTGATCAACGACTTCATCCGCCTGCGCACGGAGAAGGCCCACCTGCTGGGCTATCCCTCCTATGCGGCCTATGTCGTGGCCGACGAGATGGCCGGCACGACCGGCGCCGTCTACAACCTGCTGGAGGAGATCTGGACCCCGGCGCTCGAGAGCGCCAAAAAGGAGCTTGCCGAGATGGAGGAGCTCTTCCGCAAGGATTACCCCGACGGCGAGTTCGCCTCGTGGGACTGGTGGTACTACGCCGAGAAGCTCCGCAAGCAGCAGTACGCCCTCGACGAGGAGATGCTGCGCCCCTACTTCTCGCTGCCGAACGTGCAGAGCGGCATCTTCTTCCTTGCGAACCGCCTCTACGGCATTACGTTCCGTCCGATCGTCGTGCCGCTCTACCATCCCGAGGCCGTGGCCTACGAGGTGCTCGATGCCGACGAATCGCACCTCGGCGTGCTCTACTTCGACTTCCACCCGCGCGACGGCAAGAGCCAGGGTGCGTGGTGCGGCAACTACGTCGAGCAGACCTATCGCGACGGCAAGCGCGTGGCACCCGTCGTGTCGATCGTCTGCAACTTCACGCGCCCGACGGGCAACGACCCCGCGCTGCTGACCCTCGACGAAGCGGAGACGCTCTTCCACGAGTTCGGCCATGCGCTGCACTTCCTCTTCCACGACGTGAAGTACCGCGGGCTCTCGGAGGTCGAGGGCGACTTCGTCGAGCTGCCCTCGCAGATCATGGAGAACTGGGCCTTCGAACCGGAGATGCTGCGCCAGTATGCCGTGCACTACCGCTCGGACGAGGTGATTCCGCAGTATCTGATCGACAAGCTGCGCCGCAGCGAGCTCTTCAACCAGGGCTTCATGACCACGGAGCTCATCGCCGCGTCGCTCTCGGACATGGACATCCACTCGATTACCGAGTACGAGCCCTTCGACCCGATGGCCTTCGAGCGGCAGGCGCTCGCCGAAAAGCGCGGCCTCATCCCGCAGATCGAACCCCGCTACCGCTATCCCTACTTCAGCCACATCTTCGACGGCGGCTATTCGGCCGGTTACTATTTCTATACGTGGGCCGAGGTGCTCGACAAGGATGCCTTCGAGGCCTTCCGCGAGAGCGGCGACCTGTTCAACAAGCAGATTGCCGACGACTTCCGCCGCAAGCTCCTTGCACGCGGCGGCTCGGAGGACGGCATGACGCTCTACCGCGCCTTCCGCGGCAAGGACCCCGACAAGCGGGCCATGCTCAAGGGCCGCGGCCTGTGGAACGAGCCCGAGCCGGCCGAAGAGGAGGCGGAGGAGACCGCCGCTGCGCCGGAGCCCGGCACGCCCGTTCAGCCGCGGTAACCGTGCGCCGCGGCGCCTGCCCATCGAGAAGAAACCTACAAACAAACGGATATGAAAAAAGCACTTGTTATCATGACATTTTCCGCCCTTGCGGCCGGCTGTGCCGACAATTCGATTCCGAAGGCCCAGCTCCCCGAACTGGATATGACGAATCCGCTGCTGGCGACGTGGAACACGCCCCACGAGACGCCTCCCTTCTCCGAGATCGAACTCTCGGACTACGAACCCGCCTTCGATGCGGCGATCGCCTGCTCGCGCGCCGAGGTTGAGGCCATTGTCAAGAACCCCGCGAAGCCCACGTTCGGCAATACGATCGTGGCGCTCGAGCGGCAGGGAGCGCTGTTGAGCCGCATTGCGGGCATCTTCTTCAACCTGCTCGAGGCCGACACGTCGGACGAGATGCAGCAGATCGCCCTGCGCGTGCAGCCCAAGCTCACGGAGCTGTCGAACGACATCATGCTCAACCCCGAGCTCTTCGCCCGCGTGAAGCAGGTCTACGAGCACCCGGGCCGCGGGCTGAAACCCGAGGACAAAAAGCTGCTGGAGGATACCTACAAGAGCTTCGCCCGCAACGGCGCGGCGCTGTCGGATGCCGACAAGGAACTCTACCGCAAGTACACCTCCGAGCTGTCGGCGCTGACGTTGCAGTTCGGACAGAACGCCCTCTCGGCGACGAACGCCTTTACGATCAACATCACCGATCCGAAGGTCGTCGCCGAACTGCCGGCTTTCGTGCGTGAGGGCATGGCCGCCGATGCGAAGGCCCGCGGCGAGAAGGGGTGGACGGTGACGCTCCAGGCGCCGAGCTATGCCCCCTTCCTGCGCTACTCGTCGAACCGCGCCCTGAAGGAGCGCCTCTGGAAAGCCTACAACGCCCGGGCGCTGGGCGGCGAGTTCGACAATACGGAGATCGTCAAGCAGATCGCCAACACGCGGCTGAAGATCGCCAACCTGCTCGGTTACAAGTGCTACGCCGACTACGTGCTCGAGGAGCGCATGGCCGAGAACACCCCGACGGTGACGGCCTTCCTCGACGAGCTGCTCGCCGAAACGAAGGAGTATGCCGACGCCGACTACCGTACCGTGAGCGAATATGCCGCCTCCAAGGGCTTCAAGGGCGAGCTCATGCCGTGGGACTGGTCCTACTATTCGGAGAAGTACAAGGACGAGAAATACGCCCTGAACGACGAGGCGGTCAAGCCCTACTTCCAGCTGGAGAATGTCCGCAAGGGGGTCTTCCTGCTCGCAAACAAGCTCTACGGGCTGAACTTCACGCCCAATCCGGCGATCGAGGTCTACCATCCCGACGTGACGGCCTACGAGGTGACCGACGGGACGGGCCGCTTCATGGCGGTGCTCTACCTCGACTTCTTCCCGCGCGAGTCGAAGCGCGGCGGCGCGTGGATGACCGAGTTCCGCGGTACGAAGACCGTCGACGGCGTGGAGACGCGCCCGCTCGTGTCGCTGGTGATGAACTTCACGAAGCCCACGGAGCAGACTCCCTCGCTGCTGACCTTCGATGAGGTGGAGACCTTCCTCCACGAGTTCGGGCACTCGCTGCACGGCATGCTCGCCGAGGGCAAGTACGAGTCGCAGAACGGGACGAACGTCTACCGCGACTTCGTCGAGCTGCCGTCGCAGATCATGGAGAACTGGGCTACCGAAAAGGAGTTTCTCGACCTGTGGGCCGTGCACTACGAGACGGGCGAGCCGATTCCCGCCGAACTCGTCGAGCGGATCGTCGCCGCGAAGAACTATCTGGCGGCCTATGCCAACGTGCGCCAGCTCTCGTTCGGCATGACCGACATGGCCTGGCATACGCTGACCGAACCTTTCGAGGGGGATGTCGAGCAGTTCGAGGTCGCCTCGATGGCCCCGACGCAGGTGCTGCCCGTCGTGCCGGGCACGGCCATGGCGCCGGCCTTCGGCCACATCTTCTCGGGCGGCTATGCCGCAGGCTACTACGGCTACAAGTGGGCCGAGGTGCTCGAGGCTGATGCCTTCTCGCTCTTCAAGGAGAAGGGTATCTTCAGCCGCGAGGTGGCCGAATCGTTCCGTGAGAACATCCTCTCGAAGGGCGGTACGGAGCATCCGATGAAGCTCTACGTCGCTTTCCGCGGCCACAAGCCCGAGACGCGCGCCCTGATCGAGAAGATGGGCCTCGGCAAGTAGCCGCGTCCGTCCCGGCCGCTGTGCGGCCCGCGCGTCCGGTACCTCCGGCGGCCGCATCCGCATCCCATTGAATTGATATGATAAAAGGCCATCCCGATTCCGCGGGACGGCCTTTTTTTTGGCTGCCTGCCGTCGGGGCCGTATCCTGCGTGCGGAGCAGACCCGGACGGACCGGATGTATGGCGGGAGCCGGAAGACGGGCGAACCGCCTTCCCCCCCCCTCTCTCGCGCCTCGCCCCGCCTCTCCGCCTGAACAGCGGAAAACGAAAAACCCGCAGTCGGCTGACTGCGGGTTTTCGGTGTTGAGCTACCTGGATTCGAACCAAGAATAACAGGACCAGAATCTGTTGTGTTACCATTACACCATAGCTCAATGACGTTTTGGTGATGCAAAAGTAGAACTTTATTTTGCAATTGCAAAGAAAAATCAGAAAAAAATTTTGTATTTTTGCTTTCACCTCGCCCGAAACGACGGGCGATTGAACTTAAAACTACTTAAAATCAATGAATTATGGGAATTAAGTTGCGCCTCATCGTCATGAACTTTCTCCAGTATGCCATCTGGGGTGCCTATCTGACTTCGATGGGGTCCTACCTTGTGGGCGTCGATCTGGCGTCGCATATCGGGATTTTCTACGCCATGCAGGGCATCGTTTCGCTCTTCATGCCTGCCGTGATCGGCATCGTGGCCGACCGCTGGGTCCCCGCACAGCGTCTGCTTGGCATCTGCCACCTGCTGGCTGCCCTCTTCATGGGTGCCGCGGGCTACTATGCCATGTCGTCCGGCAGCGGCGTCTCGTTCGGCGTGCTCTTCACGCTCTATGCCTTGAGCGTCGCCTTCTACATGCCGACGATTGCCCTCTCGAACTCCGTGGCCTACTGCGTCCTCGAGGGCGCCGGACTCGACACGGTCAAAACCTTCCCGCCGATCCGCGTGTGGGGTACCGTCGGCTTCATCTGCTCGATGCTCGTGTGCGACGCCGCCGGGTTCCAGACCACCTACATGCAGTTCATCCAGTGCGCCGTGCTGGGCCTCGTGCTGGCATTCTATGCCATGACGCTGCCGTCGTGCCCCGTGAGCCGCTCGGGCGACAAGAAGAGCCTTGTCGAGGCGCTCGGCCTGCGTGCCTTCACGCTCTTCAAGCAGAAGAAGATGGCGCTCTTCTTCATCTTCTCGATGCTGCTGGGCGTCTCGCTGCAGATCACCAACGGTTTCGCCAACCCCTTCATCACGAGTTTCCGCGACATCCCCGAGTACGCCTCGACCTTCGGCGCCAACCACGCCAATGCGCTGATCTCGTTGTCGCAGGTCTCCGAGACGCTCTGCATCCTGCTGATCCCCTTCTGCCTGAAACGCTTTGGCATCAAGAACGTCATGCTGATGGCCATGTTCGCATGGGTGCTGCGCTTCGGCCTCTTCGGGCTGGGCAATCCCGGCACGGGCGTGTGGATGTTCGTCCTCTCGATGATCGTCTACGGCGTGGCCTTCGACTTCTTCAATATTTCGGGTTCGCTCTTCGTCAACAAGGAGACCGACGTCGCGATCCGTTCCTCGGCACAGGGCCTCTTCATGATCATGACCAACGGCATCGGCGCCACGATCGGCACACTCGGTGCACAGGCCGTCGTCAACCACTTCGTCTATTCGCAGCAGAGTGCCGAGGCCATGATTTCGGGCTGGTCGACGTCGTGGCTGATTTTTGCCGGCTACGCGCTGCTGGTCGGTCTGGTCTTCGCCGTGGTCTTCAAGTACAAGCACAACCCCGACGAACTGGGCGACGTGCGGCATTGACCTTTCCGGTTTCCGGCCGGCGGCTCGGTTTCGGACCAATCCGGCAGGGTAGGGGCCCTCGGCCCTGATTTCGTTCCCAATGGGCGGGCGGCGGTTTTCCGCTGCCCGCCTGTTTTACGGCCATACGCCCCGCATGTGTGCCCGGCCGGAGAATCTCTCCCCTGCGCCGCGAAAATCGTCCTGCGGGCGGCAAACGGGCTTTTCAGGGCGTTTACCCCTCCCTGCTCCGCCCGTATCCCTGCGGACCGCTGCGCAACAACGCCCCGCACCCCGCATCCTTTCGACATCGCCCGCGGCATGCCCCTGACCGGAATACCGGCATACCGGCATAAAAGAAGCGGCGACACGCCCGTTTCGGTGTGTCGCCGCCGTGTGGGCCTCTCGGCCCGTTGCCGTTTCTGTTTGTCTGTCTGTCTGTTTCCGGTCCGCGCGCTGCCGCCGGACCGTTGCCGTCGTGCATCAGAAGGAGGAAAAGGCACTCCAACTGGTGTTCTGCTCCGCCGCGGCCTCCACGTCGTCCGGCAGGTTCGCGAAGAAGTCGAAACCCGTCAGCCGCTCGATCTCGTCGACCGAAACGATGTGATCCGTCCAGTCGTCCGTGTACTGCCGGTGCTCGAACCAGGCGCCGACCGCCATTGCCGACGTGATCGTGCTGCCCGAACGCTTCACCTTCAGCACCACCTTGAAGTAGTAGTTCGGCACGGGGCACTGCTTCGAGTCCTCGGCCGGCCGGATGTAGGTGATGCTCTCCGAGCCGCCCGTCGTGCGGAAGACGGCTCCCGTGGCGATGTAGAGCGAGTCGCGCGTCGGAACCTGGCCGCGCACGGCCGTCTCCATGTGTTCCCAGACGCCGCCGTTGAACTTGTCCTGAATCTGCGGTGTCGAGTTCGTGGCGTAGAAAGCCTGCTTCTGCATCGTGCTGTTGCCGTTGCGGTCCGCATTCGGAATCTGGTGCCCGCGGGCGTAGATCGTCGATCCGTAATTTACACCGTAGCTGCCGTCCCACACGTTGATCTGCTGGCTGGTCGATATGTCGGGGTTCTCGTACCAGCTGCCCGGCCGGTCAAGCGATCCCATGTGTCCCGCAGCCAGCGGGTAGGCGACCCACAGGGCCGTGTAGAGGTTGCGGTCGTAGTACATCGTATAGTTGCGCTCTCCGGCCCAAAGGGTGTACTCCTGCGCCGTGGACGAGGTGCTTTTGGCCGGAAGCTCCAGCCAGCCGCTGTGGCTCGTCGCGGGCTGCGGTGTCGTAAACCATGCCTCAGCCGAAGTGTATGTCGCACCGGTTGCCGTGGTGGCGACGGCCCACACCGTGTAGTCGGTTGCGGGCCGCAGTCCCGTCAGCGTTGCCTGGGCGTATGTCCCGGTGACGGAAGCAGCGACACTGCCCGTGTCGCTGCCGTCCGAGGATGCGTATCGGAACGCAATTCCTCCCGAGGCGTACTCCCAGTCGGTTCCGGTGCAGTAGACCATTGCGGACGTTTCCGACTGCACGGTCACATAGGGCGCTGCATCGAATCCCGGGGTAGGGTCCGGGGTGGGAGGTGTTACCTCACCACCCCCGCCCGGAGTTCAATTATACGTTACGATAATTCCTTCGATACGCGTTTGCTTGTTACCAGCCGTAAATACTACGTTGTCGCTGCTGCCAGTCCAGGTCGAGCCGGAGATCGTTCCCGAATCTGCTGTCATACCCGCCGTATCGTAGGAACCGTTGAATATGAATTCAATCTTCGTGATGGTTGCACCGGAAACAGTCAACTGGTTGTGCATACCATTGGTTCCGTAGAAGCGCACGCAAGTAGCATCCCAACGCGGAGACGTCTGATGGTCACCTTTGGTAAATGTGGCCGTGATATTACCTTCGGTAAAAGGAATTTCATCATGATTTTGGGCATCACCTCCCGCAAAAGATAAGGTGACAGTTTGCTCATTTCCGCTGGAAACTCCGGCCTGCGTCAGTGCAACGGTTGCCTCGGCAAGGTGCTCGCCACCCTCGCTGGCAGCGATGTAGAGCGTCAGCGTGGCCGTCTTGGCCGTCGTCTCCGTATTTTCAGCCGCCGTTACGGTAACAGTCCCGTTACCAACGGTTGCCGAGAACTGCGATGCGTTTTCTCCCGAGACAGCTGCAAATACCTGATTTGATCCGAGATTTTCGGCCGTGTAGGTTACTTCCTTGCTTTCACCTGCTGCGGCGAAAGAGAGCGACGTGGGATCAGCCTTGATAGCTGGATCGGTCGAAGGATTGGCCTCCTCGACGCTGTACGGCAGTACGTTCACATACATGTTGCTTGAATAACCGACATAGTAGCCCTTGACGATAATATCCTTACCGTTGTATGCTTCAACAGTCGAAGTTTCAACGTACTTGATCGAGCCGATTGCCGTCGATGCACCGGGAATAGTTACATTCATGTAGTTGCCGCTAATCTCAAGGTTTCCCTCGAACTGAACTTCCTGACATACGAGTTCACCCGAAAGAAGCGCATCCATGGCTGTACCATCCATTGCGGTCGGATTATATGTCCAAACGTTGTCTGTCGAGAGAACCTTTACGGTAGCGGTATTCGTAAACTGCGGTGTGCTTTTCGATGAACCATTTGCATTGGAATATAACTCTACAGCGCCAGAGATCGAAATCTTTTCGCCTACGGCACGCTCGTTACCGTTGTGGTAAACCATCATGGCTCCGGTGTTGTCGGCAATGATGTAGGCTTGTGAACCACGTGCTACGACTGTACCCTCTGCCGTGTAGTTACCCTCGGTCGTGATTTCTCCGATGGGGGTGATCGTTTGGTTCGGGTCTTCGCCCGTGGTGAATGTAGCCGTGGCGGGAGCCGAAGCCTTGTAGTTCTCGGTGTCTGCCGGGTTGGCTACCACCGAAACCGTGTACTCCGTAGCGTAGTCGAGGTTCTCGAATATTTCGCTGTATTCTGCCTTTGCATCGTCATGAAGGACTGTTCTCGGTTCGATGGTTGCAGGCTCGAACGATACGGTGTAGGAGGTAGCACCAGCAACAGGCTTCCAACCTACAAGAACTTCATTTCCTTCTGCAACGGCCTCTACACCGGTCGGCGTTTCAAGAGCGGAACGAGCATCACCCTTCTTGTAAAGGTACAGAATACCGTCGTTGATTTGATAGTTGCTGTGGTTCTTGCTGGTATATGATCTCCAATCCTGAGGTGAGCCGTTTGCCACGTAGATTGCGCAATAACGACCGTTTGAGTTCTTCATTGCGAATCCGTCGTTATAGACCTCAAATGCCCAGGTTATGTCGGATGTGGTACCTACGCGAATGCCGTTATTCGCACTTGTACCGTACAGGTAGTCGCCGCCGGAGTTCGTAATGGTCATGGCCGTATTGGTTCCCGTGAAGGTCCATTTGGCGATATCGGGGACAATGCCGGTGAATGAATCGGCAACGAAAGAAATACCCTGTGATTCCAACGTATACGGGACGGGAGCATTTTTACTGCCTGTAGTAGTTGTAGGCAGGAAGTAGTCTCCGTTGGCAATGATGTATTCGCCTGCCGTGATGTCAGCCAGCGAGGTGACCTTTTCCCAGGTAGAAGCCTGCTCTGCAGCTGCTGCCACGTTGACTTTCAGTTTGTTGATCTTGCCTGCGGCAAAGGTGGTCTCCTTCGACAGGGTGGCGACCTTCTCGACGGTTTCGCCGTTGGCCGTAACCGTCAGCGTCAGCTGCTCGCCCTCGGGAGCCGTGAAGGCGCGCGTAGCGAGGTAGAAGCTGCCCGTAGCATCCGGAGCAACGATACCGTCGGTAACATTCAGCGTAGCCGTCTTGGATACATAGTTGTCACCGCTGGAGGTCAGCACCGGTTCTGCTCCCGTAATGTCGAAATAGTAGGTACCGATCAGGTTCTCGCTGGCCGAGGTGAGTGTGATGCTCGTGACATTCAGATCCGCACTTCCGGAGTTGGTTACATTGATCCGGAAAAGGGTCGTGATGTGGTGCATCTGCAGGTTGGGCGATCCAGTAACCCCGGTAGCCGTTCCATAGAGCGGAATGTTCTCGCCGCTGATGTGAGCCTGATTGTCAATACCCGTCTGCTGCTGCGCAGAGCCGGCTTCGCTGCCGACCGTAAAATAGCTTCCCGAGTTGCTCTCGGCAGGGGATGCCATGTATTTCGAGTAGGGGTAGACTGCATACCAGTCATAGGTGCCGTTCGGATCAAATTCCGTATCGGTAATAAGGCCCGTAAAGCGGCCGCTTTCGATTTCGGCCAGGGTGAACTGGTCGTTGCTGCTGTAGTTCGTGGTGCCGGTCGGGGCGTGGAAGACGTTCATGGCGTCGTTGGCGCTCCACTTCATGTCCAGACCGTCAACTTCGGTACGGGTTTGCGGAGCTGCGTAGAGCTCGAATTCGTACCCTTTCGGTTTGTCAAATGTTTCCGTGTTGTCTTTCGAGCAACTGGTGATGGACAGTGCTGCGCACATGAGACCCATCAAAAGAGAATACTTTTTCATAGTACGGTTGTTTTCGATGAGTTCATGATTAATAGAAGTCCACTTCTTCGCCGGTTTCATCGTCCCACGGATCGATGTCGGTCCAGTACTCCTTTTCACTTGCTGCGAAACCCTGCTCCACCGTGACGGAGAGGATTTCAAGCGTCGGGGCGGAATATCCAGATTCCCCCCCCCTTGAGTTGAGGATAGGTTTTTTCATGTGTTTTCGGTTTTTGATGGTTTGTTTTTTAGCCTTATTTTTTAAGAAGTGCTTTCCTGTCGATTTACAAAACTAATAAAAAATGGGAAAAAACCGAATTAAAAAACGTATAAAATTGTATGAATTTACGTGAAATGTACGAAATGAATCTCCCGCACGCCATGCGTTCGGGGGGCGCCGTCGGATGAAAATGCCGTCGTGGTCCTGTCCCGATACGTTTTTGCCCGAACGGCATACGTTGCCGGCCCGGCCGCTGCCGGAGCCCGCGACGGTCGGCTGAACGTAAGCCGGTGCGGGATTTTGCTGCGTCCTGCGTGCGGGCACACGTTGCGAGCGGGGCTTTTTCCCCGGTGTCGGGTTTATGTGAACGTTCGGAATGCGGCAAAAACGCCCCATACGGCTGGAATCGGCAGAAAAGACTGTCGGTGCCGCGCAGGACGGGAGAATGCCGGAGAATGCCGGAAAAGGCCGAAAAACTGAATGGAAAAAGCCGGGATAGGCCGGTCAGGGCGTGCGGCGTGGTGCGGCCGGGCGGGGCATGCGGAGGTCCGCCGCCCGTATTTACAAATATGTATGGGGGGTCAGTACATGTTTTCGTACATGGACTGCGACTTGTCGTACTTCAGGTCGGAGAGCGACGCCGCCTTGACGCCGATGTTGAAGCTCCACGACCGGTAGGTGCCGAAAGGTATCCACGAGAAGGACATCTGCCAGCAGTGCAGGTCGCGCGTGATCGAGACCGACGAGGTCGTCAGCCGGTTCGTCTTGACGTCGTAGCCGCCCTGGAACGTGATGCCCATCTTGGGCGTGAGGTTCAGCGAGCCGTTGAAGCCGATGGTCTGCGTGACGTTCTTCTTGTAGCCCTTGGGCGGGTAGTTGCCCGTCGAGATCGAGTAGTTGACCGTATAGTTGAAGCCGAAGTTCCACGGCAGCGAGAAGTCATAGTAGGTTTGGGCCATGTACTGTCGCCGCAGTACGGGGTCCATCGTGCCGTAGGGGTCGTAAAACGGGTTCATGTACTCCGGAGGGATCGACGTGATGTCGTTGATGGCCGTCTGCGAACGGTCGTCGCGCGACTTGAACGTATAGCCGAACGACCAGCCCGTCGAGACGATGCGGCCCGGGAAGAAGAGCTTGTTGATGCGCTTGCCGTCGGGCGTCAGCCGGTAGGGGTCGAGCGTCGCCGAGAGGTTGATGCCGAAGTTGCCGAAGAGCGTCGTGCGGAACGAGATCGGGATCGTCGAGAGCCGCATCGAGTCGGCCAGGAAGTTGTACGAGCCGCTGATGCGCAGCTCGTCGATGAGCTTGATCTTCTTCACGCCCGAGGTGTCGCGCTTCGAGAGCACCTTCATCTCGAGGTTCTGCGACAGCGAGAAGTTCATCGACATGTTGCGCCCCGACGACGGTACGCTGTAGGCGTTCACCGCATAGGGCGAGTAGGTCTGCGTCGTGCCGAGCGAGTCGCGCTGCAGCGACTTGTAGTAGCCGTACTTGAAGTCGCCGAAGTCGGGCGTGTAGGAGAAGCCGATCGAGGGGGTCAGCACGTGGCGGATGGCCTGTATCTTGCGGTCGCGCTTCTTCTTCGTGAAGTCGTACATGCCGTAGACGGTCGTCGAGGCCGAGACGCTCATGCTGTAGTTGTAGAGCCGGTAGAAACCGTAGTCGTTGGCCATCGTGTCGATCTTGTTGGTCGTCGGGTTCCATTCGTATTCGACCTTCTTGAAGAACCACTTTTCGTTGTAGTTGAACGACGGCGAGAGGTTGATGTAGTTGAAGACGTTGAACGACGCCGAGACCGGAATCGAGTGCTCGATGCCGTTCTTCATGTCCTCGAGCGTCTTTTTCGAGAAGATCTCGCTCTCGGTCGTGGTCACCGAGTTGGTCATCTTGCCCGTGTACTGCATTGAAATCTTCTCGTACCAGCGGTCCTTGCCCGTCTTCTCCTTGCGCTTGAAGGGGTAGATGCGCGAGACGTTGAAGACCACCGTCGGAAGGGTCAGCGAGATCGTCTGGTTCGAGGAGTTCTGCGAGATGGCCATGTTGGCCGACAGCGAGAAGGGCGTGCCCGTCCAGCTCTTCGAGTAGGAGATCGACGAGTTGGTCTGCGTCGAGAGAATGTCGTTGAGCGTGTTGGCCGAGTAGCGGTTGTAGCCGCTCGTGGCGAAGTTCACCGAGGCGGAGAAGGTCGAGCCGGGGTTGGCCTTGGCATCCTGCGAGTGGGTCCACTGCACGCGGAAGTTGCTCTGCTTGAGGTAGTCGGGTTCGCCCTTCTCTCCGGTCTTGATGTTCGAGTACTGGATGTTGAAACTGCCGCTGTACTTGTAGCGCTTGATGTAGCGCGAGGCGGCCGAGGCCTCCCACGAACCGAGCGTATAGAAGCCGCCGCGGACGGCCAGGTCGGCGTAGTCGCCCAGCGTGATGTAGTAGCCCAGGTCGCGCAGGAAGAAGCCCCGCGTGCCGTCCTCGCCGTAGGAGGGCATCAGCAGACCCGACTTGGGGCCCATGTTGATCGGGAAGAAGCCGAAGGGAATGCCGAGGAAGTAGATCGGCACGTCCTCCATGACCAGATAGGCCGGGCCCGTGATGACCTTCTTGCCGGGCTGCACCTTGGCCTTGGTCATCGCCAGGTAGAAGTGCGGGTGGTCGGTCTCCTCGCACGTCGTGTACATGCCGTCCTGGATGTTGATCGTGTTGTCGGGCATCTTCTTCACGCTGCCGCCCACGAGCCAGCCGTCGCCCTGCTGCGTCGCCACGCCCTTGATCTTGGCCTTCTCGGTGGCGAAGTTGTAGGTGATCGTGTCCATCTGGTAGGAGGCCGACCCGTCCGAGAACTCCGGCTTGGTGACGATCGGCTTGCCGTCGAGCGAGTCGGGCTTGCCGTAGGCGAAGACCGTCTTGTCGGTCATGTTGATGCGCATGAAATCCGCCTTGAGGTTGCTGTTCTGGTAGGTGACGTCGCCCTCGTTGTAGATGTAGACCAGCTTGTTGCGCACGTCGTAGACGAGCGAGTCGGTGCTCTTGCCCTCGATTGCGCCGTCGAGGAACGCCGTGGCCTTGCGCGGACGGCGGGCCGTGTCGCGCTGCACGCTGTCCTGCTGCACGCTGTCCCGCAGCAGCGGATCGGCCGGCTGCGTGTCGCGCCCGG
>NZ_CASFQD010000010.1 GCF_949296715.1 uncultured Alistipes sp. | reverse complement strand
ACGAGACGGTTGCTGTAACCATCTCGTTTTCTCGTTCTGCGGTGCGTAGGGGACTCGAACCCCTGACCCCGTGCGTGACAGGCACGTATTCTAACCAGCTGAACTAACGCACCATTGCTGGGCGACCTCTTGTTTTACAAGCGGAGGTCGGTCGCTTCATCTCCCCTCCCTTCGGCTGGCGGTGCGTAGGGGACTCGAACCCCTGACCCCGTGCGTGACAGGCACGTATTCTAACCAGCTGAACTAACGCACCGTTTTCGGTATTGCGAGTGCAAAGATAGTATAAATTTTTGAATCAGCAATATTTTTCACCCCTTTTTGAAGAAAGAAAATTGCACGCTTCCGTAACTCCTTAATTGCCAAAACTCCGCACAGGACGAAAAATCCATCTTTTTCGAATGTTCGAAGATGAAAATGCCCCCCGGACGCAGCAGGTCGCCCTTCAGCACCAGATCGACAACCGCCTCGCTGCCCTCCAGATCGTAGGGAGCATCCGAAAAGACGATGTCGAACTGCTTGGTGCAGCTCTTCAGGTAGAGAAAGACATTCGCCTTGACCGCGTAGAGATGCTCGATGCCCAGCTGCGCGGCCGTCTGCCGGATGAAATTGTAATGCACCGGATTGATCTCCACCGACGTGACACTCCGCGCCCCGCGCGAGGCGAACTCGTAGCTGATCGACCCCGTACCCGCAAAGAGGTCCAGCACGTCGCACTCCTCGAAGTCCACCAGGTTGCCCAGGACGTTGAAGAGGTTTTCCTTTGCAAAGTCCGTCGTGGGTCGGGCCCGCAGATTCCGGGGCGGATTGATCGCCCGGCCCTTGTATTTGCCGCTGACTATTCGCATACCGATTCCTTGAACATCTTTCCGAGCAACCTGCGCAACCGGGCCGCATCATCGCCGGCAGCGTGCAATACATACTCCGCAAGCGGGAAGGCGGCACCGAGACGTTCGATGAAATAGAGCACGTCGGCATCCTCCGCCGCAGGGATCACCTCGGCCAGCTGCAGCGCCGGATCGTACACCCGGACATAGAGCAGCCCCCCGCGCCGACAAAGCCACACGGCCGGCCTTTCCGTTTCGGGGCCGTGCAGCAGCGGCGTCGTAAAGGATGCCCGCGAGCCGAACCGTTCGGCAACGGAGGCCGCGGCCGGAGCGGGCAGGGCCATCACGGCGACAGTCTCCCGCACGGAGGCGCTGCACACGACACACTCCCCGTCGGTCGGGGCAAGCCCCCCGGCCGCAAGGAGCTCCGCGCCCTGCGCCCGGTCGAAAAGCTCCGCAGGCACGAGTACCGTCTTTGGGGTCAGCAGTTCGATCTCCACGGGATCATTGCCCGGAAACTCCGCATTCGGTTCCGACAACGAAAAAGAGTGTCCATCCAACGAGAGCTGAATGGACACCTTATTGACGGAATTCGAAGGATTACTCCCAGTTGCCTGCTTCATTGTTGGCAGCATCCATCGAACCGAACTTCACACCGGGATAGCGGTTGTAATTGTTCACCTCGTCGTCGATCAGGTTGATGATATCCTGACGGAACTCAACCGTGTCGAGGAACATCTTGTAGGGGGCACGGCACTCCACGATGGGAACCGTCACACCCGATGCGGTGGTGGAGCCAGCCTCCATGATGAACTGGGCCTTGTCGCCGGTTCCGGGGATGAAGCGGAACGCATTGACATCCGCAGCCGAGAGCTTCTTCGGAGCGAAAATCGTATCGATGACCGCTACGGTGAACTCCTCGACATTCTTCTTGCCCGCCTTCTTCAGCATGGCCATACCGACCGAGTCGTCCTCGTCGACAATCTTGCGCTCAAGCACCAGCGAATCGTTCAGCACGAAAGCGGCAAGCGTATCGAAGCTGCCGGTGAAGCGCTTGTACTTGGTTCTGAATGCGCGCTGTGCGGTACGGATATCCTTGATACGATCGATGACCTGAGCCTTCTTCGTTTTCAGCTCCTGTTCGAAACGGATCGGGGTCGAGATCTGGTCGTAGATGACGTAGACCAGGCCCACGATGGCTACAGCAAGAATGATTTGGATGAGTTTTTTCATTTTAAATTAATATTTGTTGTTAATTTTGTGCTGAATAAATCCGACACGATGTTTAGTACACGTATTGCGACCCAAATTTACGCCAAAATTTGTTTCGAAACAACCCCTGGGCAAAAAAAAATCATAGAAAAATTGTCCGAATACATCGCCGATGACGATTTTTCACGGATTTTCGTACTGAACGGCTATGCCGGAACGGGCAAGACGACGCTGATCGCGGCGCTGGTCGGGGCGCTCAAGGAACTGGGCATCAAGCCCGTGCTGCTGGCCCCCACGGGCCGTGCTGCCAAGGTGCTGGCGCAATACGCACATGAAAAGGCCCTCACGATACACAAACGCATCTACCGCCAGCGCACGAATGCCGACTACGAATCGAAATTCTCGCTCAACCCCAATCCCGAGCGCGATGCGGTCTTCATCGTCGACGAAGCCTCGATGCTCTCCGACGGCGCATCCGACGGGGCGCTCTTCGGCAGCGGGTCGCTGCTGCAGGATCTCGTACAGTATGTCCGCAGCGGCCGTGCCTGCCGTCTCGTGCTGGTCGGCGACAGCGCCCAGCTGCCACCCGTGGGTTCGGACTTCAGCCCGGCGCTCGACGAAAACGCCATGCGCGCCTTCGGCGAGGTGGTCTACGGCACGATGGACGAGGTCGTGCGGCAGGAGGCGCAGTCGGGCATCCTCTTCAACGCCACACTCGTGCGCTGCATGCTCGAACGGGGCATCCACGAAATCCCGCGTTTCGAAATGGGATTCCCCGACATCGAGGCGGTCGAGGGCGGCGAGTTCCTCGAGAAGCTCCAGGACTGCTATGCCCGCTACGGGCGCGACGAGACGATCGTCATCACACGCTCGAACAAGCGCGCCAACCGCTACAACGAGGGCATCCGCCGCAACGTGCTCTGCGCCGAGGAGGAGATCGAGAGCGGCGACATGCTCATGATCGTGAAGAACAACTACTACTATCCGGAGCGCACGGAGGGGTGCCCGATGAACTTCATCGCCAACGGCGACATCGCCCGCCTGAAACGGCTGCGGCGCTTCGAGGAGTTCTACGGCTTCCGCTTCGCCAATGCCGTGCTGGAGTTTCCGGACTACGACGACACGGAGCTCGAGTGCAAGATTCTGCTCGACACGATCGCGTCGGAGTCGCCGTCGCTCACGCGCGAGGAGTCCACGCGGCTCTTCTACGAGGTCGAGAAGGACTATCTCGACATCCGGAGCAAGATCAAGCGGTTCAAGGAGATTCGCGAAAACCCCCATTTCAATGCCGTGCAGGTGAAGTTCTCCTATGCCGTCACGTGCCACAAGGCGCAGGGCGGGCAGTGGAAGGCGGTCTTCGTGGACCGCTGCCTGTTCGGCGAGGAGCCGATGACGCGCGACATGCTCCGCTGGCTCTACACGGCCCTGACGCGCGCCACGGAGCGGCTCTATCTGGTCAATTTCGACAAGGCTTTCTATGAATAGCGAACAACATCCGCTCCGGCCCTTCCTGCCGGAGAACGCCCGGCTGCTGATGCTGGGCAGCTTCCCGCCGCAGCGCAGGCGCTGGTCGATGGAGTTCTTCTACCCCAACCTCCAGAACGACATGTGGCGCATCGTGGGGCTGCTGGCCGCGGGCGACAAGGCGTACTTCCTCACGGCGGACGGCCGCCGCTTCGACCAGCCGCGCATCGAGGCCTTCTGCCGCGAACGGGGCATCGCGCTCTACGACACGGCCGAGGAGGTCATCCGACTGAAGGACAACGCTTCGGACAATTTTCTTCAGGTCGTGCGCGAGGTGGACCTCTCCGCCCTGCTCGGGGCTATTCCCTCGTGCCGGACGATCGTCACCACGGGGCAGAAGGCCACCGACACGCTCTGCCGCATCACGGGGTGCGGCGAACCGCCCGTAGGGTGCAGTACGGCCTTCGCATACGCCGGCCGGGAGCTGACCCTGTGGCGCATGCCCTCCTCGTCGCGCGCCTATCCGCGGCCCGTGGAGTGGAAGGCCGCATATTACCGGCGTGTCTTCACCGAAGCGGGAATCCTCTGACAGAGCGGCGGAAACGGGCTGTTCCGTGTGTCGGAAATCCCTGTATGAACATTTTTTTCGAAAAACAGACATATTCGGGATAGGTATTCCGGCCGGAAATGCTTATTTTTGTGGTGTAAATGCCGGTGTTCCCGCTGCGGACTCCGCGAACACCACTCGACGGAACGGACGGTTCCTTGACACTTCATGCCCCAAATTCCACATCATCATTAACCACAAATCAATCAAATCATGCTTTACACCAACAAATTATCCTCTTTCTGCGGTACGGTCTGACAGCCTTCGCCGCGGTCTGCATGCTTGCCGCATGCGACAAGGACAACGATTCGGACAAGCCGGAACCGGACCCCGACCCCGAACCGGATACCGAACTCTCCTTCGCCTGCGACGTGACGGACATCACGGCTTCGTCGGCAAAGGTCATCGTCTCGCCGATCGACGGCTACACGGACTACTACTATTTCGACGTAATGGCCAAGTCGGAGTACGAGGCACAGTATGCCGACAACCAGCAGGCGCTCATCGACCGGTTCGAGGCCATGGTGCAGGAGTACGCCGACCGCTACATCGAAGCGGGCCAGGTCTCCTAGCTCGAGGAGCTGATGGAGCTGGCCATTGCCAGCAAAGGCATTGCGGAGTTCGAATACCAGACGCTCAATCCGCTGACGGAGTACTGCGTATGGGCCTGCGGCGTCAACCTGCAGGGCAAGGTCACGTCCGACATCTCGGTCATCAAGGAGTTCACGACACTCGACGTCGAGCACTCGGGCATGACGTTCGACATCGCCTACGATCCCGAGACCTACAAGCTCACGCTCACGCCGTCGGGTGAAGAGAACTACGTATGGGGCCTGCTCTCGGCCGAAGACTACCAGCAGTACTTCAACGGTTCGGCCGAGGAGTGCATCAAGGACCTCGTGGAGACCTACATCGAAGAGAGTATTCTGGAAGAGAGCCTCTTTGTGGGTCCCGTCTCGACGAGCATGATCCTCAAGGCCACGGTCGGCGAGAACGTGGTCGTGGCGGCAGGCTATGAGGACGGCATCACGACCAGCGTGGCCGAATACCGCTTCGACTTCGCGGGCAATCCCTCGGCGACGATTACCGAGGACGTCGACACGACGCTGGGCGGCATGACCTCGGCCTTCTACTCGAACTGGGGCGAGACGCCCGAGGGCTCGGGACTCGACCAGGCCACGGTGATGCTCAGCGACTACGAGTCGATGAAACAGCTCTACCTCGACGTGTGGTTCCCCCACGGAGAAGCCATCTCCGGAACCTATGAGATCAACAATACGAACCAGGCCCGCACGGCCATCGCCGGACGCATCACCTCGACGCTCAACCCGTCGTTCTACGCCTTGCTGAACGAGGAAACGATGGAATTCGAGCAGTATGCCCTGCTGGAGTCGGGCACGATCACGATCATGGGCGACGACATGTCGATGTTCTACACCGTGACGGTCGACGCCAAGTCGGGCGACTTCTCGGTGAAGGTCAGCTACACGGGCATGATGTTCTCGGCCTCGTCCGCCGGTGTGAACCTGCGCCCTGCGGCCGCACCTGCCCCCGCAGCCGTGAAAAAGGCCGTCAAGCTGTCGCAGGCGCGCCCCGCGTCCCGCTAACGGGAGGAACCGGAACGGACAGAAGCCCGACATCCCGACTCCCGGGGAGGCGCGCAATGCGATCCCCGGAGAGTGCACCGGAAACGGGCCGTACTCGTGTACGGCCCGTTTTCCTTTGCCCAACGGAGGGGCGGTGCGAAAATATTTTTGAATCGCGCGCGGCACGTTTTGCGAAATATTCCGCTATCTTTGTAGGGATAAACCAACACGATCACCGCAGTGACTCCGGAAAAGAAAACCGACAACAAAAAATATGTCGAGACACCGCTCATGAAGCAGTACTATGCCATCAAGGCGGTGCATCCCGACGCCATCCTGCTCTTCCGCGTGGGCGACTTCTACGAGACGTTCGGCGACGACGCGATCAAGGCCAGCGGCATCCTGGGCATCACGCTCACGCGCCGCGCCAACGGCGCCGCCTCCTACGTCGAACTGGCGGGATTCCCCTACCACGCCATCGACGCCTACCTGCCCAAGCTGGTGCGCGCGGGCGAGCGCGTGGCCATCTGCGAGCAGCTCGAGGACCCGAAACTCGTCAAGGGGCTGGTCAAGCGCGGCGTCATCGAGCTGGTGACCCCCGGCGTCGTACTGGGCGACAACATCCTCGCCAACAAGGAGAACACCTACCTCGGCTCGGTCTACTTCGGCCGCAGGTCGACGGGCGCGGCCTTTCTGGACATCTCCACGGGCGAGTTCTACGTGGCCGAAGGGTCGGACACCTACATCGACAAGCTCATCTCGAACCTCGCGCCCAAGGAGATCATCTACCAGCGCGGCTGCGAGGAGCGCTTCACCGGGGCTTTCGGCTCGAAGCACTATACCTACCGGCTCGACGAATGGGTCTTCACGGAGGAGGTCAACCGCGGGAAGCTCTGCAAACAGTTCGGCACCTCCTCGCTCAAGGGATTCGGCGTCGACCACATGACGAGCGGCATCTCGGCCGCCGGCGCCATCCTCCACTACCTCGAATTCACCGAGCACCGCGACACGGGCCACATCCGCTCGATCGCGCGCCTCGACCAGAACGACTACGTCTGGGTCGACAAGTTCACGATCCGCAACCTGGAGCTCTTCGCCTCGAACGGCGCGCAGGAGAAGAGCAGCTTCGCCGAGGTGATCGACCGCACGCTCACGCCGATGGGCGGACGGCTGCTCAAGCGCTGGATCGCCATGCCGATCATGGATACGGCGCGGATCAACCGGCGGCTGGACGTCGTCGAGCGCTTCACCGGCGACGCGGAGCTGGCCGACGCCGTGCGCGAGCAGGTGGCGATGATCGGCGACCTGGAGCGTATCTCCTCGCGCATCGCGGCCTCGCGCGTGACGCCCCGCGAGCTGGTGCAGCTCAAGAACTCGCTCGCGGCGCTCGAACTGCTCAAGGCGGCGCTGGAATCCACCGACTGCGAACGGCTGCACGAACTGGCCGGCGGGATCGACCCCCTCACGGCGGTGCGCGAGCGCATCGCCCGCGACATCTACCCCGATCCGCAGAACAACCAGATACAGAAGGGCGGCGTCATCGCCGACGGTGTCGATCCCGAACTCGATGATCTGCGCCGCATCGCCCTGCACGGCAAGGACTACCTCGCGCGCATCCAGCAGCGCGAGAGCGAGGCGACGGGCATCCCGTCGTTGAAGATCAGCTACAACAACGTCTTCGGCTACTACATCGAGGTGCGCAACGCCCACAAGGAGAAGGTGCCCGGGACGTGGATCCGCAAGCAGACGCTTGCCAACGCCGAACGCTACATCACCGAGGAGCTCAAGGAGTACGAGGAGAAGATTCTGGGCGCCGAGGAGAAGATGCTCGTCATCGAGCAGCGGCTCTATGCCGAACTGATGGCCTACATCTGCGGATCGCTCACGGTGCTGCTGCGCGACGCCGCAGCCGTGGCGCGCATCGACTGCCTGCAATCCTTCGCGCGCATCGCCTGCGAGCGGCGCTACGTGCGCCCGGAGCTCGACGAGGGCAGCGTGATCGACATCCGCGCCGGGCGGCACCCGGTCATCGAGACGCTGATGCCCGTCGGCGAGGAGTACATCCCCAACGACGTGATGCTCGACGACAAGCAGCAGCAGATCATGATGATCACGGGTCCCAACATGTCGGGAAAATCGGCCCTGCTGCGGCAGACGGCCCTCATCATCCTCATGGCGCAGATGGGCTCGTTCGTCCCGGCCAAATCGGCGCACATCGGCGTCGTGGACAAGATTTTCACGCGCGTCGGGGCTTCGGACAACATCTCGCAGGGCGAGTCGACCTTCATGGTCGAGATGCTCGAGTCGGCGAGCATCCTGAACAACATCTCGGAGCGCAGCATCGTGCTGCTCGACGAGATCGGGCGCGGCACGTCGACCTACGACGGCATCTCGATAGCCTGGGCCATGGTCGAATACCTGCACAACCACCCCACGGCTCATGCCAAGACGCTCTTCGCCACGCACTACCACGAACTCAACGAGATGGAGCAGATGTGTCCGCGCGTGAAGAACTACCACGTCACGGTCAAGGAGATGGGCAACCAGATCGTCTTCCTGCGCAAGCTCGAGCGCGGCGGCACGGAGCACTCGTTCGGTATCCACGTGGCGCGCATGGCGGGCATGCCGGCCTCGGTCGTGGCGCGGGCCGACGAGATTCTGCGCAACCTCGAGCAGGTCTACGGCAACAACGAGATCGTCCCGAGCCGCAGCCCCCGCGAACGCGGGAAGCGCCACACGGCGCACGCCGTGCGCGAGGCGGCCGAAAGCGCCGTGCCGCAGAACATGCAGCTGTCGATGTTCCAGCTGGACGACCCCGTGCTGGTGCAGATACGCGACCAGATCAAGGGTATCGACATCAACACGCTGACGCCGATCGAGGCGCTCAACAAACTCAACGAAATCAAGAAGATCACCGGCATCTGACCCGCAGCCGGCCCGCCGTCCGGTCCCGACCCGCGGGACAAGGGCGCCGGGGCCCGGATTTTACAGCGTCACGGCCGTCACCGTCCAACGAACAGAAGCCATGCAGGAGGAAGACATGCAGGAGGAGGAACTCCGTCTCGAAATCATCACGCCCGACACCTCGACGCAGGCGGACGTGCCGCTCGCCGCGAGCGGCGTCTCGGCGGGCTTTCCCTCGCCGGCCGAGGATTTCCTCGAGCCGTCGATCGACCTGAACCGCACGCTCATCCGCAATGCGGCGTCGACCTTCTTCGTGCGTGTGAGCGGCGACTCGATGAAGGACGACCGCATCGACGACGGCGACCTGCTGGTCGTCGACAAGTCGATTGAGCCCTATGACGGCTGCGTGGCCGTCTGCTTCCTCGACGGGGAGTTCACGCTCAAGCGCGTGCGCATGGGCCGTGACCGCCTGACGCTCATGCCGGCCAACCCCCGCTACCGCCCCATCGAGGTGAGCCGCGACAACGACTTCGCCATCTGGGGCGTGGTCACCTACGCCATCAAGAAAATCTGAACGCCCGATGCGGGCCACGGCCATGTACGGACTCTGCGACTGCAACAACTTCTTCGCCTCGTGCGAGCGTGTCTTCCGTCCCGAGTTGAACGGACGTCCCGTGATCGTGCTCTCGAACAACGACGGATGTGTCATCGCCCGCTCGAACGAGGCCAAGGCGCTCGGCATCCGCATGGGCCAGCCCTTCTACCAGTTGCGCGAGGTCATCCGACAGCACGACGTGGCGACCTTCTCGACGAACTTCGTGCTCTACGGCGACATGTCGCGCCGCGTGATCCGGACGCTGCGGCAGCTGGTGCCCGCAGCCGAGGTCTACTCGATCGACGAGGCGTTCCTCGACCTGCGGGGCATCGCGACGGAGGAGCTCGACGCGCTCGGCCACCGCATCAGCCGCACCGTCCAGCGCAACACGGGCATCCCCGTGAGCATCGGCATCGCCCCGACCAAGACGCTGGCCAAGATCGCCTCGAAACTCTGCAAGCACTATCCGCGGCTCGACGGCAGCTGCCTGATGTACCGCCCGGCGGACATCGAGAAGGTGCTGCGCCGCTTTCCGATCGGCGATGTCTGGGGCGTGGGGCGGCGGCACCTGCGCATGCTCGAGCAGGCGGGCGTCGTCACGGCCTACGACTTCGTGCAGCGGCCCGAAGGATGGGTGCGCGCGCGGATGAACCTCCCGGGCGTGCGCATGTGGCGCGAACTGCAGGGCGAGGCGTGCATCGACTTCGAGAACGCCCCGCGGCAGCGGCAGCAGATCTCCGTCTCGCGCAGCTTCGCCCACGAGCTGACCGACTACGACGAGCTGCACAGCTCGGTGGCGACCTTTGCGGCGATGTGCGCCGAGAAACTGCGGCGCCAGAGCAGCCTCTGCGGCGAGGTCACCGTCTACATCTACACGAACCGCCACCGCGAGGAGCTGCCCCAGTATTTCGAGAGCCGCACCGTGCGCCCGGCCGTCGCCACGGACGACACGCTGGAGCTCGTGCCGCTGGCTGCCGGGGTCCTGCGGCAGATTTTCCGCCGCGGCTACGGCTACAAGAAGGCCGGGGTGATCTTTTCGGAGTTGAGCGACCGCATCGGCACGCAGACCGACCTGTTCGACCCGGTGGACCGGGCGCGCCACAACCGCCTGATGGAGGCCGTCGATGCCGCCAACCGGCAGTTCGGCCGCGGACGCATCGTCGTGGCGTCGCAGGGCCTTGCGCCGCTGAAAATGAACCGCGGACACCTCTCGAAGAACTACACCACCGACCTCGACGACATCCCCACGGTCAAGGTCTGACCTCCCGCACCGACACCGCTTTGCCGCCCGCGGCCTGCTCCGCTCCGCTTTCAACACCTTCTCCGGCAACGACCGGGCCCGCACCACCCCGCTCCGCTCCGTGCCAACACCCCCTCTCCCGCAACAACCAAGCCCGTACTACCCTGCCGCCGCGGCTTCTCCCTTTTCCGACCCAACGCCCCCTCCGCCAACAGTCGGGCTGCATCACCCCGCCCGGCTCCGTGCCAACACCCCCTCCGGCGACGACCGGGGCTGCACTACTCCGCACCGTCTCACCTTGCCGCCACGCCCGGAGCTTCTTTCGCCGTCCGCCAAGCCATCCGCCGAACCGTTCCGTACAAAAAAGCGGGTCCCCGGCAACCGGAGACCCGCATGGATGCAGACGGCCCGCACAGGGCCGCACGCAGGTGCGTCACGCCACAAACTCCTCACCGCGCAGGAAGGTCCGCGCGATGAGCGGCGTCTGGTAGGCGTAGGTAAAGAATTCGAACGACGGCATCGGCTCCGTGAGGAAGAAGTTGGCGACCTTGCCCACGGAGATCGACCCGAAATCGCGGCTCAAATCCAGGGCGCAGGCGCCGTTGAGCGTCGCGGCATGGAGCGCCTCGGTCGGGGTCATGCGCATGCGGATCGAGGCGAGCGCCATCACCATGCGCATGTTGCCCGAGGGCGACGAGCCGGGGTTGTAGTCCGAAGCGAGGGCCACACCCAGCCCCGCGCGGATCATCTCGCGGGCCGGCGGGTAGCTCATGCCGAGGAAGAAGGCCGCGCCGGGCAGCATCGTCGGCACGGTGTCGCTGCCGCGCAGCGCCTCGATCTCGGCGGCTCCGATGCGTTCGAGGTGGTCGACCGAGAGGGCGCCGCAGCGCACGCCGAGCTGCACGCCGCCCGAGACGGCCAGCTCGTTGGCATGTATCTTCGGGCGCAGCCCGTAGCGGGCAGCCTCCCCGAGGATGCGGGCCGTCTCCTCCACCGTGAAGAAGCCCTCGTCGCAGAAGACGTCGACAAAGTCGGCCAGCCCCTCGCGCGCCACGGCGGGCAGCATCTCGCGGCAGACCAGATCGACATACTCCGCCTGCCGCCCCGCATAAGCGCGGGCCACGGCATGCGCCCCGAGGAACGTCGCGCGCACCTCGAGCGGCACCGTCTCGCGGATGCGGCGGATGACGCGCAGCATCTTCAGCTCGTCCTCCGTCGAAAGACCGTAGCCGCTCTTGATCTCGACACAGCCCGTGCCCATCGCGGCGATCTCGCGCACGCGCCGCATCGCCGCGTCGTAGAGCTCCTCCTCGGAGGCGGCGTGCAGGCGGTCGGCCGAATTGAGGATGCCGCCGCCGCGCCGGGCAATCTCTTCGTAGCTCAAGCCGTGAATCTTGTCCAGAAACTCCTGCTCGCGGCTCCCGGCATAGACCAGGTGGGTATGCGAGTCGCAGAACGACGGGAAGAGCATCCCGCCCGCGGCATCCACCACGCGGTCGGCCGCAGGCCGCTCCTCCGTCATGCGCCCGAAGGCGGCGATGCGCCCGTCGACGGCCAGCAGCCAGGCGTCGTCGAGCGACTCCATGCGGTCCATCTCCCCGCCGCAGAGCCGCAGGCGGCCCCGGCTCTCCATCCCGACGATGCGGGCGATGTTGTCAACGCGCAGTCTCATCTTGCAGGAAGCGGATCGAGGCGGCGATGTGCGGATACATCACCGAGTCGTTGTCGATGAACGGGACGTGGCGGCGGTAGTCGGCAACCAGCCCCTCGAGCAGCGGCGACGTGCGGGCCGGACGGCGGAACTCGATCGCCTGCGCGGCGTTGAAGAGTTCGATGGCCAGCACGCGCTCCGTGTTGCAGACCACGCGGTAGAGTTTCGTCGCGGCGTTCGAGCCCATGCTCACGTGGTCCTCCTGCCCCTGCGACGAGGGGATCGAGTCGACCGACGCGGGCATGCAGAGCCCCTTGGTCTGGCTGACGATCGACGCCGCGGTGTACTGCGGAATCATGAAACCGCTGTTCAGGCCCGGCTTCGCCACCAGGAACGACGGCAGGCCGCGCGTTCCGGAGATCAGCTTGTAGATGCGCCGCTCGGAGATGTTGCCCAACTCGGCCAGCGCGATGGCCAGGAAGTCCATCGCCAGCGCGATGGGCTGCCCGTGGAAGTTGCCGGCCGAGACGACCATGTCCTCGTCGGGGAAGACCGTCGGGTTGTCCGTCGCGCTGTTGATCTCGGTCGTCAGCACGCTCTCGACGTAGTCGATCGTATCCTTCGAGGCACCGTGCACCTGCGGGATGCAGCGGAACGAATAGGGGTCCTGCACGTGGGTCTTCTCGCGCTTGATGAGCTCGCTGCCCTCGAGCAGGCGGCGGAAGTTGCGTGCCGTCGTGAGCTGTCCCTTGTGGGGGCGGATCAGGTGCACCTCGTCGCAGAAGGGCTCGATGCGTCCGTCGAAGGCGTCGAGCGACAGCGCGCCGATGCAGTCGGCCCACTCGCTCAACTGCCGCGCCCGGATCACGGACCACACGCCGAAGGCGCTCATCACCTGCGTGCCGTTGAGCAGCGCCAGCCCCTCCTTCGACTTGAGCTCGATGGGCTCCCAGCCCATCTCGCGCAGCACGTCGGCCGCCGGGCGCACCTCGCCGCGGAACTCGACCTCACCCAGCCCCAGCAGCGGCAGGCTCATGTGGGCCAGCGGCGCCAGGTCACCCGAGGCACCGAGCGATCCCTGCTGGTAGACAACGGGCAGGATGTCGTGGTTGTAGAACTCCACGAGCCGCTCGACCGTCGCCAGCTGCACGCCCGAATGGCCGTAGGCGAGCGACTGGATCTTCAGCAGCAGGATCAGCCGCACGACCTCCGAGGGGACGCGCTCGCCCGTGCCGCAGGCGTGCGACATGACCAGGTTGCGCTGCAGCTGCGCCAGCGAGTCGTGGTCGATCGAGATGTTGCAGAGCGAGCCGAAGCCCGTGGTGATGCCGTAGATCGGCTTGTCAGAGTGCTCCATCTTGCGGTCGAGGTACTCGCGGCAGCGGACGATGCGCTGCCGGGCGTCGTCGCTCAATGCAAGCGGGAGGCGGCGTTCGATGATTTCGCGGACACGCTCCATCGAGAGGTGCTCCGAACTGATATGGTGGTATTCCATGGGTAATTCTCTTTTTCAGGGTTATTCGTTGAGTGCCTTGCGGATCAGCTCCTCGTCGGCCAGGTTGGGCATCGTGACCTGCAGGCCGGGCGTGCGCTCCATCTCGCGGCGGATGGCCGACATGGCCCCTTCGTTGCGGGCCCAGCTGCGGCGCGCGATGCCGTTGTTCACGTCCCAGAAGAGCATCTCGCGGATGTGCCGCTCGGAATCCTCCGAGCCGTCGATCACCATGCCGAAGCCGCCATTGATGACCTCGCCCCAGCCCACGCCGCCGCCGTTGTGAATCGAGACCCACGTCGCGCCGCGGAACGAGTCGCCGATGACGTTCTGCACGGCCATGTCCGCCGTGCGGTTCGATCCGTCGTAGATGTTCGACGTCTCACGGTAGGGCGAGTCGGTGCCCGAGACGTCGTGGTGGTCGCGTCCCAGCACCACGGGGCCCGAGAGGCGCCCGTCGGCAATCGCCCGGTTGAAGGCCAGCGCGATCTTCGTGCGGCCCTCGCAGTCGGCATAGAGGATGCGGGCCTGCGAACCCACGACCAGGCGGTTGCGCCCGGCCTCGCGGATCCAGTGGATGTTGTCGTCGAGCTGTCCGCAGATCTCCGCGGGTGCCGTGCTGCGAATCTCCTCCAGCACCTCGGTGGCCAGGCGGTCGGTCATCTCGAGGTCCTCGGGCTTGCCCGACGTGCAGACCCAGCGGAAGGGACCGAAGCCGTAGTCGAAGAACATCGGGCCCATGATGTCCTGCACGTAGGAGGGATAGCGGAAGCGTCCGCCCTCGCCCATCACCGCAGCCCCGGCACGCGAGGCCTCCAGCAGGAAGGCGTTGCCGTAGTCGAAGAAGTACATGCCGCGGGCCGTCAGCTTGTTGATGGCGTCGACCTGCCGGCGCAGCGACTCCTGCACGCACTCGCGGAAGCGGGCCGGCTCCTCGGCCATCATCTTGTTCGACGCCTCGTAGCTCAACCCCACGGGGTAGTAGCCGCCCGCCCACGGATTGTGCAGCGAGGTCTGGTCCGAACCGAGGTCCACGGGAATCTGCTCCGCGGCGAGCCGCTCCCACAGGTCCACGATGTTGCCCACGTAGGCCAGCGAGACGATCTCCCGGCCGGCCACGGCGCGGCGGATGCGCGGGATCAGCTCGTCGAGCGAGTCGTGCAGTTCGTCGACCCACCCCTGGTCGTAGCGCTTCTGCGCTGCCTTGGGGTTGATCTCGGCGATGACGCTCACCACGCCCGAGATGTTGCCCGCCTTGGGCTGTGCGCCCGACATGCCGCCCAGACCCGACGAGACGAAGAGCATGCCGCGCGTGTCGGTGCGTCCCTCGGTGAAGCGCTTGCGTGCGGCGTTGAGCACCGTGATGGTCGTGCCGTGGACGATGCCCTGCGGGCCGATGTACATGTAGGACCCGGCGGTCATCTGCCCGTACTGCGAGACGCCGAGGGCGTTGAAGCGCTCCCAGTCGTCGGGCTTCGAATAGTTGGGGATCACCATGCCGTTGGTCACGATGACGCGCGGCGCGTCGGGATGCGACGGGAAGAGCCCCAGCGGATGGCCCGAATACATGACCAGCGTCTGGCGGTCGGTCATCTCCGAGAGGTACTTCATCGTCAGGCGATACTGCGCCCAGTTCTGGAAGACGGCGCCGTTGCCGCCGTAGGTAATCAACTCGTGCGGATGCTGCGCCACGGCCTTGTCCAGGTTGTTCTGGATCATCATCATGATGGCCGCGGCCTGCCGGCAGCGGGCCGGATACTCGTCGATCGGCCGCGCATACATCTCGTAGTCGGGACGCAGGCGGTACATGTAGATGCGGCCGTAGCGGCGCAGCTCCTCGGCAAACTCCTTCGCCAGCACGGCGTGGTGCTTGGCCGGGAAGTAGCGCAGGGCGTTCTTCAGCGCCAGCACCTGCTCCTCGGCCGTGAGAATCTCCTTGCGCTTGGGCGCATGGTTGATCTGCCTGTCATAGGGTTTCGCGGCGGGCAGCCGGTCGGGAATACCCGCGCGGATATCGTTCTGGAATTCTTCGCGTGTCATGGTTTATCCGATTTTCTGTTCTACGATCGTGAGGACCTCCTTCTCGAGACGCTCGGCCTCGGCGGCCAGCTGCTCGGCCTCGGCAACGAGGGCATCGGCCACGGCCCGGTCCTTGAGGCCCGCGGCGTTGATCTTCACGTTGAGGCGTGCGCCGAGCACCGCACTGCGGGCCGCCAGGGCACCCACACCGGCATCCGAAACCGAATTGGGGTTGCCGTCGGCCGCCATGGCGCGCACGATGTCGAAGACCCGCACGGCCGTGCGCATCGTCCGCAGCGGCACCTGCGTGGCATAGAGCGTCGCCTCCTGCAGGGCCGCGCTGCGCGCCGCCTTCTCCTCGTCGGTCGACTTGGGCATGGCAAAGACGTTCATGATGCGGTTGAAGGCGTCGGTATCCTCGTCGACCAGGTGCAGCAGTTCGGTCATGACCGCCTGCCCCCGCTCGGCCCAGTCGGAGAACTCCTCCCAGCGGTCGTCCCAGCCGGCCTTGTGCGACGAGAGGTTCGCCACCATCGTGCCGAGCGCAGCGCCCAGCGCACCCATGTAGGCCGAGATCGAACCGCCGCCCGGAGCCGGCGACTCGCTGGCCGTCTCCTCGGCAAAGCCCGTGCAGGTCATGTCGACAAGGCGCTTTCTGCGTTCGTCGGCCTCGAGCAGGTACTCGATCACCTTCTCCTCGGGACGGAACGGCTTGAGATCGTCCAGCCCCATCGACTTGACGGCGATGCGCACGATCTCCTCTTCGGAGATGCCCACCGAGCGGTGCTGCTTGCGCAGGAAGTACTTGCCCGCCTCGACCAGCGCCCGCTTCGGCACGAGGCCCACGATCTCGGTGCCCGTCACGCGCACACCGCGCGCATCGGCCTTGCGGCACACCTCGTCGAAGGCGACATGCAGGGGCGTCGTGGAGATATTCGTGATGTTCATCGAGACCTGTGCGATGCCGTACTCCTCGATGAACCACCCGATGGCCTTCGTGGCCTTGAGCGTGCCGGGCTGCATGACGGGATTGCCCGCGGCATCCTTCACGATCTTGCCCGTGATGGGATTGCCCTCGCGCACGGGGCGTCCCTTCTCGCGCACGTCGAACGCAATGGCGTTGGCGCGGCGCGTGGAGGTCGTGTTGAGGTTGAAGTTCACGGCAATCAGGAAATCGCGCGCGCCGACGGTCGTGGCACCCGTGCGTGCGACGCCCTCGTCGTAGGGGCGCGCCCCGAAGTCGGGAGCCGACTCCTTGTGTGCCAGTTTCTCGGGCAGCGCCTCGTACTCCCCGGCGCGGCAGACGGCCAGGTTGCGCCGCTCGGGCGTGAAGGCGGCCGCCTCGTAGCAATAGGTCGGGATGTGCAGTTCGTCGGCGATGCGCTCGGCCAGCTTGCGCGACAGCGCGGCGCACTCCTCGAGCGTGATGCCCGCGATGGGGATCAGCGGTAGCACGTCGGTGGCGCCCATGCGGGGGTGCGCCCCCTTGTGTTTGCGCATGTCGATCAGCTCGGCGGCCCGCTTCACGCCCTGGAACGCCGCCTCGACGACCGCCTCGGGCGACCCGACGAAGGTTACGACCGTGCGGTTGGTCGCCTCGCCCGGATCGACGTCGAGCAGCTTGACCCCTCCGGCAGCCTCGATCGCCTCGGTAATCTGCGCAATGACATGCTTGTCGCGGCCCTCACTGAAGTTGGGGACACACTCTACGATTCGTTTTTCCATAGGATTGGTCGGTTATTGGATTTCACTGCTTCAAATATAGCGAAAATCCGCAACAAAACATAAAAAACCGTAACGAAAAAAGCGTCTGACGCACAAAACAGAAAGCCCGCCGCACGAAGCGGCGGGCCGGGATGCAGCCGGAGGCGGGACGGGTCACCTGCCGATGGTCAGAACCATGCCGCCCGTCACCCAGAGACCCGGCAGGCGGATGCCTCCCAGGTCGAAGTGGCGCGAGTCGGTGATGTTCGTGGCGTCGACATAGAGCCGGCAGATGCCCTTCTCCCATTGCAGACGTCCGTCGAGCAGGAAGCAGGGCTCGAAGTCGCGTGTCTGCGTAACCGACGAGTCGTTCACGACGGGATAGTACGTGTAGCTGCCGTTGCGGTCGGCGAGCGTGCCCGTGAGCGAGAGCGTCACGCGCCGCAAGAAGCGCACCTCGACGAGTGCCGACGCCTTGTGGCGCAGGTAGTCCATGGCGCTCTTGGCGATGATGTCCGTGTTGCGGTCGGTCGTCACCCAGGCATACGAGAGCGTGACGCGGCGCAGGAAGCCCTCCGCGGCCGCATAGCCGCCCGTCACTTCGATGCCGTAGGTGTCGAGTTTGCTCGTCTGCTCCGAATGCCACTTGTTGCTCAACTCCTCGCGCCAGACCCAGTCGATGATGTCGCGCCCGGCACGGTAGTAGCCGTTGAGCGAGGCGCTCCACCGGCCGCGGGTGTATTCGGCCCCGACGCGGCACGTGACGGCCCGCTCGGGCGTCAGGTCGAGGTTGTTGATCTGTGCGGGCGACGAGTAGTAGAGATCCGTGAAGGTCGGCAGGCGCATCGACTGCCACGCCCCGGCACTCACGCGCCACCCACCGCCGGGCAGGTAGCCCGCCGAAAGGCTCCACAGCGCCGAACGTCCGTAGGGCGTGAGGCTCACGCCGCCCGAGAGCGCCGCGTCGAAACGCGCCCACTGCTTCGCGTGCCGCACGTAGAGGTTGCCCGTGTGGCGCGCCGTGGCGTGGGTGTACTCGCCGTGGGGATGCCGGAGCTCCTCGCCGAGGTTCGTGCTGTAGATGTGGTTGTAGGCATAGTCGCCGCCGAGTGTCGTCAAGCCGCCCGCCCACGCGCAGTCGGCCGAGAACTTCGCACCCGCGTTGTCCGTATTGTGACGGTTCAGCGCCGTACCGCGCTTCCAGTCGTAGCGGTCGAAATTCTTGCGGTAGCTCGCCGCGGCCGTGAGCGAGAAGCGCCCGAGACGCTTGAGCCAGCGCAGCGACGCCAGCGCCGTCGAGGTCGCCTCCCACTGGTCGGGGTTGTAGGCGGCATAAAAGCCGTTCGACCCGAAGGCTCGGTTCTGATAGCCGGCCTGCAGGTCGAAGAAGCCCGCATGCTCCGCCTCGCAGGTGGTCCGCACATAGGCGTTGTAGGTATCGAAATCGGTATTGTGGCGGTATCCGTCGCTTCGGCGGTACGACGCGGCGCCGAGCACCGAGAAGCGGCCCGACGTCACGGCACCCGAAAGGTTGGCGTAGGCGTAGCCGTACTGTCCGCCCGCCCCCTCGAAACGCAGGTAAGTCGGGCGCAGCGGTGCCGTGCGGATGTTCACCGCGCCGGCGTAGGCGCCGACGCCCGGCACGCCGTCCAGCAGGTCGATGCCCGCCACACAGTCGAGGTCGACGGGCAGCGAGTGGGACTGGTGGCCTGTGCGGGCGTCCGTAAAGTCAATACCGTTCAGGAGGACCATGGTCTGGTCGAAAGAGCCTCCCCGGATGGAGATGTCGGCCTGCATGCCCTTGCTTCCGCGCTCGCGCAGATCGACCGACGGCGCGAGGCGCAGGGCGGCCTCCAGCGTCTGGAGGGGCACCGCGGCCTGGGTCTTCCGGTCGAAAAGCGGAGTTTGCATCTGCACGGTCCGCGTCGGGGCGGCTTGTCGCCCCGAAATGCCGACCTCACGTATGCGCAGCGTCTTCATGACGGCGGACGTGTCGGCCGGTTGCGCGGATGCACCGCACGGTGCAAGCAGCAGGATCGACATCCCGACGCAGAGCACCCCGATGGTCACGCAGCGGTGCATGCTCGCAAAGGCCGACCAGCCCTTGCGGTCCCAGCGCCGCCAGCGCCCGCCTGTGGGGAGCCGTTTTGTCTGGATGTGTTCCATAGTGTTTGAAATTTGGGTTAGGTAAAAAATTCAGCGGTTCGGAACACGTCCGGCTGCACGCCGCGTTCCAAACCGCTGCAAAGATAGCACTTTCAACGAAGAGACCAAGCGTCTCCCCGGAAATCGGGCCCCCGCTATGCGAACAGGGCGCTCACGCGGGCCGCCACATCGTCCGGATCGGGCTCCAGCGGGAAGACATGGCTCGGCTGGAGGTACCACAGCTCCTTCTCGGCCTTGAAGTGCTCCTCGCCGCCGCCCGTGATGTTGAGCATCACCGTGGCGTCCTTCTCGACCTTGCCGTCGGCCACGGCCTTGATGAGCGAAGCCAGCGCCACACCCGCCGCCGAGTAGATGTCGACCCCCTCCAGCTCCTTGAAGAGCTTGCGGGCCTTGCGGGCCTGGGCGTTCGTCGCCACGAACATCTCGCCGTTCGTGGCCTTCAGCGCGTCGTAGAGGCCTCCGGCCAGTCCGTAGGGGGGCCGGCGGTTCGAGAGCACCTTGGCGTCGATGATCTCCGCGTCGCGGCGCGCCTTGTCGTCGTCATAGGGCAGCATCTTGCGCGAATCGGCGCGCCAGGCGTCGTACATCGGCACGAACGGGGCATTCTGCGACACCATCAGCTTCATCGTGTTGCTGCCGAAACGGCCGTCCTCAATGAGGCGCATGTTGGCCTCCCAGGCGGCAATGGCGCCCGTGCCGCTGCCCACGGCCTGGAAATAGTAGTCCGGAATGCGGCCGATCGTCGTCACGGCCGAGAGCACCGTGCAGGCCATGCCGTCGCGGCGCGCGATGTTCTTCGCTCCGCCCTCGGCATAGAAGCCCGGCGTCTTGAGGGCGATGTCGCTCAGGTGGATGGCATCGAAATAGTCGCCGCCCTTCTCGCACGAGATGAGCTTCACGCAGGGGTCCAACGGCTGCTCGAACCACAGGGCGCCGATGTTGTCATAGGGTACCGACAGCAGCAGCTTGATATGGTTGTCGGAGCAGACCTTGGCGAAGGCTCGTGCCGTATTGCCGGCCGACGCAACCACCAGCACGCGCTGCTCGTCCTCGGCCGTGCGGCCGCAGACCGTGTAGGCCTCGGTCTCCTTGAACGAGCAGGTCGTCATCGTCGCCCCGATGGCCGGATAGTAGCCGTTGAAGGTGATCCACAGATTCTCCAGTCCGAGGTGTGCGGCCAGCCCCTTGCTGCGGTAGGTCACGGGGGCCGACGACCCCTTCAGGATGCGACGCACGGGCATCCAGTCGCAGAAGCGGTAGAGGCCCCACTCGGCGGGTTTCACTTCGAGCTGTCTGCGGGCATAGCGTGCGCGCACGAGCGACGGCGGCTTGCACTGCGGATCGGCGAGCGTCCAGCCCTCGTCGGGAAATTCACGTCCCGTGGCCACGCACTCGAGCGTATAGGAGGTAGGTTCAAATTTTTCCATCTATTCTGTTTGTGTTGCGATTTGTTTGCGGTTATGACATGCGGTTTTTGAAGTCTTCGTATCCGAATGCGCGGATGAGGTCGATACGGCCGTCGCGGCGCGCGATGACGATCGAGGGGTGGGCCACACCGTTGAACATCGTCGTCTTGACCATCGTGTAGTGGATCATGTCCTCGAAGACGATGCGCTCGCCCACCTTTAGGTCGTGGTCGAAGGCCCAGTCGCCGCAGTAGTCGCCGGCCAGGCAGCTCGTGCCGCCCATGCGCCAGCGCTTCTCGCCCGCGGCGGGCTCGTGCGCCCCGACGATCGCGGGCTTGTAGGGCATTTCGAGGCAGTCGGGCATGTGGCAGGCGAACGAGACGTCGAGCATGGCCGTCGTCACGCCGCCGTTCTCGACGATGTCCTCCACGGTCGAGACGAGGTATCCCGTGCGCCAGGTGAAGGCGCTGCCCGGTTCGAGAATGAGCCGCAGGTGGGGATGGCGCGCCTTGAAGTCGCGCAGCAGGGCGATCAGCGCGTCGCAGTCGTACCACGAGGCGGTCATCAGGTGGCCGCCGCCCATGTTGAGCCACTGCACGTGGTCGAGGTACTCGCCGAAGTGCCGCTCGACGGCCTCGAGCGCCAGCCGCAGGTGCTCGGGACGCGACTCGCACAGCACGTGGAAGTGCAGCCCTTCGATGCCGCGGGGCAGACCGCCGTGCGCCGCCAGCTGCGCGGCCGTGACGCCGAGGCGCGAACCGGCCACACAGGGGTTGTAGAGGTCCGTCTCGACGGGCGAATATTCGGGATTGATGCGCAGGCCGCACGAGATGCCGCGCAGGATGGCCATCGGGGCGAAACGTTCGTACTGCGCCACGGAGTTGAAGGTGATGTGGCTGCTGCAACGCAGAATCTCCTCGATGTTGCGGTCCGTGTAGACGGGGGCGTAGGTGTGCGCCAGGCTGCCGAACTCCTCGAGCACGAGGCGTGCCTCGGCGGCGGACGATGCCGTGGCGCCGTCGGAATGGCGGGCCAGTTCGGGGAAGATGCTCCACATGGCGCAGGCCTTCAGGGCAACGATGATCTCGGCACCCGACTCGCGGCGCACGCGGTCGATCAGGGCGAGATTCGCATCGAGCAGGGTCTCGTCGAGCACGTAGCTCGGCGAAGGCACTTTCAGAAAGTCAATCATCGGGGACGGGTTCATTCAAAACGGCTACAAAATTAACAATTTCGCCGCGATTCCCGCCCCGCTCCGCCCGGAAATTCGGAGAAATACGTATTTATACTTACCCGCCGCCCCGCCGTCACGCCGCCCCCGCTGCCACGCTCCGTGCGGCATGCCTGCCGGAACATGCTGCGCCACGGCCGATTCCGCCGGGCACAAAAAAGCGGACGGCCCCGCATGGAGCCGTCCGCATACCGGACAACGATCCGCCGGAAGGTCCCTCCTCCCCTGCTCTGCTCTCCGAATCCGGAGGCGAGGGCACCGGGGACGCGGGAAGCCCGACGATACCGACGTCACACCTCGATGTCGACGTCGAACAACTCGTGCCACGGGAGCCCCTGCTCGCCCAGCTCCGCGAGGAACGGATCGGGATCGAACTCCTCGACGTTGAAGACACCGGCTCCGCGCCACAGCCCCTTGGCCCACATCGAGGCGCCGAGCGCCGCAGGCACGCCCGTCGTGAACGACACGGCCTGCGTGCCGGTCTCCTTGTAGGCCTGCTCGTGGTCGCAGTTGTTGTAGATATAGTAGGTGCGCTCCTTGCCGTCCTTCACGCCGCGGATGCGGCAGCCGATCGAGGTCTGCCCGTGGTAGTTGGCCCCCAGCGACTTGGGATCGGGCAGCACGGCCTTCAGGAACTGGATCGGCACGATCTCCACGCCGTTGTAGATGATCGGGTCGATGCGGGCCATGCCGATGTTCTGAATCACGCGCAGGTGCGTCAGGTACTCCTGCCCGAAGGTCATCCAGAAGCGGGCGCGCTTGATCGTCGGATAGTTCTTCACGAGCGATTCGAGCTCCTCGTGGTAGATGACATAGGATTCGCGCTCGCCGATGCCGGGATAGTGCAGCGGACGGTGAATCTCGTGCGGCTCGGTGACGACCCACTCGCCGTTCTCGTAGTAGCGGCCCTTCTGCGTCACCTCACGGATGTTGATCTCGGGGTTGAAGTTCGTGGCGAAGGCCATGCCGTGGTTGCCGGCATTGCAGTCCACGATATCGAGGTAGTGAATCTCATCGAAGTGGTGCTTGGCGGCATAGGCCGTGAAGATGGCCGTCACGCCCGGGTCGAAGCCGCAGCCGAGGATCGCCGTGAGGCCCGCAGCCTTGAAACGGTCCTGATAGGCCCACTGCCACGAATATTCGAAATGCGCCTCGTCCTTGGGCTCGTAGTTGGCCGTGTCGAGGTAGTTGCAGCCGCACTCGAGGCAGGCATCCATGATCGTGAGGTCCTGATACGGCAGGGCGACATTGACGACGATGTCGGGCTTGAAGGCCCGGAACAGCTCACACAACGCGGGCACGTTGTCGGCATCGACCTCGGCGGTCTTCACGCGGTCGCCGCCGATGGCGGCCGCCACGGCGTCGCATTTGGATTTGGTACGGCTGGCCAGCATCACGTCCGTGAAGACGGGATTGGCAGCGATCTTCTGGGTTACGACCGTTCCGACGCCACCCGCACCGATGATAAGGGCTCTACACATAGGTATGAGAATTAATGGTTCAGTTTACGCATTGCGCATACAAAAATATCGTTTTATTTCTGCAATCCAAAATCCGGAGACAAAATTTGCGGCGCGGAGCCCCGTCTCCCCTCCTGGGAGCCGTCGGCGAGAACGATTCAGGGGCAAATTGAGAACGATTCAGGGGCAAATAAAGAAAAGTCCGGCAGCCTTCCGACTGCCGGACTTTCTTGGTGAACCCGCTGGGGCTCGAACCCAGGACCCCAACATTAAAAGTGTTGTGCTCTACCTGCTGAGCTACGGATTCTCCGGTACCATGCACGGCATAAACCGTTTTTGGTGGTGCAAATGTACGGAATATATTTGAAAATACAATATCCCGAAGGCTTTTTTTTCGTCCAGCCACCCTCCGAACCCGCATTCAGGGCTTTGCGCATCGTGCGGGGCACCCTTCGCTCCCTTTTACCCCGTTTCATACCCTTTCGGCGGCATCCGGCTCCCGCCTGCGCAGTCCCGGGTGTCGGGTGCCGGGCAGAGTGTGGAGCGGATGCGTGCCGCGGGACAAGGCGTCGGCGCGGAGCCGGAATGCCGGGAGTTCCGGACGCAGGGCGGGAGTTCGGGACGGAATGCGGGGCGGCAGGTGTCGGGTGTTGGCACGAGATGCCGGGGGCGGGTGCGGTATCGGATGCAGGCCGAGATGTCGGGTGTTGGGTGTCGGGACGGAATGCAGGACGGCGGGTGTCGGGATGGAAAACGAGACACTGTCCGAGCGCAAGGAAAGCCCCGTATTCCGTCATGGCGGAGTACGGGACCTTGCGGTGGATGAATCATGAACCAAAACCTGTTCTTTTGCGGATGCAGCACTTATCGCAACCGCCATAAAGCGTGAACCGTAAAGAACAGCAGATCGTTTCGGATCATACGTTCAGTAATCAGGGTGCTTACCTGCATTTACCAATCTTTTGCAAAAGTATCGTACCCCGAACTATGATATATTCCAGGAATACGTTGTACCGCATTATACATACATAACATATTAAGTTCATCATCAAATGATAAATACATAAAAAGTTGCCCAATCATCGATACACATCCTTGTTCTGCAAAATTTGCTTGCGGTAACACTAAATCTGTAAATACAATAAGATTAGACGTTTTCTCCAAATTCCAAAATATAGCATTTAAAATCCAAGTCATATCAGGATCTTCAAAATATTCGTTTTGTTCTCCATAAAACGGAATATGCACATTCCCATATTTAGACTCACTCAAACCGGCAAATGGTTTACGGGTATAATTCTGAGTGTAAGAGGTTCCTGCATTATAGGGGTTGATAAAGGCAATCGGTTCATCCTCGGAAACATATCCATGCCAAGCGTAATCTATATAATCCCCGACTTCAATACCGCCCGTGGCCGTGGTATCATAGAAGTATTCGGTCGGTTCTTCATAATCCACGACGGTCAACAACCGATCCTGACCAAGCGCTTCGCGCATCGCCTTGATGAGTCTCGGGTAGGAGGTGGTGTTCATGGCGGGCATTCCCTCCTTGCCGTAACCGGTGCCCCTATCCCACAGGTTCACACCGTCGAGGTCGTAGGTTTCGACAAAGACCTTGACTTGTGCTACAAAATCGGCAATCTGCGCATCGGTCATATTGCAGAAGCCTATTCCCTTACCGGCGCCCTCGATGCAGACACAGATTTTCCGGCCTTTGTCTTTCATTTGGGCGATGTACTTATCCGAATGCTCCAACGTATAGAAAAGGTCGGAGGCCGGGGCAAAAATCACCCGTTGCGATGCGGCATCATAATCTACTTGTGCGATCCTCAACACAACGATATTTCCCAATGACGTTCGAGAGACTGTCTCAAAAGTTATAGCGTCTTGTGTCTCCAAAGCTACATAATCAGCATATTGAGCCTGCACCTCGCTGGTATTAACATAGAAGACTGTGGTCCGCTCCGTATCAAGCGGTATTTTCCAAGTCTCGTCTCCCTGCTGAAACAGGTTTTCATCAAATTCACGGACTGTGATACCATAATAAAGTACTTCACCAGCGTCCTGCATGGCAAGAGGTAACAGATAAGTTCCCGGAGTCAGGCCATCGGCCGAGAAGGTAACTTCAAGCGGATCTGAAACCGTAGTTCCTGCTGCCACAGTCAGCGTACCACCATTTCCTATCGACACATTCTTTGCCGGCAAGGGCTGGAGATTCGTCTGATTGGCATCATTGTAGGCTCCGACCAGTGACAGGTCTGGTGACACGGTTACCGACACCGGCTGCGAAGTCGTCGTATTGAGCCTGTAGTAGACTTGATCAGCCACATCATCCTCGTAGCCTTCGACCAGGCGCACCGGAATGCGGTCGCGCAGCGACCTGCGGCTCCGCAAGGTCCCGGAAACCGTTTCAAGCGCCTCTCCATCGGGTTCCTGTCCGGCTCCATACGATATGGGTTCCTCCGTACAGCCAGCGAGGAGCAGGGTTGCTGCGCATCCAAGTGCTGCGCCCCGAAACAATCGAATAAATCCTGTATGTTTCATAATGTTCCCTTTCATGATTATTCTTTATTTAGTTGCGGCACCTCAATACCAGAGGGCCATTCGAGATCGAATTCCGCCACGCCGTCGTTGCCGTTGCCGGTCCAGTCATGGATGACGTTGCCTTCGCCCTCGTCGAATTTCCAGTAGCCGATCAGCCCCGGCGTCTGCGGGTCGACGTCGTACATGTTCTCCCAGATCTCCTGCTCGGTACGGGCCACATTCCAAACGCGGACCTCGGTGATGTCGCCGTTCAGCTGGCGCGTGTCATCGTAGGACTTGCCGAGGAAGAACTGCCGGAAATTGCCCCAGCCCTTGTACTGTTCATACTTGACAGGATCCTGCAGGTAGAGGTCGTAGAAAGCCCGGCCAGCCAGGTTGAAAGGCGTCGAGGCGGGATT
>NZ_CASFQD010000009.1 GCF_949296715.1 uncultured Alistipes sp. | reverse complement strand
CGAGGGCCTGCTTGAAGAGATCTTCGACACCCTCCGCGGCATTGTCCGCCGTCTTTCGGGCAGGGCGGAGAGTCCCAGCCTTGGGATCATCGACTCAAGGAGTGTCAGGACCTCCCATCATATTGATGGTCAAAGGGGAATAGACGGAAACAAAAAGATAAAGGGCAGGAAGGAGCACATAGTGGTTGACACTCTGGGGCTGCCCATGTCAGTGAGAGTCCATCCGGCTAACGTCCATGACAGCGTAGGGGCGGAAGAGGTGTTCGAATCCATGAGATACAAATTCCCTGGGCTGAAACGGATTCTGGCGGACGGAGGTTACAGGGGCGAGACTGTCAGGAACACGGTCATGAGACTGCTGCATTGCGACCTGGATGTCGTACTCAGGTCTGACAAACACACGGACAGATTTCTTCCCATGCCAAAAAGATGGATTGTAGAGCGCACTTTCTCCTGGCTTGAAAACTTCAGGAGACTGACCATTGACTACGAGTACAGAGCTGACACACACGAAGCCATGCTGCAAGTCGCTGCCATAAAATTATTTTTGAATAAAATTTAAACAGCTTCTAAAAATAGCAATGTTTCCCCGGATTTCAAAGCGTTGAGTTCCGCACTTCGGCAAAAAAACGGGCTTCGGGAAGACGGGATTCTGCATTTTGTGGGGGAAGAGATATTGTTATTCCGATATTTTTTTCTAAATTGCATATTCATTCGATATATCATACCAACCATACCGTATTATGAGTAGAACGGACGAAGAACCCAATTTGAGCCTTCCCGAACGGCACAGCCGGATTCTTGCGCTGTTGCAGCAGAGCGGGTCGATCTCCGTGGCACAGCTTTCCGAGCGGTTCCGGGTTTCGGAAGTAACCATCCGCAAGGACCTCTCGTATCTTGAGCAGCAGAAAAAACTCTACCGCACGCATGGCAGCGCCATCCTGATCAGCCCCTATATCAGCGACCGCCATGTGAATGAGAAGGAGAAGAAAAATGTGGTCGAGAAGCAGGCGATCGGTGCGGCTGCGGCGGCCCTCATCGCGCAGAACGACTCGATCATCATCGCTTCGGGAACGACGATGGCCTTCCTGGCCAGGGAGATCAAGCCCGAAGGACGACTCACGGTCATCACGGCCGCGGTTCCCGTAACGCAGATCCTTTCGCAGGATCCCGATATCGACGTGATCCAGCTGGGTGGCATTACGCGTACCAGTTCAGTGTCCGTCGTGGGCCCCTTTGCCGAGCAGATGCTGCGCAATTTCAACTGCAGCAAACTTTTCATCGGCGTGGACGGCGTCGATCCCGAATTCGGTCTGACGACGACCAACATGCTCGAGGCGTCGCTCAACCGGGCAATGATCGAGGCGGCGCAGAAGGTCGTGGTGCTTGCCGACAGTTCGAAGTTCGGCCGCCGGGGATTCAGCAAGATCTGCGATCTGGAGTCCGTGGACCGGATCATCACCGACAGTAATATCCAGCCGCTCTATCTGGAGCGGCTGCGCGAGCGGGGCATCGAGGTTACGGTCGTCGATCTTTGAGACGGCGTCCCTGAAAGGCGAGGCGGCGTACGGGTGTTCCCTGTACGCCGCCTCGTCTTGATGCGTCGGAACTACTCGGCAAGCAGGGCCTGCAGCCGTTCGGGATAGTCGGTGGTGATGTAATCTACGCCTAAATCGATGAAATGGCGCATCTCCTCCTCCGAATCTACCGTCCACACATTGACCTCGAGCCCCAGGTCATGGGCCTGGGCGACCCATTCGGGATGCTGGTGGAGAACCTCTGCGGCGTAGTCGATTCCCGTAAGGCCGATGCGCCGGATGCTCTGCGGCGAGAGATCCCCGGCCAGGTAGTAGATGCGTGCTTCGGGCAGGCGTTTGCGGAACTCGATGCAGGCGTTGAGCGAGAAGGAGATGAAGTCGGTGCGCTCGAGCAGTCCGTACCGCTTCAAGCGTTGTACGACTTTGCGTACCGCAATATCCTCACGGGGATAGGACAGTGTCTTCAGTTCAAGAATCAGGCGGGTTGCCGGGTGTGCAGCGGCGCATTTCAGATAGGCGTCGAGTGTCGGGATCCGCTCGCCGTTCGGCAGGACGACCTGTGTGATGAGGCGCGCCTTGTCGCGGGCCATGTCGATGCCGACGCCGCGGATCGTCTGGTCGTGATTGACCACCAGACGGTCGTCGCCGGTCAGCCATACGTCCATCTCCGACCCGTACACGCCGATCGAATCGGCCTTGGTGAACGAGGCGATCGAGTTCTGGGCCGATCCGGGGGCGGTCCAGTATCCGCGGTGGGTGATGACGCGGGGTTGGGCGGCGGCATGGAGGCCTGCCGCGAGCAGAAGGGCAAGAAGCAGCGTGTGTCGGATCATGGTTGTGGTATTTTGTCATGCAAAAATAGTGAAAAGTCGGAGATTCCGGCCCGGGAAAAGCCTCTTTGCGGGCAAACCGGGCTATTTTTGAGCGATTCGGGCCCGGGATGCCGGGAAATTCGGGATTTTTTTGTATCTTCGTATGATGCGAATGCAGCAAACTAACCAACCAACGATAACATGAAAGAGAAAGTCATCAAGAAATTCGAGGAGCTGTTCGGTGCCGGCGCTCTGCTTTACACTTCGCCCGGGCGTATCAATCTGATCGGCGAACATACCGACTACAACGGCGGGTTCGTCTTCCCCGGAGCGGTGGACAAGGGAATCGTCGCGGCGATCCGTCTCAACGGTACGGACCGCGTGCGGGCTTATGCCTGCGATCTGGGCGAGTCGTCGGAGTTCGGGCTGAAGGAGGAGGACAAGCCGGCCGAGTCGTGGGCCCGTTACATTTTCGGCGTCTGCCGGGAGATTCAGAAGCGGGGCGGTGTGATCGGCGGTTTCGATACGGCCTTTGCGGGCGATGTGCCCCTGGGTGCGGGCATGTCCTCGTCGGCGGCTCTCGAATCGACCTATGCCTTTGCGCTGAACGACCTGTACAACTGCGGGATCGACAAGTTCGAGCTGGCCCGGATCGGCCAGGCTACCGAGCATAACTACTGCGGCGTGAACTGCGGTATCATGGACCAGTTCGCCTCGGTCTTCGGCAAGAAAGGGTGCCTGATGCGCCTCGACTGCCGTTCTATGGAGTATGCCTACTTCCCGTTCGACCCGAAGGGCTACCGGCTGGTGCTCGTCGATTCGCGCGTGAAGCACGAACTGGTGGGCTCGCCCTACAACGACCGCCGTGCTTCGTGCGAGCGTGTCGCCAAAGTGCTCGGTCAGGAGTTCCTGCGCGGAGCGACGATGGAGCAGCTCGATGCCGTCAAGGATCGGATCTCCGAGGAGGATTACAAGCGTGCCCGCTATGTGATCGGTGAGGAGCGTCGTGTGCTGGATGTCTGCGATGCGCTCGAGAAGGGCGATTACGAGACGGTCGGCAAGCGGATGTACGAGACGCACTGGGGCATGTCGAAGGACTACGAGGTGTCGTGCGAGGAGCTCGACTTCCTGGCTACGGTCGCCGAGGAGTGCGGCGTTACGGGATCGCGCATCATGGGCGGCGGTTTCGGTGGCTGCACGATCAACCTGGTCAAGGACGAACTCTACGACAGCTTCATCGCAACGGCCAGGGAGCGTTTCAACGCCCGCTACGGCCATGAGCCGAAGATCTACGACGTGGTGATCTCCGACGGATCGCGCCGTCTGGAGTAACCGGTGGATTGTAACGACACGAAAAAATCCCCGGGCGATGAAACGCCCGGGGATTTTTCGTCTCATTTGCTCTTTTAGACGGTCTCCTCCTTTTCCTCCTCCAGCAGGCGCTGCATCAGAATCTCGTCGCGGTATCCTTCCGGTGTGAGCTGCCACTGCCGTTTGATGCCGATCTTCCGGAATCCGGCATGGCGAAAGAGCCGGAGGCTCGCCTCGTTGTCCGCCCCGACGTCGCACCAGAGCTGGTGCAGATGGAGCCTTTCGCGGGCGTAACGGCAGAGGATGTCGAGCGCATCGGCCGCATAACCCCGTCCCCGGTCGTCGGCCCGGTAGATCAGAATGCCGATGCCGGCGCGGCGGTTGAGCGGGTCGAATTCGAAGAGATCGACGATACCGATGGCCCGTGCGTCGCTCCGCGTCTCGGCGATCAGCCGCAGCTGTCCCGTGCGGAAGAGATCTCCCTGCTGCTGTGCGGCAACGAAAGCCTCCATCTGGGCGCGGGAGAAGGGTTCGGTCGTGCCGCTGACACTCCACACCGAGGTGTCGTTCTCCCAGTCGTAGAGCATCTCGGCGTCTGCCGGCTCCACGGCCCGAAGCCGTACGATCCGTCCCTCGAGATTCATCAGATGCCGATCACCTTGTTGCGGATGAGCATCGCCACGCCCCAGGCGTTGGCGCTCTCGGTCATCTTCGAGATGCGGAACTTGGTGTCCTTGTAGACCAGATTGAGCGAGTATTTGTTCGTCGCCGACTTGAGCGGCAGCATCAGGTAGTCGCCCGCAGCCGCAAGGTTGCCGCCGACGATGACCGTCTCGGGATTGAAGGTGTTGATCAGGAAGGCGATGGCCTTGCCGACCTTCTCTCCGGCCTCCTCGATCAACTCGATCGAGAGGTTGTCGTCGTTCATTGCCGCCTGGATGATGTCGTCGATATGGATGGCCTTCTGCTCGTCGTACTGTTTCTTGAGAATGGTGTTTACCCCCTTCTCGATCATGCGGCTCATCTTCTCTTCGATGGCGATACCCGAAACCTCGGTTTCGAGACAACCCTTCTTGCCGCACGAGCAGATGATCTCGTTGTCGAAGAAGGGGATGTGGCCGAACTCTCCGGCGAAGCCGCTCTTGCCGTAGTAGAGTTTTCCGTCCACGACGATACCGATAGCCACGCCGCGGCCCATGTGCAGGTAGAGGACGTTGCTTTCGTCCTTGGATTTCCCGCAGGTGTATTCCGCATAGCAGCGGGCCCGGGTGTCGTTTTCGATCAGCACGCGCAGGCCGATGCGTTCCTCGAGAATGTCGCGCAGGGACTGCTCACTCGAAGTGAAGTACTTGTAGCTGCGGCCTGTTTCGGGATTTACGCGCCCGGTCATGCAGACACCCAGCCCGAGCATCTTGTTCCGGTCCACACCGCACGAGGCGATGAAGTTTTCGATATTGGTGCAGATGCGTTCGAGGCACTGCGGACGGTCCTGCAGCTCGAACGTGAAGTCGTTCTCCTCCTTGATGATGTTGTTTTGCAGGTCGGTAACCATGAATCGCATGTTGTCGCGTCCGACGTTCACGCCTGCAAAGTAAATGGCCGAATTGGCCAGTCCGAAGATGTTGGGCCGGCGGCCTCCGGGGGTTTCCACCTTTCCCAGATCCGTAACAATGTTCTCATCGACGAGTTCCTGCACGAGCTTGGTGATCGTGGGAACGCTGATATGCAGCTCTTTGGTCAGTTCCGAGAGGGTGCATTCGCCGTTTACCGCCATGTGCGCGATGATGTTGCGCTTGATGATGCTGTTCTTGTGCGAAATGCCTTTCAGCGTCTCGTCCTCCTGCTTGTTGAAGAATTCCGTGAGAGATGTCATTATTATTAGTTTTATTTGATTCCCGTTGCTGCAAATATAATATATATATTTAAATATCCCAAAAATTATTAATAAATTTAATAAGTTATTTTGTGTTTTAAATAATAAAAAACGGAACAATCTGGTTGCCAGATTGTTCCGTTTTTCGTGCGATTCGGACCGCTTACAGCGTCGATTTCGATTCTACGCTGACTTCGGAATTAACCTTGCGGATCAGTCCCTGAAGCACCGTGCCCGGGCCGAGTTCGGTAAACTCCGTAACGCCGTCGGCCAGCATGTTCTTGACGATGTAGGTCCAGCGTACGGGAGCCGTCAGCTGGGCGATCAGGTTGGCCTTGATGGCTGCGGGGTCCGTATAGGGTTTTGCGTCCACGTTTTGGTAGATCGGGCAGGTCGGGGTCTGGAACGGGGCCTCGTTGATGGCCTTTTCGAGTTCCTGCTTGGCGGGCTCCATGAGCGGGGAGTGGAACGCTCCGCCGACGGGCAGACGCAGCGCACGGCGGGCACCGGCAGCCTTGGCCTTCTCGCAGGCGGCCTCCACGGCCTCCACGGCGCCGGAGATCACGAGCTGTCCCGGGCAGTTGTAGTTGGCGGCTACGACCACGCCGTCGATCGAGTTGCAGATCTCCTCGACGGTCTTGTCCTCAAGGCCGAGGATGGCGGCCATCGTTCCGGGCTGCGCCTCACAGGCGGCCTGCATGGCCATGGCACGTTTCGACACGAGTTTCAGTCCGTCCTCGAACGAGAGGGCTCCGGCAACGACCAGTGCCGAGAACTCGCCGAGCGAGTGTCCGGCGACGGCATCGGGTTTTACGCCGAGGGCCTTGGCCATGATAACCGAGTGGAGGAATACCGCGGGCTGCGTAACTTTGGTCTGCTTGAGTTCCTCGTCCGTCCCGGCGAACATGATGTCCGTAATGCGGAATCCGAGGATCTCGTTGGCCTTCTCGAACAGCTCCTTGGCAACGGGAACGTTGTCGTAGAGGTCTTTACCCATGCCGACAGCCTGGGCCCCCTGACCGGGGAAAACGTATGCATGCTTCATGGTTACAGCAATTTTTTTGTTTGCAGGGGCAAAGATACGAATTTATTTCGTATTTTTGCGCCGCAATGGTTCGTAAAGGATCCGGCGAGATCCCGCGCGATTAAATGGGAATGCCGTGAAAATCGGCAGCAGTTCCCGCTGCTGTAAGTCCCGCAATATTGTCGCAACATGCTTTAAGCCACTGATTCTTATTGGATTGGGAAGGCGTTGCGGCAGGGACAAGCCAGAAGACCTGCCTTGTACTCCCGGTATGGGAGCCTCTTTTCGAACGATGACTGCGGAGAACGGTGCGTCGGACTTTGACCCGAATGGGTTTCGGTGCGATCATCGGTTGTATGCGTAAAAGGAGAAGAGTCTGACCAGTTTCCCGGGCGGAACGGTGAATTCATTCACTCTTAACCATATCAAAACGATGAAAAAATTATTCTTTTTGGCTTTTGCGGCATGTGCTTTTGCCGCCTGCTCGGACAACGACGACAATGCGGCCGATCCGACGGTTACGCTGGATTTCGAGAGTGCGGAGCTCGGTGATGGCGGTTATTTGTGGGGCAAACCGAAGGCCACGCAGCAGGAGGATGTCGATTGGCAGGGTAACCCCATGCTGACCAATATCTTCTCGGGAACGCTCTATACCGAGGAGGACGCGTCGGTGAAGAGCTATTTCAACGATTACGGCGGAACGTACGACACCTGGTACGGCTTTATCGTCTCGAACTGCACCGACCGGACGACCGAGGGTTATGCGAACGACAAGAGCGTGTATGCTGCGGGAGGAGCCGGCGGTTCGAAGAACTTTGCCGTGGGTTACTACGATTCCTACGACTCGGCCAAGGGCGCAGGCATTCCGACCATCGAGTTCCAGGGCGAGGTAAAGCCGCTTACGGTGGCGCTTGCCAATACGACCTATTTCTATCTCTGGTTCGAGGGCAGCTCGAAGGCCGAGGTGGTGGATGCTTATGTGATCGTATCGGGCTGGAACAAGGGTACGAAGACCGGCGAGATCCGCGTGCAGATGGCCGACGCAGCCTCGAAGGAGGTGAAAAGCGGCTGGGAGGTTGTGGATCTCAAGTCGCTGGGCAGCGTTACGTCGCTGACCTTCACGACTGAGAATGACGATCCCACGGGCTTTGTACCCAACTATTTTGCCCTTGACGATCTGACCTATCGTAAATAGGACGGGGCGTTTTTCTGCCGCCGGGGCCATCGGGTTCCGGCGGCTTTTTTATGCCGCAGGCCGCCTGACGGCGGCGGCCGGACAACGAAAAGCCCCGCATGGTACCATGCGGGGCTTGTTTCGACCTTCGGAGGATATCAGATCAGATTTTCTTTCTCGATATCCTTGAAATAGCGGTAGGTCGCTACGCGCAACTCGCCGGCGGCCGGCTCGTCGCAGATCAGGATGCCGTTCGGGTGTACCTGCAGGGCCGAGATGGTCCACTGGTGGTTGTACGAACCCTCGACGCCGTGGCGTACGGCTCGGGCCTTCTTGGGTCCCGTGGCGAGGATCAGCACCTTCTTGGCCGAAAGCACCGTGCCGACACCTACCGTCAGGGCCGTCTTCGGCACGAGCGTAACGTCGCCGCCGAAGAAGCGCGAATTGACCTGGATCGTGTCCTGCGTCAGGGTCTTGATGCGCGTGCGCGAGGTGAGCGACGAGAAGGGTTCGTTGAAGGCGATGTGTCCGTCCTCGCCGACACCGCCCATGAAGAGGTCGATACCGCCGGCCTCGACGATGCGGGCCTCGTAGTCGGCGCACTCCTTGACCAGATCCTCGGCATTGCCGTTGAGAATATTGACATTGTCGGGGTTGATGTCGATGTGCTTGAAGAAGTTGTTCCACATGAACGAGTGGTAGCTCTCGGGATGCTCCTCGGGAAGTCCCACATATTCGTCCATGTTGAACGTGATGACGTTCTTGAACGAGACGTCGCCGGCCTTGTGGCGGCGGATGAGCTCCTTGTAGGTCTCCAGCGGGGTTGATCCCGTGGGGAGCCCCAGGACGAAAGGCGACGAGGTGTGCTGTGCCTTGTTGCGGATCTGCTCGATGATGTAGTTGGCGGCCCACTGGGCTACCTGCTGCGGGGTATTTTCGATAATAAGACGCATGGCGTTTGTTTTTTGGACCCGGGAGCCGGTACTCCGACCGGAGTACCGGCTCCCGGGCAGGTTTGTCGGTTTAGAACATTCTTACGAAGACCTCGATGGCCTGGTATTCGGCCATGCCGAGCAGGTCGTAGAGTTTGGCGGTATTCTGCGTACGCTCCTCGGCCCGCTGCCAGAACTCGCGGGGATCGTCGCCCGGGAAGGGCATGATGTCCTTCTGCGAGAGGTGGCGGTAGATGGCGTGGCGCTTCATGATCAGTTCGTCGGGCGACAGGGG
>NZ_CASFQD010000008.1 GCF_949296715.1 uncultured Alistipes sp. | reverse complement strand
CGCTGCCAGGCGCGAAGCCAGCCGGTCGGCCTCGGCCGCGAAGCGGGGCCGCGTGGTGCGGGGCGGCGTGACGGAGGGGGCCTCCGTCATGGTCTTGGCGCAGGAGATGAGCAGCTGCATGGCGTCAGGCGACCGAACAGGGGATGCCGAGCGCCTCGACGCGGGCGGCGATGCGGAGCAGCTCCTCGCGCGGGACCGTCTCGAGGGTGGGGCAAGGGGTGTCGCGGTCGAGCGAGTAGACCATCACCTGCCGCGGGCGGATTTCGTCGACGAGGCGCAGCCACGCCGCAACCTCCTCTTCGGTGGTGTTGTCAATCGGGGCGCCGTCGCACGTGCCGCGCAGGAACATCGTCTGGAGGATCATCCGCCCCTCAAAGCGCTTCATCGCCTCGACCGTGGCGCGCACGCCGTAGGCGGCGCTCTGCGGGTTGTTGATGCGCCGCACGGTGGCGTCGAACGCCGAGTCGAGCTTCAGGATCGGGTTGTCCACGCGCAGCAGCGCCTCGCGGACCTCCGCGCGGTGGATCTGCGTGGCGTTCGAGAGCACCGAGACCTTTGCCGCCGGGCAGAGGGCGTCGCGCAGCGCCAGGACGTCGCCGATGATCTGGCCGAAGGCGGGGTGGAGCGTCGGCTCGCCGTTCCCGGCAAAGGTGATGACGTCGGGCGGCGTGCCCGCGGCGACCATGCGCCGCAGCGTCTCGTCCAGCAGGCGTGCGACGTCCGCGCGGTCGTTGAAGCGGCGTGCGCCCGGATGCTCGGCGTTCCAGCCGCACTCGCAGTAGATGCAGTCGAACGAGCAGAGCTTCGACTCGGTGGGCAGCAGGTTGACGCCCAGCGAGAGACCCAGCCGCCGCGAATGGACCGGGCCGAAAATGATGTCGTGGTAGAGGGATGTCATACGGCAAATTTAAGAATTATCGCTACCTTTACAAAAACTTCGCCTATGAAACTGCGATTCGGACTGCTGCCGCGCGTCGTGGCGGCCATCGCCGCGGGCGTCGCCTTCGGCTTCCTGCTGCCCGACTGGGCCGTGCGCATCTTCACGACCTTCAACGCCCTGTTCGGCCAGCTGCTGGGCTTCGTCATCCCGCTGCTGATTCTCGGGCTCGTGGCGCCGGGCATCGCCGACCTGGGGCGCAGCGCCGGGCGGCTGCTGGCCCTCACGGCGGCCCTGGCCTACCTCTTCACGCTCGTCTCGGGATTCGGCACCTATGCCGTCGGGCGGGCGCTCTTCCCGCGGCTGCTGGCCGGCTCCCAGGCCGTGCTGCCCGAGGCGGACGCCGTCGACCTGGCCCCCTTCTTCACGGTCGACATGCCGCCCGTCATGGGGGTCATGTCGGCGCTGATCCTCGCCTTCGTGCTGGGGCTCGGCATGGCCTACACGCACAGCGTGCGCCTGAAGGGGGTGATGGACGACTTCAAGCAGATCGTCGACCGCACGATCGCCGGGGTCATCATCCCGCTGCTGCCGCTCTACATCTTCGGCCTCTTCCTGCAGATGACCCGCTCGGGACAGGTGGCGGGCGTGCTGGGGGTCTTCGTGAAGCTCATCGTCGTGATTTTCGCGCTGACGGTCGTGCTGCTGCTCCTGCAGTTCTCCGTGGCGGGCCTCGCCGCGCACCGCAACCCCCTGAAGATGCTGCGCACGATGCTCGCGGCCTACGTCACGGCCCTCGGCACACAGTCGTCGGCCGCGACGATTCCCGTGACGCTCGAGCGGACCGTGCGCCTCGGCGTGCGGCCCGAGCTGGCGCAGTTTGTCGTGCCGCTCTGCGCGACAATCCACCTCTCGGGCTCGATGATGAAGATCACGGCCTGCGCGCTGGCCGTGGCGATGCTGGCCGGGCTGGAGATTCCGGCGTCGACCTTCGCGGGGTTCATCCTGCTGCTGGCCGTGACGATGGTCGCGGCACCGGGCGTGCCGGGCGGTGCGATCATGGCGGCGCTGGGGCTGCTCGAGAGCGTGCTGGGCTTCGACGAGCCGCTCCTCGGGCTGATGATTGCCACCTACATCGCCATGGACAGCTTCGGCACGGCGACCAACGTCACGGGCGACGGCGCCGTGGCGGTCATCGTCGATGCCGTCGACCGCCGACGGCGGTGAGTTTGTGGCTCTTGCGTCGGGCGCAGCCGGTAAAAATAGGTATAAATGCGTATCCGCGCGGAATAAAAAACGGCTAATTTTGACCGATTAATCCACATTATTTATACTTTTGCGCGTCCGAAACGGAACACAGGAAACACAAACTCATAAAATTCAATAAAATGGTTGATATTTTTGAACGCCTCGAGAAAAATGCGGGCGGACCGATCGGTCAGTACATGTCGTATGCCCACGGGTATTTTGCCTTCCCGAAACTCGAAGGTGAGATCGGCCCCCACATGGTTTTCCGGGGCAAGAAGATGCTCAACTGGAGTCTGAACAACTACCTCGGCCTGGCCAACCACCCCGAGGTCCGCAAGGCCGATGCCGAGGGTGCCGCACAGTTCGGCATGGCAGCCCCGATGGGCGCCCGCATGATGAGCGGTCAGACCAAATACCACGAGCAGCTCGAGCGCGAGCTCGCCGCCTTCGTCGGCAAGGAGGATGCCTTCCTGCTCAACTTCGGCTACCAGGGCATGCTCTCGATCATCGACTGCCTGCTCACGCCGCGTGACGTCGTCGTCTACGACGCCGAGGCCCACGCCTGCATCATCGACGGCCTGCGCCTGCACAAGGGCAAGCGCTTCGTCTACGGCCACAACGACATGGAGTCGCTGCGCCTGCAGCTGCAGCACGCCACGACGCTGGCCGAGGAGCAGCACGGCGGCGTGCTCGTCATCACCGAGGGTGTCTTCGGCATGAAGGGCGACCTGGGCAAGCTCGACGAGATTGTGGCCCTGAAGAAGGACTTCAATTTCCGCCTGCTCGTTGACGATGCCCACGGCTTCGGTACGATGGGTGAGGGCGGCCGCGGTACGGCATCGCACTTCGGTGTGGTCGACGGCGTGGACGTGCTCTTCAACACCTTCGCCAAGTCGATGGCCGGCATCGGCGCCTTCGTGAGCGGTCCTCGCTGGCTGATCAACCTGCTGCGCTACAACATGCGTTCGCAGCTCTATGCCAAGTCGCTGCCGATGCCGATGGTGATCGGTGCGCTGAAGCGTCTGGAGCTGATCCGCAACCACCCCGAATACCAGCAGAAGCTCTGGGAGATCGTGCGTGCGCTGCAGGGCGGTCTGAAGGAGAACGGCTTCAACATCGGCGTGACGAACTCGCCCGTAACCCCCGTCTTCATGAAGGGCGGCATTCCCGAGGCCACGAACCTGATCGTCGACCTGCGCGAGAACCACGGCGTCTTCTGCTCGATCGTCGTCTACCCGGTGATCCCGAAGGGCGAGATTATCCTGCGCGTCATCCCGACGGCGGCCCACACGCTCGAGGACGTGAACTACACGCTCGAGGCCTTCAAGTCGGTACGCGACAAGCTCGAAAGCGGCTACTACGCTTCGCTGCCCATTCCGGTCCGCGCTGACGAGGACTTCAAGGTACGCTGATCGGGTCGGGCCTTCCGCGGTGCGTGACGGTTCCCGTCGGGAGCGGCTTCGCTCCGAAGACGGAAACAGGTGGCGGCCGCAGCAAGAGCAACCCTGTCCATACGGCACTCCGGCTTGTCCGGAGTGCTTTTTTTGTGGCAGCCGGTCTCGTTTCTTCCTCGGTTCGGCCGTCCGATGAAACTTTCCGGAATAAAAAACGTATTATTTTAATGGAAAATTTTGCAGAATGGAATTCTTGTTCTATATTTGCAGTCCCGAAACGCAGGTTTCGGAGACGCAATTGCGGAAATAGCTCAGTTGGTAGAGCGCAACCTTGCCAAGGTTGAGGTCGCGGGTCCGAGTCCCGTTTTCCGCTCCGGAGGGGCAAAGGAAAGGAGAATCGCAAGATTCTCCTTTTTGTTTTTCGGGGGGGGGACGGGATTCGATGCCCGCGACCTCAAGGTGCCCCTTCCAGGGGCCGGGGGTGTAGATAACGAATCGCGGACCCACTCGTGCGCAGCGCGAGTGCGAGTCCGGTTTTCCGCTCCGAAGGGGCAAGAAAAAGGAGAATCGCAAGATTCTCCTTTTTGTTTTTCAGGGGGGGCGGGACTCGGTGCCCGCGACCTCAAGGCTCCCCTTCCAGGGGCCGGGGGTGTAGATAACGAATCGCGGACCCACTCGTGCGCAGCGCGAGTGTGAGTCCCGTTTTCCGCTCCGGAAGGGCAAAAAAGGAGAATCGCAAGATTCTCCTTTTTGTTTTTCGGGGAGGGCGGGATGTGATGCCCGCGACCGGGCGTGCAGGAGCGGCCGGTTCCTGCATCAGCCAACAGGGTGTACGATACGGAGAAAAGAGAATCCGTCGCTACCCCCCCCCTTTTTTTATCGTCCGAGACGGAATTTCAGACATGCGGAGATTCTGACCTGCGGTTTCGTAGGGATAACAGGAGCAGGTTTCCGGGATATTGTCTTCTCGGAGCAGCGTTTTTCAGGAGATATTGCACATTTTTTCGGACGCTCCGGTAAGCGGCGGTCGGTTGGAAATAACGACTTTTGTCCCGAAAACATGGCAATTATGGAACAACAGAACAATAATACCCAAACGCCGCCCCGGAGCAACCCCTATGCGGGGATGTTTTGGGTCGTGCTGATCGTCCTGTTTCTGAACGGACTGATCTTTCCGCGCTTTTCGGGCCGCCGCATCATCGAGACCGACTACGGGACCTTCATCAGCAAGGTGGACAGCGGCCTCGTCGAACGGGTCATGATCGAGGACGGCCGGATCTACTTCACCGCCCGAGGCGAAGGCGACACGACGCAGACCTTCCAGACCGGGGAGATCGGCGACCCGCAGCTGGTCGACCGTCTGCTGGATGCCCGGAGCCCCAATCCCGACGGACGGATCGCCTTCAACCGGATCGTGCCCCGCGAGAACTCCCCGGTGCTCAACTTCGTGCTGATGTGGGTGCTGCCCGGTCTGATCTTCTATCTCATCTGGCGGCAGATCGGCCGGGGCATGCAGGCCCGCATGCAGGGCGGCGGCAACTTCCTGTCGTTCGGGAACAGCGGCGCCCGAATCTATGCCGAGTCGGACGTGAAGACCACGTTCGCCGATGTGGCCGGGCAGGACGAGGCGAAGGAGACCTTGACCGAGATCGTCAACTTCCTGCACGATCCCTCCCGCTATGCCGAGATCGGGGCTTCGCTGCCGAAGGGCGCCCTGCTTGTCGGCCCTCCGGGAACCGGCAAGACGCTCATCGCACGGGCCGTGGCCGGGGAGGCGAAGGTGCCGTTCTTCGCCATCTCGGGATCGGAGTTCGTGCAGATGTTCGTCGGCATGGGTGCCGCCAAGGTCCGCGACCTCTTCAAGCAGGCGAACGAGAAGGCTCCCTGCATCATCTTCATCGACGAGATCGACGCCGTCGGCAAGCGGCGCGACGGCGCCTACGGCGGCAACGACGAACGCGAGCAGACGCTCAACCAGCTCCTGACCGAGATGGACGGTTTTGACGGCCGCAAGGGCGTGGTGATCCTCGCCGCGACGAACCGTCCCGAGAGCCTCGACAAGGCGTTGCTGCGTCCCGGGCGCTTCGACCGTCGGATTCAGATGGAGCTGCCCGACCTCGAGGGGCGCAAGGCGATTCTCGGCGTGCATCTTCGGCGGGTGAAGCACGAGGAGGTCGATCTGGGGATTGTGGCGCGCGCCACGGCCGGGTCATCGGGTGCCGAACTGGCGAACATCGTCAACGAGGCGGCTCTGCGGGCCGTGCGCATGGGCCGCAAGCGGGTCACGACGGCCGATTTGGAGGAGAGCGTCGAGACCGTGATCGCCGGGGCGCAGAAGAAGAACAAGGTGATTCCCGCCTCCGACAAGCGGCTGGTCGCCTGCCACGAAATCGGCCATGCGCTGGTGGCCGCGATGCAGAGCCACTCGGCGCCCGTGCACAAGATTACGATTATTCCCCGCACGTCGGGGGCGCTGGGCTATACGATGCAGGTCGAGGACGAAGAGCAGGTGTTGCAGAACCGTGAAAGCCTCTTCAACCGCATCGTGACCCTGACGGGCGGCCGTTCGGCCGAGGAGGTGGTCTACGGGACGGTCACGACCGGCGCCTCGAACGACATCGAACAGGCCACGCGCCTGGCCCGGGCGATGGTCACGCGCTTCGGCATGAGCGACCGCTACGACATGATGGCGCTCGAGACGGTCGGCAATGCCTATCTCGGCGGGGATGCCTCGTCGGTCTGCTCGGCCGCGACGGCCGCGGAGGTCGATGCCGAGGTGCTGCGGTTGATCCGCGAGGCGCATGCGAAGGCCAGGGAGATCATCTCGGCGAATCCCGACATCATGCGCCGCGCCACCGACTGCCTGGTCGAGAAGGAGACGATCACGGGCGACGAGTTCATGGAGATCGTCCGCGAATGCTCCGGGACGCAGCAGTCGCAGCAGTCGCAGCAGTCGTCGTAGCGGAATCGCTGCCGCGTCGGGCCGGGTCAGCCTTTGCGGTAGGCGAGCGGTGTGGTGCCGGTGTGCTGGCGGAAGAACCTGACGAACGACGAGGCGGTCGAGAAGTGCAGCTTTTCGGAAATCTGGAGCACCGAGAGGTCGGTGGTCTTCAGGCAGCGCTTCGCCTCGACGAGGAGCGCTTCGTTGATCCAGCTCTGTGCCGGGTGTCCCGTCGTGCTCTTGATGACGGCGGAGAGGTATTTGGCCGTCGTGCAGAGCTTGTCGGCATAGAAGAGGATGCTGCGTTGCGTTTCGTAGTGTTGCAGCATCAGGTCGAAGAAACGGCGGGTCAGCTTCTCCTGCCGGGACATGAGCAGCGTGGCGCCCTCCGTCGCGGCGGTTTCGACCTGCGAAATGACAATCAGGATGAACGAGAGCATCAGCGCCGTCCGTATCTGGACGGCGTATTCGTTTGTCGGGTCGTACCTCCCCAGCAGCGTGTAGAGGGCTATGAGGTCTTCGATCCTGTCGTCGGAGGGTTGCAGACACGGGCAGTTCCCGATGCGCTTGAGCCAGTCGAACCCGAAGGAGACGGGCAGGGCGTAGAGAAAATCGGGCGACACGAGGAGCAGTTTGGCTTCGAAGTCGGGTGTGCTGCCGGTGATCGTGAAGAGGCACCTGGGCAGGCAGAGGAACATCTCCCGGGAGGAGATGCCGTATTCCCGGTAGTTGATCCGGAAAGAGACGCTGCCGCGGGTGCATAGCCCGACGACGATCCCGTCGAAAAAGATCGGTTGGTCCAGCCACTGCCGGGTGTCGTCGGACGTCATGTCCATGAAGGCGAACTGTTCGATCTTCAACTCTTCAGCGCGTATTTTCTGTATATCCATCGCCCCGAATATTTGTCATTATGGGGCGAATATACGAAATATTGCACATTTTTAAGTCGCAAGGGGTAACAAAAAGTCGGCGGGGCGGGACTATCTTTGCAACGGAATGGTTAAAAACACGAATGCCATGTCAAAGAATTTGCATCGGACGGGAAATCGCTTCAGGTATTGGTGGATTTCGCTTGTCATCGGGATTTTGGGTATTGCGACGGGTGTCGCCTGTTTCGTCGTCCCGACGGATTCGCTGGCTGTGCTGACCGCCTTTTTCATTGCGGTGCTGGTGGCCGGCGCTCTCTTCAATATTGTCTGGGCCGTCATGAACCGCAGATGGAACGGTACGTGGGGCTGGAGCCTTGCGCGGGGACTGATCGAAGTGCTGTTCGGCGTGTGGCTGCTGATGCTGCACCTGCCGCTGGTCACGGCGCTGCTGATCTATGTCGTCGGGTTCTGGATGCTGTTCCAGTCCGTGCTCGGCATCTGCGAGTCGTGCGCGCTGTCGGAGTTCCGCCTGCCGGGGTGGGGCTGGCTGCTGACCTGCAACATTTTGAGCCTGATCTGTTCGTTCGTCTTTCTGGCCGCTCCCCTGTATGGCGGCATCTTCATCCTCGCCTGCATCGGGTTGTCGTTTGTTCTCTACGGGATTTTCCGGATTGCGCTGGCCTTCGAGTGGCGGCGCATCAACCGGGAGTTCCGGGATTCGGACGGGGAGGAGTTTGTCGACGCGGAGATTGTCGAATGACGGCGCCCGGCATCCGGAGGACCTCCTCCGGATACCGGGATATCGACCGGACCCCGAATCCGTGTGCCGGTTTCCGGCACGGACTTTTTCATAATCCTTTTTTTGACTCGGTTACGGAGGCGGGCCTGCGCCGCCGTAACCGGTCTTTTTGCTGCGGGGCGTACCGGCGCTGCGGGGCGGTACGGAGACGAAAAAGCCGCGTCAAAGGAAACTCTGACGCGGTTTTTGCAATTATTTTTTTTACTATCGGATTTTTTTGGATTTTTTTTGGATTTTTTTTGGATTTTTTTTATTTTTGCGCCATATTTGTATAGAGATATACAAAAGTCCTGCTTTACACGAAGTCTTAAGTTCCACTTGAGAGGTTATTAGTGTATTGCGGGACTTTTTAATGTTTATATTTGGATTTATCTTCCCTAAATTCTGAAGGTATGAATTTCCAATGGCGATATGAGTGATTCCATCGATCAGTCAAAGAGTGTGTACCTGTTGATACTCCTATATTGAAATAAGGGAATCCAGATTCTTTTATTAAAGATAAAATATGTTTGTATAATTTATCTTTAGCTATGGTTTTCTTTCCTCTGGTCCGAGCTCCTTTCGGTTTTTCTTTGTGCATATTGTTTAGTCGAAAAGCCATAGCTCCCAAGACAATGTCCATACATTGTTGAATTGAGTGATTTTTGGAATCGATCTCAACTATGTCGTCCAATCTGATCTTTAACCGAGCTTGACGAAAAATCAATTGTCCTTGTAATCCGTATATATGGGCTTTAAATGCTTCATTCTGTAAATGGGTGTCTGGAAGTTTGTCGAAGTATAAACGAATATAAGTATCCTCTGTCGGATTTGTGTTATGATATCGTAATCCAAAAGCATGCTTTACAAATTGATAGTATAATAGATGATATCCGTTTTCAATTTGTTCTTTTGTTAAGTTAATAGGAATTTGAGCATTTTGGCGAAACATGATCCGTACCTTAATTTTGTCTTGTTTCACAAAATCAAAAAAAAGTGTCATTATTTGCATGTATTTTTGCAAATAATTTTCAGATACCTTTGTCCATTTGATTTCACCAAAAAGATTTAATTCTTTCTTTTTTTCGTCAATAGAGTGTTTGACAAATTCGAGATCAGAAGATCGAACGAGTACTCCGCCGTAAAAGTCAGAATAGTATTTCCCATTTGATATAGACTCGTCGCAATATATAGTATATTCCATGATCTCAATTTTATTTTGAAAACAAATATAAGGAAAGGGCTTTCGATATCCAAGAAATCTTAACGAATTTAGCAATAGAAAACCCGTTGACGGATATTTCGTGTCATGAAGATATAGTAAAACCGCGTCAAACTTTCGTCTGACGCGGTTCTTGGTGCCCAGGACAAGACTCGAACTTGCACGAACGCAATTGTTCACTACCCCCTCAAAGTAGCGTGTCTACCAATTTCACCACCTGGGCCTGTACGGCCGATTTGTAATTCGGGTGTGCAAATATAGATACTATTTTGTGATTCGCAAAATTTTTCTGACAAAATCCCGAAAAAATAGCTCCGAAACAACGACGGGACCCCGCAAAAGGTCCCGTCGTATCGGTCGGAAAGGCCGTTCGGCCCGCTTCTCCGCCCTGTCGGGCGGTACGCATCAGCGGAGCGTCATCTCCCGGATGAGCTCTCCGGCATCGCCGACGCGGTCGATGACGAACAGCACGTAGCGGATGTCCACGGCGATGTTGCGGCAGATCGTCGGGTCGAAGGCAATGTCGCTCATCGTCGAGCGCCACGTGCGGTCGAAGTTCAGGCCGACGAGCTCGCCGCGGGCGTTCAGCACCGGCGATCCGGAGTTGCCGCCCGTCGTGTGGTTCGTCGCCAGGAAGCAGACCGGCACCGTGCGGCGGCCGTCGATCTCGACGCCCCAGCGTCCGTACTCCTTCGTCGCGTAGAGGTCGCGCAGCCGCTGCGGAATGTCGTAGTCGTAGATTTCGGGGTTGTCCTTGGCGATGATGCCGTCGAGGGTCGTCTGCGGCGTGTGGTACTCGCCGTCGGCGTACTCATAGCCCGCGACGGAGCCGTAGGCCACGCGCAGCGTGAGGTTGGCGTCGGGGTAGAAGGCCCGCGTGGTGTCCCACTCGCGCAGCCCGCGGATGTAGAGCGTGTAGAGCTCGTTCAGGCGACGGCTGTTGAGGTTGCGCAGGGCGTCGGTCCCGAGCAGCCAGCCGATGTGCTTCGTCATGCGCGTGACGCCCGCACGCAGCGAGTCCGAGAGGGGCGTTGCGCCGCCCTGCCAGACCTCCTCGAAGACCCGGTCGGCAAAGGCCTCGACGGAACCGTCCGCCGCCACGCCGTCGAGGAACTCCGGCACCTGGTACTGTACCGGGCAGCGGTCGGCGTACTGGCCGAAGAGGTAGCGGTAGAGGCTCCGTTCGGTCGCTTCGCGCCGGGCGAAGAGCTCCTCGGCGCGCTCCGCGTCGGTGTACTTCGCGGGCAGCGAGCGCAGCGTCTCCAGCGTGATCTCGCGGGCGAAGTAGGGCTCCGTGACGCGGGCGTATTCGGCCTTGAGGTCGCGCACGACGTCGCGGTAGGCGGGTTTGTCCGCGGCCCACGCTTCGAAGCGCTCCTCATAGTCGCGCTTCGCGGCCACGGTGCCGCGGCGCGTGATGCCCAGCACCTCGCCCTGCCACTTCTTCCAGGCGTTGGCGATGGCGGCGTGCTTGGCCGCATAGTGGATGCGCAGCGCCGGGTCGCCCGCCTGGGCGGCGGCGATGATCGCGAGGCGTCCGTCGCGGATGGCGATCTTCGCCGGGTCGGAGCGCTCGGCGATGTAGGCCACGGCGTCCGAGAGGATGTACTCCTGCGTGTTGCCCGGGAAGCCGTAGATCATCGTGAAGTCACCCTCGCGCACCCCTTTCGTCGAGATCGTGAAGTGCTTTTTCGGTCGGTAGGGGACGTTGTCGGGCGAGTAGGCCGCCGGCTTGTTCTCCTTCGAGGCGTAGATGCGGAAGAGGGAGAAGTCGCCCGTGTGGCGCGGCCAGATCCAGTTGTCGGTGTCGCCGCCGAACTTGCCGATCGACGAGGGCGGCGCCGCCACGAGGCGCACGTCGTCGAACTGCTCGTAGACGAACAGGAACTGCTGGTTGCCGTAGTACATCTGTTCGACGGCAGCCTTGTAGCCCGTCCCTTCGGCCTCGGCCGCGCGGATGATCTCCGCGGCCGTCTCGCCCGCCGCGAGGCGGTCGGTGATCTCCTCCATCCTGACGAGGAACTTCACGTTCAGCTTCTCGTTGGGCAGCTCCTCGGCGCGCGTGCGGGCCCAGAATCCGTAGGTCAGGTAGTCGTGCTCGACGGACGAGTGGGCCTGGATGGCGTCGTAGCCGCAGTGGTGGTTGGTCAGCAGCAGCCCTTCGGCCGAGATCAGCTCGCCCGTGCAGCCGCCGTCGAAGAGCACGACGGCATCCTTCATCGAGGCGCGGTTGATCGAGTAGATCTCTTCGGCCGTGAGGCGGAATCCTTTGGCGCGCATGTCGTCGATGCGCGTCGAGATGAGGCTCGGGAGCCACATGCCCTCATCGGCGAGGGCGGGCAGCAGCGTCAGCGCCGCCAGCAGTGTCAGCAAGGTTCGTTTCATAGGGTTATAACAGGTCGGTGAATTTTTCCAGTTCGGTGTAGAGCCGCTGTACGGGCAGCCCCATGACGTTGTAGAACGAGCCGTCGATGCGCTCGATCGCGGCGTAGCCGATCCACTCCTGAATGCCGTAGGCGCCGGCCTTGTCGAAGGGACGGAACGTGTCGACGTAGTAGACGATCTCCTCGTCGGTCAGGGGGCGGAACCAGACGTCGGTCTCGACGGCGAAGGTGTGCATGCGGGCGGCGGTGCGGAGCGTGACGCCCGAGACGACCGTGTGGCGGTGGCCCGAGAGGGCGCGGAGCATCGCCAGCGCCTCGTCGCGGCCGGCGGGCTTGCCCAGCACGCGGTCGCGGAGCACGACCACCGTGTCGGCCGTGAGCAGAATCTCCCCGGCGGCGAGCGGCGCGGGGTAGGCCTCGCTCTTCAGGCGCGAGAGGAAGACCGGCACCTCGCGGGCGGGCAGCGCCGCGGGGTAGCGCTCCTCGCAGTCGTATTTCGGGGCGAGGGTATAGGGCAGGCCGCAGGCGGTCATGAGCTCCCGGCGGCGCGGGGACTGCGAGGCGAGCAGCAGGCGGCGGGAGCGGAGTTTTTCGTGCAGCAGCATGGTGTGCGGATGTTAGCGGATGTCGAAGTTGAGCAGTTCGCGCCCCTCGAGCGCGGCGCGGAGATTGTCGCCCGCATGGACGGGCCCGACACCCGCCGGGGTGCCGGTGTAGAGCAGGTCGCCCATGCGCAGGGTCATCTGCTGCGACACGGCGGCGATCAGCCGGTCGACGTCGAAGAGCATCTCGGACGTGTCGCCGCGCTGGCGCACCTGGCCGTTGACCTCCAGCGTGAAGTGCAGGCGGCGGATGTCGCCGCCCAGCTCCGGGAGCGGGATGAACACGGGTGAGAGGGCCGCCGAGTGGTCGAAGGCCTTGCTGCGCTCCCACGGCAGCCCCTCGGCGATGGCCTGCCGCTGGAGGTCGCGGGCCGTGAAGTCGATGCCAAGTCCCACCTCGTCGTAGTAGCGGTGGGCGAAGCGCTCGGAGATGGCGCGCCCCACGCGGTTGATGCGCACGACCAGCTCGCACTCGTAGTCCACCTGCTGCGAGAAGGCGGGGATGTAGAAGGGGTCGTTGTTGCGCAGCAGCGCCGTGTCGGGCTTCAGGAACCAGACCGGCTCGGCCGGGCGGGCGGTGCCGCCGCCGACGGCGCGGTGCAGCTCTTCGGCGTGCGCCGCATAGTTGCGGGCGATGCAGATGATCTTCATGGTGTCGTATGTTTCGGACCCGCCGGCCGGCCGTTGCGCTTGAGCAGGCGCTCCGTGAGCCGTTTGCGGATCGGTATGTCGTAGCATTTCAGGCTGGCCCATGCCAGCAGCAGGCACCCCGCGACGAGCGCCGCGGCTCCGGGCAGGGACTCGCCGAAGGTGAGCTGTTCGCGCTTCACCCACCCGTAGTAAAGGTAGATGAAGGGGTAGTGGACGATGTAGAGCGGGTAGGAGACCTCGCCGAGGAAGCGGCACAGCGCCCCCGTGAAGCGGTCGGTCGTTTGGCCCGAGGCGCCGAGCCATACCAGCAGCGGGAAGGCCGCCACGGCGCAGAGCGTGTCGTAGAGACCGTTCATCCAGCGGGCGTCGGCCCCGCCGATGCGGGGCACGGCGAGCAGCGCCACGACCGTCAGACCGCACCACCAGAAGGCGCCGCGGATGCGGAGCGCCCCGCCGCGGCGGAAGAGGCGGTAGAGGAGCAGTCCGGCCGGGAAGGCGAACAGCACGCGGAGCATGCCGCCGAGGAACTCCATGCCCGTGAGCGAGTAGCCGACGCAGATGTCGCCCAGCGGTCCGAGCGTGGCGTAGAGCGCCAGCCCGGCCCCGGTTGCGGCGACCAGTGCGGCGAGGGCGCGGGTCGACAGGCGGTGGATGAAGAGCGCATAGCAGAGGTTGGCGATGTACTCGAAGAGCAGCGACCAGCTCGGGCCGTTGAGCGGGTACATCTCGCCCAGACCGCGGACCTCGCACCCCACGGGCGCCGGGATGAGCAGGGCGTTGAGGAGCGTGGCGACGGCCAGCGCCCCGAGGCTCACGGCCGCCACGTCCCACACGGGGCACTCCTGCACGTAGAACATCGCGCCGCCGAGCAGCGCCCCGAAGAGGATCATCGGGTGCAGGCGCACGAGACGCCGCTTGAGGAACTCCCCGGCCGTGAGGTGCCGCCAGCGGTCGTCGTAGGCGTATCCGATGACGAAGCCCGAGAGGAGGAAGAAGAAGTCGACGGCCAGGTAGCCGTGGTTGATGCGCTGGTCGAGGTGGCTCGTGGCGTAGGCCTCGAACAGGTGGAAGCAGACGACCACGAGGGCCGCCACGCCGCGCAGTCCGTCGAGGATCGCGTAGTGGGGTTTCGTATCGGGAAAGGCACCGTTCAGGGGCTGTGTCATGGGCTTTCGGGTGTTCGGGTTCGGTTATTTTTCCGGCTTTTCGGCGCGCAGCAGGGCGACCATGCGTGCGGCGACGCGGTCGCTGGCCCCGGGGCCGCCGATGACGGTGCGCAGCTCCCGGAAGTCGGCCAGCATGCGTTCGCGCTTTTCGCCGCCGGGCAGGATCGCACGCAGCTCGCGCTCGGCGCGTGCCGTGTCGAGGCTGGACTGGAGCACTTCGGCCACCGATTCGCGCCCGAGGTTGAGGTTCACGAGCGAGATCCACGGGCAGCGCACCACAAGGGGCATGCAGCGGTACTCGATGGCCGGCAGACGGTAGACGACCACCTCGGGCGTGCCCAGCAGGGCCGTCTCGAGCGTCGCCGTGCCCGAGGTGACGACGGCGGCCTCGGCGGCAAGGAGCGTCTCGTAGGTCTGGTCGCAGACGTAGCGGATGCCGCTTCCGGCGGCCGCCTCCTCGTAGAGTGCGCGGTCGAGCCACGGCACCCCCGCCACGACGAACTGCCAGCCGTCGAAGCGCTGTGCCAGGCGTGCCATGAGCGGGAGGTTCTTGCGGATCTCCGAGCGGCGGCTGCCGGCCAGCAGGGCGATGATCGGCCGCGGGTCGAGGCCGTTGCGGCGGCGGAACTCCTCGGATGTCGGGAGTGCGGCTCGGCGTGCCTCCAGCGCGTCAACCAGCGGGTTGCCCTCGAAGAGGGGCTCGATGCCGTGGCGCGGGAAGTAGTCGCACTCGAAGGGGAAGATGACGAAGAGGCGGTCGACGTCGCGCCGCAGCGCGCGGATGCGCCCCTCGCGCGAGGCCCAGACCTTCGGGGCGATGTAGTAGAAGGTGCGGATGCCGCGTGCATGGGCCCAGCGGGCCATCTTCATGTTGAAGCCCGGGTAGTCGACGAGGATCAGCACGTCGGGCTGCCAGGCGGCGACCTCGTCGCGGCATTCGCGCATCTGGCGGTGGATCGTGCCGAGGTTGCGCAGCACCTGCACCACACCGAAGAACGACGTCTCGCGGTAGTGCTTGCGGAGGTTCTCCGCGCCGCCCGCCGCGGCCATCAGGTCCCCGCCCCAGAAGCGGAACTCCGCCGCGGGGTCGGCCTTGCGGAGCCCCTTGATGAGGTTTGCGCCGTGCAGGTCGCCCGACGGCTCGCCGGCAATAAGAAAATACTTCATGAAGGTGAAAATTGAAAGGTAAAAGGTGAAAAGTGCCTGTGAAAAGTCAGGGCATCGCGGCAAGCTTTTGTTTGGTTGTCTTGACTGTCCGGGTCAGCAGTTTCTGCAACTCTATGCACGCTTCGTAAAGCGTGCGGCAGGAGTCCTGCTCGGTCAGACCCGATTCGACGAGCACTTCCAGCCAGTATTTCGTTTCGGTACACTCTTTCAGGGCGATGGATATTTTGGATAGAAAATCTTTGTCGCTTTGCGCATTGGCGGCCTCGGCGATATTCGCTCCGATGGCGGTGCCGCTTCGCAGCAGCTGCCTGGACAGAACATGCTCCGCCTTTTCGTCGGTCAGATACTTGTAGAACCGGACGATGTCAACGGCGAACCTTTTGCTCCTGTCCTGTATAATCATTATTGTCTGTTATTTACTTTTCTCCTTTTACCTTTCACTTTTCCAAAAGGTCGGGGCGCAGACGGCGCGTGCGCTCCCACGCCTGCTCGTCCTGCCACTTCTCGATCTCGGCGAAGTTGCCCGAGAGCAGCACGTCCGGCACGCGCCAGCCCCGGAACTCCGCGGGCCGCGTGTAGATGGGCGGTGCCAGCAGGTTGTCCTGGAACGAGTCGGTCAGCGCCGAGGCCTCGTCGCCGATTGCCCCGGGGATGAGCCGCACGACCGAGTCGGCGATGATGCAGGCGGCCAGCTCGCCCCCCGTGAGGACGTAGTCGCCGATCGAAATCTCGTGCGTGATGAGGTGCTCGCGGATGCGGTGGTCGATGCCCTTGTAGTGGCCGCAGAGGATGATGATGTTCTCGAGTGTCGAGAGGCGGTTGGCCTCGTGCTGGTCGTAGCGCACGCCGTCGGGCGAGGTGTAAATCACCTCGTCGTAGTGCCGCTCGGACTGGAGTTTCTCGATCAGTTCGAAGACCGGCTCGCACTTCATGACCATCCCCGCCTCGCCGCCGAACGGGTAGTCGTCCGTGGTCTTGCGGCGGTCGTGGGCGTAGTCGTGGAGGTTGTGTACGACGATTCGGGCAAAGCCCTTCTCCTGCGCCCGCTTGAGGATCGATTCGTTCAGGGGCGAGGTCATGAGGTCGGGAACCGAGGAGATGATGTCGATGCGCATGGCTGTGTCGTTTTTTCGGATGTTACTGCGGCCGGAAGATGATGTCCTTCGTCGTGCCGTCGGCCAGGGGCACCTCGCGGCCGTTGTCGAGCGTGAAGCCCGCATAGCCCATCCCGGTGAAGAGGCGGATGATCTTCGGCCGGTTTTCGCCGCCCGTCTCGATAAGCACCACGGGCCGGAAACGTTCCAGAAGGGGCTGCATCTCGCGCATGACGTGGAGTTCGTACCCCTCGATGTCGCACTTGATGAAGTCGAGGCGGCCGAGCGAGGCGAAGAGCCGGCTGCCGCGCCGCATTTCGGCCTCGAAGGCGACGCCCCGTGCCGTGCCGCGCTCGTCGACGAAGTTCTGCCCCGTGCCGAGGTAGCCCGTCGCGCAGGCCGAGTCGTTGGCCATGCGCACGGTGCGCTCCTCCTCGCCGAGGGCGTAGGGGAGGATATCGACGTTGCGGCAGCGGCGCGTGTTGCGGCGCAGAACCTCCAGCATGGGCGGCATGGGCTCCACGGCAAGGACGCGCCCCGCGGGCCCGACCAGCCGCGACAGCGTGCGGGTGTAGTAGCCGAGGTTGGCGCCGATGTCGATGCAGACGTCGCCCGTGCGGACGAGCGACGCGAGGTGGTAGACATACTCCGTGGCGGGGGCGCGGCGTCCGATGCCGAGGCGCTGCCAGAGGAAGAACAGGCGGCTCACGGCGCGGAGGTAGCCCCCGAGCGGCAGCGTGTGGTAGAGTATTCGGTGGATCAGGCGTTTCATTCCGTTCGTGTTGATTTGCGGCGGCGGGCCGGCCGGCTGTCCGGTGCGGGCTCCGCGCACCGCAGGTTGCGGCTCCGGTTACCGGTCGCGGTAGTTGACCTCCTCGTTGAGGACCTCGACGATGAAGGGGTTGTAGAGTGTCTCGTGGCCGAGCGTCGTTTCGGGCCCGTGGCCCGGGTAGACGTGCGTCTCGTCGCCCAGCGGGAGAATCTGCTCGAGGATCGAACGCATGATCCACGAATAGTCGCCCCCGGGCAGGTCCGTGCGGCCGATCGACTCGCGGAAGAGCGTGTCGCCCGTGAAGAGGGCCCGCGACTGCGGCTCGTGGAAGACCACGTGGCCCGGCGTGTGGCCCGGCGTCGGGATCACCCGCAGGGTCGTCTTTCCGAAGCGCAGCTCCGTCATCGTCTCCAGATCGAGGTCCACCGAGGGCATGGCGCCGATCTTCACGCCGAAGACCGACCCGCTCACCGCGGCGTTGTCCAGCAGGAACCGGTCCTTCGACGAGAGGGCGAAGGGGATGCCGTAGCGCTGTTTGAGGTGCTCGACGCCCAGCGTGTGGTCGAAGTGGCCGTGGGTGTTGGCCGCGAGGACGGGCTTCAGCCCCTGCTGGGCGATGAAGTTGTCCAGCGCGGCATCCTCGCGCGGGGAGGAGTTGCCGGCGTCGATGATGATGCATTCGTTCGTGTCGTCCCAGACGACATAGGTGTTCTCCTGAATCGGATTGAAAGGCAGGCAGGCGATTTTCATGTTGCGCGTATTGTTCCGTATGGTTGCGTTGGGACAAAGATAGCATTTTTGCGGGAAATTTCCTTATCTTTGAATCGCCCGTGCGGGGCCGGCCGCGTGCCGGCTGCCGGGTCGCATGCCGCTTCCGGCGAAAAAAACGGTGCGATCCTTGCGGCGCGGGTGTCAGAAAGGGATGAAAATGAAGCGAAGTGTGTTGCTGGTGCGGCTCTGTGCCGCACTGCTGGCGGCTGCGGCCTGGTCGGGCTGCTCGCTGCTGAAGGTCTCCGTGTCGACGGGTGACCCGCTGCCGAAGGAGCAGCTGCGCATCCGGACGATGACGCGCGGGTTCTATTACGAATTGACGGACGAGGTGGCCCGGACCGCCGACTCGATCGCCGCCGCGGCGCCCGATGCCGCGACGTGCATGGCGGCCGTGCGGTGGAAGATACGCACCGCGCGCGCCGCGGTCGATGCCGCGATGCAGGGCATGCCCGACGTGGCGCTGGCCGACCTGTGGATTCTCTGCCGGCGCATGGATACGGAGTTTGCTGCGCGGCCCGACTCGCTGCTCTTCGGGGCGCAGAGCGGCATGGCCCGCGCAACGGCCGCGCGGCTCGACCGGCAGGTCGGGACGCTGGCGCGCCGCCTGCTCGATGCGGAACGTTATGCCCTGATGGCGGATTTTGTCGCGGAGTATGTGGCGGAGAATCCGCTCCCCGGAGAGGATACCTCCGACAATACGACCCTGGCGTGGATCGACTGCCTCGAGCGCCACGGCCTGCCTTACGATGCCGCCACGGGGTCGATCGCCGAGGTGCTGGCCGATGTCAACGACCGCGTGAGTGCCCGCACGCAGCAGCTCTCCAGCACGCTCGGCTGGTCGGGCGACCTGCTCGGGATGCAGCTGCGGCAGGACAGCCTGCGCACGCAGGTCGGGGCGCAGCTCGATTCGCTGGAGCGCAGTTTCGACCGCATGGTCGCTGTGGCGGAGCAGCTGCCCGACATCTCGGAGCGGGCGCTTGCGGAGCTGCGCGTACAGGTTGAGGGGGTCATGGCGTCGATGGATGCCACGGTGCAGTACGCCTTTTCGGCGCTCGACATGCAGCGCGAGGCGATCCAGACCTACGTGAGCCGCGAGCGGCAGGCGGCCGTTGAGCAGCTGCGCGCGTCGGCCGAAGAGCTCGTCGTGCAGACGATGGAGCAGGTGCCGGGGCTGGTCGGGCGGGTCGTGCTCTATGTGGTGCTGGCGCTCGTGGTCCTCATCGGCGGACCCTTTGCACTGGGGTTCTGGCTCGGCGGCGTGCGTCAGCGCGCCCGGGACAGACGTCCGGAGCGGCCGGAGTGAACGGTGCGGTGCTGCCGGTGCGGCCCGGCCGGTGCGGGCCTTGTCCGGTGCGGTCGGCGGTTTGCCGCAGCGTGCGGAAAGGAATCTCTGCCGGGCGGATTCTGCGGCGCAGGGTTTGTCCTGCGGCCCGATTCGGGAAAAATGGGCCGTTTTGTGCCGTAAATTTCGGATATGTTGTACCTTTGCGGAAAAACCGGAACAGATGGCAAGAAAAAAAGCGAACTATCCCCTGATCGAGGGGCTTGAGATAACGACGCTGGCGGCCGAGGGCAAGGCCATGGGACGCTGGCAGGATGTGGTGGTCTTCGTGCCGATGACCGTGCCGGGCGACGTCGTCGACGTGCAGATCCGCTGCAAGCGCCGCCGCTACATGGAGGGCTACGTCGTCCGCTACGTGAAACAGTCGCCGCTGCGCGCCCGGCCCTTCTGCGAGCACTTCGGCGTCTGCGGCGGCTGCAAGTGGCAAAACCTCCCCTACGAGGAGCAGCTGCGCTTCAAGCGCGAGCAGGTGTGCGACCAGCTCACGCGCATCGGCAAGGTCGCACTGCCCGAAATCCGCCCCTGCCTCGCCTCGGCGCAGACGCAGTTCTACCGCAACAAACTCGAATTCACCTTTGCCGACCGCCGCTGGCTCACGCGCGAGGAGGTCGCCTCGGGTGCCGACCTGGAGGCCGCGCCGGCCGTCGGGTTCCACATTCCCGGCATGTTCGACAAGGTGCTCGACATCCGCCGCTGCTGGCTGCAGCCCGAGCCGTCGAACGCCATCCGGCTGGAGGTCAAGCGCTTCTGCCTCGAACACGGCTACACGTTCCACAACGCCCGCGAGCACAGCGGGCTGATGCGCAACATGATCGTGCGCACGGCCTCGACGGGCGAGGTGATGGTCATCGTCGTCTTCGGCGCCGACGACCGGCCGCGCATCACGGCCCTGCTCGACCACCTCGCCGAGGCCTTCCCGCAGATCACGTCGCTCTTCTACGTCGTCAACACGAAGCTCAACGACTCGGTGGGCGACCTCGAGGCGGTCTGCTACCGCGGCAAGGACCACATCATCGAAGAGATGGAGGGGCTGCGCTTCAAGGTGGGGCCCAAGTCCTTCTACCAGACCAATTCGGCACAGGCCTACGAGCTCTACAAGGTGGCGCGCGACTTTGCCGACCTGCAGCCCGACGAGGTGCTCTACGACCTCTACACCGGTACGGGCACCATCGCCAACTTCTGCGCCGCGCGCTGCCGCCGCGTCGTGGGTATCGAGTATGTGCCCGAGGCGATTGCCGACGCGAAAATCAACTCCGAGCTGAACGGCATCCGCAATACGGTCTTCTATGCCGGTGACATGAAGGCGGTGCTCGACGACGCCTTCGTCGCGGCGAACGGACACCCCGACGTCGTGATCCTCGACCCGCCGCGCGCCGGGGTCGACGAGCCGGTGCTCGACGTGCTGCTGCGGGCCGCACCGCAGCGCATCGTCTACGTGAGCTGCAACCCCGCTACGCAGGCCCGCGACCTGGCGGTGCTGGACGCTGCCTACCGGGTCGAGGCCGTGCAGCCGGTCGACATGTTCCCCCACACGCACCACGTGGAGAATGTCGTGAAGCTCGTGCGCCGCTGATCCCGCAGTGCGGTTTCGGCGGGCGGCATGCAGTATTTTGCGCTGCCGGCCGTTTGGTATATAAAGGAATCACCTAAAACGAAACGATATGAAACGGATTATTTTGCTGGCTGCTGCAGTGCTGATTGCCTGCGGGGCCGTTGCGCAGACGAACGAGCCCTATCCGAGCTACGTGCAGGTGACCGGCAGCGCCGAGCGGGAGATCGAACCCGACGAATTTTACCTCGCCGTCACAATCAACGAGCGCGACTCGAAGGGCAAAATCTCCATTGAGCAGCAGCAGCGCGAGATGGTCGCCGCGCTGAAGAAACTGGGGGTCGATGTCGCCGCACAGCTCAAGGTCTCGAACCTCTCGAGCGCCTTTTTCAAGCGCAATACGTCGGTTGCCAAGGCCCGGTATGAACTGCGGCTGGGCTCCGCCGCCGAGGTGGTCGGGGTGTGGCAGGCACTGGATGCGCTGGGCATCTCGGAGGTTGCGATTGAGCGCGTCTCGCACTCGCACATCCGGGAACTGAAGGAGGAGGTGCGTGTCGAGGCGGTCCGCAACGCCCGGCAGAAGGCCGAAACGCTGGCCGAAGCAATCGGACAAAAGGTCGGCCGCTGCTTCTATATCTATGATTGGAACAGCGACGTGACGCCCAGTTATTACGACAATTCGAAAATCGTGCGCGTTGCCTTTGCCACGGCCAAGGGGGACGATGAGAACGAGGAGGAGCTGCCGCTCGACTTCAAGACCATCCGGCTGGAGTACAGCGTGCAGACGAAGTTCGTGCTCGAGTGACGCATCCGCAGCCCGGGGCGTGCCCCGCTGCGCCGAAACTCCTGCGTGCGGCTCGCCGCAGCCGCAGCCTTTCCGTTCGGGCCTTCGGGCCCGGGCGGATTTTTCGTCTGCGCCCCGTGCTTCGGGCTGCGGTTTTCCGCAAAGCCCCGCAGTACCCGCAGTAATAAGCAGTAAATGGCCCAAAACAGGCTCCCGGTCTGCCCTTATACATGAAATATTGCCCGCGGAAGGGCGAAAAAGTAAAAAAACAGCCTGACAAAAGGTCTGTTTTCAAAAGTTTTCGTATCTTTGAAAACTTTACCCCAAAAAACGAAGGAGTATGGAGAAGCAGTTTGTATTTGATTACGAGCATTACGCGTCGCTTGCGGAGCTCTCCGAAGCCGATCGGGAGCTGGTCCGCGAAGCCGAGCGGGCCACGCAACATGCACATGCTCCCTATTCGAATTTCCGTGTGGGCGCTGCGGCCCGGCTGCGCAGCGGTCTGATTCTTCACGGCAGCAATATCGAGAGCGAGGTCTACCCCGCCGGTCTTTGTGCCGAGCGGACACTGCTCTTTTATGCGCAGGCCAACCATGCCGACGACCCGATTGAGACGCTGGCCATCACGTCGGACCCCTCCGAACGCGAATGCTACCCCTGCGGGCAGTGCCGGCAGGTGCTTGTCGACGTCGAACGCCGTCAGGGCTCGCCGCTGCGGGTCATCATGAGCGGCGGCGGCACCGCCTCGGCCGTTTCGTCGGCCTCGCTGCTGCTGCCCTTTACGTTTGTTTTGTAATCCGGGCGGTTGTTCCGCCCTTTTTTTTGACATGTTCACACCGGAGGATATTCTTTACGAAGACAACCACCTGATGGTTGTCAACAAACATTGCGGGGACCTCGTGCAGCCCGACCCGTCGGGTGAAAGCGCCCTCGAGGACCAGATCAAGCAGTTCATCAAACAGCGCGACGCCAAGCCCGGCGCCGTGTTCTTCGGCGTCGTGCACCGCATCGACCGCCCGGTGAGCGGCGCGGTGCTCTTCGCCAAGACCTCGAAGGCCCTCGCGCGGCTCAACGAGATGATTCGCGAGGGACGTATCCGCAAGGTCTACTGGGCGCTGACCGAGCAGACACCCGATCCCGAGACGGGCGAATTGCAGCACTACATCCTGCGCGACCCCCGCACGAACCGCTCGCGGGCCCTCACGGCCCCGAAGGGCGATGCGAAGCTGGCGCGGCTGCGCTACGAGACGCTCGGCGTCTCGGACCATTATACGCTCCTGGGCATCGAACTGCTCACGGGGCGCCACCACCAGATCCGCGCCCAGCTTGCGGCAATCGGCTGCCCGATCCGCGGCGACCTGAAGTACGGCGCGCGGCGCTCGCTGCCCGGCGGCGGCATCTCGCTGCATTCGCGCAGCGTGGAGTTCGACCACCCCGTGCGGCATGAACCCGTGTGTGTCACGGCCCCGGTCCCCGCGGGCGATGCCCTATGGGCCTTCTTTGCAAACCGTTGACCCTGTAACTCCTGCAAACGATGCGAATGCTTGTCCAGCGTGTGAAACACGCTTCGGTGACCATCGACGGCCGTCTCCACTCCCGCACGGGAGCGGGGCTGCTGGTTTTTGTCGGGGTCGGGCTGGAAGATACGCCCGAGGATGTGGAGTACCTGGCGGGAAAGCTCGTGCGGCTGCGCATCTTCGACGACGAGGCCGGGGTCATGAACCTCGACGTGCAGCAGGCCGGCGGCGAGGTGCTCGTCGTGAGCCAGTTCACGTTGCAGGCCTCGACCCGCAAGGGCAACCGGCCCTCCTATGTCCGGGCGGCCCCCGAGGCGGTGTCGCGCCCCTTGTACGAGCGGTTTGCCGCGCGCGTCGCCGAGCTGCTTGCGCGTCCCGTCGCCACGGGGGTCTTCGGCGCCGACATGCAGGTCGAACTGCTCAACGACGGCCCGGTGACCATCTGGATGGATTCCGAAAACAGAAATTACTAACCCTATAACCGCAAGGAATGAAACAGTTTCTCTTCTTGATCTTTTGTACGCTCTCCGCGGCCTTTGTCTCCTGCAAGGAGGAGACAGACGGCGCCGCGGACTTCCGTTTTGCGCGGCCCGAAGTCTCGGACGTAACCCAGACGACGGCCAACGTGTCGAGCCGCGCCGCCTTCACGATCAACGATTATCCCGGTCTGGTGAAGGGCTTTGCCTACGGCCCGGCCGATGAGGCGGTGGACGGCTACCGTCTGGTGACGGTCGACGCGTTCGAGCGCAACGCCATTTCGGCCCGCCTGACGGGCCTCGCCATGGGGACGCGCTACCGCGTGTGTGCCTTCGTCGAGCTGGGGGCCTCGCGTATCATGAGCGAGGGCGCCGAGTTCGAGACCCTCGCCGGCAGCGGCGACGCTCCCGTGCTGGAGATCGTCAGCGAGACGACCTTCTCCGTGCCGGCCGAAGGCGGACGGCAGACGATCCGCTACGAGGTGCTCAACCCGGCGGCGGGCGTCGACGCCACGGCCTCGGGCGACGTCGCGTGGATCACGTCGTTCGACTGCTCGGAGTACGGCGTCGTGACCTTCGCGGTCGGCGCCAACGAGGGGGCTGCCCGCTCGGGCATCGTCACGCTCTCCTACACCGGGGCCGAGGAGCGCACGGTGGTCGTCAACCAGGCGTCGGGCGGGGAGCCCGCACCCGATGAGCCGACCTTCGGCACGCCGTCGCACAGCGGCGTGGCCGCCGACCGCGCGACCGTCACCTGCTCCTTCTCCTACGACGGTTCGGAGAGCGTTTCGAAGGCGTGGTTCGCCTACAAGGCTTCGGGCGGTTCGGAGCGCGAAGCCTCCGTCTCGACCGCCGAGGGGACAAAGAGCACCACGCTGACGGGACTTTCGGCCTCGACGACCTACACCTACCGTCTCTGCGTCGAGATCGGCGGCCGGAGCTATTCGAGCACGACGGCGAGCTTCACGACCTCCGCGAGCGGCGGCGGTACGGGCGCCGGGCTGACGAAGCATTCGGGATGGCCGGAGCTTGTACCCGAGGACGAAGGCAACGGCGACTACTACTACGCCTACCACATGTGTCCCGACTTCAAGATCAACGGACAGGCGGCCCGCAACTACACGGTCTGCTTCAGCGCCGAGCACCACTGCCCGGTGTGGGTGGCCGCGCCGCGCCACGACTGCTACGAGGGCAGCGCCAACCGCACGGATGCCTACCGGCAGGACCCCGATATCCCCTCTAGTATCCAGTACGACAGCAAGGATACGGGTGGCGGCTGCAACAAGGGCCACATGCTCGGTTCGGCCGAGCGGACCCGCTCGACGGCCATCAACCGGCAGGTCTTCTACTACTCGAACATCGCGCCGCAGTATTCGAGCGGCTTCAACACGGGCGGCGGCGGCTGGAACATCCTCGAGGACTGGATCGACACGCAGGTGTGCGCCGACACGACCTACCTGGTCATCGGCACCTACTTCGAGAAGTACACCGACCGCTACGGCAATTCGGCCTCGCCCAAGCGCATCTCGTTCGGTGGGCGCAACGACGTCTCGTGCCCCACGATGTTCTATATCGCCGTGCTGCGCACCAAGTCGGGCCGCTCGGGCAAGTCGGTGCTCGACTGCTCGGCCGACGAGTTGATGTGCGCCGCCTTCGTGCGCTGCCACAACAACAACCTCAAGGGCAAGCAGGTGTCGGCCAAGGACATGTATACGATCGAGGAGCTGGAGGAGCTGACCGGTCATACCTTCTTCTCGAACGTACCCAATGCCCCGAAGAATACCTACAAGGCCTCCGACTGGGGGTTGTAGCTCGATGATCTATCCCTGGGGCGACGACCGGCGGTTCAACTCCTATGCCGGGTATTTCCGCCGCACGTTCGGCGGGCGGGTGCAGAAACTCTCCGTCGACGCGGGGTTCGGCTGCCCCAACCGCGACGGCACGATTTCAACAGGGGGGTGCACGTTCTGCAACAACGGAGCATTCACCCCCTCCTACTGCACCCCCTCGAAGAGCGTCCGGCAGCAGATCGAGGAGGGGATCGAGTTCCACCGCCGACGCTACCGCACGGCGGATCGCTACCTGGTCTACTTCCAGTCCTACTCGAACACCTACGCGCCGCTCGGGCGGCTGCGGGAGCTCTATGCCGGGGCGTTGGCGCACCCGCTCGTTGCGGGGCTCGTCATCGGCACGCGCCCCGACTGTGTCGACGAGGAGAAGCTCGACTACCTGGCCGACCTGGCCCGCGACCGCTACGTGGCCGTCGAGTACGGCATCGAGTCGACCTCGGACGCGACGCTGCGCGCCGTGAACCGCGGGCACGACTTCGCCGCGGCACGCCGCGCCGTGGAGATGACCGCGGCACGGGGTTTGCACGTCGGGGGGCATTTCATCCTCGGGCTGCCGGGCGAGACGGACGAGATGCTGCTCCGGCAGGTCGGAACGATCAACTCGCTGCCGCTCACGACGGTGAAGTTCCACCAGCTGCAGGTCTTCCGCGATACGCTGATGGCCGCCGAGTACGACGCCGACCCCGGGCGCTTCCGCTTCTGGGAGCTGGACGAATACCTCGACCTCTTCGTCGAGATACTGCGCCGCCTGCGTCCCGACCTGGTCGTCGAACGCTTCGCCTCGGAGGCACCGCCGCGCTACCACTACGGCCGCAACTGGGGTCTCGTGCGCAACGAGCAGCTGCTCGCGATGCTCGAAAAAAAATTGGTCGAACGCAATGCATACCAAGGCGAAATTTTCTTAACTTTGCAAACATAACCGTTAAATCCCGTCAAAATGAACCCCATCACTACGGATTCGGTGCTGAGGACCGTCAAGGAGTATTTTCTCATGGCGCTCGGCATGATGCTCTACTCGTTCGGCTGGATCGGCTGCATCCTTCCGGTCCGGGGTACGGGCGGCGGTGCCGCGGGTCTCTCGCTCGTCGTCTGCAACGCCCTTGAACATATCGGCATCTCGATGCAGATCGGTACGATGGTCTTCGTGCTGAATGCCATCCTGCTGCTCATCGCGGGCTTCATCGTGGGGTGGAACTTCGGCGTCAAGACCATCTTCTGCGTCTTCGTCATCTCGTTGGGCATGAACTTCTGGCAGGACGTGCTGCCCGACGGCGACTTCCTCCATCTGGAGCGCATCCTCGCGGTGATCCTCGGCGGCATCCTCGCCGGTGTCGGCATCTCGATGTGCTTCGCGCAGGGCGGCTCGACGGGAGGCACCGACATCGTGGCGATGATCATCAACAAATACCGCACGGTGAGCTACGGCAAGATACTCATCTACTCGGATTTCGTCATCATCGGCTCGACGCTGCTCGTGGGTTTCCACATCGATACGGTGATCTACGGTTACGTCATGACGGCCGTCGTGGGCTATACCGTCGACATGATCATGGCCGGCAACCAGCAGTCGAGCCAGGTGCTCATCGTGACGCATGACTACGAGAAGATGGCCGACGCCATCGCACAGAACGTCCACCGCGGCGTGACGCTCATCGATTCGCAGGGCTGGTACTCGAAGGAGCGTTCGAAGATCGTCATGGTGGTCTGCCGCAAGCGCGAGTCGGCGATGATCCTCAAGTTCGTCAAGACGATCGATCCCGACGCCTTCATCACCGTCGGCTCGGTCATGGGTGTCTACGGCAAGGGCTTCGAGGCGCTCAACAAGTTCTGATGCCGCGCTATGCCGACATAGTCCTGCCGCTGGCCCAACCCCCCTATACCTTCTCCGTCCCGGAGGAGATGCCGCTTGCGGCGGGCGAGGCCGTGGCCGTGCAGTTCGGCGTGCGGAAATTCTATACCGGTCTTGTCTGGCGGGTGCACGAAACCCCGCCCGCATCCGGGCGCGTCAAGCCCGTGCAGCGGAAACTCTACGACCGGCCGCTGCTCACGCCGCAGCGCATGGCGCTGTGGGAGTGGATCGCTTCCTACTACCTGTGTACACTCGGCGAGGTGATGCGCGTGGCGCTGCCGTCGCTGATGAAACCCTCGGCCGAGAGCGAGGAGGCCTTCCGCGAGGAGGAGTTCCGCCCCCGCACGGAGTGCTACGTGTCGCTGTCGCCGGAGCTGTGCGACGAGGAGCGCCTGCATGCCGTGTGCGAACGCCTCGAGCGGCGGGCGCCGCGGCAGTACGAAGCGCTACTCGAGGTGGCCGCGGCGGGTGACGAGAGCCGCATCTCGACGGGCGAGGTGGCGCGCCGCCTGCTGCGGGCCGACTACGGCGCCCTGCAGGCCTTGTGCCGCAAGGGGTACCTGCGCTCCGCGGAGCACGAGCGCACGATCGAACGGGGCGGCTCGCACTTCCTGCTCCCGGAGCTGACGCCGCACCAGCAGGCGGCGCTCGGGGCGCTGCGCGACGCCTTCGCCGCCGGAAAGGGCGCGGCGCTGCTGCACGGAATCACCGGTTCGGGCAAGACCGAAATCTACATCCACCTGATTGCCGAGACGCTCGCCCGCGGGGGCGGCGCGCTGCTGCTCGTGCCCGAAATCGCCCTCACGGCGCAGCTCATCGGCCGCATGGAGCGCATCTTCGGCAGCCGCGTCACGGCCTACCACTCGAAACTCACGCCCCGCAGCCGCACGGAGACCTACCTGCGGCTGAACCGCTCGGAAGGGGGCGAGCTGGTTGTCGGCGCACGGTCGGCGATCTTCCTGCCGGTCCACAACCTGCAACTGATCGTCGTCGACGAGGAGCACGACGCCAGCTACAAGCAGACGGACCCGGCACCCCGCTACAACGCCCGCGACTGCGCCGTGGTGATGGCGCGGCTGCTGGGGTGCCGCACGCTGCTGGGCAGCGCGACGCCCTCGCTCGAGACGTGGCTCAACGCCGAGGGCGGGAAGTACGGACGCGCCGTGCTCACGGAGCGCTACGGCGCCGCCCGCCCGCCCCGCATCTTCGTCTCGGACACGCTGCGTGCGGCGCGGCGCGGCGAGCGGCACGCCCACTTCAACAAGCTGCTGCTCGACAAGATGGCCGAGACGCTCGGCCGCGGCGAGCAGGTGATGCTCTTCCAGAACCGCCGCGGTTTCTCGCCCTATGTCGAGTGCACGGCGTGCGGCTGGACGGCCCGCTGCCCGCACTGCAACGTGACGCTCACCTACCACAAGGCGGGCGGGCGGCTCGTCTGCCATTACTGCGGCCATACGGAGCCGGTGCCGGAGCGCTGTCCGCACTGCCGCGTCACGGATGTCGTGCCGATGGGTTTCGGGACCGAGAAGATCGAGGAGGAGGTCCGCGCGATCTTTCCCGGGGCGCGCGTGGCGCGGCTCGACCGCGACAGCGTGACGAGCGAACGGGCCTTCCGGGAGACCGTCGCCGCGTTCGAGGCCCGCGAGACGGACATCCTGGTCGGCACGCAGATGATTACCAAGGGCTTCGACTTCGCGGGCGTCGGGCTGGTTGGCATCCTCAATGCCGACAACCTGCTCAACAATCCCGATTTCCGGTCCGCCGAGCGGGCCTTCCAGCTCATGACGCAGGTGGCAGGGCGTGCCGGGCGGCGCGACGACGGGGGCGAGGTGGTCATCCAGACGGCCGACCCGGCCCATCCCGTCATCCGACAGGTCGTCGCGGGCGACTACGAGGCGATGGCCCGAGAGCAGCTTGCCGAGCGGCAGGCCTTCTTCTACCCGCCCTATGCGCGGCTGACGGCGCTGCAGCTCCGCCACCGCGACGCGGTGCTGCTGCGGCGGGCCGTGCTGCACCTCGCTTCGGCCCTGCGTGCACGTTTCGGCCGGCGGCTGCTCGGCCCGATGGCTCCGCCCGTGGACCGCATCCGCGGCGAATACCTCGTGGGGCTGCTGCTCAAGATCGAGAGCGGCGCCTCCTCGACCCGGGCCCGCGAACTCCTCTCCGCGGAACTGAAGGCCTTTACGGAAAACCCCGAATACCGCACCGTGGCGGTCACCGTCAATGTCGATCCTCAATGAACTGTGGGGCGATCTCGTGTCGCTCCTCTTCCCGGCGCACTGCGCCGTCTGCGGCGAGCCCCTCGTGCGGGGCGAGCGCACCGTCTGCACGCTCTGCCGCGCCACGGCGCCCCTGACGGGCTACTGGGCCGAAGCCGACAACCCGGTCTTCCGCAAGTGCTGGGGACTGGTGCCCGTCCACCGGGCCTCGGGCTTCCTCTTCTTCGTCCACGGGAGCGGCTGGCGGCAGCTGATCCACGGTTTCAAGTACCGCGGGGCGTGGCGCACGGCCCGCGACATGGGGGCGTGGTACGGCGCCTGCCTGGCCGGGAGCGGGCTCTACGACGACGTGGATGTCGTCGTGCCGCTGCCGCTGCACCCCTTCAAGCGGCTGCGGCGCGGATACAACCAGTCGGAATACATCGCCGAGGGGATCGCCGCGCAGCTGGGCGTTGAGGTCGACCGCCGCAGCGTCGTGCGGCGGCGCAATACGGCGAGCCAGACGCGCCAGCCTCGCCGCGAGCGGGCCCGCAACGTCGAGAAGGCCTTTGCCGTGCGCCGTCCCGAACGGCTCGCGGGGCGGCACGTGCTGCTGGTCGACGACGTGATGACCACGGGCTCGACGCTCCTCTCGTGTG
>NZ_CASFQD010000007.1 GCF_949296715.1 uncultured Alistipes sp. | reverse complement strand
TAGTAGTTCGTCACCGGATCCGGCGTCTGGCCGTAACCCGCCACAGCAAGCAGCAGGCCGCACAAAATAACCAATCTTTTCATGTCCGTATGTGGTTGCGGTTCAACGTTTCTATTCGGCGGGCTTCTCTTCCAGTTCGCTTGTCAGGGGCAGCTTCCTGAAATTAAAAATCGTCAGCCCAAACATATATTTCAACTGTTTCGCAAAATCATTGACATTCCACCGGACCTCCTCTTTCAGCCGTTTCTCGAACGCCCGATAGAAATCGGGCGACAGCGACGTCATTTCCGGATAGTTCCCGATGGCGAACTTCACTTCCAACTGGACGCCAGTCTCCGGATTCACCGTACATCCAACCGCCAACGGCAGGCGCAGGTTGCGCAGCGCGACGATCTGCTCATCGGTAAACATCTCCCGCAATATCCGGGTAACGATCTCCTGATCCGCCACCGCTCCGTCCACAGATTCATACTCTTCCACGGTCTCCAACCTCCGACCATCCTTGTAATAAAGCGAAGGAGACGCATCCACCGTCGAGTAGCGATTTTCAGCATTGGCGATGGTAATGGTCGGAGAATCCGCCCCATCGATGCAATAAACGGTTCCGTCCGACGCCTGGACGGTCCCATCTTTCGCATAATAGTTCACCGCCGGCTCCGACGGCTGGGCGTAACCCGCCGCGGCAAGCAGCAGCGACAACAACATAATTGCTCTTTTCATGGCTTCGGCGTGTTATGTCCGGGCCCTTCCCCGCAAAGCCAGTCCGCAACCCCGACCGGGGTTCTGCAGCGGATTTTCAACACACGATCCGGACGGTTTTTCCAAAATTACGAAATCCGGACGGAAATACCAACCCGTCACCGAAAAATATCCGTGAAAATAGCGGCGAACTCCTTTGCTGTTACAAAAATAACAGTTATATTTGCGTCAGTGAACCGTAAAATTCAAACCAAATCGTAACAACATCATGAACGTACCTGCAAATCTGAAATACTCGAACGACCACGAGTGGTGCCGTGTCGAGGGTGACGTGGCCGTCATCGGCATTACCGACTTTGCGCAGAGCCAGCTGGGCGACATCGTCTTCGTGGACGTGCCGACCGTCGGCGAGACGCTCGCCGCAGGCGACGTCTTCGGCTCGATCGAGGCCGTGAAGACCGTCAGCGACGCCTTCCTGCCCGTGGGCGGCGAAGTGCTGGAGTTCAACGAGGCCGTCGATGCCGACCCCTCGATCGTCAACAAGGATGCCTACGGCGAAGGCTGGCTCGTGAAGGTCCGCATGTCGAACCCCGCAGAGGTCGACGCGCTGCTCACGCCCGCACAGTACGAGGAGCTGATCGGCTGACGCCCCGGCCGCACCGGCGGCCCGTGCCCGGGGACCGGAGTACAAGGACCGGAGAGCGGAGAGCGGCAACATGCGGCGCACGCCGCCGCTGCAAAGCAGAAAGTACACTTTATAAAATACAAACCGTTATGTCAAAAGTTACCGTAGTGGGCGCAGGCGCCGTAGGTGCAACCTGCGCAAACGTGATGGCTTGCCGCGAGGTGGCGAGCGAGGTGGTTCTCATCGACATCAAGGAGGGACTCTCGGAGGGCAAGATGCTCGACATGTACCAGACCTCCACGCTGATGGACTTCGACACGAAGCTCGTCGGCGCAACCAACGACTACAAGGCTTCAGCCGGTTCGGATGTCGTCGTCATCACCTCGGGCATCCCCCGCAAGCCGGGCATGACGCGCGAGGAGCTGATCGGCACGAACGCCAACATCATGAAGGGCGTGATCGGCAACGTCATCAAGTACTCGCCCCGCGCCATCATCATCGTGGTGGCCAACCCGATGGATACGCTGACCTACCTGGCGCTCAAGAGCTCGGGCCTGCCGAAGAACCGCATCATCGGCATGGGCGGCGCCCTCGATTCGTCGCGCTTCAAGTGCTACCTGGCCAAGGCTACGGGTGCCAACATCAACAACGTCGACGGCATGGTCATCGGCGGCCACGGCGACACGACGATGCTGCCGCTGCTGTCGAAGGCGACGATCAACGGCGTGCCCGTCACGCAGTTCGCCTCGAAGAAGAAGCTGCAGGAGGCCGTGCAGAACACGATGGTCGGCGGCGCCACGCTGACGAAGCTCATCGGCACGTCGGCCTGGTACGCTCCGGGGGCCGCCGCAGCCATGATGGTCGAGTCGATCCTCAACGACCAGAAGAAGATGATCCCCTGCTCGTGCTACCTCGAGGGCGAGTACGGCGAGTCGGACATCTGCATCGGCGTGCCGGCAATCATCGGCCGCAAGGGTATCGAGAAGATCGTGAAGCTCGACCTCACGAAGGAGGAGGCCGAGAAGTTCGCCGCCTCGGCAGCCGCCGTGCGCAAGACGAACAACGTCCTGCACGAGATCAACGCCCTGTAGGGCGCCGGTCCGCGAAAGGTCCGCAAAAAACGGCCCCGACGCAGTGTCGGGGCCGTTTTTTCGTGCGGGTTCCTGCCGGAAAGAGGTCCGGGCCGCGCCGGACGGATTGCCCGCCCGGAAGCGGCGGCCCGGACGGCGGGTCAGAAGCTCAACTTCACGCCGACGAACCAGCTGCGCGGCAGCGACGGGCCGTAGACATAGCCCGAATCGCGCTCTGCTCCGCGGTCAAAGTCCTTCTGGTAGGCATTGAAGAGGTTTTGCACGCCGCCGTAGAGCTGCATGGTCACCTCCTTGTAGAGCGGGATGTCGTAGGCGAGCCGCACGTTCAGGTCGAGGAACCGCGGCGTCGTGACCGCCACATCCTGCGCGACACCCGAACCGGCCATGTGCTGCACGAGCATCTCGCCCGTGCAGGTGCCCGTCACGTCGACCGCCATGCGGCGCAGGGGCTTCAGTGCCGCGGTGAAGTAGCCGTAGAAGTCGGGCGTGCGGAACATCCGCCGCACGGGCGGCACGTCGGGGTCCTCGCTCCACTGCTCGGGCTCGGCATAGCGGCTGCGCTGCCACGTCATGCCCGCCTGCAGCTCGAACCAGCGGGTGAAGAGCGCCCGGCCCTCGATATTCACGCCGGCAACCGTGGCGCCCGAACCGTTGTAACGCTCCTTGATCTTGCCGCCGTCGGCCGTATCCTCCAGGTCGCGCAGCGCGAAGACGTCGTCGAGCCGCGTGTAGAAGCCCTCGACCAGCAGGTTGGTCTGCACGCTGCCGAACGAGTGGTAGAGGTCGGCCGAGAGGCTCACGCTGTGCGAGCGCTCCTCCTTCAGGTCGTCCGCCAGGCGGATGCGCACCCGCTTGCCGCCCACGATGGCGATGTGCAGGTCCTCGTCGAATGCCTGCGGGGCGCGGTAGCCTCCGGCGTAGCTTGCACGCAGGTTCACCGACTCCGAGGGGTTGAAGCGCACGTTGACGCGCGGGCTGAAGATCACGTGGTCGACGAGGTTGTGCTTGTCGAGGCGCCCGCCCAGGAGCAGCGACCAGCGCTTCGTCTTCCATTCGTTCTGGAAATAGGCCCCGGCGATGTGGACCGTCTGGTCGGTCGCGATATCGTAGCCGATCGAGCGGTCCGAGAGCCGGTCGAAGTTGTACTCTGCCCCGACGGTCAGTTCCGACGGCATGAACCACAGGCGGTCGAAGGCGTGGACGTACTGCACGCCCGAAGCGACCGTGATGTCATGCGTCGTGCCGTAGGCGTCGGCATCCTGCTTGCTGCCGTAGTAGCTCTTGCGGGCCGTATTCTGGAACGAGACATAGGCGTTCATGCGGTCGCTGCGGTCCGACGACGAAGCGTCGAACGAAAGGCTGCCGCCGTCGATCGCATGGTCTACCTGCTCGGCGATGAGGGCCTCGTGCGGCGGGCGGTTGAGCCGGTCGCCGCCGCGGCGATACTCGTCGATGTGGTGGTACTGCGCCGTGATGCGCGAATAGGCCCCCGTGCGGTAGTAGGAGCGCATGCCCACCGAGCTGCTCTCGATCACGGGCAGTTCGGTGAATCCGTCGCCGTTGTGGTCGTAACCCGAGCGGTGGCGGCTCTGCCCGAAGACGCAGACCCCGGCCCGGCCGCTCTCCGAGACGAGCGAGGCGTTGAGCATCGTGTTGTTGTCGTAGGAGTTGCTGCCGCCGAGCGACGTGAGCGTATGGGAGAGCTGCGCCGAGTTGCGCGTCGGCTCGCGCGTGATGATGTTGATCGTGCCGCCGATGGCCGACGACCCGAAGAGCGCCGAACCGCCGCCGCGCAGCACCTCGACGCGCTCGATCATGTTCGCGGGAATCTGCTCGAGCCCGTAGACGCCCGTGAGGGCCGAGAAGACGGGATGCGAGTCGACCAGTATCTGCGAATAGTGGCCGTCGAGGCCGTTGATGCGCACCTGCGTGAAGCCGCAGTTCTGGCAGTCGTCCTCGACGCGCACGCCGGGCTGGAACGAGAGCCCCTGCGCCAGACAGGCGGCGTTGCTCCGCACGAAGAGGTCGGCGTCGAGGACGCTCACCAGCGCCGGGGCCTCGCGGCGCAGCGTCGCCGAACGGCTCGCCGAGACAACCACCTCGTCCATCGAGATGCCGCTCTGCACCACCTCGAAGTTCAGTTCCACGGTCTCGCCGCGACGCATCGAGACCGTTGCCTGCTGCGGCGCGTAGCCCAAGGCACGCACCTCAACCGTGAGGTCGCCTTCGGGCAGGTTCTTGAGAAAATAGTGCCCCGAAGCGTCGGTCGTCGTGCCGAAGGTGGTACCCTGTACGGCGACCGCGGCATAGGGGATGTGTTCGTGGGTGTCGCGGTCGACGACATGGCCGAAGAGGTTGGCATCGGTATTTTTTCGGGTGGGTGCCTCGATGCCCGACGCACCCGTGTAAAGGCACACCGCGAGGAGCGCCAATACGATATGCAGTTTCATAGAGTATATCGTTAAAGGGGTGGACCGCACGGAATCGCCGCACGGCATGAATAAAAACGGATCGAAAAGGATCAGAGGGGGGGGGTCAGGCGGCCGGCGGAGCCCGCAGGGAGATGACCTGCCGCGCGGCGCCGCACTTGCAGCTCGTGACGAACGACTCCAGCACGCCGAGCACTACGGCACGGAACTCCGGCGCAGAGAGCACCTCGACCAGACAGGGACAGATGCAGAAGTTGTCGACATCGTGCCGTGCGACAAATGTGCCGTCGTCCGTTTCGTCCGCATCGTCCGCATCGTCCGCACCGTCCGCATCGTAGAACGAGGCGAAGTGCAACAGGTCCTCCGTGTAGATGTGGATCTGCTGCCCGGCGTAGGCCGCGAGCAGCACCGAGAGCATCAGCCCGGCAAAGAGACGTTGGAGCGAGGTTCTTATCATGTTTCGGGTGGGGAAAAGTACCGCCGCACGCCACGGTGCGGTCCCCGTCGGGGAGCCTTTTTCCTCTAATTACCCGGCAAAGGTAGCAAAAAAAAGGACCGCGCAAGGGCGGTCCGGTAAAAATACCTGAAATTTGGGATATTGTTTCTTCTCTTTCCCCCCCCCTCCTGCACGCGGGGCGGGCCATGCGGCACCGTCCCGCGAACGGGCGCATCAGATGCTGATGTCGAGAATCTCGAAATGGATCGTACCGGCCGGAACCTCGACGTCCACGCGGTCGCCCTTCTTGTGACCGAGCAGCGCCTTGGCGATCGGCGTACCGATGGCGAGCTTGCCCTCGCGCAGGTTGGCCTCGTGCTCGGCGACGATCGTATAGACCATCTGTTTCTTGTTGTTGTGGTTCAGCAGCGTCACCTTGCTCAATATCTGCACCTTGCTCTTGTCGATCTTCGACTCGTCGATCACGCGGGCATTGGCGATCGTATCTTCGAGCTTGGCGATCCGCATTTCGAGCAGGCCCTGTGCCTCACGGGCAGCATCGTACTCCGCATTCTCCGACAGGTCGCCCTTGTCGCGCGCCTCGGCAATGGCCGCCGAGATCGCCGGACGCTCCACCGAACGCATGTGGTCCAGTTCGTCCTTGAGTTTCTTGTACCCCTCCGCCGTCAGATAAATTGTCTCTTTTGCCATAGTTCAAATCACATAAAAAAACAAGAATCCTGGCCGTTGAAGGCCAGAACCCATTGCATTGCTTTTACAAAGGTAGAAAGTATATTCCGAATTTCCAAATCTTTTTTCGCCTTTCGCGGCGGGGCCCGGCCGCCGGCACCGCCCCGCCGCCCGCGGCGCATCATC
>NZ_CASFQD010000006.1 GCF_949296715.1 uncultured Alistipes sp. | reverse complement strand
CGCGTTGCACCGCCCGGCCCCGTCGCCCGCCCTGCGCTGGCGGCGTTTTCCCCGCCGCCATTGCCGGGTTTTCCTTCTTGCCGGGTTCAACGCTTGAACCTGCTTTACAGATGTAAAACTGTGCCCCTCAATTTGTTGAGGTCGATGCGCGGATAATATAAATATTAATTCATTATCTACCTGATGAACGGATCGGCTTGCTCTTGTTTGGTGCAGCAGCCTGCGAGGTAATTTTGTACCTGCTCACTCTCTTCGAAAAACAGTGACGAAGCGCGTCTCCCGTCAGTAATTTAATAAATAAGGTCCGGGCAGAAGAAAATTTACGGATGGGCCTCGGATTTTCCCGGATTTCTTGCCGAATGCCCGACTTGCTGTCGGATCATATTCCGGCGGATTTCGCGCTTGCACAGGGCTGTCACCGCGATTTTTGCTTCAGAAGTCCGGATTTATCCCTTCCGAGAATGCGATATTTCGATCGGCACGACCTTCGGGTCGGAATTATCGCGTTGTCGGCGTGTAACTTTCGAACGTATTGTCGGTATAGAGGACGATGACGCGCTTGACCTCCTTTCCGGCTGCGGGCACGGCAGCCGATGATGATGCCGCGCCTGATCCGGCAGATGTCGGGACCGGCTGTCCGTTCGGAGCTGCCGGGAACGGTACGCTGCCGACGGAGGAACCGAACAGGGTCGGGTTCGCCGATGCGGCCGATGCGCCCGCGCTGCGAGGTGCCGAAGAGTTTGCGACCGTCGGCTGTCCCGATGTCCCGCCGACGCCGGTTTGTCCCGGGGTGCCCGACGGATGTCCGGCAGGTGCGGCCGCCGAGGAACCGGATGCGCCGTCGCGCTCGTACTGCGCCGAGTCGAGCAGCAGCCAGTCGGGGTTCAGTTTCGGGAAGGCGCGGAGAATCTTTTGGAGAAATTCGATTCCCGGTTTGTTGCGTCCCTTGAGGATATGGGAGATGCTGGCCGGGTTGACATCGAGTCGTTCGGCCAGCTGACCCGGGCGCAGATTCTCCCGGTCGAGCAATTCCTGCAATTTCTCCTTCATCGGCGGTATTTTTTACAAATATAAAGAGTTTTCGTTTGTAAAGCAAGAAAAATCTACATTTGTAAAATGTTAATCGCTGTTGACAATGTTTACATCTGTAAATAAAACAATATGGTTAAAACTTGCCGGATGCAATCTGATCAATCATTACTTTATATAAAATTATATTTCTACTGAAAATTCGTATAGTTATGATAATTATATACGCCAAACAGTCTGCTATGGATCGGAATACTCCGTATGCTCTTATAATGCTTAATTAATACTTGATATAATTGTTGTAAATAGTGATATTCAATATGTTGTGTTTGTAAGTTTAATCTTTTGATTTCTTTGTTTCGGGCGTGCGTGTGCTCTTTCGGGTGTTCTGGGCTGTATTTTACAAAAGTAATTATTAACAGAGTTTGGCAGCATTTTTCTTTTCCATTTGCAATTACAAATGGAAATTTAACCCAATTTTAATATTTACAAATGTAAATAACTACCCTATTCCGGCAATTTTTCAGAGAATTTCACCTATTTCGCCCCGTTGACAAGCTATTTTCAGCAACTTTTCCGAAACGGGCTACATTATGTTAAATAAAAAGAGATCGGGTAGTGTTGATAACTCACTACCCGATTGATTATGTGCGTATTGCAGATTTGTAAACGCCGCCCTACCTGGCCAGTTTGTCGGCGATTTCGCGGAACTCTTCCGGCGTCAAATGGAGCTTTTCGCGGTGGAAATCGACGTCGTTTTCGCTCTGGATGGGGATCAGATGGATGTGCGCATGCGGTACTTCCATGCCCAGCACGACGACCGCTACCCTTGCGCACGCTATTTCGCGCTTGATCTTCGCCGCTACTTTCTTGGCGAAGAGCATCATGCCCGCCAGCGTCTCGTCATCGAGGTCGAAGAGGTAGTCCACCTCCTTTTTCGGCACGACGAGCGTATGGCCTTTCGTCAGCGGATTGATGTCGAGAAATGCGTAATAGTTGTCGTCTTCGGCGACCTTGTAGGAGGGAATCTCCCCCGCAATGATGCGTGAAAAAATGGATGCCATGGTATGCTCTTTTTATGGTGTTTCCGTTCGGCTTCAGTAGGGCTGTTTTCCGGCCAGCAGCCGTTTGATGTTGATCCGGACGACAAGCAGGGTGATGAGCGGTGCAAGCATGCAGATCAGTATGCCCCAGTTGAACGGCTCAACGGCGCAGTACAGGAAAATCGCACCGGCGAGCGCCGCGACGCTGTAGCAGCACAGAAATGCGTTGATCCGTTTAAGTTGTCGCCGCAGCTTCTCGGGTGCAAGGGCGCTTGCACGCCATTGCGTCTCCTGCGGTGTGGGCGTATGGTTCGGGCTGTCCACGGTCGTAATGTCGGTTGGTTTAGCGGAAGTCTTCCTCGAATTTGGGTTTCATGATCTCGGAATAGAGCACGGCGCGCCGCAGGTCGAACTCCTCGCGTATCTCGGTCGCAAGGTCCGGTGCGATCGTCCCGTTTTCGTGTGCCTCTTTGACCGATTGCACGACGTCGCCGACGCCGTTGTGGCGCGCCGCAATCGAGGCGAGCAGCTGCCGTTTTTTGGACATCAGCTCCCCTTCGGTCATGGGGCGCCCCGTCTGTTTCCCGCCCGGAGCCGCCGCGGCAGCAGACGTTGCGGCAGCCGTGTCGGGTATCTCGGAGGTCGATCGGAAGGTCGGTTGCGGTGCCGGTTCGGGTGCCTTGCCGGCGGTTTGCCGGGGCGCTGCACCGCGGGCCGCATCGGAAGTCCGGGGTGTTTCGGGTGTCCGGGGCGGCCGGGCCGGTGAGGCCGGTGCGGCTGGGACAACGGGCCACGGCGTGGGCCGCCCCGTCGTTTCATCCGCTTCGGGTCTCGGCGGCTGCGGCGTGTCCCACGAAGGCCACGCTTCGCGTCCGGTGACCTCTTCCTGGAACTCTTTGGCGCGTTTTGCCGCCTCCCGGGCCCGTTTGCGGGCTTTGGAGTTGGAGCTGAATACCAGGGCGCCGACGGCTACCAGCAGCCAGATGATTGATCCGAAGTCCTCCATATCGTCAGTTCATGGTTCGTTTGACGCTCTCGATGCCCTTGATGCCGCGCAGCCGGTCCATGACGGCGTGCAGGCCCTCGGCATCCTTGACATAGAGGCTGATATTGCCCTCGAAAATACCGTCGTGGCTGTGGATGTTGATCTCGCGGATGTTGATGCTGAAATCGCCGCTGACGACCTTTGCGAGGTCCAGCAGGATGCCCATGCGGTCGATGCCGCGCAGTTCGACCGTGACCAGGTACGACATGGCCTTGTGCTGCGACCATTTGATCTCCTCCTTGACGATGTTGCGTCCGAACTGTGCCGCCAGGCGGTTCAGCTCGTCGCACGTGGCCTTGTGGACGATGATGTTGCCCGAGGCCGGGTCGCGGTACCCCACGACCTTGTCGCCCGGGATGGGCTTGCAGCACTCGGCCATCACGAACTGCGGTTCGGCCTGCGGCTCCGCCGTGCTGCCGGCCGGTGCCGGGGTTTCGCTCTCGGCGGCTTCGTCGGCCTCGTCCTCCTCCTTTTTCGGGATGAAGAGGGTCCAGAATTTCAGTATCTTGCTCTTGGAGTTGACCTTCAGCACCTTTTCCAGGTCGTCCAGCGTGACGATGCCCGCGCCGATCTTGCTGTAGAGCTCCTCCTTGTTGTTGCTCTCGTAGATGGGGATGATCTTGCGCAGGACGCGGCCGCTGAGGTTGATGTTCAGCGACTTCATCTTCTCTTCGAGCATCTGCATGCCCCGCTCGATGTTGTTCTGCCGCTCGCGCTTGAGGAAGCTCTTGATCGCCGACTTGGCCTTCGCCGTGGTGACGATGTCGAGCCATTCGGGCTTCGGCCGCGCGTTGTCGGCCGTGATGATCTCGATCTGGTCGCCGCTGTTGATCTGCGTGGTGATCGGCTCGAGCTTGTGGTTGATCTTGGCGCTGATGGCGTTGTTGCCGATCTTCGAGTGGATGTCGTAGGCGAAGTCGAGGGCCGTGGCGCCGTAGGGCATCTTGCGGGATTCGCCCTTCGGTGTAAATACCACGATCTCCGACGTATAGAGCGACAACTTGAAGTTGTCCAGGAAGTCCACGGCGTTCTCCGTCGGGCTGTTCAGCGCTGCGCGTATCTGCTTGAGCCACTTGTCGAACTCGTCCTCGTCCTGCGAAATCGTCGCGTGCTTGTATTTCCAGTGTGCCGCGAATCCCCGTTCGGCGATGTCCTCCATGCGCTGCGTGCGTATCTGCACCTCGACCCAGACGCCGTCGGGTCCCATGACCGTCGAGTGCAGGGCTTCGTACCCGTTGGCCTTGGGCATCGAAATCCAGTCGCGCAGCCGGTCGGGCTTGGGAGTGTAGATGTCCGTGATCGTCGAGTAAATCTGCCAGCACTGGGTCTTCTCCGACGGGAACGGCAGCGGCTTGAAGACGATGCGGATGGCGAACAGGTCGTATATCTCCTCGAAGGGTATCTGCTTGCGCTGCATCTTGCTCCAGATCGAGTAGACGCTCTTCACGCGGCCCGAAATCTCGTAGTTGAAGTTGTCGCGGTTGAGCGCCGCGATGATCGGGGCGTTGAACTTGTCGATGAACTCCCGGCGCGAGGCTTCGCTCTCCTGCAGCTTCTGCCTGATCTCCTCGTACTGCTGCGGGAAGCGGTACTTCATGCAGAGGTCCTCCAGCTCGCTCTTGATCGAGTAGAGGCCCAGCCTGTAGGCCAGCGGTGCGAAGAGGTAGATCGTCTCGCCCGTGATCTTGATCTGCTTGTTCAGCGGCATCGAGCCCAGCGTGCGCATGTTGTGCAGGCGGTCGGCGATCTTGATGAGGATGACGCGCACGTCGTCCGAGAGCGTGAGGAGCACCTTGCGGAAATATTCGGCCTGCTCCGAGGTGTCGGCATTGAAGACGCCCGACATCTTCGTCAGGCCGTCGACCATCGAGGCGATCTTCGGCCCGAAGATGCGCTCCATGTCCTCGACGGTGTACTCCGTGTCCTCGACGACGTCGTGCAGCAGGGCTGCAACGACCGATTTCACACCGAGGCCGATCTCGTCGATGACGATTTTGGCTACTGCAATGGGATGCAGGAGGTAAGGCTCGCCGGAGCGGCGCCTTACCCCCTCATGTGCCTCCTTGGCAAGGAAAAATGCCCGTTTGATGAAATTCCAGTCTTCGTCGTTCTTGCAGATCTTCGTGCAAGAGAGCAACAGGTCGTCCCATTTCTCCTTGATGAGGGCCTCATCCTCGGCAGTATATCCCATATATTGCTATGCTTTCGGTTGTTTCATTGCTTCACGTACCTTCGCCTCGATTTCGGCGGCGAGGGCCTCGTCCTTCTTGAGCAGCTCCTTGACCGCATCGCGTCCCTGGCCGATCTTGCGGTCGCCGTAGGAGAACCACGATCCGGCCTTCTTGATGATGCCGTAGTCGACACCCAGGTCGATGATCTCGCCGATTTTCGAGATGCCCTCGCCGAACATGATGTCGAACTCGGCGCGCTTGAACGGGGGTGCCACCTTGTTCTTCACGACCTTGACCTTCGTGCGGGTTCCGAGCTGCTCCTCGCCGTCCTTGATGACCGACACGCGGCGGATGTCGATGCGCACCGAGGCGTAGAACTTCAGGGCGTTGCCGCCGGTCGTCGTCTCGGGGTTGCCGTAGACCACACCGATCTTGTCGCGCAGCTGGTTGATGAAGATGCAGACGGTCTTGGTCTTCGAGATGCTCGACGTGAGCTTGCGCAGGGCCTGCGACATGAGGCGGGCCTGAAGGCCCATCTTCGAGTCGCCCATCTCGCCCTCGATCTCGGCCTTGGGCGTGAGCGCCGCCACGGAGTCGATGACGATGATGTCGATGGCGCTCGAGCGGATCAGCGAGTCGGCGATTTCGAGTGCCTGCTCGCCGTTGTCGGGCTGCGAGATGAGCAGGTTGTCGACATCGACACCCAGTTTCTGGGCGTAGAAGCTGTCGAAGGCGTGCTCGGCGTCGATGAAGGCCGCGATGCCGCCGGCCTTCTGTGCCTCGGCGATGGCGTGGATCGCCAGCGTCGTCTTACCCGACGACTCGGGGCCGTAGATCTCGATGACGCGGCCCTTGGGGTAGCCGCCGACGCCGAGCGCTATGTCGAGGGTGATCGAACCCGTCGGGATGACCGGAATGTCGTTGACCTCCGTGCTGTTCATCCGCATGATCGACCCCTTGCCGAAGTCCTTTTCTATTTTTTCCATCACCGCGTTCAAGACCTTGAGCTTGTCCGGGTTTACCTGTGCTTTTTCTGCCATTTCGTTGTGTTGCTTTTTATTGCGTTTCGCGTTGTTTGTTTCGTTTTGTATTCGGGCGGCCGGAGCAGCCCTTCTGTTTTCCGCGGTCGGGCCCGCTGCCCGGTTTCCCGGTTGTCGGACTACCCTTCCGCTTTTCGGCGGCCGAAGCAGCCTTTCCCGCTTTGGCGGCCGGGTTGTCCGGAACCTGCATCCGCCCCCCCCCTTCTCTTTTCGAAGGCTATTTGCGGCCCCGGATGTGGTCCAGCGCCTTCTGTTGCTCGGTGCGCTTGTCGGCCCGGGCATCGCGCGGCAGCGGAAAGCGGAGCGCCCGGGCATCGAGCGCCCGGTCCGGATAGGGGCTCCACGAACGGTCCGTGTTGTTGCCCAGCGTGATGCGCAGCCGGTCGGTGACGATCTGCGGATCGCGCGGTCGGGCCGTCTCGTCGGCCGCGAGTGCCGCCTTCTCCGCTTCGTCCCGCATCCGTTCACGCAGGGCGCGGCGCGCCCGCTCGATCGGATCGACCTCGGCCTGCAGCCACCGCGTGTCGGTCCATGCGGGCAGCGAGGGTTCGAAGTAGACCTCGAGCCTCTCGACGGCCCGCTCCACCGCCGCCACGGGCCTTGCGTAGCGGACGGGCGTCTCCTGTCCCCGGGCCTGCATGGCCGGAAGAAGCGACAGGCACGCTGTCCACAGCAGTATCGCGGTGCGGCGCATCATCGGACTATTCGTAGGCTTCGAGTATCTGCCGGTAGTGGTTCTTCGTGTCGACCTTCTCGAAAATCTTTTCGATGCGGCCCTCGGCGTCGATGACGAAGGTCGTGCGCACGACCCCCATGTACTTGCGTCCGTACATCGACTTCTCGGCCCAGACGCCGTAGGCCTCGCACACCGAGTGGTCGGTGTCGGCCAGCAGCGTGAAGTTCAGCTCGTGGCGCTCGCAGAAGTTGCGGTGCGACTTTTCGCTGTCGGGGCTCACGCCGATGATGCGGAACCCGCGGCGGGCGAGCTCCTCCTTGCCGTCGCGCAGGCTCCTGGCCTCGAGCGTGCATCCCGAGGTGTTGTCCTTCGGGTAGAAGTAGAGGATGACGCGCTGCCCGCGCAGGTCGGCCAGCGTCAGCGGCTCGCCCTGCTGGGTCGTCGATCGGAAATCGGGCGCCATGTCTCCCGGCTGCAATCTGGTCATGATGTTTCGATATGGTCGGTTTACCTCTCAAAGATAGGAAAAATTCCCGTACTTTTCAGCCTTTCGTGCCGTTTTTTTGGCCGCTAATCCCACTGATAGGTCACTTCGATCTGCTCGTTGAACTCTTCCTGCGTGGCGTTGAGCCGCTTCAGGCAGGCGGGACACCGGATGGCCGTCTCGGTCTCGACGTATTCGCCGCATCCGACGCAGAGCGGCAGCATGCCGTAACCCGGCTGCATGTAGTGGTCGAACTGCGTCCCGCAGTGCTTGCATCTGATCTTGTAAGCTGTTCCCATAATCGTTGTTTTTTTAGGTTCACAATGCAAAGGAACAGCCTGCGAGTGACAGGTTGTGACACATGCCTGCCGGTTGCGATTTTTTTTCGACCCGACGGGACACACGCCGCCGGGCACTACCCTTTTGCGGGCGTGCCGACTGTCCGGACAGGCATGAGGGACGTGTTATTGCTCCGCGCCGCCGGGCTGCGGAATGGGCTGCAACTCCCCGGTCGTCGAGTCCATGATGCAGCCCCGGACGGTGATGTCGTCGGGCACGAGCGGGTGGTTGCGCACCAGGTCGACGGTCTCCAAAACGGCCGACTGCGTGTCGTCGAAGCCGTGCAGCCACTGGTCGAGGTCGATGCCGCAGTGCTTCATCAGCGTGATGTGGTGTTCGGGGATGCCGCGCTGCTTCATCAGGCGCTGCATCTCGGCGCTGTCCATGCCCTGCACGCCGCAGTTGGTGTGTCCGATGATCATCACTTCGTTGACGCCCAGCTCGTAGATCGCCACGAGCAGGCTGCGTACCGTACTGTCGAAGGGGTGCGTGATCGTGCCGCCGGCGTTCTTGATGATCTTCACGTCGCCGTTGCGCAGTCCGAGGGCTGCGGGCAGCAGCTCCACAAGCCGCGTGTCCATGCAGGTGACGATGGCGATGCGTTTGTTGGGGTATTTGTCGGTGATGAAGCGCTCGTAGCCCTTCTCGGCTACGAAGCGGCGGTTGTATTCGAGGATTTCGTCGATCATGGGAATGTGGTTATTTCAGATTTTCAGCGATGTATGTGCGGATGTGCTCGGTCAGCTCCGGGGTGTCGACCACGCGGATGTCGTCCAGCAGCCCCACGACGAAACGGCCGACGCCGGTGAAGCTGGCCACCTCGGTGTCGAGCAGCCAGCGCCCGCGGCCCAGCGGGCGGACGTCGCGCTCGGCAAGCGGATACTCCTCGCACAGCAGGTTGTAGGCCAGCAGCCCCAGCTCGAGCCGCACGCGGCGGCGCTGCGTGCCGTGCATGCGGAAGGCGTCGATGAACCCTTCGGCGTGGGCGTCGGCATGGGCCCACGGCGTGTCGGTTGGCTCGACCTCGCCGATGCGCGAGGTCTTGAAGAGCTTGCAGACGCCGTCCTCGGTGTCGTAGCACCACACCTGCACGTAGTTGGTCGTGAAGGCGAAGGGCTCGACGCGCCGGTCGCGGACCTCGCCGCCGTGGGGCGACTGGTAGCCGTGCAGGACGACCTGCCGCTGTTGTTCGATCGCCTCGATCAGGCGGTGGATGTTCGGGGCGTTCTTGCCCCGCACGACCGTGTCGGCCAGCGTGCGGTTGTCGTAGACCGAGTAGAGCTTGCGTTTGAGGTTCTGTTTCAGCAGGTTCGTGTCGTCGATGTTCTCGATGGCACGCTTGAGAATCACGGCTTCCTCCTCGGTGAAGTGCACGAGCTGCGAGATGTCGCGGAAATGGGGCGACTCCTTGTCCAGCCGGATGCAGTCGCCCGTCTTCTTGATGACGAAGCCCGCCTCGCGGAAGGTGTCGATGTAGCGGTAGACGGTGCGGCGCGACATGCCGAGCCGCTCGGCCAGCTGGTCGACGTTGTAGGTGGTGTTGGCCGTGAGCAGCTTCATGAGCCGCAGCAGCCGTTCGAGTTTCGGTTGGTCCACGTCGGAGTGATTTTCGGCAAAGATACGAAAAAGCCGTGACATGACCTGTCACGGCTTCTGTTTTTCAGCATCGGACTGCTGGGCCCGCGGTGTCTGCAATTCAGACGTGCTGTTCTTGACAGCTCCCGTTTACTTTTCGCCTCTCACCTCTCGCCTCTCGCCTTTCACCGTTCACCTTTCACCTTTATTGCGCCAGGACCTTCTTCTCGATCTCCTCGACCTGGCGACGGAAGGCCTTGTCGGTCTCGATGAGGTTCGTAACGGCCTTGCACGAGTGGAGCACCGTGGCGTGGTTGCGTCCTCCGATGGCGGCGCCGATGGCCGTGAGCGGAGCCTTGGTGTGCTGCTTGGCCAAATACATGGCGATCTGCCGGGCCTGGGCGATCTCGCGCGTGCGCTCCGTGGAGTTGAAGCGTGCGAAGTCGAGATTCAGGTATTCGCACACCACCTTGATGATGTGGTCGATGGTGATCTCCTTCTGGTAGAGCTTGACGTAGACCTTCAGAATCTCCTTCGCCAGCGACGTGGTGATCTTGCGCCCGAGGAACGAGGCATTGGCCACAAGCGACGAGATGGCACCCTCGATTTCACGCACGTTGGCCGAGATGTTGTCGGCCAGGTAGGCGACAACCTCGTCGGAGATGTCGGCGCCGAGTTTCTGGGCCTTGGCGCGGATGATCTTGACCTTCGTCTCGTAGTCCGGCGTGTTGAGCTGCGCCGAGAGCCCCCACTTGAAGCGGGTGAGCAGGCGCTGCTCGATGTCCTTCAGCTCCACGGGCGGCTTGTCCGAGGTGAGGATCAGCTGCTTGCCCGACAGCTGGAGGTGGTTGAAGATGTTGAAGAAGGCATTTTGCGTGCCGGTCTTTCCCGTCAGCTCCTGGATGTCGTCGATGATCAGCACGTCGATCATCTGGTAGAAGTGGATGAAGTCGGGAATCTCGCCGTTCTTGTATGCCGTCTGGAACTGTGCCTGAAACTTGTTCATCGAGACGTAGAGCACCTGCAGCTCGGGGTGGCGCTGGCGCACCTCGTGACCGATCGACTGCACGATGTGGGTCTTCCCGAGCCCCGAGTCCCCATATATATATAGGGGGTTGAAGGGGGTGTTTCCGGGATTAACGGCCACGGACATGCCGGCCGAGCGGGCCAGGCGGTTGCATTCACCCTCGATGAAGGTGGCGAACGTCAGGTTCGGGTTGAGCTGCGGGTCGACGACGATCTTCCGCACGCCCGGAATGACGAACGGATTTTTTATATTTGCCGTGTCGGTCCGGGCGTTGAAGCGCGAGATCGGGGTCGTGTCGGCATCGGCCGCCACGGAAACCGTCTGCGCCGCGGCGCGGGGCACGGCGTAGTGGAGCCTTGTCTGCTGTCCGTAGAGCTGCGAGATGATGGGCCGCAGGAACGGGATGTAGTTTTTCTCGATCTGCCGGACGTAGCTCTCGTTGGGAACGCGCAGACGCAGCGTCGTGCCGTCGAATTCGAGCGGGACGATGGGCTGAAACCACTTCTCGAACTCTTCGGCGGAGGTCTGGGTCCTGATCCGGTCGAGACAGTTCTGCCACATGTCGCTATATGTCTGCGAGTTGTTCAACATGATAAGGGTTGCGTCGATTTTGATGTGACAAAGTTGTGAATAAATTTGCAAAAAGATTTCCGAATTTCTGTTGCAATTATCCTTTTTTTATATATAGAAAAATAACGGTTTCCGAGGGGGGTATTTTTAACTCGTTGATATTGAATAATCGAATTTTATTTCTTATATTTGCATATAAATTTTTTGGGACGGATTGAAATCAACCTATAAATAAAACCAATAATTCTTATGGCAAACGAACTGGAACAGATGGTTCTGAAAAAGGCTCAGGCCTGGCTCGACGGAAACTACGACGAGGAGACGAAAAAGCAGGTTAAGTACATGATGGACAATGATATGAAGGAGCTTATCGAGAGCTTCTACAAGGATTTGGAATTCGGTACGGGCGGCCTGCGCGGCATCATGGGCGCGGGCTCCAACCGCATGAACGTCTATACGGTGGGCGCCGCGACGCAGGGTCTGGCGAACTACCTGAAGAAGAACTTTGCGGGCGAGCAGATCCGCGTGGCGATCGGCCACGACAGCCGCAACAATTCGCGCATGTTCGCCGAGCGCGTGGCGGATATTTTCGCCTCGAACGGCTTTACGGTTTTCCTCTTCGACGCACTGCGTCCGACCCCCGAGTTGAGCTTCGCGATCCGCGAGCTGAAGTGCCACTCGGGCGTGGTTGTCACGGCCTCGCACAACCCCAAGGAGTACAACGGCTACAAGGCCTACTGGACCGACGGCTCGCAGGTGACGGCTCCGCATGACAAGAACATCATCGAGGAGGTGGCCAAGATCACCGACATCGACATGATCCAGATGGGCCGCAATGCGGAGAACATCACGATCCTCGACGAGAAGTTCGACGAGATCTACCTCAACCGCGTGCACGAGCTGTCGCTCTCGCCCGAGAGCGTGAAGAAGTACCACGACATGAAGATCGTCTACACGCCGCTGCACGGCTCGGGCGTGCGCCTGGTGCCGGCGTCGCTGGCCAAGTACGGCTTCACGAACGTGAAGCTCGTGCCCGAGCAGGCCGTTGTTGACGGCAACTTCCCGACGGTCGAGTCGCCGAATCCCGAGGAGCGCAAGACCATGTCGATGGCCATCGACCTTGCGGCGAAGGAGGGTGCCGACCTCGTGCTGGCCACCGACCCCGACTCGGACCGCATCGGTGTGGCGCTGCGCAACAAGAAGGACGAATACGTGTTGCTGAACGGCAACCAGACGCTCGTGCTGCTGATGAGCTACCAGCTGACGCGCTGGGCCGAGCGCGGCGAGCTCGACGGCAAGCAGTATGTCGTCAAGACGATCGTGACGTCGCAGATGGCCAATGCCGTGGCCGATTTCTTCAAGGTGAAGTGCTACGACTGCCTCACGGGCTTCAAGTACATTGCCAAGATCATCCGCGAAAACGAGGGCAAGACGAAGTACATCGGCGGCGGCGAGGAGTCGTTCGGCTACCTGGCCGGCGATTACGTGCGCGACAAGGATGCCGTGTCGGCCTGCTCGCTGGCTGCCGAGGCGGCTGCCTGGGCCAAGGATACGATGGGCCTGACGCTCTTCGAGTGGCTGCAGGAGCTCTACGTGAAGTACGGCTTCTACCGTGAGGGCCTCGTGTCGGTGGTCCGCAAGGGCAAGGAGGGTGCCGAGCTGATTCAGAAGATGATGGTCGACTTCCGCGCCAACCCGCCCAAGACAATCATGGGCTCGCCCGTGGTGATGATCAACGACTTCCTGTCGCTCGAGCAGACCGACGTGAAGACGGGTGTCAAGACCCCCATCGAGCAGGACAGCAGCAACGTGCTGCAGTGGTTCACCGAGGACGGCACGAAGGTTTCGGTGCGTCCGTCGGGTACGGAGCCGAAGATTAAGTTCTACTTCGGTGTGAAGGCTCCGCTGGCTTCGGTGGCCGACTACGACCGCGTGCTCGCCGAGCTCGACGGCAAGATCGAGGCCATCAAGAAGGACCTCAAGCTGGAGTAGCCGTTCGTGCTGCCCCGCTTCCGAAAGCACCCCGGAACTTCCGCAAGGAGGTTCCGGGGCTTTTTTTTACGTGCCTACTTGGCGTCCCTTCCCTCCCTGCGTCCCGATTCTTCTTGTGCCTCGATTTCCCTGCTATCTCCCGCCTGCTTTCTCGCACCCGGCACCTTCTTGCTCCCGGTCCTCTTTGCGTCTCGCTTTCTTTGCGCCTGCTCCCCCTCTCCATGTCCCTCTTTTTTCACGGTCCGATGCGCGGAATGTTGTATATCTAATTTTTTAGTACTATTTTTACGAAAAAATTAGAACGACATGCAAAACTTGTCCTCGAACCGGATTATTGTTGTGCTGGTTGCCGTGATGACGGGCCTGTGTCAGACCTTCGCGCAGGAACCCGAACGCCTTGAGGCGGTGCTGCGCTTCGACCGGGCGCAGCGCGACACGGTCGCCGATGTGTCTGTTGCCACCCTGCCGGCTGTGGCCGATACTTCAAGCCGCATTGCCTGCAAGCTCAACCGTCGCCGCGCGGGCTTCGTGGAGGCCTACGATGCTGTGACACTCTGGAACGTGCGGCGCGTGAAGGTCAAGACGCGGCGCATGCGGCTCTCCGACACGACGGGCCGCGAACAGGTCCGGTTGCTGAAATTCTTTACCGAGCGCAACCGCCGCAAGGGTGTGCGGCCGCATCTGGTGGGCAATGCGGCCGGGTATACCTGGACGGGCGGCGGCGAGCGGCGCGATCCGCAGACGGGTGAGTGGCAGACCGAACCGTCGCGGATCAACACCTATTCGCTGCGTGCCGATTACGATTCGCTGCGACGTGTGGAGGGGTATGTGCAGGTGTCGTGGAAGCCGGGCGGCATCTGGCGCGGGCTGCCGGCGGATGCGGTCTACCTGCTTGACGACAGGCCGGTTCCGGGCAGCGTGCTCCGCTTTATCGAGGGGCTGACCCTGCGGCGGCTCGATATCTGGAACCCGGCCGATGGCGCGGAGGCCGCGGCTCGGGCCGCCTGCGTGCTGGATTCGCTGGGCGGGGCCTTCCAGCCGGCTGCCGGGGCGGCTCCCCGGGCGGTTGTGGTCGGCGAAACCTACCCCGACCGGGTGCCGCTGGTCGTCCTGGGCGGTCGTTTCTCGACGGTCGATGCGTGGCTGGCGATGTGTCGGTCCAATGCCTTTTCGACGAATGCGAGCGTCCCGATGCACTACTACTATATTTTGCCGGCCGAAGCCGTGCAGCTCTTCGGACCTCGGGGCCGCTACGGTGCCGTCTGTATTGACTTCGCGGAGTGAGCGGCGGTTGGGACTGATGGTTTTCCGGCAAGGTCTCCCGCTTTGGATTTTCGCCCTCCGGCGATCCCCTGCACGCGACGTCCAGCCTCTGTGTTGAGTATGTTCCGACGGCGGACCCGACCCCGGGGCTGTTTTTTCCGTGACGGATGTATCCATGCATCTCACTCTTGCGGCTTTTGCAGCTCCGATCGGGCAGCCTTGCTTTCCTCTGCCGTCCAGCTCCTTCTTTTTAACTGTCTTCCCCGCCGTCCATGTTCTCCCCTTTTTCGATCTCCTTGCTTTCCGCCCTGCCCCTTCCCTTTCGGTGCTTCTGTTTCCCTGACCTCGCCCCTGTGCTCACTTTATTCGCCGCACTGGCTTTTTCGCTGGTTCTTCCTCGACGCCCAGCTTCCCGTATGCCGCCCCGGTTCTCCCTTTTTTGAGGCCTTTGCTTTTCTCCCGCCCTCCCACCCCCGCCCGGTGCTCCTGCTTCCCTGTCGTCGCCCTGTTTCCTCTTTTTTTTGTGTCTTGTCCCTCTCCCCTTTCGTAATTAATATTAGCTGCGCACAATTTAACTAATAATTTAGTTGCATAATTAAAAATTTAGTTGTATGTTTGCCATACGGAAATCAACTAAATATATAGTTATGGTGGAAATCGTTAAAAACAGACCGCAGGAACTGACACGGGCCGAGCTGGAGATCATGCAGGTGCTCTGGGCCAAGGGGGCGACGGTGGTGCGCGGCATTCTCGACGAGATGCCCGACCCCAAGCCGGCCTACAACACCGTCTCGACCATCGTGCGCATCCTCGAACGCAAGGGCTTCGTGGGCCACAAGGCCTACGGCAAGACCTACGAGTACTTCCCGCTCGTCGGGAAGGATGACTACGCGAGCCGCTACATGGATACCGTGCTCGACAACTTCTTCGGCGGGTCGGTGAGCCGGCTCATGTCGTTCTTCTCGCGCCACAAGAGCATCTCGGTCGAGGAGACCGATGCCATCCTGAAGATGCTGCGCGACGGCGCCGCGGGCGATCCGAATACCGAATGTGAGCAGACAGACAGCCCCGATTGCGGCTCGCACGCCAAATAAAACAGAGAAAACCGTTCCCTGACAACCATTTCACCCTGTCGCCATGAAATCCCCCCTGCTCTATCTGCTGGAAGTGCTCTTTTGCAGCGGCCTGCTGCTGGGCCTCTACCGCCTGCTGCTCGTGCGGCGCATCCCCTACCGGGCCTGCCGCGGCTATCTGGTGGCGGCGATGGTGGCTGCGGCGGTGATTCCGGCGCTCAACATCCCGCTCTACCCTGCCGATACGGTCTTCTACCCGCTGCCGCTTGTCGAGGCGCCCGCCGAGGCCGTTTTGCCTGCCCGGGCTGCTGGTGTGGCCGCTCCTGCGGACGGTGCCGCCGGGACGGTGGCCGCCGAGGCCTCCGCTGCGCCCGGAGCAGCGTCTGCGGATCGTGCCGACGTGTGGCGTCGGGGTGTCGCGGCGCTCTATGGTGCGGTGGCGCTGCTTTCGCTGGGGCTGCTCGGTGTGCGGATGCGGCGCATCCGGCGCCTGCGTCGCCGGGCGCACCTCACACCCGCTGACGGCTATACGCTGGCCGAGCATCCCGCCATTGCGTCGCCCTTCTCCTTCCTGCGGACCGTCTTCATGAGCCCCGCGTGCACGGGTCTGCGCCGCGAGATGATCCTCTGCCACGAGCGGAGCCACGTGCGCCATGCCCACTCCGTGGAGCGGATCGCCCTTGAGGTCGTGCGCTGCCTCTACTGGATCAATCCCTTCGTCTGGATCGCCGGGCGCTGGCTCGAGGAGGTGCAGGAGTGGGAGGCCGATGCCGATGTCCTGAAGGCCGGGTACGACCTGACGGCCTATCGAACCGTGATCTTTCATCAACTCTTCGGTTATAATCCGGATATGACCTGCGGGTTGAACCATTCATTCACCAAAAACCGATTTCTTATGATGACACGATTCGAAATGCACCGCCATGCCTTGTGGCGTCTCGGTGCTGCCATCCCCGTGGTGGCCGGAATGATGATGCTTTGCAGTTTTACGGTGCGGACGGCCGAGCCCCCTGTCGCGCAGCAGGCGGTCCCGGCTGCGGAGGCGCCGACCGCTGCGACGCCGGTTGCAGACGACGCTCCGTGCGGCGATGCCTGTACCGTCGTGGTGCGCATGAGCGGCGAGGAGCTGTGGGTCGACGGCGTACCCTGCACGAAGGAGGAGATGGTGCGGCGCATTGCCGACAAGCGCGACCGGCTTCCGGCCGAAGAGCGGTCGCGGCTGACTGTCGAAATCCGTGCGGACGGGGCCGTGCGCATGGGTTCGGTCTCCGATGCGAAGGCGGAGCTGCGCGAGGCCGGGACGCTGCGCGTGCGCTACAGCCTGCACGGGGAGGGTGTGGAGCGGCTGCTGCCGCCGTCACCCGACATGGCGGACAACGGCAGGGTCGAGGTCCTTCCCGTCGTCGAAGCTACGTTTGGAACCGGGGAGGAGCCGGCGAAGGGGGCCGGGTTGGCGATTGCGCAGCGCAACTGTTTTCAGGTGCTTGTAAATGAACGGATCGAGATGCAGGCCGGGCTTGCCGCTCGAAAAACGTCGGTCTCGACGGAGGAACTGACGGCCCGTGTCGCGGAGTTCCTGCGCAATCCGTCGGATGATGCCGCCCTATCCGAACGGCGCGTACAGGAGTTCGAACTGCCCGACGGCCGCCGGGAGCGGTATGCCGTCAGCCGGGGCATCGTGCTGCTCGATACGACACCCGAAACGTCCTATGACGCTTATGTCGGTGTGCAGCAGGCTTTGACGAAGGCATACACCGGGCTGCGCGACGACCTTGCCCGCCAGTGGTTCGGCAAATCCCTCGACGCACTGGACGAGAAGCAGCGCGCGGTCGTGCAGCGGGCCGTGCCGATCGCCGTCTCCGAGGTCGCCCCGAAGCGGAGCCGCTGATCCCTCCGCGGATAGGACTTTCCGTTGCGACCGGCCTGCTCTGCCTGTCTTGGCTGCCCTGCCGTCGGAGGCCGCGTCCGCGCCAAACCATACGCTTTCCACCATAAGCGGACCCCGTGTCGGAGGCCCTTCGGGGTCCCGGCACGGGGAATTTTCTGTGCGGATGTGTGCAGGCGGTCAGCCGCGCAGCTTCTCATTGTGCAGGTGGCGCTCCCGGTCGCGGGAGGTCTTCTTGGCGAAGTTGGCCTCCATGGCGGCCGTGAGGTCCACGCCCGTCTGGTTGGCCAGGCAGACGAGCACCCACAGCACGTCGGCCATCTCGTCGGCGAGGTTCGCGTTCTCGCCCGCCTTGAACGACTGGTCGCCGTAGCGGCGGGCCATCACGCGGGCCAGCTCTCCCACCTCTTCCGTGAGGCAGGCCATGTTGGTCAGTTCCGAAAAGTAGCGCACGCCGTATTCGTGAATCCAGGCGTCGACGCGCCGTTGCAGCTCCTCGAGTTCCATGATATGCGGATTTTGCGGCAAGTTACAAAAAAATCGCTCGTCTTCTCTCTGTCCCTCCCCTTCCTCGTGAGGTTACTGCCGTTTTACCACGATGCTGGCACCGTAGACCTTCCGGCAGGCGTTGAGCAGCGCCTTGTAGGCCTCGAACTCCCCGCGCGGGAACGTGCCCGACGACTTCATGATCCGGCACTCCGCCGTGATGGTGTTCTCTGCGGTGCCGAGCGTCAGCGTACAGCACCCGAAGAGGTTGTCGAGGCTCTCCGTGCGGGGCAGCGCCTCGATGTGCATGTTCTCGGGCAGGCGGATCGTGATGCGCTCCGTGTCGCAGTAGCCGGTTTCGCGGAAGAAGTCGTTGGTGCGCCTGCGGGCCGTCGGGACGGTCGGTTCGCGGAAGGGAAAGAGCGGCACGAAGCCCCGCTCGCCCGAGAAGCTGACGAAATGCGACGCCGTGAAGTCGTAGGCGATCTCGATCGAGGGGATCGGCGTCTTGTGTTCCGTGCAGACGATTTGCGAGATGGCGGCCGTCGGGAGCTTCAGCTCCCGGGACAGGTAGGTGGTCCGGTCCCGGGCGTCGAGTTTCGGGAATCCCATCTTCCATTCGTACTGCACGGCCTCGTAGCGTTCGGTGATGTGCCCCGCGACCGAGCCGTCGGGTGCGACGTCCAGCTCCACGTGGCGGACCATGCGGTTCAGCGTGTCGGCATACCGGGGCAGCGTCGTGAAGACGCCGCCCTCGCGCGTGATGAGGATGGCGTCGTGGCCCGCGATCCCTTCGTGGACGTATCCGAACGGAACCTCCGTATTCGTACACTCGAGCCACAGCGTGTCGGCCGCAAGCGGGACGCGCAGGATGGCGTGGTTGGCCTGGTTCGCCGAGGCGAAGTCGCGGAACATGCGCGGCCGGTCGAGGTGGATGATTGCATAGTCCGAGTCGATGCCGCATTCGGCAAGCATGGCGCGCAGGTAGTTCGACAGCGCCTTGCAGTCGCCGAACTTCGTGCGGAAGACCTCGGCGGCCGGCATTGGCTGAAGGCCTCCGATGCCCAGCTGGATGCTCACGTAGCGGGTCGAGGCTCCCAGGTAGTCGTAGAGCGCGCGGACCTTCTCGCGGGGTGTCGCCAGCGTGTCCGTAAGGGCATGCACCTCCCGGCGGAGGGCGTCGGGCAGGGCGTCGCGCCCTTCGAGCAGCCCCCGCTGCCAGGCGCCGAACGACCTCCAGTCGTGCATGCTGCCCTGCGTCTGCCCGTAGCGGAAGTCATACGGCACGGCGAAGACCATCGGCAACAGGTCGATCAGCCCGGGCATCATCTCCTCGGCCTCCACGGCGGGCAGCTGCTCCAGCCGCCAGCGGTAGATGTCGCACCCCTTCTCCGTGCGTTTTTCGGGCTCGCCGATGCGGCAGCATTTGTAGCCGACGGGGGTGCCGGCCGGCACCGAGAGCGAGTAGGTCGCCTCCTCGAGCGATGTGGCCGTCGAGGTGACGGGAAGGAACGGCACGAAGGAGAGAATCCCGTCGTTGCAGGCGGTCTCGTACTCCACCTCGACGGTGTAGGGCACCGTCGGAGAGAGGATTTCGAGCGTGTAGTAACCCGCATCGTCGGCCAGGCCCGACGAATACTCGCTGTATTTCAGCTCCGAGCGTTTGAGCTTGCGGATCACCTTGCCGTGGGCGTCGCGCACCGTTCCCGCAAAGCTCTTCAGCGCGCTGTTGCGGTCCACGACACAGGTGAAGAACCCCTTGCGGGCGGCCGCCTGCCGGAGGATTGTGATCTGCCGGCGGTGCTTCTCGACGAGGCTGCCCGGCGAGGTGTAGATCACTTCGGTCGCGTCGTGCCGCACGACGGCGTCGCTCTCCGCAAGCAGGGCCTCGGGGATTTCGTCCGCAGGCTGCGCCGCGGCAACGAGCGGCAGAAGGCCGCCCAGCAGCATGACAAGGAATCGCAGCATGGCCCTACTGTTGTTTGCGGAGGACGATCCTGCTGTTGCACATGTCCACCACGGCGCCGTAGAAGGCCTGCAGGTCGGCGTACTCCTCCGGCAGGAAGATGAGCCGCTTCTGACTGAAGCGCATGTTGAACTGGATCACTCCGTTCGTTGCCTGGGCCATGTAGAAACAGGTGATGTCGCCGTCGAACGCATTGAACCGGGCCGCCCGGGGCAGCTCCTCGACCACGTAGCCCTCGGGCAGGCGGAGCACACCCTGCATGGTGTAGGAGGTCGGGTTGTCGAATTCCACGGGATATTTCCGTTCGGGGCTCTTGAAGGGATTTTCCGTCAGGAACGGGATGATGGTCGCATTGAGGTAGATGAAATCCCCCGCCGTCTCCGGCTCACGGGTCATCGTGAATTCCTGCGTGAGGTGCGCGCTGCGCAGGCCGTTGATCGTCAGGCTGTCGATCCGGATGTGGTGCTCCTTCTCCAGCGCCTCGACATATTCCTCCTCCGACCGGGCGTCGCTGTAGTCGGAGCTGCAGCGCATGGCCGGTACGTTGGTGTACCGTTCGGTGACCCGTCCGTGCACCGAGAGCTCGGGATCGAATCCGAGCGTCATGTTGACGTGCGTGCTGCCCGGGGCGAGCCGCGAGAGGTCGCACCAGCCGACATCGCCGTTTACGCCGTAGATGCGCGCACGGTCCACGAGCAGCTCGGTCGGCAGCAGGTCCACGTCCGAATCGGGGTCCGTGCCGTCGAGGTAGGCGAACTTCCCGTCGTCGAGCGTCACGCGCAGGAGGAAGGTGCCGATGCCGTCGAACGAGGCGTGCGCCAGGGGCAGGCGCCCTCTGGACCGGGGGTTGAGCAGCAGGGGCACGACCTCGAATCCCGCATCCCTGACCGCGGCCATCAGCACGGAGTTGATCTCGGCGCTGTTGCCCGTGCCCTTGTCCGCGGCATTGCGCGGCGAGGAGCTCATCAGACGGTATTTCCCGTCCCACTTCATGTGCGACTGCACGAGACGCAGAATCTCATGCAGCGTCTGCCGCGGCGCGAGATTCCGGGCCACGATGGCGGCGGTCTCCTCCTTGAAGGGGTTGCCCATGCGGATGTTGTTGTTGAAGTCGGTCTCCGCGAGGGCCTCGTTGACATCCTTCCATGTCAGGGAGAAGTTCTGCACGGCCGAGAACGGCATGGCGATCTGCGACAGCTCGAAGTCGATCATCGACCGGAACTCGTTGCGGCTCCAGACGAAGGGCTCCTTTTTCAGGGCGGGGATGTCCCGGCCTTCGGCCTTGATCTCGCGCACGTTGTACGAGACGTCCGTCCCGGCGATCCGTCCGGCTATGGTGTTCTCCTGCATGTCGATGGAGAGATACCCTTTCGTGTTGACGTTGAAACGGAGGTATTCCGGAATCTCGACCGTCGCCTTCATGTAGACGGTGGGAATATCGTGCTGCACGATGACCGGCGGAATATAGGTGACGAAGTCCGAATTCATGCGGTAGTGGTACTCGATGACGGTTCCCTCGCGCACCTCCGGGATCGAGAACTTCAGCATCCACTGCTCATCGCCGACCTCCTCGCGGAAGAGGTACTGTTTCTTGAACGGGGTCTTCACGATCTTGCCGTCCACGAGGTTGTAGGCCGCGGCATCGAGGTTGGCGTAGTTCTCCTGCTGGAAGATATACGGCAGATTGATGTCGGCATACTCCCTGCCTTCCGCCTTGAGGACCTTCAGGCGGATGTAGTAGTCGGTCATGCGGGTGAACTGGTTGCCGATCAGGTAGTAGGTGCGGAGCTCCTCGTAGAGGATCACGGCCTCGGCATCGGGGTCCCTGTCGTAGCGCTCCATGCGGAGCTCCTCTTCGGAGACCTTGCCGAAACGGTAATCGGCTTCCTGGGCTTGCAGGAGGGATACGGCTGCCAGCGTCGCGGCGAGCGACAGAATGAGTCTTTTCATGGCGGGCAATTTTGATTGGTCCCGTGAAGATAGGAAAAAAATCGTGAAAACGCTCCGTCCGGCTTCCGAAATGTTGCGTCCGGGCCCCTGCCCGGACGTTTTTGTTGCGGCCGCTGCGCCTTATGGACGGATTTGACCTGCCCGGTCCGCCGAAGGCCCTTCCCGCCTACCGCACCCGGATGAGGTTCAGCCCGTCGCGCAGCGGGACGATGACGTTCTCGACGCGCGGGTCGCCGACGACCATGCGGTTGAACTCCACGAGCGCCTGCGTGTGGCGGTCGTTGTGGGCTACGGGCTCCACGACCTTGCCCGACCAGAGGATGTTGTCGGCGATGAGCACCGAGCCGCTGCCGACGAGCGGCGGCGTGCCGCGGTCGCCCATCAGCATGCGGTAGTAGTCGGGGTATTCGCGCTTGTCGCCGTCGATGAAGACCAGGTCGAAGCGTCCGCCGAGCGCCGGGGCGATGTCGAGTGCCGAGCCGATGTGCAGGCGGATGCGGCCTCCCCAGGGGCTGCGGTCGAAATAGGACTGCGCCACCTCCTCGAGTTCGTCGTCGACCTCGATGGTGTGCAGCTCGGCGCCGTCTTCGAGCCCCGCGGCCATCGAGAGGGCTGAATAGCCCGTGAAGGTGCCGATCTCGAGCACGCGCCGCGGGCGTACCATCCTAACGAACATCTCGAGCAGCCGCCCCTGGATATGCCCCGAGAGCATGCGCGGCGCCACGGTCCTGAGGTTCGTCTCGCGGTCCAGTTCGTGCAGCAGCGCCTCCTCGGGCTCCGTGTGGTCGTGGATGTATTGTTCCAGCGCGTCCATGATTTATTTCCGGTATAATCCCTGTTTGTTGAAGGCGTAGGAGGCCGCGATGGCGTCGGGAATATCGGCATTGAGTGCCGAAAGGTATTCACGGGTGAATTCGAGATATCCGGAGCCGTTTGCCGTGATGAGATTCCCGTCATGTACGGCCTGCCGTTCCTCGTAGAGTGTTTCGCCGGAGTAGTTTATACCGCCCCACAAACGGAGTTGTTCGAGCGTGTTGCCGGTGTGATGTACTGTGTTGAGGAACCCGTGGGCGGCGAGGAACGATGCAGCGTTGCAGATTGCCCCGACGACCAGTCCCCGTCGAAGAGCCTCCTCGACGAGTGGAACGACCTCCTCGGCTTCGGGGTTCGTCCAACCCATTCCGCCGACGAGCACCACTCCGGCGCATGCTTCGGGCAGAGCCGACAGATCGCTGTCGGGTCGGACGGCCATCCCGCCGATTGAACGGACGGGACGTCCGCCGGGTGTCGCGTAATGGGGTTCGTAACGGCCTGGACGTCCCGGCATGACGCCGCCGCGAAGTGCTGAGGCGAGGAATGCTCCCTCCCAGTCGGCGAATTCATCGAGTAATACGAAAAGTACGGTTTTCATGTATTTGATTCCAGCGTTTTTGTGTTTCGATTTTTGGGGCTGATCTTTTTTCCGACCGGTCATTCCCGTTAGTGGTATACCAACTTCGACATGTCCGAAAAGACCTCTTCGGCGATTTCGGTTAGTTGCGTGGCGGTCAATTCGCGGACCCGGGCGTAGACCTCCTCCATCGTGTCGACGCTGTCGTGCACCAGCAGGCTCTTGCCGGCGCTGAGCATGTAGCTTTCGTTGCTCTCGCTCGAGATGGCCAGCTGTGCGATGAACTGCTTTTTGGCCATCGAGAGCTGCCGTGCCGTGAGCGGCGTGGTGCGCAGGCGGTGCAGCTGCTCCTCGATGAGCTCGATGCACTGCGCGGCGTTCGCATGCTCGGAGCTGAAGTAGATCGCCGCGATGCCCGTGTCGCCGTAGGGCGTGTAGGTCGCCTCGATGTTGTAGGAGAGGCCGTGGCGCTCGCGCACGACGACGTTCAGCAGCGAATTGGCGCACGGACCGCCCAGAATGTTCGTCAGCAGCGAGAGTTCCAGCCGCCGCTCGTCGCCGATGCCGCAGGCGCGGTTGCCGATGATGCAGTGCGTCTGGTGCGTGTGCTTCGTGACGCTCTTCTCGAAGGGACGGTATGCCGCGGGGGCCTTGCGCTCGAAACCCCGCACGGAGGCGGGCTGCGCGGCCAGGTAACGTGCGGCGACCGCCTCGGCGGTGCGGGCCGGGAAGCTGCCGATCGACGAGAAGACCATGCGGTCGGTCGTGTGCGTGCGGGCCGTGAAGGCGCGGATCGCGTCGCCGTCGTAGCGCATCAGCGCGGCCTTGCGCCCGAGGATGTTGTGGCCGAGCTCCGACCCCTCGAAGAGCATGTCCTCGAACGTGTCGTAGATCATGTCGACGGGTGAATCCTTGTAGGTGTTGATCTCGTCGGCGATCACCTCCTTCTCGCGCTCCAGCTCCCGTTCGGGAAAGGTCGAGCGGAAGGCGACGTCGGCAATCAGCTCCACGGCCTTCGGAAAGTCGCCCCGCAGCGTCGTGGCGTGGATCGTCGTCTCCTCCTTCGTCGTAAAGGCGTTCAGCTCGCCGCCGAGGTTTTCGAGCCGGCAGTTGACCTGCCAGGCGCGGCGCCGCTGCGTCCCCTTGAAGAAGGCGTGCTCGGTGAAGTGCGCCAGTCCGTATTCGTCGGGCCGTTCGTCGCGGCTCCCCGCGCCGATCACCAGCGCGCAGTGCGCCACCGACCCCTTTACCTGGCGGTGGATGCCCCGGATGCCGTTGGGCAGCGTGTATGTCGTGAATTCCCTATTCATCGTTCAGTTTTCCGCGTTTGGCCAGAAAGGCTCCCGTATGGCTTGCCGCGCAGTGCTCCAGCTCGCGCGGCGTCCCCTCGAAGACGACGCTGCCGCCGCCGCTGCCCGCCTCGGGCCCGAGGTCCACGACCCAGTCGGCACACTTGATGATGTCCATGTTGTGCTCGACGATGACGATCGTGTGGCCCCGTTCGATCAGGGCGTCGAACGCCGCGAGCAACTTCGAGATGTCGTGGAAGTGCAGTCCCGTGGTCGGCTCGTCGAAGATAAACATCACGCCCCCCTCCGTATTGTCCTTCGTGAGGAACGAGGCGAGCTTCACGCGCTGGCTCTCGCCGCCCGAGAGCGTCGAGGAGGACTGTCCGAGCTTGATGTAGCCCAGCCCGACGTCCTGCAGCGGGCGGAGCCGCTCGACGATGCGGCGGCACGTGGCGTTCCGCTCGTCCTCGCCGAAGAAGGCCACGGCGTCGTCGACGGTCATCTCCAGCACGTCGTAGATCGACCGCCCGCGGTATTTGACCTCGAGCACCTCGTCGCGGAAGCGCTTGCCGCCGCACGCCTCGCAGACCAGCTCCACGTCGGCCATGAACTGCATCGAGACCTTGATGACCCCTTCACCCTGGCACTCCTCGCAGCGGCCGCCCGCGACGTTGAACGAGAAGTGCGCCGGCGTGAGGGCGTTGTGCTGGGCATAGGGCTGGTCGGCGAAGAGCTTGCGGATTTCGTCGTAGGCTTTGATGTAGGTCACGGGATTCGAGCGCGACGACTTGCCGATGGGGTTCTGGTCGACCATCTCGACCGAGCGCAGCAGCCGCACGTCGCCGTCGATCGTGTCGAAGTCACCGGGCTTGACGCCCGTGTCGAAGAGCATGCGCCGCAGCGCCGGGTAGAGGATGCCCTTCGCGAGCGACGACTTGCCCGAGCCGCTGACACCCGTGATGCAGGTCATCACGCCGAGCGGGATGCGCACGTCGATGTTGCGCAGGTTGTTCTCGCGGGCCCCGCGGATCGTGATCGAGCGGCTCCAGCCGCGCGGCGCCGGGGGCGGCGTGATCGACCGCCGTCCGGTGAGGTAGTCGGCCGTGAGGCTCCCCTGCGCTTCGAGCAGCTGCGGCAGCGGTCCGCTGAAGACCACCTTGCCGCCCTGATAGCCCGCCTCGGGACCGATGTCCACGATCCAGTCGGCGGCGCGGATCACCTCCTCCTCGTGCTCGACGACGATCACCGTGTTGCCCAGGTCGCGCAGCTGCCGCAGCACCTTGATAAGGCGGTTCGTGTCGCGCGGGTGCAGGCCGATCGAGGGCTCGTCGAGGATGTAGAGCGAGCCGGTGAGGTTGCTGCCCAGCGAGGTCGAGAGGTTGATGCGCTGGCTCTCGCCGCCCGAGAGCGTCGACGACAGGCGGTCGAGCGTCAGGTAGCCGAGCCCCACGTCGGCGAGGTATTGCAGGCGGTTGCGTATCTCGGTCAGGATGCGCGCCGCGGTCTTCGTATCGTGCTCGTCGAGCGTGAGACCGTTGAAGAAGGCGATCAGTTCGTCGACCGGCATGGCCACCAGGTCGGCGATCGTCCGCCCGCCCACACGCACGTAGAGCGCCTCGCGGCGCAGGCGCGAGCCGCCGCACTCCGGGCAGACGGTCTTGCCCGTGTAGCGGGCCTTCATCACGCGGAACTGGATCTTGCGCCGCTCCGAGTCGATGTAGGCGAAGAAGTCGTCCAGCCCGTGGAAATATTCGTTGCCGCGCCACAGCAGCCGTTTCTGCTCGGCCGTCAGCGCGTGGAAGGGCGTGTGGATCGGGAAGTCGAACTTGTCGGCGTTCTCGACGAGCTTCTCCTTCCAGCGGCGCATGGTCTCGCCGCGCCAGCAGGCGATGGCGTCCTCGTAGATGGTCTTGCTCTTGTCCGGCACGACCAGGTCCTCGTCGATGCCGATCACCTTGCCGTAGCCTTCGCAGCGCGGGCAGGCGCCCAGCGGGTTGTTGAAGCTGAACAGATGCTCCGTCGGGGGTTCGAACTCGATGCCGTCGGCCTCGAAGCGCGACGAAAAGGTCTGCTCGCCCGCCTCGGTGATGAGGCGGCAGACGCCGTCGCCGTAGGAGAAGGCCCGGGCCACGGAGTCGCGGATGCGGGTCTGCGTGTCGGCGTCGTCGGCCACGCGCAGGCGGTCGATCACGACGCTGAACTGCGACGGGTCGCTCTGCGGCCCGATCTCGGGCAGCACCTCCTCGATCAGGCGGGTCGCCCCCTGCGTATGGAGGCGCAGCAGGCCGTCGGCGAGCAGCAGCGTCAGTTTCTCGATGATCCCCTGCCCCGGGGCCAGCACGAGCGGTGCGGCGATGACGGCGCGGCTCCCCTCGGGCTGCGCGAGCAGCTGCGCCGCGACGTCGTCCACGCTGTAGCAGCGCACCTCCTGTCCCGAGACGGGCGAGAAGGTGTGGCCCGCGCGGGCGAAGAGCAGCTTGAGGTAGTCGTAGATTTCGGTCGTCGTGCCAACGGTCGAGCGCGGGTTGCGCGTGTTGACCTTCTGCTCGATGGCGATCGCCGGGGCGATGCCCGTGATGATGTCGACGTCGGGTTTGTTGATCTTGCCCAGGAACTGGCGCGCATAGGCCGAGAGGCTCTCGACGTAGCGGCGCTGCCCCTCGGCGAAGATCGTGTCGAAGGCGAGCGTCGATTTGCCCGAGCCCGAGAGGCCCGTGATGACGACGAGCTTGTCGTGCGGAATCTCGACCTCGATGTTGCGCAGGTTGTGGACCCGCGCCCCCTTGATGTATATGCTGTTGCGGTGTTCTTCCATGGTGTGTCGCGTTTGTGCCGCGCGGTGGCGGCGTGTGGCTATTCGGCGTTGCTGCCCTGCTGCCCCTCCTCGCGGATGCTCCCGCCCGCCTTGCGGAGCTTTTCGACCAGCTGCCCGGCGAGCGTCTCGCGGATCGTGAGCTCCATCGTGCAGAGGTTGTCGAAGCGCTGGGCGCGGACGGTCGGCTGCAGCTCCTTGATGACGCGCATGATGTCGTTCATGGCCACGTAGGGAAAGTCGACGCAGACGTCGCGGTCGACCGTGCGCTCGACAATCTGCGCCGCGGCGAGCACCTCGGCCGCCGACTCGCGGTAGGCGGCGATGAGCCCCGGCACGCCGAGCTTCGTGCCGCCGAAGTAGCGGACCACGACCACCAGGCAGTCGGTCACCGACGTCGAGAGCAGCTGCCCGAGGATCGGCTTGCCGGCCGTGCCCGAGGGTTCGCCGTCGTCGTTCGAGCGGAACTGTTCGCCGTGCGGGCCGAGCCGCCAGGCGTAGCAGTGGTGCGTGGCGTCGTAGTAGCGTTTGCGCAGCGCGTCGAGCCGCTTGCGGACCTCCTCCTCCGTGCGCACGGGGTAGGCATAGGCGAGGAACTTGCTGCTGCGCTCCCGGGAGGCCGCCTCGGCGGGGGCGGCGATGGTCAGATAGCTGTCCTCGGCCACGTCAACGTACCTTGCTGAAGAGTCGCTCCCACCGGATGTTCGACGGGAAGGATTTGTCGGCATCGAGCGACAGCCACACGAACGAGGCCTTGCCCACGATGTGGTCCTCGGGCACGAAGCCCCAGAAGCGCGAGTCGGCCGAGTTGTGGCGGTTGTCGCCCATCATCCAGTAGTAGTCCATGCCGAAGGTGTAGCTGTCGGCCGGTGCGCCGTCGATGAGGATCACCCCGTCGCGCTGCTCGAGCGTATGGCCCTCGTAGGCGGTGATGATGCGCTCGTAGAGGGGCAGGTTTTCCGGCGTGAGCGCGACGGTGGCGCCGCGCTTCGGAACCCAGATTGGGCCGTAGTTGTCCTGGCTCCAGCGCGGCTCGTCCCACTGCGGGAAGACGTCCGTATTGGGGGCGTAGCAGTAGCGGCGGACCATCGTGACGTTCTTCATGCCGCGGAGCCGTTCGGCCACGTCGTCCGTAATCCACATGTAGTAGACCGAGCCGTTGCCGCTGTATTCGCGGATGCCGAGCTTCTCGAGGGCGTACTGCGTGAAGGGCGCCGAGGTCTGCACGATGTGCTGGTACTGGAGCCCCGGGACGTGCTCCTGCGGCTTGCCGTTGATCCAGGCCTCGCCGTTGCGTATCTCGAGCGAGTCGCCCGGCAGTGCGATGCAGCGCTTGATGTAGTTCTCGCGCTTGTCCACCGGCCGCGAGATGACCGTGTATTCGTCGTTGAGGCGCCGGCGCCCCTCCTCCTTGCCGAACGAGGCCTCGTAGCTGCGCAGCACGTCGTAGTAGGTCACCGACTGGTTTTCGAGCAGCACGGTGTCGCCCGCCGGGAAGTTGAAGACCACGACGTCGTTGCGGCGGATGGACCGCAGCCCCTTCAGGCGGTGGTAGGGCCATTTGATCGCCTCGGAGAAGGATTTTTTCGTCTGCGAGAAGGGCATCGTGTGGTGCACGAACGGGAACGAGAGCGGCGTGTTGGGCATCTGGGGGCCGTAGGTCACCTTGCTCACGTAGAGGTAGTCGCCGATGAGCAGCGACTTCTCCATCGACGACGTCGGGATGACGTACATCTGGAAGACGAAGATGTGGACGAGCGTCGCCACGACCGTGGCGAAGATGACGGCGTTGACCCACTCGTAGACGGTCTTGTAGGTTTTGCTGCGCGCGCACAGCCGGGCGTTGTGGCTCCAGACGTAGCGGTAGAAGAGCCGCGAGATGTAGAGGTCGTAGATCACCGGGATGCCGAGCAGCAGCCAGAGGTTGCCGGTCCAGACGACGAACCACAGCGTGTAGAGCACCGCGGCGAGCGTGAAGCCGACCCATTTGTTGCGGAAGAAAGCCTTGATTTTTCCCATGTTGCGTCTCTTTGCCTGAATTATTGCAGCAGGTCGTCCATGCCGAAGACGCCCCGTTTGCCGCAGAGGAACTCCGCGGCGATGACGGCGCCGAGGGCCAGCGTGCGGCGGTTCTTGATCGTGTGGCTAAGTTCGAGGATGTCGTCCTCCGACTCGTAGGTCACGGTGTGGATGCCCGGAACCATGCCCTCGCGGCGCGAGTCGATCTCGATCTGGTCGGGCGCCACCTCGGCGGGGCTCTCCACGCGGTGGGCGGCCTGCTCGATGCCCGGGGCGTAGTTGACCCACGTGCGCTTGGCGGCGAGGTTGTCGATGATCCCCTCGGCCAGCGTGATGGCCGTGCCGCTCGGCGCATCCTTCTTCTGCGTGTGGTGCGTCTCGCCGATGCGGACCTCGTAGCCGCCTACGCGGCCGATCATGGCGGCCAGCTGGCGGTTGAGGCGGAAGAGCAGGTTGACGCCCAGGCAGTAGTTCGAGGCGTAGAAGAAGGCCCCGCCTCGCTGCCGGCAGAGCGCCTGCATCTCGGGCAGGCGCTCGGTCCAGCCCGTCGTGCCGCTCACCACGGCCGTGCCGTGCTCGAGGCAGGTGCGGATGTTCTCGCACGCCGTGGCGGGCGTGGTGAATTCGATGGCCACGTCGGCCCGGGCCAGGTTCGCGGCGTTGAGCTCCGCGCTGTTGTCGGCATCGACGACGAGGACCACCTCGTGGCCCCGCTCGGCGAGGATCTTCTCGATCTCGCGGCCCATCTTGCCGTAACCTATAATGATCGCTTTCATCTTGTTTTGGTCGGAAATATGTCCTGCAAAGATAATACTTCTTGACGGAATTTGCGGTCGATGCCGAAATTGTTTTTGAAATCAGAAATATTTGTTATCTTTACGGGTGCTTGCGGTTATGATCCGAAACAAAACGAGACGATACTCACAAATATTGTTATTCTACTATGGAAAAACAGACAAAGATGACACGTACCGAGAGCGATTTGCTCGGCAGCGTGGAGGTTCCCGAAGAGGTGCTTTACGGCGTGCAGACCATGCGCGGTCTGGAGAATTTCGCCATCAGCAAGTTCCGCCTGTGCGAATACCCCCGCTTCATCGAGGGGTTGGCCATCGTGAAGCTGGGCGCCGCCATGGCCAACCACGATATGGGGCTGCTCTCCGACGAGCTCTACGAGGCCATCGCCCAGGCGTGCCGCGAAATCCGCGACGGCAAGTTCCATGAGTTCTTCCCCGTGGACATGATCCAGGGCGGTGCCGGCACCACGACGAACATGAATGCCAATGAGGTAATTGCCAACCGCGCGCTCGAGATCATGGGCCACCGCCGCGGCGAGTACCAGTACTGCTCGCCCAATGACCACGTCAACTGCTCGCAGTCGACCAACGACGCCTACCCGTCGGCCATCCACCTGGGCCTCTATGCCACGCACCTCGAGCTGCGACAGCACCTCATGGAGCTGATCGCGGCCTTCGACCGCAAGGGAGAGGAGTTCGCCGACGTGCTGAAGATGGGCCGCACGCAGCTGCAGGACGCCGTGCCGATGACCCTCGGCCAGACCTTTCACGGCTTTGCCAGCGTACTCGAGGGCGAGGTCGACAACCTCGACCATGCGGCGCTCGAGTTCCTCTCGATCAACATGGGCGCCACGGCCATCGGCACGGGCATCTGCGCCGAGCCGGGCTATGCCGAGCGCTGCACGGCGGCCATCCGCGAGATCACGGGCTGGGACGTCAAGCTGGCCGATGACCTGGTGGGCGCCACCTCCGACACGGTCTGCATGGTGGGCTACTCCTCGGCCATGAAACGCATCGCCTCGAAGATGAACAAGATATGCAACGACCTGCGCCTGCTCTCGTCGGGTCCGCGCTGCGGCCTGGGCGAGTTCAACCTCCCGGCGCGCCAGCCCGGTTCGTCGATCATGCCCGGCAAGGTCAACCCGGTGATTCCGGAGGTGATGAACCAGATCGCCTTCAAGGTCATCGGCAACGAGCTCTGCGTGACGATGGCCGACGAGGCCGCGCAGATGGAGCTCAACGCCATGGAGCCCGTCATGGCGCAGTGCTGCTTCGAGTCGGCCGAGCTGCTCATGAACGGCTTTGACACGCTGCGCATCCGTTGCGTCGACGGCATCACGGCCAACGCCGAGCGCTGCCAGCAGTATGTCCGCAACAGCATCGGCGTAGTGACGGCGCTCAACCCGATCATCGGCTACAAGAACTCGACGAAGATCGCCAAGGAGGCCCTCGAGACGGGCCGCGGCGTCTACGAGCTGGTGCTCGAGCACGGCATCCTGACGCGCGAGGAGCTCGACGAGGTGCTCAAGCCCGAGAACATGATCCGCCCCGTGAAGCTGGGCATCAAGCCGCGGCGCTGATCCCGTTTCCGCTCCGTCCGCCGTCCGGGTGCGTCCCGCCGGCGGACGGATTGTTTCAAGACGCAACCCTTCAAAACCGTAGAACAAGAAAACCATGCGCTACTTTCTCGAACTCCGCTACAACGGCGCCGCCTACTTCGGATGGCAGCGGCAGCCCGACATGCCCTCCGTGCAGCAGACCCTCGAACGGGCCCTCACGATGCTGCTGCGCCAGACGGTCGAGGTGACGGGCGCCGGACGCACCGACACCGGGGTCAATGCCGCCTACTACGTGGCCCACTTCGACTGTGCGGCTCCGGTCGAGGAGCCCGAACGGACCGTCTACAAGCTGAACTTCCTGCTGCCGGACGACATCTCCGTGGCGCGCATGACCCCCGTGGCCGACGGGGCGCACGCCCGGTTCGATGCGCGCGAACGCGAATACCGCTACTACATCGAGACGCGCAAAAACCCCTTCACGCGCCATGCGACGTGGCAGTACTACGTGCCGCTGGACGTGGCGCGGATGAACGAGGCGGCCGAGGCGCTCCTCGGCGAGCAGGACTTCACGTCGTTCGCCAAGCTCAACTCGAACAACAAGACCAACATCTGCCGTGTCACGACGGCCCGCTGGAGCGAGGGGCACGGACGGCTGTGCTTCACGATCCGCGCCGACCGCTTCCTGCGCAACATGGTGCGGGCGATCGTCGGCACGCTCGTCGACGTCGGGCGAGGCCGCTACACGCCCGAGGATTTCCGGGCGATCATCGCAAGCCGCGACCTGTCTCGCTCAAGTGCCGGCGTTCCGGCGCAGGGGCTCTTCTTGAGCGACGTGCGCTATCCTGCGGAGATTTTCTCCCGCACGGCCTACCTCGACGAGACGCTGCTCTGACCGCCGTTGCTCCGATCGTTGCTGCACTGACCGCTGCTGCTCTGATCGCCGCTGCACCGTCTGCGCTGCACTGACTGCCGTTGCCTCCCCTCCCCGGCTGCGGTCTTTCCGGCCCGGAAGCCCCCTGTCCTGCCGCTGGATGGGAGAGCCCCGAATAAAAAACCGCCCCCTGCGAAAAGAGGCGGTTTTTCTTGTGTCCGGAGTGTCCGGGACGGCCGGATCAGAGGTGGATTGCGGCGCCGAGGGCTGCTTCGGCGGCCTCCATCATTCCTTCGTTCATCGTCGGGTGTGCATGGATCGTGCGGGCGATCTCGTGGGCCGTGGCGCCCAGCCTGCGGGCCAGCGTCGGCTCGGCGAGCATCTCCGTAACGGAGGCACCAACCAGATGGGCGCCCAGCAGGTGCTCCTCGGCGTCGAAAATCAGCTTGACGAAGCCGTCGCGGTCCCCGGCGGCCGTGGCCTTGCCCGAAGCCGTGAAGGGGAAGCGGCCGATCCGGCAGTCGATGCCCCGCTCGCGGGCCTCCTGCTCGGTCATGCCCACCGATGCCACCTCGGGCGAGGTGAAGATGCACGACGGGATGGTCGTGTAGTCCACCGGTGCGGGATTGAGCCCGCAGATGGCCTCCACGCAGCAGATGCCCTCGGCCGAGGCGACATGCGCCAGCGCCGAGCCCGGGACGATGTCGCCGATGGCGTAGATGCCAGGGACGTTCGTTCGGTAGAAGGCGTCGACCTGCACCTTGTCGCGCTCGACGGCGATGCCCAGCTCCTCGAGGCCGATCCCCTCGATGTTCGACTTGATGCCCACGGCCGAGAGTACGACGTCGGCCGTCAGCGTCTCGGTGCCCTTCTTGCCCTCGATCGCCACCTCGCACTGCCCGTCGGCATTTACCGTAACGCCCTTGACGGTCGTCGAGGTGAGCACCGTGGCGCGCAGTTTGCGGAAGGCCCGCTCCATGGTTTTCGAGACCTCCTCGTCTTCGAGCGGCATCATCCGCGGCAGGTACTCCACGACGGTGACCTTGACGCCCAGCGCGGCGTAGAACCATGCGAACTCGCTGCCGATGGCCCCCGATCCGACGACGATCATCGAACCGGGCAGGCGGTCGAGCGTGAGGGCGTGGCGCGACGAGAGGACCTTCACCCCGTCGACGGGCATGAAGGGCATCTCGCGCGGGCGCGCTCCCGTGGCGAGGATGATGTGGTCGGCCTCGTAGGGAGTGCCGTCGACGTCGAGGTGCCCCGGCGCCGTGAGGCGCCCGAAGCCCTGAATGAGGTCGATGGCGTTCTTCCGGAGCAGGAACTGCACCCCCTTCGACATGGTCTCGGCGACGCCGCGCGAGCGTGCCACGATCTTCGCCAGGTCGGGGCGCACCTCGCCCGTGAGCTCCAGCCCGTAGTGTTCGGCCGAGCGGCAGTAGGTGTAGACCTGGGCGCTCTTGAGCAGCGCCTTGGTCGGGATGCAGCCCCAGTTGAGGCAGACGCCGCCCGCTTCGGCCCGCTCGACGAGCGCGACCTTGCGGCCCAGCTGTGCGGCGCGGATGGCGGCGACGTAGCCGCCCGGTCCGCTGCCCACGACGATGATGTCGTATTTCATACTATGCGATGGTTTATTTGATGACCTTCAGGATTTCGCCGTTGTCCTGCGCCACGGCGCGCTTCCACTTCTCGTTGTAGCCCGGGAACTGAATCTTGTCGGGAATCTGCTTGCCGTTGCCGTTGTCGACGAAGTGTGCGGCCCCGCCCTCGCCGTCGAGGAAGGTCTGCACGTCGGCATGCTCGCTCTTGACGTTGCCGTCCATGTACTTGACCAGCAGGTAGCGGTCGAGCTTCGACCAGCGGTCGAAGAGCTCCTCGGCCGTCGAGACGCTCACCTCCGTAAGGTACGCGCGGCGCGCGGCGTCGGACATGCGGCCCACCCTGGCGTTGAAGTCCGCGATGGAGGCCAGGTGGTCGTTCTCCCACTTGTCAGTGACCTTGCGGATGTCGGCCGAGATCATGTCGTAGCGCATGTAGGCGAAGTTCGTCACGCGGTTGAAGAGCCAGAAGGCCGATGTGGGCGAATATTCGAGCATCGAGCCGTTCTGCTCGCTGAAGCACTCGGGCACCTCCTGCGTGCAGCAGAAGATCGGCGTCAGGCACGATGTCGCGGCGTCGTCCACGCCGAACCAGAGGATGCCCATGTCGCGCGGCGCGTCGTTGCGGGCCTGTGCCACGAACCAGAAGCCGGTCTGCTGCGTGGCCGTGGCGCGCTCGTTGAGGTACTCCGTGCCGTCGACCTCGAAGGTCATCGGGCGCCAGCGGTAGGGGCAGTTGTGGCCTCCGGCCCCGATATCCTGCGTCATGTCCATCGGCGTGCCCTCGTAGTGGTCGCGCATGCAGTCGAAGACGGTCTTGGGCGAGACCTTCGTGCGGGGCTTCACCCACAGCGGCATGCGGTTCTCGAGGTTGTAGCCCATGGCGTAGTCCTCGTAGTCCTCCATGCCGTCGGCCACGGTGCGGAAGAAGGCCCAGACGCGGGCGTCGCAGCCGCGCACGGTGCCGAAGTCGGCCGGAGCGTAGGCGTCGGCGAAGCTGAAGTCGGCATCCTCACCCTCGAAGTAGCCCATCTCGCGGGCGAACGACACGACGTCGGGGGCGTAGAGGCAGTTCTCGGGATCGTCCATCGGGAAGGTCGTGATGCGCGACTGGTTGGCGTGGGCGCAGACGTAGCCGTCCGGAATGCGGCGGGCCACCCAGACGATGCCCTTGCGGGCGTTGCCGCCCTTGCCGTCGTCCTTGTAGCCCTTGCCGATGAGCTCCATGATCCACGCCTCGTCGGGGTCGGCGATGGAGAACGACTCGCCGCTCGAGGCGTAGCCGTAGGTGTTGGCCAGCTCGACAATCGTGCGGATAGCCTCGCGGGCCGTCGTGGCGCGTTGCAGCGTGATGTAGATCAGCGAGCCGTAGTCGATGCGTCCCGTCGTGTCGACGAGCTCCTCACGGCCGCCGTAGGTCGTCTCGCCGATGATGAGCGAGTGTTCGTTCATGTTGCCGATTGTGGACCACGTGCGGGCGATCTGCGGGATGTCGGTCAGGTAGCGGCCCGTGTCCCATTCGTAGACGGGCAGCATCGTCCCGGCCTTGTGGCGTCCGGCCGGCGTGTGGTAGAGCGCCCCGTAGAGGGCGTGCGAGTCGGCCGCATAGGAGACCATCACCGAGGAGTCCGTCGAGGCGCCCTTCGTGATGATGAAGTTCGTGCAGGCCGCGGCCGGGGTGAAGGCCCCGACGGCTGCCGCCGCGAAGATCAGAAAGAGTTTTTTCATATCCGTGTGTTGAGTTAGGAAACAAATGTACAAAACAAATCGCAAATGGCAAAAATTTCCTATCTTTGTATGGCCCGCGGCCGGAGTGCGGCCCACATGCGGTATGGACGATGTGTAACGGGCCGATAATGAGTTGCTTGTTGCGGGAGGGGCCGCATGAAGCCCCGGCCTTTTCGCCGCGGATGTCTCTGTCTGCATGCCGGACGGGGTGCCGTTGCGGAGTGAACGGCTCCCCTGCCCCGGAATTCTGCCGGTCCGGTGGACGGGCGTGGAATGGCGGGTTCGGAGTGTCCGGACCTTTTTTCGGATCGGGAGGGAATTTGTGAACCATATAAATAGGATGATATGTCAATAGAGAGTCAGTTGTCGGCCGTGCGCCGCTCGCTGCCGGGGGACGTCACGCTGGTGGCGGTGTCGAAGACCCACCCTGCCGCAGCGATCCGCGAGGCCTACGATGCCGGGCAGCGCATCTTCGGCGAGAGCCGCCCGCAGGAGCTGCGCGAGAAGTATGAGGCGCTGCCCCGCGACATCGAGTGGCACATGATCGGCCACCTGCAAACCAACAAGGTCAAGTACATCGCGCCGTTCGTGGCGCTGATCCATTCGGTCGACAGCGCGCGTCTTGCCGAGGCGATCCAGAAGGAGGCGGCCAAGTGCGGCCGGGTGATCGACATCCTGCTCGAAATCCACGTGGCGCGCGAGGAGACCAAGAGCGGCTGGGACTTCGGCGAACTGGAGGCGTGGATCGCCACGTCGCCCTTTGCGGCGCTGCCCGACGTGCGGGTGTGCGGCGTGATGGGCATCGCTTCCAACACGGACGACGAGGCGGTCGTGCGGCGCGACTTCGAGGAGCTGCGGCGCTGCTTCGGGCGGCTGAAGCCCCATTTCGGGCCGGAGTTCGACACCCTCTCGATGGGCATGTCGCACGACTATCCGCTGGCCGTGGCGTGCGGCGCGACGATGGTGCGCGTCGGCTCGCTTATCTTCGGCGAACGCGACTACTCCGCCGCACAACACTGATACGGATATGAAGATCGGATTCCTCGGATTCGGAAACATGGCGCAGGCCCTCGCCGACGGCCTGCTGCGCAGCGGCAGGGTCGCACCCGACGAGGTTGCGGCCTGCGCACGCGATTGGGAGAAGCTCTGCCGGAATGCCGCGGCGCGGGGCATCCGCCCGTTGGCGGACGCCGCACAGGTCGCGGACTTTGCCGACGTGGTGGTCGTCGCCGTGAAGCCCCACCAGGTCGAGGCCGTGCTGACGCCCCTGCGCGGGCGGCTCGCAGGCAAGATTGTCCTCTCGGTGGCTGCGGGCTTCACGTTCGACCGTTATGAGGCCCTCCTTGCACCGGGAACGCACCACATAAGCACGATCCCCAACATGCCCGTGTCGGTCTGCGAAGGGATCGTCGTCTGCGAGCGGCGCCACAGCCTCACCGAGGACGAGTGGCAGGCCGTGCGTGCGCTGCTCGGCGGCGTGGGCATGGTCGTCGAGGTCGACACCCCGCTGCTGGCCGTCGCCGGCACGGTCTGCGGCTGTGCCCCGGCCTTTGTCGCGATGTTCATCGAGGCGCTGGGCGATGCGGCCGTCAAGCACGGCATCCCGCGGGCCGAGGCCTACCGCATGGTGAGCCAGATGGTCGTCGGGACGGGACCCCTGCAGCTTGAGAGCGGTGCCCACCCCGCAGCGATGAAGGATGCCGTCTGCTCGCCCGGCGGCACGACGATTGTCGGTGTGGCCGAGCTGGAACGCCATGCCTTCCGCGCCGCGGTGATCGACGCCGTGGATGCCATCGAGGGGAAATAATCCCGCGCGATCGGAGTTCTTCGGTCCGGTTCCGCTCTGCCGTTTGATCCGGTTTTCTCCCGCTCCGCTGTTTGTCCCGGTTCTCTCTCACTCCGCATAGCCTTTTGTGCCGGGCCCCCCTGCTCGCCGTTTGGCCAGCGCTGACAGATATACACAGATATACGAAGAGGGGCCGCAGATTGTCTGCGGCCCCTCTCTTTATGTCCGGGAGATGTTGCTCTCTACCCTCTTGTTATCTTACGCGCAGCGTGCGGCCGATGCGCAGGATTGTCGTCGACTTGATGCCGTTCAGGCGGCAGATGTTCGAGACCGTGGTGCCGTAGCGGCGGGCGATGGCACCCAGCGTATCGCCCGAGCGGATGCGGTGATAGCGCATGGCCGCCTTTTCGGCCGCCTCCTTCTTGTCCTGCTCCTCGTTGGCGATCTCGTCCTCGAAGTCCTGCCCGGCATTCGAATAGATGCTGAAGAAGGACTTTTTCAGCAGGAAGGTTTCGCGGCAGAGCATGCCGTTCTTGAAGTCGATCAGCCGCTCGGGATCGAACGCCTGTCCGTAGTAGCGGGTTTCGAAGTGCAGGTGGGGCCCCGTCGAACGGCCTGTCGAGCCGCCCAGACCGATCACCTCGCCCGCCTCGACCCACTGTCCCGGCTCGGCCAGCCGCTCGGAGAGGTGGCCGTAGTAGGTCTCCAGCCCGTTGTCGTGGCGGATGATGACCAGATTGCCGTAGCCGCGCACGTACTTCGAGATGCGCACGCGCCCGCAGAAGGTCGCATAGACCGGCTCGCCCATCTTGAGCGGCAGGTCCACGCCCTGGTGGCGGCGTCCGCGGCGCGGCCCGTACTTGCCGCGCGGGTTGACCGCACCCTGATAGGGGCAGTGGTAGCTGCGCGTCGAGTCGATCAGGTCGATGACCACCGACTGCGGCATGGCGGCCATGTCGACCGACTGGTACGGGAAGAGCGACTCGGTGTCCCAGTACTTTTCGAAGATGGTGCTGTCCTTCGCCACGGCGCGGTTGCGGACATATTTCCAGGTGTTGTTGCCGTAGAGAATGACGTAGAGGGCGTCGTTGCCCGAGTTGAGCGTGTCGATGACCGTCAGGCCGTTCGTGTCGAACGTCGATTCGATCTGCTTGCGTTCGAGGCGCAGGCGCAGCGTGGCGACGGAGTCCTCGGCCCGCTGCTCGGGCGTGAGTTCCGCTTCGGGGGTCCGGTTCGCCGCATGGCGCGCCGCGAGAGCCGCTTCGGTGCGGTCGAGCAGCTGTTGCAGCGAGTCGATCAGCACGCTCTGCGTGTCGGAGAGCCGGCGCAGCGAATCGGCCTCGGCCATCGCCTCGACGGCCTGTTGTTGGAGTGCGGCCCGCGAGGGACGTGCGGCGCGCGCCTCCGCGGTGAATGTCGTCGCAAGGACGGCCAGTGTCAGCAGGTATCTTTTCATAGGTGTATGGTCTCTTTTACGGTTCGGAGAGCGACTTTGCCTCTCCTACTGTTGTTTGAGCAGCTCCTCGGCGGCCTCCAGCGCGCGGTAGAACTCCTCGCCGAAGCGGCGGATGATCGGCTCGCGCAGCGACTTGTAGACCGGGATGCCCAGTTTGCGGCCGCAGGTCCGGGCTGCCTCGCAGACCGACCAGCGGTGGTAGTTCAGCCCGATCGTGCCGTTCGAGAAACGCATCAGGCGAATCGGATAGAGGTGGCACGATATCGGCTTGCGGAACGTCGTGCGGCCCTCCTGCCACGCCTTCTCGATGGCGCAGAGCGTCACGCCGCCCTCGCCGCGGCAGGCATAGGCGCACTCGGCGTCGTCGACCAGCGGCGTGGTGTAGTCGCCCTCCTCGTCCACGACCATGAAGCCCTGCCGCTCGACGGCCTCGATCCCCTCCGCTGTCATGTAGGGACGGTAGTTCGGATATTCGCGCTCGAGCGTGTCGACCTCGTCGATCTCGAGCGGCGCGCCCGCATTGCCCTCGACGCAGCAGATGCCCTTGCAGGCCGTCAGGTCGCAGGCGAAGCACTCGCGCAGCAGGTCCGCGCTTACGATCTTGTCGTCGATCTCGATCATTTGCGGTACGTGTCGGCGATGATGATATCGTAGAGCTCCCCGAGCGTCATGCCCATCTGGCGCACCTGCTTCGGGACGATGCTCCCGGCGCTCATGCCCGGGATGGAGTTCAGCTCGATGAAGTAGGGACGTCCCTCGGGCGTGACGATGAAGTCCACGCGCACGACGCCCGAGCAGCGGCAGGCGCGGTAGGCTTCGCTTGTCATGCGGTTGAGCTCGCGGCGGACCGATTCGTCGATCGGCGCCGGGGTGATCTCGTCGGAGAGCCCCGCCGTGTACTTGGCCTCGTAGTCGAAGAAGGCCTTTTTGGGGACGATCTCCGTGATCGGGAAGAGGTACTCGCGGCCGCCCGCCACGAGGATGCCGCAACCCATCTCGCGGCCCGTGATGCACTCCTCGATGAGGATTTCGTCGCCCTGTGCGAAGGCGGCGTCGACGGCTGCGGGCAGCTCTTCGGCCGTGAGGACCTTCGTCACGCCGAATGACGATCCGTTGGCGTTGGGCTTCACGAAGAGCGGAAGACCCAGCCCGGCGACGATGCGCGCCGGATCGAAGGCCTCGCCGCGGCGCAGGAAGACCTCGCGTGCGAGCGAGATGCCGCGGCCTGCGAGCGTGCGCTTGGTCGTGATCTTGTCGAAGGTGATGACCGACGAGGTCATCGAGCACGACGAATAGGGAATGCCCATCATGTCGAGGTAACCCTGCAGGCGTCCGTCCTCGCCCGGCGTGCCGTGGATGATGATGAGTGCGTAGTCGAAGGCCTTGCGCTTGCCGTCGACCGTGAGCGAAAAGTCGTTCTTGTCGACCTGCCACTGCCGGCCGTCGGGGGCCGTGTAGTGCCAGTCGCGGTGGTGCAGGTCGATGACCGTGATGTCGTATTTCGTGTGGTCGAGCGCCGCCTCGATCTGTGCGGCGCTCTGCAGGGCGATCTCCCGCTCGGGGGAGTCGCCGCCTGCCAGAAGGGCAATCTTGAGTCTTTCCATCAGGGGTTGTAGATGTCTTTGTATCGGAATTCCAGAATCTCGCGAATCATGCCGGCATACTGCGCGGCTTCGGTCGCCGCGGGGTCGAGCGTCATGGCCCGGTTGAAGTCGTTGAGCGCCTTGCCCCACTCGTTGAGCCGGTAGTGGAGCTTGCCGCGCGCGATGAGCAGCTGCACGTCGTCGGGGGTGTTTTCTATCTGTGCGGTGAGCGACGCAACGAGGTCGGCGGGGCTCCACAGCCCCTTCTGCCGGATGTGCTCCGCGACGGAGGGGGCGACCATCCCGGTGACCGGCTCGCCCTGCGTGACACGGCGGCGGATGTCGGTGGCCGAGATGTCGAGCAGCGGCGCGTCGTCGAGCAGCGTGATGCGGTCGGCGAAGCGTTCGACGCGCTCCCCGCGCCGCGGGTAGACGTAGATCGTGTAGTCGAAGAGCCGTTCGTACTCCTTCCAGCCGTCGAGCGCGGCGATCTGGTCGCCGCCCATGAGGATCGCAAAGCGCATCCGCCCGCCGCACTCCTTCTCGAGGAAGCGCAGCGTGTCGATCGTATAGGAGGGGCGCGGCAGCAGGAACTCCACGGCCGAGGCCTTGATCCGGTCGGGGTATTTCGAGGCGGCGCAGGCCTTCTCGGCCATCTCGAAGCGGTCCATCTCGGGAGCCAGCTCCGCGGCGGCCTTGTAGGGGCTCTGGGGCGAGACGATCAGCGCGACTTCGTCGCACAGGTCCCGTTCGAGGGCGTACTCCGCCAGGGCGATATGCCCGTTGTGCACCGGGTTGAACGACCCGAAGTAGAGCAGTTCGCGTGTCATGACCGGCGGGCGATGAAACGGTCGAGAATGGCGCAGACCTCCTCCACGGCGTCGTCGAGGCGGTCGTTGATGACCGTGTGGTCGAACTCCGGCGCCTTCGTCAGCTCGAACTCGGCCTTGCCGATGCGGCGCTCGATCACCTCCGGGGCGTCCGTGCCGCGTCCTTCGAGGCGGCGGCGCAGCTCCTCGACCGAGGGGGGCATGATGAAGACCGAGCAGGCATCGGCGCCGAAGATGCGCTTGAGGTTGATGCCGCCCATGACGTCGACGTCGAAGAGGATGATGTGTCCCTTGGCCCAGATGCGCTCGACCTCGCTGCGCAGCGTGCCGTAGCAGGTGCCCTTGTAGACCTCCTCCCACTCGACGAAGCGCCCCTCGGCGACAGCCTGCATGAAGGCCTCCTGCGTGAGGAAATGGTAGTCCACGCCGTCGCGTTCGGTGCCGCGCGGCGCCCGGCTCGTGGCCGAAATGGAGAATTCGAACTGCGGATAGCGCGCCAGCAGCCGGCGCACGATCGTGGTTTTGCCCGATCCGCTCGGGGCGGAGAATATGACGACCTGGCCCATCAGAGAATGTTCAATACCTGTTCCTTGATCTTCTCCAGCTCGTCCTTCATCTTGACGACGAGAATCTGGATGTTCGTTTCGTTGGCCTTCGAGCCCATGGTGTTGATCTCGCGGCCCATCTCCTGGGCGATGAAGCCCAGCTTGCGCCCGGCGCCCTCCTCGCCCGCGGCCACCTCGCGGAAGTAGCGGCAGTGGTTCGTCAGGCGCACCTTCTCCTCGGTGATGTCGAGTTTCTCGAGGTAGAAGATCATCTCCTGCTCGAGGCGGTTGTGGTCGACGTCGACCTTCAGCTGCGCGAGGCTGTCCAGGATGCGTGCGCGGATGGTCTCCGTGCGGGCCTTCTCGAAGGGGATGACCTCCTGCTTGTACTGCTCGATCAGGTCGACGCGGCGCAGCAGGTCGGCGATCAGGATGGCCCCCTCCTGCGCCCGGAAGGCGTCGAGGTGTGCGGCGGCAGTCTCCGCGGCGGCCATGAGTGCGGCGTGCTCCTCGTCAGAGACCGTTTCCGACTCGGTGGCGACGACCTCCGGCATGCGCAGGATGGCCGGCACGAGCGAGTCGTAGTCGGCGTCGATGCCCGCATACGAGAGCGTGTCGTTCATCTGGCGGAGGTATTCGCGGAAGAGTTCGCGGTTGATGCGCGCCGGGGTTTCGACGCGCTGCGTCTCGACGTTGACGAAGACGTCGACCTTGCCGCGCTGCGCCGTGCGGGCGATCAGCGTGCGCAGTTCGTATTCCGACTGCCGGTAGACGGCCGGCAGGCGCAGGTTGAGGTCCAACTGCTTGGAATTCAGCGAACGGATCTCGACCGTGATTTTCTTGTTCTGGAACGTGGCTTCGCCCTTGCCGAAGCCCGTCATGGATTTTATCATGACCCGGAGGTGTTAAATTTCGGCAAAAATACAAAAAACTATTCAAAAAAGCCGGTCCTCCGGACGGTTGCGTGAAATTTATTTGGCGAAGGCTTGGGTTTTCGGAAATAAATTTTATATATTTGTGTTAGTAAACTAACAGTCGGAAATCTGAATACCCAAAATACATTTCAAATCATTATGAAAAAGCACAATTTCAATGCGGGACCTTCCATCCTGGCGGATGAGGTCATCGAAAATGCGGCCAAGGCGGTCCTGGATTTCAACGGCACGGGCCTTTCGCTGTTGTCTATTTCGCACCGTTCGAAGGACTTTGACGAAGTGATGGCCGAGGCCGATGCGCTTTTCCGTGAGCTGCTCCACATCCCCGACAACTACAAGATCATCTACCTGGGCGGCGGTGCGAGCACCTATTTCTATCAGATTCCCGCCAACTTCCTGGGCAAGAAGGCCGGTTACGTCAATACGGGCGTGTGGTCGAAGAAGGCCATCAAGGAGGCCAAGCGCTACGGCGAAGTGGAGGTGCTGGCCACGTCCGAGGACCGCAACTTCACCTACATCCCCAAGGGTTTCGCCATTCCGACCGATCTGGACTACCTGCACATCACGACCAACAACACGATCTACGGTACGGAGTACCATGAGGATATCGACTCGCCGGTGCCCCTGATCGCCGACATGTCGTCCGACATCCTCTCGCGTCCGGTCGACGTCACGAAGTACGCCATGATCTACGGCGGTGCGCAGAAGAACCTCGCACCCGCGGGCGTGGCCTTCGGCATCATCCGCGAGGACATGCTCGACCGCATCGTGCGCGACCTGCCGACGATGGTCAACTACCGCACGCACGTCGAGAACAACTCGATGTTCAACACGCCGCCCGTCTTCCCGATCTACGTGCT
>NZ_CASFQD010000005.1 GCF_949296715.1 uncultured Alistipes sp. | reverse complement strand
CGGGCATCCGCATGCGGCGGCTCGAGGCGGCGGCCCGCACGGTCGGCCGGACCTCGCTCGAAACCCGCGCCCCGCTGCGCGACACGGTCTTCATCCGCCTGCGCGACACGCTCGTCGTGCGCGACACGGTGCGGCTCTTCCGCTGGCACGACACGTGGGTGAGCGTCGAGGGGCGCATCGAGGCCGATTCGGTGAGCTGCCGCGTCGAGAGCGTCGACACGCTCCGCCAGATCGTCTACCGCATTCCGCGGCGCTTCCTCTTCATCCGCTGGGGCACGAAGGCCCTGCGGCAGCGCATCGTCTCGACGAACCCCCACACGCGGATCGTCGCCGCAGAGTACGTGCGCATCGAAAAGTAACGCCCGGCCCGAAACCGGTGCCGCTCCGGCAACGGCAAAAACGGAGGCCCTGCCGCCGGCGGGCGTACAATATCGGGTGATTTTTGCTCAATATTGACTTTTTTTTCTACCTTTGCCCGTAATGAAACGCACAGCCATCTTCCCGGGGTCGTTCGACCCCTTCACGCGCGGCCATGCGGCGCTGGTCGACGAGGCGCTCAACCTCTTCGACCGGGTCGTCATCGGCATCGGCAACAACACCCTCAAGCAGGGGCTGCTCACCGTGGAGAACCGCAAACACCTGATCGATGACATCTACGCCGGCAACGGGCGCGTCGAGGCCCACATCTACACGGGGCTGACGGGCGAATTTGCCGAACAGGTGGGCGCCTGCGCCATCATCCGCGGCGTGCGGAACACCACCGACTTCGAGTACGAGCGCACGATGGAGGCTACGAACCGGCGCATCTACCCCGGCATCACCACCGTGATGCTCTTCACCCCGGCCCCCGTGGCCGACATCTCGTCGTCGACCGTGCGCGAGGTGCTCTCGTTCGGGCGCACCGTGGAGGAGTTTCTGCCCGAAGGTATCGACATCAAAAACTATCTATAAAACGCCATGATGGAATTCACAGCCGAAATGATCGCCGGATTTCTCGGCGGCGAAGTCGTCGGCGACAAGGACGCCAAAGTACACACCGTCTCCTCGATCGAGGGAGGCAAGGCCGGATCGCTGGCCTACCTGACCAATCCGAAATACGAACCCTGCCTCTACACCACCGGCGCATCGATCGTGCTCGTGGACCGGACGTTCACCCCGTCGCAGCCCGTCGCGGCGACGCTCGTGCGCGTGGACAACGCCGCGGCGTGCGTCGTGCGCCTGCTGGCCATGTACGAGGCCGCCAAGCCCCGCCGCAAGGGGATCAGCGAGCGCGCCTCCGTCGCTTCGGGCGCCAGCGTGGGCGAGGAGTGCTACATCGGCGACTTCGCGGTCGTCGAGGAGGGCGCCCGCATTGGCAAGGGGTGCCAGATCTACCCGCAGGTCTACGTCGGCCGCGGCGTCGTGATCGGCGACGGCACGACGCTCTATCCCGGGGTGAAGATCTACGAGGGATGCGTCGTGGGCAGCCGCTGCATCCTGCACGCCGGGGCCGTGATCGGCGCCGACGGATTCGGATTCATGCCCAACGCCGAAGGGGGCTTCGACAAGATTCCCCAGCTGGGCAACGTCCTGATCGAGGACGACGTCGAGATCGGCGCCAACACCTGCATCGACCGCGCCAAGACCGACTCGACCGTCATCCGCCGGGGCGTGAAGCTCGACAACCTGATCCAGATCGGACACAACGTCGAGATCGGCGCCAACACAGTCTCGTCGGCACAGACCGGCATCGCCGGGACGTCGCGCGTGGGCAGCAACTGCTTCCTCGCCGGACAGGTCGGCGTCGCCGACCACGTGACGATCGGCAACCGCGTGAAGGTCGGCTCGAAGAGCGGCATCGACAAGGACGTGCCCGACGACGAAATCCGCCTGGGCTACCCCGCCCTGCCGGGCATGCAGTACCACCGCGCCGCGGCGGTCTTCAAGGTACTGCCCGAACTGGCGCGCCAGGTCCGCGAGCTGGAAAGGGAGATCGAAACACTCAAAAAACAATAACGACATGAAAAAAATCCTGACATTCGCCGCTGCGGCCGCCCTGCTGTGCAGCTGCGGCAACAAAAACGGATACGTCATCGAAGGCACAATCGAGGGCCTCGACGGCATGGTCTACCTGCTCGACGAGGAGCGCACGCCGGTCGACTCGGCAGCGGTCGAGAACGGCACGTTCCGCCTCACCGGCACGGCCGACACGCCGGGCATCCTGACGCTGTGCGACGCACCCGACGAGACGGCAACCTTCTATTCGGCCGTCTTCATCGAGCCGGGCACGATCACCGTGGCCGACGATGCCGAGAACCCCATGCGCAAACACGTGACGGGCACCCCGGCCAACGACGCCAACGACGCCCTCATGGCCGCCTCAAGCGCCCTGATCCGCGAGGTCCGCAACCCGGAGACCACCGACGAGCGCCGCGCCGCCATCGAGGAGGAGTACGAGCAGCTCATCCGCTCGACCTACGAGGCCAACCGCACCAACCTCTTCGGCGCCCTGCTGCTGGCCCAGCAGCTCTCCTACGAGCTCTCCGGACAGGAGCTGCTCGACGAGATCGCCCTCTTCTCGCCCGAACTGCAGCAGAGCAGCATCCTCACCGAACTCAAGCAGAGCGCCGAGCAGAAGGTCAAGAGCGACGTCGGCCAGCCCTACATCGACTTCGAGCAGCCCGACGCCGACGGCAAGAACATCTCGCTGAAGTCCGTCGTGGAGAACCCCGCGAACAAATACGTCCTGCTCGACTTCTGGGCTTCGTGGTGCGGCCCCTGCATGGGTGAGGTGCCCCACCTGAAGAAGACCTACGACGAGTTCCACAAAAAGGGATTCGAAATCTTCGGCGTCTCGCTCGACCGCGACCGCGACAAGTGGCTCGGTGCCGTCAAGCAGAACAACATGAACTGGATTCATGTCAGCACCCTGGACGCCTTCGGCAACGAGGCCGCCGAGGCCTACGCCGTGCAGGCCATCCCGACGAACCTGCTGATCGACGCCGAGGGCACGATCGTCGCCAAGAACCTCCGCGGCGAGGAGCTCTACGAGAAGATCGCCGAGCTGCTGAAATAGTCCTCACGCAGACAACGCATCGACGCCCCTTCGGTTCCGATTCGCTGTCCGGAGGGGCGTTTTCCGATTCCCCGTCGACACGATGACCGCCAACGAGACATACCGCATCATGGGCATCGACCCCGGCACGAACTACATGGGTTACGGCGTGCTGGAGGTCGCGGGACGCCGCGTGCGCTCGGTCGTGCTGGGCGACATCGACCTGCACAAGCTCGCGGACCCCTACGCCAAGCTGCGTTACATCTTCGAGCGGGTCGGGGCGCTGATCGACGAATACCACCCGCGCGAGGTGGCGCTCGAGTCGCCCTTCTTCGGCGAGAACGTACAGTCGATGCTCAAGCTCGGGCGGGCGCAGGGCGTGGCGATGGCCGCCGCGTTAAGCCGCGGGCTGCAGGTCTTCGAGTACGCCCCGACGCGCATCAAGCAGAACATCACGGGCCGCGGCTCGGCCGCCAAGGAGCAGGTCGCGGCGATCGTCTGCCGCACGCTCGGCGTCGAGCGTCCGCTGCGGCGCCTCGATGCCACGGACGGCATGGCCGTGGCGCTCTGCCACTACTACACGACCTCGAGCCCGCTCCAGGCGGCCCTCGGTCCGGAGCGCGTCAAGGGGCTCGGCGGCGGCAAGAAGGCGGCCTCGCGCAGCGGGTCGCAGAGCTGGGAGCACTTCCTGAAGGAGCATCCCGACCGGGAGGTCAAGTAAGCGCCGCCGGAAGCGGCCCGGACTGCTTTCGGACTGTTGCCGAACGGCCCGCCCGGACCCGAAGCATCCCGAACCGTTCCCGAAGCGGTTTTGAACCGCTCCTGGGCCGTTTCCGAAGCATCTCCGGACCATTTTTCCCGTCCGAGCCGGCATGCCGTTACGGACAACCGGCCGGAGCATCATCCGTAACCGGCTGATACTGTCCGGCATACGGTGCAGAAAGTGTCTGGACAATATTTTTTATTAAAAAATCTTCGGAATTATTTGCGGGATTCGGATTTTTGCCGTACATTTGCACTCGCAATAAAGGAATGGCGCCGTAGCTTAATTGAATAGAGCATCTGACTACGGATCAGAAGGTTACAGGTTTGAGTCCTGTCGGCGTCACAAGGAAGGAGGGTCTGAAAAGGCGCTCCTTCTTGCGTTTAGGAAGGTTGCCATCCGCATGGCGACCTCTTTTTCTGTCTTGCAAGCAGGATGCAGCCACCAATCAGCAACAGAAGAGCAGCCCGGAAACGGCTGACGGCAATCCCATGTTACAACGAACAAAATTTCAAATCCAGCCAAGTGATTGTTGGATAAAAACTTTGTTTTGGCGAAATTTGTGTAGCAATACCCCAAAAAGAGTGTGGAGTATCAAAAACATTTCCTAACTTTGTGAGGTCATTCCCTACGAATGGCAACATACTGATTTAGTGAAAGTGTTTCGCTAATCCTTGACAGTAAAATTTGGCGATTTTTAAGTAAGCAAGGATAGGCAGTACAGACACTCATCACCGTACATAGGCATATATCGTTCCGATATATACTTATTCGGTGTGGGGTATTGTTTATTTGTTCTCGGGCTATGCCAAATGCCTACTGTCAGATAAACGGACAACTCCACACTTTCTTTTTGCACATAACTCACCGCAGCAGGAGTTGATACGGTAAGACGGGCGGCATTTGTTTATCTAAATAATCACATCATGAAGAAATTGTTACCCCTGTTGTTCAGTGGCTTGTTGCTGCTGGGCTGCAACAAAACCGACGAGCGGATCGACGAGCTTACCGATCGGGTCGACAAACTGGAAAACACCTCGCTGCCGACAATCAGCCAACAGATAGAGGCGATACAAAAGACCTTGCCGCAGCTCCAACAGGCCGACTCTGAAATCAAGAACTATATCGCGACCCTGCAGGACAAGGTAAGTACCCTCGAACAATCCATTTCCGATCTGGAAGACAAGATCGAGGAGTTGGGACAGAACTCCCAACCGGGACTTTCGGATATCACCGAACAGTTGAACAGCTACAAGTTGGAAGTTCAGGGCAAGATCGATACGATCAACGCACTGATCGAGTCGCTGCAAGCAGCCGACGAGTCGCTGGAGCAGAAGATCGCCGACCTGGATAACAAGGTCGACGCACAACGGAACTGGGTGGAGACGACTTTTGCGACGTTGGAGCAGTACAACGGTCTGGTTGACGATATCGCCTCGATTCGCACCGGCATCGAGACGATCAATCAGGATCTTGCCGATATGGAAACGCGTCTGAACGAGAAGATCAAGACCGACATCGCCGCCGCCGTAGCCGGGCTGGAGAGCGATATCCAGGAGCAGGTTACAGAGATAACGGACGCATATACGGCTGCGATCGGCACAGCCCGTGAGGAGATCACCGCAGCCTATACTTCAGCCATATCTTCCGCCATCGACGATTGTGTTGCCTCGATGAAGAGCTGGGTCAACGAAAAGCTGGCCAATTACTACGACATTGCGGCCATCGATGCCAAGATAGAGCTGTTGCAGGAAGCCATTGCCGAGGGGGATGCCGCGGCAGACGAGAAGCTGGCAAGCGAGATTGCGGCGGTAAACAAGGCCATCGAGACGGCCAAGAATGAACTGACCGAAGCCTATCAGGAGGCCATCGCATCGGCTATCGAGACAAACAACGGCGTCATCGACACCAAGATTGCTCAGCAAATCCAGAGCGTCAACAATCGGATCGACGAGGAGGTGCAGATGCTGACAACACGCATTGACGACATTGAACGCCGCCTGTCGGAGTTGGAGGACAAGGTCGACGACATGGCCGATGAGATCGCGGCCCTGCTCAAGCGCATCCAGTCCGTATCGTACGTTCCGCAGTACGACGACGGCAAGATCGAGGTGCGACGCATCGTGGGACAGGATAACGGCATTGCCGAAATGGACTTTTTGATCTCGCCCAAGAATGTTGTTACGGATCTGGAAAAGGTTTGGGAGGACGCCGTAAGCGTCAAGGCCGTTCACACGAAGACGCGCGCTGTCGAGTTCATCGAGATGCCGGTCGTCGAGTTTGCGGCCGATGCCGAGACGGGCGTCATCACGGTGAAGGCCAGCGGTGAGAATCTCGGCGAGGAGTTCTTCGCCGGAAACCAGTCGGCCAGCGCAGCCCTGTTCATCTCGGACGGAAACAGCAACGTGACGTCGGAGTATATTCCCTTGCTGGCAAACTCCTATGACCCTCTTAAAACAATTTTCTACACCACATCGGACGGGGAAGTGATCTTCCGGAATCCGGAGATGGATAATATCATTGAGAACAAATATGAGAATGGGCAGGGGATCATCACATTTAGCGATGTAGTTACAGAGATTCCTGCAAACGCATTCTCTTGGCTCGAACAGACAAGCATTATCATTCCTGATAAAGTTACCACTATCGGATATGAAGCATTTTCGTATTGCACCAGCATGACTGATATTACACTTCCTGAAAGCCTTACTACAATAGATGATTTGGCATTCTGTTTTTGCGCAAAATTGACCAGTATTACAATTCCAGACAACGTTACGACTTTAGGAAAATCCGTATTTAGTGGATGGTCCCACATGGAGTCTTTCTACGGGAAATATGCTACATCGGATCACCGATGCCTGATTGTCGATGGAAGATTGGCGGCTTTTGCACCTGAAGGATTAACAGAATTCTCCATTCCGAATGAAGTCACAACCATAGGGGACAACGTCTTTTTTGGCTGTAAGAATCTGACGAGGATTACCATTCCCCATGGAGTTGAAACCATAGCATTTCAAGCATTCTGCGAGTGCAGCGGTATAACCGAAATTTCCATTCCCGAGAGTGTTACAACGATTGGAGGCGGAGCATTCGCCAGTTGCAGCAGTCTGACATCTTTTTCCGGGAAATATGTTTCATCAGATCAACGATGCCTCGTTATGGACGGGAAATTGGTGGCATTTGCTCCATCGGGCTTAACGGCATACACCATTCCTCACGGGGTCACGATGATTGGGCAGAGTGCATTCGCAGATTGCCGCAACTTAACAAGCATTGCCATTCCTAAAAGTGTTACGACGATTGGAGAGTTCGCATTCGATTCTTGCAGCAGCCTAACAAGCATTACCATTCCCGACGGAGTTACGACGATTGGAAAACACGCATTCTGGTTTTGCAGCAGCCTAACAAGCATTACCATTCCCGACAGAGTTACGACGATTGGAGAAGAGGCATTCTCTTCATGCAGCAACCTGACCAAAATATACTGTAAAGCCACAACACCGCCGACTTTGGGCTCGAATGCATTTGACTATACGATAATTTATGTTCCGCAGGCCTCGGTCGAGGCCTATAAATCGGCAGATGGTTGGAGCGAATTTGCCGACAAAATCGAAGGATACGATTTTTAATCCGCAAATTCCCAAAACAACAAGGGCAGGAAGGTCGATACCCTCCTGCCCTTATTTTATTTGGCCCGGCGGCCCCAAACGGCTGTTCCGGATTGGTTCCGGATTGGTTCCGGCTGGTCCCGGCCGTCAGCCCGCAAGGCGTATGCCGCAACCCCGCGTGCGGCGTCCGACGGTCCGTCGTTGCTACTCCAGAAAGTGGTTCTGCTCGTTGCAGGTCTCGGCGAACTCGCGCAGCGAGCGCAGGTGGCGGCGGATCATCTCCGCGGCGCCCGCCTCGTCCTGCTCGCGCACCAGGCGCAGCAGCTCGCGGTGCTCGTAGAAGACCTCCTCCTGCGGCACCGTACAGACGCGGTAGCGCTGGTAGTAGCGCAGCACGTCGGGCGTGATAACCAGCAGCAGCGACGCAATCACGGGGTTGTGCGCCCCGCGCGCCAAAGCCTGGTGGTAGGCAAAGTCCTTCGAGACGCGCTCCTCGGTGTAGAACTTCTCCTCGCACTCGCGCAGCGCCGTCTCGATCGTCCGCAGGTCCTCCTCCGTGCGGTTGCGGGCACACAGGCGCGCAGCCTCTATTTCGAGCAGCACCCGCACGTGCACGAGCGATGCAAAGTCATAGCGCTCGATCTGCAGCGCATCGGTCATCATCCGTTCAAGCACCTGCATCTTCTCCTGCGCCACGACCGTGCCGCTCTGCGGAAAGGTCTGCACGATACCGTAAAACTCGAGTTTCTGGAACGCCGCACGCACATGCGCACGCCCCACACCGAGTTGCTCGGCCAGCTTCCGCTCGGCCGGCAGCCGCTCCCCGGGATGCAGACGGCCCGAGTAAAGCTCCTCCTTGATGTACTTCAGGACGGTGTCGACCTGATTGTTGTTCGGCGATTGCATTTTCATCTACACTTCGAATGGAGGTGCAAAGATCGCAAAAAAACCAGTCAAACCAAAATTATTCCGTTTCATTTTGAGATTTTCATTTTTCTAATAAAAAGGGAGTTCGATCTGCACAATTTTCAATATTTCGAATCGCAAACTAATAAATCGGCAGGAAATATTGCATTTCAATTAAAAATTCATAATTTTGTAGAACCAGCCTAATACCGCTACCAATATGTCAAGACGAGAACTGCTACTCGGAGACGAAGCCCTCGCGCTGGGGGCCCTCCACGCCGGACTGTCGGGCGTCTACGCCTACCCGGGCACGCCCTCCACGGAAATCACGGAGTACATACAGGGACACCCGCTTGCGGCCGAACGCGGCATTCACTGCACGTGGTCGGCCAACGAGAAGACCGCCATGGAGGAGGCGCTCGGCATGTCGTTCGCCGGCAAGCGCGCCCTGGTCTGCATGAAGCATGTCGGCATGAACGTCGCCGCCGACGCCTTCGTCAACTCGGCGATGACCGGAGCCAACGGCGGTCTGGTCGTCGTGGCGGCCGATGACCCCTCGATGCACTCCTCGCAGAACGAACAGGACTCGCGCTTCTACGGCAAATTCTCGCTGATTCCCGTCTTCGAGCCCTCGACGCAGCAGGAGACCTACGACATGGTCCGCGCGGCGTTCGACCTCTCGGAGCGGTTCCGCATTCCGGTGCTGATGCGCCTGACCACCCGCATGGCACACTCGCGCGCCGTGGTCGAGACGGCCGACCTGCGCGAAATGAACCCGCTCGCCTGCCCGGCCAACACGCGCCAGTGGGTGCTCATGCCCGGCAACTCGCGCGTGCGCTACAAACGGCTCATCGAGGACTACGCCGCCCTCGAGACGGAGGCCGAAACGAGCCCCTTCAACAGCTACACCGACGGCAAGGACCGCACGACGGGCATCATCACCTGCGGCATCGCCTGGAACTACCTTATGGAAAACTGCCCCGACGGCTGCCCGCATCCCGTGCTCAAGGTCTCGCAATACCCGCTGCCGGGGGCTCTCGTCCGCCGCATGGCCGCCGAGTGCGGCTCGCTGCTCGTCATCGAGGAGGGCCAGCCCTTCGTCGAGGAGGCCATCCGCGGCATCCTGCCCACGCCGGTCGTCGTGCGCGGCCGTCTGACGGGCGACCTGCCCCGCACGGGCGAGCTGACGCCCGACAGCGTGCGCGCCGCACTGGGCCTTGCGCCCCACCCGGCACACGCCGCCAGCCAGATCGTCGTGCCGCGTCCGCCCGCCCTCTGCCAGGGCTGCGGCCACCGCGACATGTACACCGCACTGACGGAGGTCATCCGCGAGGAGTACCCCGCCGGCCGCGTCTTCAGCGACATCGGCTGCTACACGCTCGGCTGGCTCGCGCCGTTCCACGCCATCGACACCTGCGTCGACATGGGCGCCTCGATCACCATGGCCAAGGGGGCCGCGGATGCGGGACAGCACCCCGCCGTGGCCGTCATCGGCGACTCGACCTTCACCCACTCGGGCATGACGGGCCTGCTCGACGCCGTGAACGAGGGGGCCAACATCACCGTCATCATCTCGGACAACCTCACCACGGGCATGACCGGCGGTCAGGACTCGGCCGGCACGGGCCGTCTGGAGTCGATCTGCGCCGGCATCGGCGTCGACCCGGCGCACATCCGCGTCGTCGTGCCCCTTCCGAAGAACCGCGAGGAGCTCAAGCGGATGATCCGCGAGGAGATCGAATACCGCGGCGTGTCGGTCATCATCCCGCGCCGCGAATGCATCCAGACCGCCAAGCGCCATGCGGCGGAGCGTATGAAAACGAACAAAGAAGCATAGAGCCATGAAGAAGGACATCATCCTTTCGGGCGTCGGAGGACAGGGTATCCTCTCGATCGCCACCGTCATCGGACGCGCCGCCCTCGAGGAGGGGCTGCAGATCAAACAGGCCGAAGTCCACGGCATGAGCCAGCGCGGCGGCGACGTGCAGTCGAACCTGCGCATCTCGTCGTCGCACATCGCTTCGGACCTCATCCCGCGCGGAGGCGCCGACCTCATCATCTCGCTCGAACCGATGGAGGCGTTGCGCTACCTGCCGTGGCTCGCGGCCGACGGCTGGGTCATCACCAACACCGTGCCGTTCGTCAACATCCCGAACTATCCCGACGCCGGGGTGCTGCAGCGCGAGCTGGCCTCGCTGCCGCACGTCGTGGCACTCGACGTCGATGCGCTGGCCAGGGCCGCAGCATCGCCCCGCTCGGCCAACATGGTATTGCTGGGCGCCGCGGCGCCCTTCCTGGGGCTCGAGGCCGGGAAGTTCGAACAGGGCATCCGCGACATCTTCGCCCGCAAGGGCGACGCCGTGGTCGAGATGAACCTCGCGGCCTTCCGCACCGGATACGAACAGGCTAAAAAACAGACCGAATGATGGACGTTCCCTTTGACCGGTCCGTGCTCGCCTCCGCACTGGAGCGCATGGACATCGCCGACATCGCGCAGGCGACGATCCGACAGTCGGGCGACATCGCCCGCATCATGGAGCGCGAAACGGGTGCGGAGTTCCTGCACCTCGAAATGGGGGTTCCGGGGCTGCCGCCCGAGCGTATCGGCGTCGAGGCCGAATGCGGGGCGCTGCGCCGCGGCGTGGCGTCGCAGTACCCCAACATGTTCGGCATCCCGGAGCTCAAGGAGCAGGCCGCCCGCTTCCTGAAGGCCTTTCTCGACATCGACGTGGCGCCGCAGGGCTGCATCCCGACCGTCGGGTCGATGCAGGGGAGCTTCACGACCTTCCTGCTCTGCTCGCAGCTGAACCCCGCCAAGCGGAAGATCCTCTTCATCGACCCGGGCTTCCCCGTGCAGCGGAGCCAGGTGCGCATCCTGGACATCCCCTCCGAGTCGTTCGACATCTACGAGTACCGCGCCGAGAAGCTCGGACCGAAGATCGAGAGCTACCTGCGTCAGGGCGACGTCGCGGCGATCGTCTACTCGAATCCCAACAACCCGGCGTGGATCTGCCTCACGGAGGAGGAGCTGCGCACGATCGGCGAGCTGGCCACGCGCTACGACGCGATCGTCATCGAGGACCTCGCCTACCTCTGCATGGACTTCCGCAAGCCGCTCGGGCGTCCCTTCGAACCGCCCTATCAGGCGACCGTCGCCCGCTACACGAAGAACTACATCCTGATGCTCTCGGGCTCCAAGATTTTCAGCTACGCCGGGCAGCGCATCGCCACGGTGGTCATCCCCGAGGAGCTCTACCGGCGCGAATACCCCGCCCTGCGCGAGCGCTACAGCATGGGGCGTCTGGGCGACGCCTACGTGCTGATGATCCTCTACGCCGCCTCGTCGGGCACGAGCCACTCGGCGCAGCACGCCCTGGCGGCGATGTTCCGCGCCGCGGCCGACAGCGAGCTCGACTTCGTGGCCGAGACGTCGGAATACGCCCTCCGGGCCGCCGAGTCGAAGGAGATATTCCTCCGCCACGGATTCCACATCGTCTACGACCGCGACCTCGGGGAGAAGGTCAGCGACGGATTCTTCTATACGGTGGGCTACCGCGACCTGTCGAGCGCGGAGCTGCTCTCCGAACTGCTGCTCTACGGCATCTGCGCCATCTCGCTCACCTCGACGGGCAGCCAGCAGGCGGGCATCCGCGTCTGCATCTCGCAGATGAACCGCCCGGAGCAGTTCGACCTGCTCGACCGGCGTCTGGCCGCCTTTGCCGAAAACCACCAATAACCTTCCGACCATGCATCTGACCACTGCCGCGGAGGCGGTAAAACTCATCCGATCGCACGACAGCGTCTACATTCAGGGCAGCACCTCGATTCCCGAGGTGCTCGTCCGCGCCATGGCCGACCGCGGGGAGGAACTGCGCGGGGTCAAGGTCTATTCGGGCTTCGCCGTGGGGCGCGCCGACGCACCCTACTGCCGCGCTGAATACCGCGACTCGTTCCTCGTCAACAGCCTCTTCGTGGCGAACAACATCCGCCGCTGGCTCGCCGACGGCTACGGACAGTCGATCCCGGCCTTCCTGGGCGAGATTCCGGGGCTCTTCCGCGACGGCACTCTGCCGGTCGACGTCGCCCTGCTGAACCTCTCGCGCCCCAATGCCGAGGGCTACTGCTCCTACGGCGTCTCGGCCGACCTGGCCGTCTCGGCCGTCGAGTGCGCCAAGACCGTCATCGCGCAGATCAACGACGCGATGCCCTTCTCCTACGGCGACGCCGTGATCCACACCTCGCGCATCGCTGCGGCCGTCGAGGTCGACGAACCGCTCGTCGAGGTCCCCTCGGCCACGCCCAACGAGGTCGAGAGCCGCATCGGCGGCTACATCGCCGAGATGATCCCCGACGGGGCGACGCTCCAGATCGGCGTGGGCGGCATCCCGAATGCCGTGCTGGCGGCGCTGCACGACCACAAGCACCTCGGCCTCCACACCGAGGCGATGACCGACGGCGTGCTGCCGCTGCTCGAAAAGGGCATCATCGACAACTCGCTCAAGAAGGTGCTGCCGGGCATCACCGTGGGGTCGCTGGCCCTCGGCTCGCGCCGCCTGTACGACTACATGGACTACCGCAAGGACCTCGTGATGAAGGACGTGGCGTGGACGAACGACCCGTTCCGCATCCGCGAGAATCCCCGCGTAATGGCCATCAACTCGGCCGTGGAGGTCGACCTCACGGGGCAGGTATGCGCCGACTCGGTGGGTGACCGGATCATCTCGGGCGTGGGCGGCCAGCACGACTTCATGTACGGCGGCGCCCTCTCCGAAGGAGGCAAGACCTTCATCGCCATGCCGTCGATGACGCCGAAGGGCGAGTCGAAGATCAAGGCGCATCTCACGCCGGGCGCGGGCGTCGTCACGACGCGCCACATGATCCAGCACGTCGTCACCGAGTACGGCGTGGCACACCTCCGGGGCCGCAACCTCGCCCAGCGGGCCCGGGCGCTGATCGACATCGCCCACCCGTCGGTGCGCGAAGAGCTCGAGGAGGCCGCCTGCCGCCGCTTCGGCTACTCGTTCATCCACATGAAACGGTAGCGGCGATGCGCTGGCGCTACCTGCTCTTCGACCTGGACGGCACGCTCACCGACCCGATGCTCGGCATCACGCGCTCGGTGCAGTACGCCCTGCACCGCTTCGGCATCGAAGTCGACGACCTGCACACGCTCTGCCGCTTCATCGGGCCGCCGCTCAAGGAGTCGTTCCGCGACTTCTACGGCATGGACGACGAGCAGGCCGCGCAGGCGGTAGCCTACACGCGCGAATACTTCGCCCCGCGGGGCATCTTCGAGAACAGCCTCTACGAGGGGATTCCGGAGCTGCTCACGGAGCTGCAGACCGCGGGCTGCGTGCTCGCCATGGCGACATCGAAGCCCGAGCCCTTCGCGCGGCAGATCGCCGAGCACTTCCATCTGGCCGACCGCTTCACGCTCATCGGCGGCGCCACGATGGACGGCACGCGCACGGCAAAGCGCGACGTCGTCCGGTACGTGTTCGACACGCTGGGCGTGGAGGAACCGTCGGCCGCGGTGATGATCGGCGACCGCCGCTACGACATCGAAGGGGCCGCGGCCGAAGGTATCGCCTCGATCGGCGTACTGTGGGGCTACGGCAGCCGCGAGGAGCTGACCGGGGCGGGAGCCGGGCAGATCGCGGAGACGATCCCGGAACTGCGCGCCCTGCTGCTGTAGGCGGCCGGAAGCAGCCCGCAGGACGACAGATACCGCCCGCCACACGACAGAGCCGCGGCCCGCAAGGGTCGCGGCTCTGTCGTATTGCGCTGTAAGACAACATCCAACGGACACCCGTCCGGTTCTCCGCACCGGCCCGCAGGGGAACATTCGACGGAAACGGGACCTCACGATATCGGGGGGGGGTAAAATTTTATCGAAAAACAATAAAAATAAATTGTTTTTCCAGATATAAATACATATCTTTGCCGTAAACAAACTTTTTCGGACGAGACATCCGCCGCACGCAAACCACCTTTCCTACTTCTCGGACCATGATAAAGCTGGAAAACCTCAACAAGACCTACCACAACGGTTCGCCGCTCCACGTACTGAAGGGCATCAACCTCGAAGTCGGCAAGGGCGAGCTGGTGTCGATCATGGGGGCCTCGGGATCGGGGAAATCCACCCTGCTGAACATCCTCGGCATCCTGGACGATTACGACACGGGCAGCTACTACCTCGCCGGGCGCCTCATCAAGGGGCTCTCGGAGACGCAGGCCGCCGCCGCGCGCAACAACATGATCGGGTACATCTTCCAGTCGTTCAACCTCATCAGCTACAAGAACGCCGTCGAGAACGTCGCCCTGCCGCTCTACTACCAGGGCGTGCCGCGCCGACGCCGCAACGCCCTGGCCCTCGAATACCTCGACATGCTGGGGCTGCGCGACTGGGCCGCGCACATGCCCAACGAGATGTCGGGAGGACAGAAGCAGCGCGTGGCCATCGCCCGGGCGCTGATCAACAAACCGCAGATCATCCTCGCCGACGAGCCCACGGGCGCCCTCGACAGCGTCACCTCGCAGGAGGTGATGAACCTGCTGCGGCGCGTCAACGTCGAGATGGGCATGACAATCATCTGCGTGACGCACGAACAGTCGATCGCCGACCAGACCGACAAGATTATCCGCCTGAAGGACGGCGTAATCGGCAGCATCACCGAAACCGGACTCGCACAACGATGAGAGAGCTGCTGCTGGAGATCTGGACCTCGGTGCGGCGCAACAAGCTGCGCACCTTCCTCACGGGCTTCTCGGTCGCGTGGGGCATCTTCATGCTCGTCATCCTGCTCGGCTCGGGCAACGGACTGAAAAACGGCGTGCTGGCCAACTTCGGGACCTACGCCACGAATACGGTCTCGATCTCGGGCGGCTGGACCTCGCAAGCCTATGCCGGCTACGGCAAATGGCGCCACATCGACCTGAAAAACAACGATCTGGAAATCTTCCGCGAGGAGTTTCCCGAGATCGTCGACGTCGCGGGCACCGCGTGGTACCGCGGTTCGACGGCCAGCTACGGCGAGCGCTTCGCCGACATCGTCCTGCGCGGCGTGCTGCCCGGCATGCAGCGCATCGAGGGCACCGAAGTCGTCAAGGGACGCTACATCAACGACGCCGACATCCGCGCCTGCCGCAAGGTGATCGTCATCGACGAGGCGCTCGAGCGGCTGCTCTTCCCGGGCGAGGAGGCGTTGGGGAAAGCGGTCAAGATACAGAACGTCATCTACCGCGTGGCGGGCGTCTACAAGGGCGACGCGCAGCAGCGCAATTCGCTGGGATACATCCCGATTACCACCGGGCAGCTCATCTTCAAGGGCGGCGACCGGGTCGTCGACAACATCGTCGTCACGGTCGAGGGGCTGCGCACCGACACCGAGATGGAGGCCTTCGAGCGGCGCATCCGCACGCGTATGGCCGCCGAGCACCACTTCGACGCCGCGGACGAGAGCGCCCTCTGGATATGGAACACCATGGAGCAGGTGCGCAACATGATGGTGGTCTTCGGCGGCATCAACCTCTTCGTCTGGATCATCGGACTGGGCACGCTGCTCGCGGGCATCGTCGGCGTGAGCAACATCATGCTCGTCACGGTGACCGAGCGCACGGCCGAATTCGGCATCCGCAAGGCCCTCGGGGCGCGGCCCGCGTCGATCATCCGGCTGATCCTCACCGAGTCGGTCCTGATCACCGCCATCTTCGGATACATGGGCATGGTCCTCGGCGTCGCGGCCATGGAGGCGGTCAACTATGTGCTTACGCAGGCCCCGGCCGGCGGCGACGGCCCGACGGTCTTCCTCAACCCGACGCTCAACCTCTCGGTGGCCGTCAGCGCCACGGTGGTACTCGTCGTCGCGGGGCTCGTCGCGGGATACGTCCCCGCCTACCGCGCGGCACAGCTCAAGACAATCGACGCCCTGCGTTACAACAAATAAACACCCCGCGCCATGCACTTCTTCGACATAGACCGTTGGAACGAAATCTGGCAGACGATCAGCCGCAACCGTAAGCGCAGCATCATGACGGCGCTGGGCGTCTTCTGGGGCATCTTCATGCTCACGGTGATGCTGGGGGCCGGCATGGGGCTCGGGCGCCTCTTCCGCGCGCAGCTGGGCGGCATGTCCACCAACACGGTGCTGCTGCAGAGCAGCCTCACGTCGGTGCCCTACAAGGGCATGCCCAAGGGGCGCTGGTGGCGCATGGACAACGACGACGTGAAGGCCGTGGGCAAGCTGCGCGAGGTGCTCTACACGTCGGGCATCATCTGGGGCAGCGAGATGGCCTGCACGCACGGCGAACGCAAGGGCGACTACCAGCTCATGGGTTACATGCCCGACTACCAGAAGATCAACCCGCAGAAAATCCTCTACGGGCGCTACCTGAACGACATCGACATCGCGCAGAAACGCAAGGTCTGCATCATCGGCACCCAGATACAGAAGGACCTCTTCCCGGGAGAGCCCGACCCCACGGGCGAGGTGATCCAGGTCGGGGGCAGCTACTTTACGGTCGTCGGGGTGCTGCGGCGCGAGTCGTCGGCCATGTCGTTCAGCGACATCGAGCGCACGATCGTCGTACCCATCTCGCTGGCGCAGCAGATGTTCGGCTACGGCAAGGTCGTCCACATGCTGGCCGTCGCGGGCGACGAGTCGACGCCCAGCGAGCAGGTCGCCCAAAGCGTGCGCGAGACCGTCTACGCGCGGCACCTGATCGCCCCGGAGGACGAGAAGGCCACGTGGGTGATGTCCACGGGCGAGATGTTCGACAAGGTGATGTCGCTCTTCCGCGGCATTGCGCTGCTGACGTGGATCGTCGGGCTGGGGACGCTGCTCGCGGGCATCGTCGGCGTGAGCAACATCATGCTGGTGCTCGTCAAGGAGCGCACGCAGGAGATCGGCATCCGCCGCGCCCTCGGCGCACCGCCTGCGGCCATCATCTCGCAGATTCTTTCGGAGAGCTTCGTGCTGACCTTCATTGCCGGCGTGCTGGGCCTCGCCGCGGCCGTCGGCGTGCTGTCGCTCGCCGACTCGATCTACTACCAGACGGTCACCGTCGCGCAGGAGGGGGTTGCCGTGTCGTGGCAGATATCCTTCGGCACGGGCATGCTGGCGCTCCTCATCCTCGTGGCGGGCAGCCTGCTCGCCGGGGTGATTCCCGCAACGCGCGCCCTGAAAATCAAGGCCGTGGACGCCATCCGCGAAGAGTAGCAAACCGCAGACAAGAATAGAGAAAAACAAACACACATACCGCCTTATGAAAAAGTTTCTGAAGATTTCCGCCGGCGTGCTGTTCATCGCCCTGCTGTTCGGCACCATCTGGTTCCTGTGGCAGAAGACCCGCCCGGTGAAGTTCGTCTACGCAATCGTGCAGCCCCGCCCCGACACGCTGCAGCAGGTAGTCGTCGCCACGGGCAAGGTGGAACCCCGCGACGAGGTGCTCATCAAGCCCCAGATTTCGGGCATCATCTCCGACGTCTACAAGGAGGCCGGCGAGAAGGTCTCGGCCGGCGAGGTGATTGCCACGGTGAAGGTCGTGCCGGAGATGGGCCAGCTGTCGAGCGCCGAGTCGCGCGTCTCGGTGGCCGAAATCTCGCTCTCTCAGACGCGCCGCGAGTACGAACGCACGCAGGCGCTGCACGCGAAGGGCGTGCTTTCGGACGAGGAGGCCGAGCAGAGCCGCACCGAGCTGGCAAAGGCCGAGGAGGAGCTGCGCAACGCACAGGAGAATCTGGAGATTGTCAAGGACGGAATATCGAGCCGCTTCAAGGAATTGAGCAACACGCAGATACGTTCGACAATCACGGGCATGATCCTCGACGTGCCGATCAAGGTCGGCAACTCGGTGATTCAGGCCAACACGTTCAACGACGGCACGACAATCGCCACCGTGGCCGACATGTCGAACATGCTCTTCCGCGGCAACATCGACGAGACGGACGTCGGCAAGCTGCACGAAGGGATGCCCGTCAGGCTGACGATCGGTGCGCTGCAGAACGTCGAGCTCGACGCCCTGCTGGAGTACGTCTCGCCCAAGGCCACGGAGGAGAACGGCGTCATCATGTTCGAGGTGAAGGCCGCCGCGACGATTCCCGACAGCATCTTCGTCCGCGCGGGCTACAGCGCCAACGCGAGCATCGTGATCCAGCGCCGCGAAGGGGTGCTGACCCTGCCCGAGAGCACCGTCGAGTTCGAGGGCGACAAGACCTACGTGCAGGTGCTGACGAGCCCCGAGGGGGCCGAGGAGCAGACCTTCGAGCGGCGCGAGGTGAAAATCGGGCTCTCGGACGGCATCAACATCGAAATCACCGAGGGCGTGACGGCCGACGACAAGGTACGCGGCGCCCGCGAGGAGAAGAAATAACCCCTAACGCAGACCGCACATGAAAAAGAGCCTCATACTCCTTCTGGCCGCAGGCCTCGCCGTGCAGGGGCTGCGGGCGCAGGCCGCAGCAGAAGAACCCGCCGCGCCGGCTGCCGCGGAGACCTCCGCCGCGGAGGATGCGCCGGCCGAACCGGCCCCGGGCGCAGCCTGGACGCTCGACGACTGCATCGGCTATGCCCAGCGCAACAACATCAGCGTGCAGCAGCGCGCCCTGCAGGTCGAGCAGCAGCAGACGTCGCTCTCGACGGCCCGCTTCAGCCGCCTGCCGAACCTCAACGCCTCGATCGGCACCGACTTCTCGTTCGGCCGCACGCTGGCCGCCGACAACACCTACCGCAGCGACAACCAAACCTCGGGGTCGGTGAGCGTCGCGGCGAGCATGCCCCTGTTCGAGGGGTTGCGTATCAACCGCGAGATCAAGGGCTCGAAACTCGACCTCGCGGCCGCCGTGGCGGACCTCGAGCGGGCGCGCGAGGATGTCGCCGTGAACATCATGACGCTCTACCTCCAGGTGCTCTACAACCGCGAGATGGTCGGCATCGCCGAACGGCAGCTGGCCTTGAGCACGGAGCAGGTAAAGCGCAGCCGCGAGCTGGTCGACACGGGCCGGCAGCCCGAATCGGCCTACTACGAGAGCGAGGCCCTGCGCGCGAACGACGCCCTGAACCTCACGCAGGCGCGCAACGACCTGCAGCTGGCGCTGCTCGACCTGAGCCAGGCGCTCAACCGCGAGAGCGCCGCGGGCTTCGACGTCGTCACGCCGCAGCTCGACAGCGTAACGCTCGCCTCGATGCACGCGCTGGGCTCGGCCGACGAGGTCTATGCCGCGGCCGTCGAGGAGCGGCCGCACGTGCGCGCCGAGCGCATCCGGCTCGAAAGTGCCGGGAACTCCGTGGAGATCGCCCGCTCGGCACTCTACCCGTCGCTCTCGCTCAGCGCCGGGTACGGCACGGGCATCTACAGCCGCGACCCGGAGCGCTTCTGGACGCAGTTCCGCAACTACAGCCGCGAATATGTCGGGGTGAGCCTCTCGATCCCGATCTTCAACCGCCGCGCCACGCGCAACAACATCCGGCAGGCACGGCTCTCGCTGCGCAACCAGCAGCTCCAGCTGACCGACGCCGAACAGACGCTGCGCAAGCAGATCGAGCAGGCGTGGTACAACGCCGACGCCGCCTATGCCAAGTACGTCTCGGCCACGGCGGCCCTCGCCTCGGCCCGCGTCGCCTTCTCCTACGAGGAGCAGAAGGCCGCGGCGGGGCGCTCGACGGTCTACGACTTCCACGACGCCAAGACCCGCATGGAGAAGGCCGACGCCGAAGCGGCGCAGGCCAAGTTCGAATTCGTCTTCCGGCAGAAGATTCTCGACTACTACCGGGGTCTGCCGCTGACGCTCTGACCGCAGGAGGGAGGGATACCCGGACGAAGAGAGCGCCGAGGAGCCAGAAACGGCAGGTCGGCCTGCATCGCAGTCCAGCGGGGAGGGCACGGGAAACCGGTGTCCTCCCCGTTTTCATTGCGGTGCGAAGAGGACGCACGGCCACGGCCGGAGCCAAAAACGGGGATCGGGCGGCTGCAAAACGACAAATCGCGGCAAAAATGGCGGCGGTCTGAAAAATTTGACCTACTTTTGCGGCACGGATGCGGCAAACGGCTGCCGCCTCCGCAACGAACACAACGGGAATGGATTGGCTCAAGGACTTGTTCATCGAACACTCGGCGCTGCAGGCCGTCGTGGTGATCTCGCTCATCTCGACCATCGGCATCGGGCTGGGAAAAATCCGCCTCTTCGGCGTATCGCTCGGCACGGCCTTCATCTTCTTCGTGGGCATCGTCGCCGGGCATTTCGGCCTCACGCTCGACCCCGCGATGCTGACCTACGCCGAGAGTTTCGGCCTGATCATCTTCGTCTACGCCCTCGGCCTGCAGGTCGGACCGGGCTTCTTCAGCTCGCTGCGCGCCGGCGGACTGCGGCTCGTCTCGCCCGCGGTCGGCGTGGTGCTCGTCGGCACGCTGCTGGCCGCCGCCTTGAGCATCGCCTGCCGGGTCCCGATGCCCGAGATGTCGGGCATTCTCTGCGGCGCGACGACCAACACCCCCGCTCTCGGAGCCGCACAGCAGGCCCTCGACCAACTGGGGCTCGACACCAACGGCGCGGCGTTGAGCTGTGCGGTGACCTACCCGCTGGGCGTCGTGGGGGTCATTCTGGCCATCATCTTCCTGCGCAAGCTCTTCGTGCGGCCCTCGGACCTGCCCGGTCCCGACGCCGAGCACCGCAAAAACGTCTTCATCGCCAGCTACCACCTGACCAACCCCGCGGTCTTCGGCCGCAGCGTCCACGAAATCGCCGCACAGAGCCACCACCATTTCGTCATCTCGCGCGTGTGGCGCGACGGCAAGGTCTCGATCCCCACGTCGGACAAGACGCTCCAGAAGGATGACGTCATACTGGTCATCACCACACCCGCCGAGGCCGACGCCCTGCGGCTCATCTTCGGCGAGCAGGAGCAGAAGGACTGGAACAAGGAGAACATCGACTGGAACGCCATCGACAGCCAGCTCATCTCGCAGCGCATCCTCGTGACGCGCCCCGAGATCAACGGGCGCAAGCTCGCGTCGCTGCGCCTGCGCAACAGCTACGGCATCAACATCAGCCGCGTCTACCGCTCGGGCGTGCAGCTGCTCGCCACGCCCGACCTGCGGTTGCAGTTAGGCGACCGCCTCACGGTCGTGGGCGAGGCCGCGGCAATCCGCAACGTCGAGAAGATTCTCGGCAACGCCGTGAAGAGCCTCAACGAGCCGAACCTCGTCGCCGTATTCATCGGTCTGATCCTGGGTCTGACGCTCGGAAGCATTCCGCTCGCGATTCCCGGCATCTCGATCCCCGTGAAACTGGGACTGGCCGGCGGCCCGATTATCGTGGGCATCCTCATCGGCACGTTCGGCCCCCGCATGCACATGATTACCTACACGACGCAGAGCGCCAACCTCATGCTGCGCGCCCTGGGGCTCTCGATGTACCTCGCCTGCCTGGGGCTCGAGGCCGGGGCGCACTTCTTCGAGACGGTCATGCGGCCCGAAGGGGCCCTGTGGCTCGGGCTGGGATTCCTGCTGACGTTCGTGCCGGTCGTCCTCGTGGGGCTCTTTGCGCTGCGCGTGCTGAAGGTCGACTTCGGGACGGTCGCGGGACTGCTCTGCGGCAGCATGGCCAACCCCATGGCGCTCAACTACGCCAACGACACAATCGAGGGAGACAACCCTTCGGTGTCATACGCCACGGTCTACCCCGTCTGCATGTTCCTGCGCGTGATTGTCATCCAGATTCTGCTCATGTGCCTGCTCTGACGGCGCATCGGAGCCGTCCGACGCCCCCACCCGGACCGTCCGGTCCGACTGTTCCGCCGCATCCTGCTCCCCGGGGTCTCCCGCACCGCTGGCCAGCGACTCCTGCAGCGAAGCCAGGTCGTTGCCCGACGGGCTCTGGAAGACACGCAATCCGAATTCCGGTATCACGGCCAGCACATGGTCGAAGACATCCGACTGAATGCGCTCGTATTCGGTCCACACGACCGTATTGGTAAAGAAATAGAGTTCCATCGGAAGGCCCGTCTCGGTCGGCTGCAACTGCCGCACCATGAGCGTCATTTCGCGGTTCACGGGCACCTCGCTGCGCAGGTAGCGCACCAGGTAGGCGCGGAAGACGCCCAGGTTGGTCTGGTGCAGCCCGTTGATCTTCCGCTCGCCGGGCCGGATGCCGTGCTGCACGTTGTACTCCTCGACACGCCGCTCGGTCTGGTCGATGTAGTCGCGCAGCAGGTCGATCTGCCGGTACTTCTCGAGCATCCCGGGCGTGCAGAACCTGACGCTCGTCATGTCGATCGAGACCGACCGCTTGACGCGCCGCCCGCCCGACTGTTGCATGCCGCGCCAGTTCTGGAACGAGTCGCTCACGAGCAGGTACGGAGGCAGCGTCACGATCGTATTGTCGAAATTGCGTATCTTCACCGTCGTGAGCGACACCTCCTCGACCGTGCCGTCCGCCCCGTACTTGGGCATGGAGATCCAGTCGCCGACCTTGAGCATGTCGTTGGCCGAGAGCTGGATACCCGACACGAAACCGAGGATGCTGTCGCGGAAAATGAGCATCACGACGGCCGCCGAGGCGCCCAGTCCCGTCAGCAGGAAGGTCGGGGACTTGTCGATCAGCACCGAGACGATCAGGATGATGCAGATGAGCCCGACGATGCCCTGCGCCGTCTGCCGCAACCCCTTGATCGGCTTGTCCTGCCACGCGGGGCGCGTGGAGGCGATGCGGAACGACGCGCCGAGCAGGGCATTGACGAAGCGCATGACCGTGAAGATGAAGTAGGCCTGCACGATGCGCGCCACGGCGACATGCGCATCGGACTGCGCATCGAAGATGACGGGCAGTACGATGAGCAGCAGCAGGGCGCTGGCCACGTGGCAGGCACGGCCGAGCACGGCATCGCTGAAGAGTTCGTCGTCCCACGTCACCGCGGTGCGCCGCACGACGTGCCGCACGCCGCGGGCGAGGACCCGGCGGCACACGAAATCGAAAGCCACGGCCACGAGCACCACAAGCAGGAACGCCACCCAGCGGTCCCACGCATCGTTGTGGACCGGCGTGACACCCAGCCAGGCGAGCAGCGCATCGGCCCAGCCGCGCAGGAGATTCTGCAGATTCAGCATGTACAACATAGTCGGTATGGTCAGGAGCGGGGCCACCCCCGCATGGGGTTACTTCAAAATCAGTTCCATTTCACCTTCGAAATTGGGGGTCAGCACCCCTTTTCCGACACTGGCGCGCAACTCGTCCGCCGTCCAGAAACGTCCGCCGTCCAACTCGTCGCTCGGACGGATCGCACCGTCGAAGCGCGTGCGGAAGACGTGCACGAGTTCGTACTCGCGTTCCGAACGGAAGTCGTAGACGCCGACCGCCTCGGCCTCGAACGCCTCGAGCCCCAGCTCCTCGCGCGCTTCGCGGCGCAGCGCCTCTTCGATCGTCTCGCCCCAGGCGACGTGTCCGCCCACGGCCGTATCCCAGCGTCCGGGCTGGATATCCTTCCACGCGGGGCGCCGCTGGAGGTAGAGTTCGCCGCGCGGGTTGAAGAGATGCAGGTGCACCACCGGGTGCAGCAGCATCGAGCCGCCGTGGCACTCGCCGCGCGTGGCCCGGCCCACAACCCGTCCCGAGAGGTCGACCACGGGGAAGAGTTCTTCGCTGTTGTCGCAGTTCATCGTATCGGATTCAAAAAAGGTCCTTCTGCAAAAATAGCACAAAATAGTGAAAAGCCCCCACCCTTCCGGTCCGGAGCGGCGAAAAAAGAGCACTCCGGCGAAAAACCCCGACGACGCGCCGCCGCGGAGAGCAGCGTCCGGCAAACGCAGACGGCAGGGGGGGGCTGAACACCGGAGCAAAGGGCATCCGGAACGCCAGGACAAAGGGTATCCGGAACACCGGGGCAAAGGGCATCCGGAACGCCAGGACAAAGGGTATCCGGAACACCGGGGCAAAGGGCATCCGGAATGCCGGGACCCACCGGATACGGCCGGTAGAGCGAGGATTCCGCCCCGTCGGAAAAAACCGCGTCCGGACCTCGGACGGTCCGGACGCGATCAGGGTACAGTCTGTCGGAGACGGATCAAAGCGCCGGGCCCGACTCGCGGGGTTGCCCCACCTCGTAGCCCAGGTCGCGCATCCACTCCACCGTGGCCTCATCGATCTGATCCATGCGGTCACGCCAGCGGCGCTGTTCGATGAGCAGCCGCTTGTAGTCCTCGATGCGGTGCAGGATCGGGAAACCGGGATGCGGCAACGCCGACTTCTCCGCCCGGACCGAAGGGCGTATCTCACCGTCGAAGACATCCCGCTGTGCGGGCCGACGGTCACCCTCCCACCTGAAGCCCTTGAGGAAGGTCTCCCGATCAGGCGGTATGTTGCTGACCGGATAGATATACCAGACGGGGTTCGACCGGTAGACGATCGAGACCACCTGCTGCTCCTCGATGAAGAACGAACAGTCGCCGCTCTCGATGAAGGCCACGTTCACGATTTCGGGCGGCTCGCCGTCCTGCATGTAGTAGATCGTCTGGGCGTTGCCGTTGACGTCGTTGCGGAAAATCTCGTTGTTGTGGAAATAGGAGACCATCCCCTTGCCGGCAACCTGGTTGTAGTGGAGCGTGTCGAGCTGCGAAACCATCATCGGAGAACCGACGAACTCGGCGCGCGTGATCTGCTGATTCTCCGTGAAGATGTCCATCACGTCGGAGGTGACCTGGTTGCTCTGGTTCCACAGGACGGGCTCGATGTAGAGGTGGATCGTCGAGTCGGTCGAAATCATCACCATCGAGTCGCAGACGTTCTGGAAATCCGAACGGTAGGCCCGCACGTTGCGGTAGCCCTTGACCAGGCGGTAAATCGAGTCGCGCGGCACGGCGACAGTCACCGAATCCGTCGTATCGGCCGCAAGCACGGACATCGCGGCGCTGTCGGCCGACCACTCCGCAACGAGCAGCCGGTAGAGCGAATCCTGTTCGGCGGCATTCCGCTCGACCAGCGAATCAATCTCGCGCAGCGCCGTGGAGTCGACCTCGAAAGGTTTGCCCCGGCGCGCGGCACGCGCCTGCCGTGCCCGCAGCTTCGACTCGGCCTTCAGCCGCCGGGCCGCCAGCCGGGCCTCCTCCTTTGCCTTCGCTTCGAGCAGCTTGGCCGTGGCCTTTTCGCGGCGCTCGGCGGCGATTTCGTCGAGCTTCTCCTTGCGCGCCTTCGCTTCGGCTGCCTTGCGTTCGGCCTTCTCCTTACGCGCCTGCTCCTTGAGCAGCGCCTTGCGCTCGGCCTTCGTCAGCGTATCGAGCGCCCGGACGCGGGCCAGCGAATCGGCCGCCGCCAGTTCGAGCGAATCGACAGCCGTCTTCTCCCCGAGGTGCAGCGAGTCGGCCGTCATTGCCAGCGAGTCGGCTCCCAATGCAGTCGAGTCGGCCGGAAGCGCAGGCGTCGTGCGCAGGGCCGCCGAGTCGAGCCCCGCCCGGCGCGAGGTCGAATCGCCCCGGGGCCGCTCCCCCATCGGGTGCGGCGGCGTCATCGAGGCGGAATCCTTTGCCAGGGCCTTCGCCAGCGAATCGGCACGCGCCGCGGCAGCGGCCCGCCGTGCCTCCTCCTGTTCGTTGATCGTGTAGAGCCAGATCGTATCCGAACGCATGAAGAGCGAGTCCCCCTGCGTGCGGTCATAGCTGATGAGCGCCGGATCGCGCGTGAGCAGCGCATTGCCCGGCTCCTTCCAGTACTCGCCGTAATCGCCGAAAGCCAGCGACTTGTGTTCCGTATCGTCGATCTGGATGTCGCGCCGCAGGATCACGTGGTTGCGCATGCGGTAGAAATCGATGCTGTCGCTCCACATCTCCTGCTTGTCGGTCAGCAGGTAGCCGTTGCGCGTCACGATGTAGAGCGTGTCGGCCTTGCGGTATTCGCCCCGGTCGGCATAGAGGTAGTCGCCGTCGCGGTTCCAGATGTTCGTGCGGTCGAAGAAGTAGGCGTTGTCGGTCGCCATGTCATAGACCACCGAGTCGCCCCGGAGCTCGTACTCCTCGTTGCGCATCTCCACCTCGTCGACGGCGATCAGCTCCTTCGTGTCGGCATAGTAGTAGCCGCGCACCGCCTCGAGCAGGTTCTCGCGGTTGATCAGCACGCCGCCGCCGGCAAACAGTCCGATGTTCGACTTCGTGTCGAAGAGGAACGTATAGGTATAGAGCGTGGCGTCGCCGTCGACGACCTTCACCAGGTCGGAATAGACGCGCGCCTCGTTCAGCTCGCCGTCGTACTCGGCACGGTCGCCGTAGATGTAGGTCGTGTTCTTGTTGATGATGACGTTGCCGAAGAAGTCCATGCGCAGGTCCGAATAACGGACGGCGCTGTCGCACGTGATGACCGCCCCGTTATGCTGCGCGGCGAAGTTCCGCACCAGGAAGATCGCCGAATCGCCCGGAGCCACGGGACCCGTCAGGTCCGCCTTGTAGTCGATGTATCTCTTCTCTTCGGGCGTGGAGGCGGCTCCGGGCTGCGGAGTTTGCGGGGACTGCACGCCGCCGCGCGCCAGCAGCGCACAGCAGGCTACAAGAGGGATCGCTATGGAGAGCAGGCGTCGCACGGCTGGCTACTTCACCCAGTGTTTGTTCTCGAACTCCCCGCCGCGGAACTCCGGATCGATGTAGACGTACATGGCGTCGATCTTCTTCGTGAGCCACTCGCGGAAGACGCGCTCCTGCTTGGCCATCAGGGCCATCTCCTCGAGGCGCAGGTAGTCCTCGTTGAGCGAGGCGACGTGTGTCGGGATGATTTCGATGAGCTTGACGATCTTGGCCAGCTTGTTGCTCATGATATCCTCCGTGAGGAAGGCATCCGACACCTCGCCGGGCTTGAGCCGCAGCAGGTTGTTCAGGTCGTCGGGCGCATAGGCGAAGTCCTCCTTGAGGAACTTGGTCACCGTCTGCCGCACGTCGACGTTGAACGAGTAGAAGCGCTCCAGCAGGTCGTGGTTCGAGACCACGCCGCCGTTCATCTTCGACGAGGCGTCGTCCGAGTATTCGAGCGCCGCCTTCTCGAAGGTGATCGAGTCCAGGCGGATCATGTTCGCAAGGCTGTCGAGCGAACGGGCCGTCTCGGCAAGCTCCTCCGAGGTGTAGATCGGCAGGAGCAGGATGTGGCGGAAATGGTACAGCTGGCCCCGCTTGTCGAGCAGCTGGATGATGTGGAATCCGTACTGCGACTCGACGATCTCGGAGATCTGCCCGGGCTTCATCGTCTCGAGCGCCGCGGCGAACGCCGGATCGAGACCCGCCAGCGGCGTGGGGTCCATCTCACCGCCGCGCATCATCGTACCGGGGTCCTGCGAGTACATGCGGGCCATGTTCTCGAACTTCGCCTTGCCTGTGATGATGCGCTCGCGCAGGTCCAGCAGCCGCTCGCGCGTGCGCTGCTTGGCCTCCTTCATCGACTTGGGGAACTTCGTGATCTGCGCGTAGACGTACTGCTCGGCGATCATCGGCAGGCTGTCGCGGTCGATCGACTTGTAGAAACGCTCGACCTCGCCCGGGATGATCGTCACCTTGCCGATCACCTCCTGCTGCATGGCCTGCGCATAGGCCTGCTCCTCGTAGTTCTGGCGCATCATCTCCCGGATGCTGTAAATGGGCATGTGGTGCTTGGCCTCGAGTGCCGGGATCGAACCCTCCATCTCGACCATCTGCTGCACCTGCTCCTCGACACGCGACGGGATGTCGGACATGTGGGTCACCGAGTCGATCAGCGCCTGGTTGTAGAGGAGCTTCTGCGTCAGCAGCGCCTCCAGCGCCTCGTTCATCGGGTCCCGGTCGGAGGTGTAGCCCTCCTGCCGGCGCTGCATCGTGAGCTGGCGCGCATATTCGTCCACCTCGGAGTAGAGGATCGACGAGCCGCCCACGACGGCGACCACCTTGTCGAGCATCACCTGCTGCCGCTGTGCGATCGCGCCCGCGACAAGCAGCACGAGGGCCGACGCCAATATACCTTTCTTCAACATCTTGTATCCGTTTATCGTTTGTTTTCCATTGTCGGCGGGAGGGAGTCCGCGGCGGCGCGGCCCCCGTCGGGAAGCCGGACCTCACCCTCCTCCACGGCCCGCGTATAGAGCTCCTCCTCGTGGCGGCGGATAATATCCGTCTGCCGCTGGTTGAAGAGGATGCGCCGGATCGTCGCCCGGAGCCGCTCGAGCGGGATCGCCTCGCCCTCGCGCCGCACGGCGTCGATCTGGAAGTAGTAGTGCGAATAGCTGTCGCGCATCTCCTGCACGGCGGTCGTCGCGAGCAGCGGGTCGTAGTTCTGCGAACGCCGCGTGGGGAGGTAGCTCAAAAACTCCGAAAAATCGATCCACTGTTCGCGGAAATCGTTGACCTCAAAGTTGTTCTTGACGCACAGGTCGCTGAAATCCTGCTGGCGGGCCGGCGACGGCGACGCCATCAGGGGCTTGAGTTTCGTCACCTGCCGGTAGCTGTCGGGCACCCGCACGATGCGGCCCTTGACGATCGTCCGGTCAAGGCGGAAATCGCCCTTGTGGGCCTCGTAGTAGGCCGAAATCTCGGCATCGCTGAAGGTCGTGTCGACGCTCCGGTCGACGTAGTACTGGTCGAGCTTGCGGATCAGCAGCGCCTGCCGGTACTCCTCGACCATCTTGTCGATGTCGCCCGCCGAGGCCGAGAAGAGCTCTTCGGCCTCCTGCAGCTTGAGCTGCTTGCGCACCCACCGGTCGACATAAACCTTCATGAAGGCCGCGCTGTCCTCGCCCGAAAGCCCCTGCGGGACCACCGTGCGCACGTCGCGCAGCCGCAGCTCCTTGCCGCCGGCCCGGGCAACGGCCGCATCGCCCGCAAAATAACGGGGCAGCTCCCGGCATCCCGCCAGGAGCAGCACGCAGGCAAGCGCCGCCCATATTTTTGTCCGCAGCCTCATGGTTCGACCGACAAAGATAAAGCTTTTACTCGTAAGTAACGCAGCACCGGGCGGATTATTACGCCGCGGCGCGATTTTTCTCCCCGCGGTGCTGCTCCTCGCGGCGCATGCGGCGCAGCGTGCGCACGGTCATGAATCCCGAGAAGAGGAAGACGAGGGCCGCGACGGCGTAGACGATCAGGTAGAGCGTGCGGTTTTCGATCAGGTCGACGAGCATGCCTTCGCCGAGCCCCACGGCCATCAGCATGTAGGCGATGCCGTTGTTGATCGCGTGCAGGAAGATCGTGGACCAGAGCGAATCCGAGGCGATGTAGACGAATCCGAGGATCAGCCCCATGAAGACGGCGTTGACGATGACCGTGGGATGGCCGTGCACGGCGCCGAACATCAGCGACGAGAGCAGCCAGGCGACGACCACGCCGTAGCGCGCACGCATCGAGTCGAGCAGCACGCCCCGGAAGATCACCTCCTCGAAGAGCGGCGCCAGCACCACGAGCGTCACGACCGACCAGATGCCGCGTCCGTAGACGTTCGGCACCTCGGGCAGGGCGTTGAGCAGCGGTTCGAGGACGACCGACGTCGAGAACATGAAGAGCACGCCCCAGAGCAGCAGCATCGGGTTGAGCCCCCGGCCCGAGAAGCGTCCGATGCCGCGGGGCCCGTGACGGTACGCACGATAGAAGAGGTATGCGGCGAGCGTGCACGCCATCGTGACGAAATAGGACAGGGCGTTGAAAGCGCCCAGATCGGTCTGTGCGGCGATCTGCGCCGCCTCGTCGCCGTCCGACAAACGGGTCAGATCGGGCCACGGGCAGCCGGCGAGCAGCGCCGCGAGCATGCCCACGAAGTTGGCCGCCAGGAAGATGCCGAGGAAGACCAGCAGGTCGACCAGCGTCGGGAAAGGCTTGTGCGGACGGGCCGACGGCTCCTGTGCCGCGGCGGGTTCCGCCGCCTGCGGCCGCTCCGCGCGAGGGGTTTCGCCGACGGGGGATATCGTCTCCGGAGTTCCGGATTTTTTTTCTTCGTTCATATATGCTGTCAATGTCAATTCGTTCCGGACACAAAGATAGGCAATTTTCCGCAACGGTTATGGATTTCCATTTAATTTCATTAAATTTGCCCGATTATTATCCCGATTGAAAATGGCAAAAGTGATAGCTTTGGCGAATCAGAAGGGCGGCGTGGGCAAAACCACGACGGCCATCAATCTGGCGGCTTCGCTCGCCCTGCTGGGCAAGAAGGTGCTGCTGCTCGACGCCGACCCCCAGGCGAACGCCACCTCCGGGCTGGGCTTCGACATAAACCTCGAGGGCATCTACGAGTGCATCACGGGCTCGCGCCAGGCCGACGAGGTGATCCTCCGCAGCCCCGACGTGAAGAACCTCTGGCTGCTGCCCTCGTCGATCGACCTGGTGGCCGCCGATACCGAGCTCCCGAAAATGGAGAACGCGCACCACGTCATGAAACGCATCGTCGACTCCGTGCGCGCGAAGTACGACTATATCTTCATCGACTGCTCGCCCTCGCTGGGCTACACCACGGTCAACATCCTCACGGCCGCCGACACGGTGCTCATCCCCGTGCAGTGCGAATACCTCGCGCTCGAGGGGCTGTCGAAGCTGCTGAACACGATCCGCAAGGTCAAGACGTCGCTCAACCCCGCGCTCGACATCGAGGGCTTCCTGCTGACGATGTACATGCGCAACCGACTGAACAACCAGGTCGTCAACGAGGTGCGCCAGCACTTCGGCGAGCTGGCCTACGACACAATAATCCAGCGCAATATCCGTTTGGGAGAAGCCCCCTCGCACGGCAAGCCCGTCATGCTGTACGACGCGGGCGCCACGGGATCGGAGAATTACCTGACCCTGGCGCGGGAGTTTCTGAAGCGCAACCGCAAAAAACAGACACAACAATGAAACAGAAGGGATTAGGACGCGGCCTGGACGCCATCTTCGGCGCCGACACGATCGACGCCCGGCTCAAGCCCATGAGCCAGATGGCCGAGATCGACATCGCGCAGATCATACCCAACCCCACGCAGCCGCGCACGCAGTTCGACGAGGAGGCGCTCGACGAACTGGCCGACTCGATCCGGCAGCTGGGCATCATCCAGCCCATCACGGTGAAGAAGGCCGACGAGGGCAAGTACATCATCATCAGCGGCGAACGCCGCTGGCGTGCGGCGCAGCGCGCCGACCTGAAGAGCCTGCCGGCCTACATCCGCGAGGTCGACGACGAGAACCTCCACGCCATGGCCCTCGTCGAGAACATCCAGCGGCAGGACCTCAACGCCATCGAAATCGCGCTGGGCATGCAGCGCCTGATCGACGAGTGCCACCTCACACAGGACGCCCTCTCGGAGAAGGTCGGCAAGAAGCGGTCGTCGGTGTCGAACTACCTGCGCCTGCTGAAGCTCCCCGACGAGGTGCAGCTCGCCCTGAAGGAGGGCCTCATCTCGATGGGGCACGCCAAGGCCATTGCCGGCGCCCCGGCCGACGAGCAGCTGCGCCTGCTGAAGAAGTGCATCCGCAAGGCCCTCTCGGTGCGTCAGACCGAGGAGCTGGCCCGCACCCTCGCCGAGCGCCCCGCACAGCCGGCGCAACCCGCCGAAGAGGAAGAGTACCCCGAGAGCTACGCCCGGCTGGTCGAGCAGCTCGAAGGCTTCTTCTCGCAGCAGATCGAAATCAAACGCTCGAAAAACGGCGGCGGCAAGATTGTCATCGGCTTCGACGACGACCGGGACATCGACCGCTTCCTCGAACGATTCGCAACACGCTCCTGATACGACGATGGCACACCCGCGGCTCCGATACCTCGTTGCGGCCCTCGCGGCCCTGCTGCTCTGGCTTCCTGCCACGGCCCAGCTGCCCCGCGGCCCGCGCACGCTGGTGCGCGCCGGCCTGATGGACAAGCCCGACACGCTCAAGGCCGAGCGCGATTCGCTGCGTGCCATGCAGCTCTACGCGCTCTTCGACTCGCTCTCGCGCGAGGACTACCTTGCCGACTCGATGGCGCTGCGCTCGCTGCGCACGGACGACATCGTCACGCTGGACTCCATCGCCCGGGCCCGCTTCCTGCTGGGGTACACGGCCGCCGATACGGCCAAACGCCATGTCTTCAAGAAGGGGTGGTTCATGAGCGACTCGATGGGCATCTCGAAGGTGTGCTGGTTATCGACCGTCATTCCCGGCTACGGGCAGATCTACAACAAACAGTACTGGAAGCTGCCGATCCTCTACGGCACGGTGGGTACGGGGCTGGCGCTCTTCATCCACGAAAACAAGACCTTCAAGCCCCTCAAGCGCGAATACGACGCCTACACGAACACCAGCCTCTCGCGCACGCCCGAGCTCGACGCCCTGCAGGCGCGCATGATCCGCAGCAACACGCGGCGCCAGCTCTACCTGGGCATCACGCTCGCCTCGTACATCTACTTCATCGGCGACGCGGCCGTCTGCTACAGCACCAACGAGGTGTCGAGCGTCAAGAAGGCCACGACGCTGGCCTGCATCTTCCCGGGAGCCGGACAGATCTACAACAAAAGCTACTGGAAGGTGCCGTTCGTCGTCGGCGGCTTCGCCTCGATGATCTACTGCATCGACTGGAACAACCGCGGCTATCAGCGCTTCAAGAAGGCCTACGCCCTGCTTGCCGACTACGAGGCCCATCCGGACAAATATCCCGACGGCCCGACCGACGAGTTCAAGGGGCGCTACTCGGCGGACTTCATCCGCAACCTGCGCAACAACTACCGCCGCAACCGCGACCTATGCATCATCATCTCGGGAGCGCTCTACATCCTGCAGATCATCGACGCGCACGTCGATGCCCATCTGAAGGACTACGACATCTCGGACGACCTGTCGATGAACCTCGAACCGCTCGTGGACTATACCTACGTACCTACACTCCAGGGCAACCGACCCGTTTTCGGTTTCAACATGAGTCTCAAGTTTTAGATGAAGAGAACCCTCCTGACCCTCCTGCTGCTCGCCGGCCTCGTCATCAGCGCGACGGCCGACGACCGCTCCCCGCGCAAGAAGCGCAAGAAAGAGAAAGCGCGCACCGAACAGCCGGCCGAAACGCCCTCTCCGGCTGCGGCGACACCCGCCGAGACGCCGGAGACCGAACAGCCCGCCGTCGAGGAGCTGCCGACGGACATCACCCTCGAATACACGGCCGAGCAGGTGGACTCGCTGGTGGCGGTCTGGCGCGAACGCCAGCGGCACGATGCCTACGACGAATTTTTCGAACGATACATCCTGATCGACACGACGGCAACGGCAACGGGCTCGACGCCCGACTCGGTCTACGTCAAACGGTTGCAGGACCTCGTATCGCCGATCCAGCTCCCCTACAACGCCATCGTCCGCAACTTCATCAACCGTTACATCGACCCGCAGTACGGCACGATCAGCCGCATCCTCGGCATGTCGAAATACTACTTCCCGCTCATCGAGGACGAGCTGCTCAAGGAGGGTATGCCCGTCGAGCTGCGGGCCCTGCCGATCATCGAGTCGGCCCTCTCGCCCACGGCCGTCTCGCGCATGGGCGCCGTGGGGCTGTGGCAGTTCATGCCCTCGACGGGCAAGAGCTACGGTCTGGAGATCAACTCGCTGGTCGACGAACGCCGCGACCCCGTGCGGGCCACGCAGGCCGCCTGCCGCTTCCTGAAGGACCTCTACGCCATCTACAACGACTGGACGCTGGCCATTGCCGCCTACAACTGCGGCCCGGGCAACGTCAACAAGGCCATGGCCCGCTCCGGAGGCAAGAACTTCTGGGAGATTTATGACTACCTGCCCTCCGAGACGCGCGGCTACGTCCCGGCCTTCATCGGCGCAACCTACGCCTACGCCTACCACCGACAGCACGGCATCGAACCTACCGAGCCCCCCATCCCGCTCTCGGTGGATACGCTGCGCATCAACCGCCTGCTCCACTTCGGGCAGATCTCCTCGACGATCGACCTCGACATCGAGACGCTGCGCCAGCTCAATCCCCAGTACCGGATGGACATCGTGCCGGCCACGACGAAGACCTACACGCTCGTGATCCCGCAGCGCAACGTCGCCCAGTACATCGAACACGAACAGGAGATTTTCGCCAAGGATTCGGCCTACCTCAAGGAGTACATCAATCCGGCAAACATCGAGAAAAAGCGCGCCCAGCGCAGCGGCACGATCTACATCGTCAAGAAGGGCGACACGCTGGGCCACATCGCCCGCCGCTACCACGTGACCACCTCGCAGCTCATGCGGTGGAACAACATCCGGAACCCGCGCACGCTGCGCATCGGGCAGCGGCTGCGCATCGAAGGGAGATGACCGGCGCGGACCACGATACCATCGTCGCCCCGGCCACCGCGCCGGGCGGAGCCATCGCCGTCGTCCGCGTGAGCGGCGCAGAGGCACTGGCCGTCTGCGACCGAATCTTCCGCGGCCGCGGGAAACTGGCCGACGCCGCAGGATACACGGTCCGCTACGGGCGGATTGTCGAGCCGTCCGCCGCCGCGGACCCGGCTTCGGATTCCGGCGCCCCGGCCGAGCGGACGATCGACGACGTGCTCGTCACGCTCTTCCGCGCCCCGCACTCCTATACGGGTGAAGATTCGGCCGAAATCTCCTGCCACGGATCGCAGTACATCGTGTCGGAGCTCCTGCGGCTGCTCTGCCGGGCCGGCGCCCGCATGGCCGAGCCGGGCGAGTTCACCGTGCGCGCCTACCTCAACGGCAAGATGGACCTCTCGCAGGCCGAAGCGGTCGCCGACCTGATCGCCTCGTCGTCGCGCGCCGCCCACACGCTCGCCACGACGCAGCTGCGCGGCGGCTACTCGGCGGACCTCGAAGCGCTGCGCGGGCGGCTGCTGCAGCTGGTCTCGCTGCTCGAACTCGAACTGGACTTCTCGGAGGAGGAGGTAGAATTTGCCGACCGCACGCAGCTGCGCGAGACGATGGAGCAGATCGACGCCCGCATCGAGGCGATGCGCTGCTCCTTCACGCTGGGCAACGCCATCAAGCAGGGGGTCGCCGTGGCGATCGTCGGAGCACCGAATGCCGGGAAATCGACCCTGCTGAACCGCCTGCTCAACGAGGAGCGTGCCCTGGTTTCGGAGATCGCCGGGACGACGCGCGACGTCATCGAGGAGCGCACCAACATCGACGGCGTGGAGTTCCGGTTCCTCGACACGGCGGGCATCCGCACGACGGAGGACCGGCTCGAACGCATGGGCATCGAACGCACACTGTCGAGCATCGCCCGGGCACGGATCATCATCCGCCTGCTCGATGCCACGCAAGCGGGTGACAGCGACACGGTCCCGGCGCCCGATTTCGAGGTGCGGCGGGACCAGCGCCTGCTGACCGTCATGAACAAACTCGACCGCTGCCCCGGCCGGACACTTCCGGAGGGCGTATTGGGTCTCTCGGCGAAAACCGGCGAGGGGCTCGACACCCTGCGCTGCGCGCTGCGCGCTGCGGTCGACACGGAAGCGCTCTACCACGGCGACACGGTCGTCTCGAACAGCCGCCACGCCGAGGCGCTGACTGCGGCACACGACGCCCTGCTGCGGGCGCTTGAGGGGCTGCACGAGGGGCTTCCGACAGACCTTTTGAGCGAGGAAATCCGTCAGGTGATCGGCCACATCGGCACAATCACGGGCCGCGGCCAAATCACGCCCGACGAGGTGCTGCAAAACATCTTCTCGAAGTTTTGCATCGGCAAATGACGGCTTGTAAACAGCCATAACCAACTATAACCATTTAGAATAAAGTCGCTGTATATCAGCGACTTTTGTTTTTATGTACTTTCCAGTTGCCGTTTGGAGATCACGGATTTTCTCCATATTTTCCTACCATATTTCTACCGCGGAGCAAATTCCACGCAAGCCGAAATATCACACCGACGCAGTAGTTGACGTGTGTTGACAGTGGTTTACATGTGTGGACAGTTGGGGAAATTAGTATTTATGAAAAACGACGGAAAATAGAGAGAAAATATGGAGGTAAAAAGGATTTGTCAATGGTGCGGGAAACCCTTCATCGCCAAGAAAACGACGACCTGTTATTGCAGCCCGCAATGCTCGAAACGGGGTTACAAACACCGCATGATGGAGCGAAAGATGGAGCTGCGCCACATGCAGGAGATGCAGGAATTGCGCTCGTCGCTGGAAAAGCAGGATTACTTCACCTTTTCGCAGGCGGCTCGTTTGATGGGCGTAAGCCGCCAGTACATCTACAAACTGGTCAAGGAGGAGAAGCTCCGCGCATCGCGGCTCAGCGGGAAGATGTCGTTGATACGGCGGGCTGACATCGAGCTCATGCTCAAAAGCAAGCCATATGAACGGATGGTCCCTAAGGAGGACTTCAAGATAACGGAATACTATACCGCCGAGGAGATTGCCCAAAAGTACAAGGTTAACGCCAAATGGGTGTGGACCTACACCCGGCAGCACAAGGTGCCGAAAGTGCGCATCCGCCAGTTCAACTATTACAGCAAGAAACATATTGATGCCGCCTTTGCCAAATATGAGGTGGACTCCGACCTGACGGAATGGTACACTCCCGAAGATATTCAGGAGAAATACGGCATGACACGTGTCGCCATCCGTTCGCACGTCTACCGTAACAACATTCCCTCAAAGAAAGAACACGGGCAGATCTACTACTCGAAACTGCATTTCGACCTCTCGAAAAACTCTGCGGAAGAGAGCAAGGCCGAATACTACACCGTCAAAGAGGCAATGGAAAAATTCAAACTCTCCCGTGACTCGGTTTATAATATCCTGCAATTCCATCAGATTCCCCGAGAGAAGAACGGGCGCTTCGTCCGCTTCCTGAAAGTGGATTTTGACCGGGTAATGGGTGTCCGTAAGTGACCCGATTATAGGCTACCGTAAATTATTCCAAAATTAATCGTCACTGAAGGTGGTCTGCATGGTTACATTACAGTGATTTGCCAGCGAATTAATAACAACCATAAAAAATATAACATTATGAACGATTGTAAAACCGT
>NZ_CASFQD010000004.1 GCF_949296715.1 uncultured Alistipes sp. | reverse complement strand
GATGAAACTATACCACGAATCAAACATTCTCATCAGGGAAATAGATTTTTCCCGATGCAGGCCATATAAAGATTTCGGGCAAGGTTTTTACTTGACCGAAATTGAAGAGCAAGCCACGAAAATGGCCGAAAGAACAGCAACAGCCATTAAATACCTCAAGCCTTATGAATGATAAAAAAATCGAATATCTGATCGAAGGAATCAGTAAAGACATCATCGCCTATTTGATGGAAGACAATGGCCTGAATTTGACCGATGCGATTTCCGTATTCCACAATTCGGAGACTTTTGCCAAACTCTCCGATCCGAATACGGGGCTCTACATAGAGAGTTCAGCCTATGTATACGAAATTCTGAAAACAGAATTAAGATTTGGAAAAATCACGCAGGAATAAACATATTCATAAATCACAAATTAAATTGGACATTTGAGAAAAATATTATAATTTTACATCGAGTATCACTCAGACAAACCCCTGTCAAATAACGACAGTGATTTGTGACTAATTTGTGACCGGGCAAGAAAATCGCACGCCAAGTCCCTGTAAATTAGTGAATTAGGCTACAATATTCTGAACCCAGCGGGTTCACCAAGAAAGTCCGGCAGTCGGAAGGCTGCCGGACTTTCTTTGTTTGCAGGGGCTCCCACCTTCGGTTACCTCCTCACCGAAACCCCGAACCGCCCCGTTGGCGACATCGGCGGCAAACCGCAACATAAACCGACAACAGACCCCGGCTGCAGGCACCGTATTCCGTCCGGCATCCCCGCGGTTACGGACAAGACCCGGACCCGCTGCCGCACGGCTTCCGCAAAGAGAGTGTCGCCGCACGGAACACTCCGGTCTGCGACCGACGGTCAGATCACTGAACCTTCCGAACCTCCCGCCATCAGGATAGGAGCCGTCTGAAAAAAACGGCCCCGATCCTACTCACAGGACCGGGGTCGGAAATCTGTCTGTGCGGTCGCTTACCGGCCGCAGGACAGCAATCAATAGTCGGCGTCCGTCATGTCATTCTGCTGGGAACCCGAATACTTGGTGGCAGGACCCTCCCATTCGATGACGAGCGTATTGCCCGTACCGCTCTCAAAGCCGTAGGACATGTACTTGTCCGTCATCGTGAAGGTGACTTTCCAGGTCTTGTCGTCATTCCGCACAACCGTAGCCTTGGCCTCCAACGGACAGTTGCCGTAAGTGGAACCATACATCGTATAGTTCTCCGTGTATTCGGTCAGTTGCAGGCCATATCCCTGGTATTTCAGCGCCCAGTGGAGGTCTTCGGCTCCGGAGGTGAGGTCGATATCCGACTGGCCGAGGTACGAAACCGGAATCCAGAACTGCGGGATCGAATACTTCGATTCGATGTCGTCGTCACTGTCCTCGGGACGGAAGTAGAAGACGTAGGTGTCAAAGGTGGCACCGCCGTACTGCGGATCGCCGCCGCGCAGCCTGTAATTCTTCTGCATGCGCACCTCCATGCTGCTCACAGTCGCGTCATAGACAACCGACACACCGTCGGACTGCGTAATGGTGATGTGGGGACGGAACGGCTCCACGGGGGTCATGTCGATGACTTCGCTCTGCGGGGTCAGTTCGCCGAACCACTCGCCTTCGAACGCCGGGCCCTCGGGATACTGAACCGAGAAGCGGATAAAGGTCTTCGAACCGTCGACGGTCCGGGCGGTAGTTACCGAGCCGGTCACACCGCTCGTGATGACGGCGTTGTCCCACGTCTTGTAGAGCTGGTAGTCGAAGAGCTGGGCGCGAACTGCCGCGATGTCGGCCGTGCCGCCCTGCAGTTGAGCAGTCGACAGCGTCAGCGAAACGGCATAGTGGCCGGTCTTCAGGTCCTCGGGCGATTCGGCCTCCACCAGACCGAAGGTCAGGATGTTGGAGGTTCCCTCATTGATAAATATCTTCGTCAGGGGCTGCTCCTCGACGGCATCGTTTTCGGTCACCTTGATGTAGTTGAGGCAATCGAAGCCCTCGACAAAGGCGCCCGTGTACGAAGCGCGCAGGCGGCTGTCGCCCTGCCGGGCATCGAGCAAGACGGTCAGAGCTCCGGTCTGGGCATTGATCTCAAGAGTAAGCGTTCCCGTCGTCGAGGCGTCGGACGTCTGGAACGTGCCGTAGACAGCCTTCACCTGCTCGGGATCAGCCGTCGAGAAATCGAAGCTCGTCCCGGCATCCTTGGCCACGGTAATTACCAGCCCGTTGAGACCGTCTTGAGGTTCGGTCACACCGCTCTCGGCGTAGAAATAGTAGTTTCTGGCACCGGTTTCGGGATCGTTCCAGAGCAGCACGCTGCCGATCGAGGTCGGCACACCGTCAAGTTCATACTCGTTGTTCAGCGGCGGAAGCAGGGCCTCGGGGCAACTGTTGTTGTAGTTGACACGCAACGTCTTGCCCGACACCATGGCCACTTCGGCAACGAGGTTCAGCTGCGAAGTCGCTACCTGCAGATCGGCCTGCAGCGTCACCGATTCGGCCTCGGACAGCGTCGACCCGCTGACCTTTATGTCCAAATAGGAGATTTCGAACTCTCCGGTCGCGGGATCGACCACTCCCTTCGGATTGCGGACCTTGACGGCGAGATAGTCGTTGGCACCGAGCATCTCCTCGATCCCCGTAATGCCGGCCGTCGGAGAGAGATAGAAGGTGTACAGATCGGTATCCTCCACCTCGTAGACGGCCGATCTGATATTGATCGGCTCACCACCGTCATACTCGATCTGATCGACGAGCTGAACGGGGGGGGGAACAGGTTTGTCTTTGTCATCCTTTTTGCAGGACGTGAAGCCTACTGCCGACAAAAGGATTGCCCACGTCAGGATACGTAATCCCGACACATAGCTTGTTTTCATAGGACTTGGTTTTTTGATGAGAAAAGAGAGCGCGGGCGCGGACGAGACTCGCGCTCTTTTTGTTGAGCTGAAAGAATTTATCGGAACGTAACTCGCTGAACCGGCTGCTTCGGCAGAGGCTGTGCGTTCTTGCAGTCGATCATCTTCGCAACCCGGCTCCTGCCTTGCGGTTCGAGAGTCGCAGCCGCTTCATTCGTCTTTGCCGGGGACGAGGCGTCGGCTTCGAAGTGTTTGCCGGAATCAACTACCGGAGTATCCGAATTGCCCAGCACGACCGGACCGGTCCACGAACCCCTGATCTTGTGGTGGAGCACATCCTGCCCGTCGATTTCGAAGGTAAACCAGTTGTCGCCGCCATCGGCCTTCGTGATGGTCACGGTGCCTTCGTAGAGGCTGGCGTAGCCATATACCGACGGGATGTTGAGCCAGCCGTCGATGACAAAATAGGTAGGATCGTGATAATACGAGGGATAACCGTTGCCGATGGCGCTGCTGATGTCGAGCCAGCGGCTTCCGACATGTCCCTCCTCGAGCTGGACGCCGCGGTAGCAGACGCCGGGCCACATGGAAACCAGGTAGCGGTTGGGCGAAACGGTGTAGGTTCCCGGCGTGATCTTGTCCTCGTCGCCGGGGTTGACCAGCAGGTCCAGACGGAAGATGTCGCCTGCGACGAGCTTGCCCGGATCATCGTATTCGCCCGTCGGGTCATGCTCGTAGACACCCGTGACCAGACCGAGGTCGATATACTGGTAGCCGCACTCCTCGGGAGCGGCAGGCGCCGCGATCGTGGTGATCTTGTCGACATCGACATACCCCAGGCCTTCGACATAGACCTTGCTTTGCGGGAAGCAGTTAGCCTGCTTCACGTGGTTCAGGTCGAGGTCCAGATCGGACGTCAACGTCGAGGAGCCGTCATTGTCGTCATCATCCGACGTATCCGTAAGGTAAATTTCGCTATCCTCGATGCCGCCCTTGATCGTATAACCGGTCTGCGCCAGAAGGTCGACATGGATGGTGTAGCGGTTGGTTCCGGTCTCCTCGATTTCGATCGTTCCGTCGACGGGATAGGAGTAATAGGCCGTTTGCGTACCGTCGTCCTCGGGGGTGAAGGCGGCATACGTTCCCAATGGAATCACCATGCCGAGGATGGTCATCTCGGAAGTAGGCACCCAGGTACCCTGCTCGCCCGAATAGGAGGCCGTGTAGGTGCCGGCAACGAGCTTGCGTTCATTCCGGGGATCGAGGAACTTGGTGCTGAAGACGGCCACGTTGAGCCCGTAGCTGTTCGGCTGGTTGTTGTCGCCGGCCTCATCGATGATGAAGACTTCGGACAAACCGCTTCCCGTATCGTTCACATCGCCTTCATAGGTGCCTTGGGCATAGAATCCCTTGATCTCGACATCCCGCATCAGGTGAGGCAGCGTGGGCATCGTGGTGCCGTTGCCCACACGCAGATCGCCCTCGAACGAAATTGGATGTTTCACGCCGTCGGTGTCGAGGAAGGCTGCGGAGACGCGGACGAGGTTGTTTTCGCCGCGCGAGATGACAACGTCGCCCGAGAGCGGCATGGTCGTATAGTTCATGCCGTCGAAATAAACGGCGAAACTGTTATAGCTGTAGTAGGTATGGTCGGCGTTGGAGTTGCTCTCCTTGAAGGTGCCGGTAGGGAAGGTCTGCCATTGCGAACCGCTGTCCACGTAGCAGTCGATGACCAGCGCATATCCGGGCTCGGACATGGCGATCGAAGTACCGTACTGAACGTGGGTCTTGACATTGCTCATGGCGAAATAATAGTCGTTCGGGCCGAGACTTGTCTGCCCGATCCACCAGCTGAAGAGCGGCGTGTCGAGGACGATGGCGTCTCCGGTCGGGACCTCCTCGACATGGCAGATGCAGGAACCGTCGTAGTTGGCCTCGAGCGTCTCGCCGGAAGCCATGGCCACATCGAGCGACATCTGGACGGAGGTCGTGGAGGTGAACTGCAGCGACAGAGTGCTTCGGGTCACATCGGCAGCCGTTTCGGGTGAGACCCTGATATTCTTGTATACCAGCGAGTTCCCTTCGGCCGTCAGATCGATGTTCCCCGTCGGGGCAGACGTCTTGATAAGAATATAGTCATCGGCCTGAAGCATGGATTCGAGGTCGGCAATTCCTTGAACAGATGAGAAATAAATGGAATAAACGAGACTTTCCTCGTCGACGGCATAGACAACGGATGCGATGGAAGACTCGACGCCGTTGTAAGAGAATGCGTTTTCGGACAGCGGGGTGTCGTTGTTCCCTTTCTTCTCGTCATTCTTAGTGCACGAGATCATCGGGAGAGCGCCAACTCCAATAACGGAGAGCAGCATGCACAAGGAATAGAGTTTTTTCATGTACTACGAAGTTTTTAGGTGGCCTGAGGCCGGGGTTGTTTTCTTTTTGGGGCCATCACGGATATGAGGGTTGAAAGGTCCCGGGCACCTGCGGAGCATCCATGTGTAGTGTGGTGCGAAGGCGGGAACGCGTGAAATACCGAGCACTTCGCGAGGAAGCCAATCCCAAATTTGCGCCCGTATCATTCAAAAGTGGCTACGCGAGGAACAAGCTGCCTGTTTCCCCTCCTCTCTTCCAATGTTGATGCTGCAAGACGGCCGACTTACACTTTCATACCCATCATTTTCCGAACAAAAGTAAAAACAAACATGGAAAATACAAGTATAAAAAAGGGTTTTTAGGGGTATATAAGTAACAAATTGAAAGCAATTTAACAGTATAATCCGAAAAATCGAAACATATTCTATCTATAAGTCCCGTTGTCGCCCATTTCCGAACAAAATTTCATTTCAGTTATACACATTATGTATAATTATGATTTTCTGACAATTAATGACCTATAATATATACATATGCCATATTTGCATTATATATGACACCGAGTATTTTACGATTTAATTTATGAAAGCGCGTGATTTTTCGGTAAAAACACTCCGGAGTATCACCGCCGGGGAATCGTCTGAAACTCCTCCAGACCGAACGGTTGCATAAAAAAGACGGAACCCGCTTGTGGCGGGTTCCGAAAGTTCATAATGTCGCAAGACATACAGCACTTCCCTTCTCATGCATCGGGAACAAGGTTCTTCCTTTTTTATACAGATGACAGGAGGCCTGCGTGAACAGGCCTCCTGTCGTAAATTTCAATAACGGCATTTGCGCTGAAAGTGTACACAGGGAATCGAATCCCAATTCACAGGTGTATCCGGATGGGGGACCACAGCGTTCGGTCCGGATACATTACATCCCGGTTCGTCCGCATATATCACAAAAGGATTCACCGACGAATACCTTGTGTTTTGAGTGTCAAGGCATATTCATCAGAAAATGCATGTATTTCCGTTTATTAGGGATTTTCACCTTTTCAAAGTCTCCACCACCAATAAGAAGAGCTGATTCGGGCCAGAAGCCCGGAGGACCTATGTAGATTAACTTATCCTCGGTTTGCAAATAGACAAGTTCATCCAAATCATCCAATCCCCCCTTCTCATTAAAAGCTGCATATAAACGGGAAATATTACTTCTCACAAACACAGAATCCCTATAGTCTTTATAGAATCGGGGATAACAATACAGCGTATCCTGACTTGTTCGACAAAGTCCGAATTCAACACTGTTCTTGTCATCAACATGCATATATATCCCGTTTCGCCGGTCGACATAAAAATAGTAACAATCCATATTATTGTTAGCTAAATTCCAAGACCTTATGGTATACAAATCCATCTTGGGCTGTTCGAGGTTGCGAAACTTCTTTCGGGTCAACCTGTAGTGATTGGGATCGGGGTGGTGAGGAACGTAGGATGCACACGAAACCATACATAATGTCACCAAACAGATACAGACAAAATTTTTCATGATCCGATTTATTTATAGGTTATACCTTCCAGTCTGAAAATGTTTTGCAGTTCCAACAACCTCGGCACTGCGTATTCTTGGATTCTCCCCGTCCGGGGCTTTTCAGCATAATGGAGCGGATCGACAGCCCCCGGCTACCCTACCGGTTGGCAAATCCGCGACGGAATCCTGCTGTCGATAATCTCTTTTGGCAAGTTACGATAATTCAGGCGAAAAACTAAATCCGAAACTCACTGAAATGCAATCGGATGGCTGCGGCGGCGGGTAACGGGGCTTCGAACAGTCATAAAAAAGACGAAACCCGCCACAAGCGGGTTCCGTCCGATCCATCGGCTGCGAAACAGCTACGAACGCATGAAGAGCAAGTTCCGCTGTCCGAAGCCGCCGCCCGGGCGGTTGCCGGAATCAACGTTTCGGCTCCGGCTGCATGTCGAACTCGATCACGGCACCCTTCTGAAGCTCCGAATAGTTCAGCACCGTCCGGTCGTAGAGCTTGCCGTTGTAGAGCATGCGGCCCACATAGCGGTTCCCGGGGCTGTTGTTCGGGGCGTCGATCTCGACCGTCTCGCCGTTCTCGAGATGGATCGTCACCCGGCGGAAGAGCGGCGAGCCAAGCTGGTACTCGTCCGATGCCGGGCAAACGGGATAGAAGCCCATCGCCGAGAAGACATACCACGCCGAGGTCTGGCCGTTGTCCTCGTCGCCGCAGTAGCCGTCGGGCTTGGCCGAATAGAGGCGGTCCATCACTTCGCGTGTCCACCACTGCGCCTTGTGCGGCATGCCGGCGTAGTTGTAGAGGTAGATCATGTGCTGTGCGGGCTGGTTGCCGTGGGCGTAGTTACCCATGTTGGCCACCTGCATCTCGGTAATCTCGTGGATGCGGAAGCCGTAGTAGCTGTCGTCGTAGATCGGCGGCACGACGAAGACCGAGTCGAGCATCCGCCCGAACTCCTCGCGTCCGCCCATCAGTTCGGCCAGCCCCTCGACGTCGTGGAACACCGACCACGTGTAGTGCCACGAGTTGCCCTCGGTGAAGGCATCGCCCCACTTGTAGGCGCTGAACGGCGACTGGAATGTGCCGTCGGCATTGCGGCCGCGCATGAGCTTCGTCTCCGGATCGAAGAGGTTGCGGTAGTTCTTCGCAGCCTTGTCGAGCAGGGCGGCATCGTCGCTGCGGCCGAGGTGCTCGGCCACGCGGGCAATGCACCAGTCATCGTAGGCGTATTCGAGCGTGCGCGCGGCATTCTCCGGGATGTTCACGTCGTAGGGGACGTATCCCAGCGTATTGTAGTACTCGTGTCCCCAGCGGCCCGTCGAGCTGACCGTCGGGTGCACCTGCGTGCGGCCGCTCATCATCGCCTCGTAGAGGGTTTCGACATCCCCGGCAGGCGTCACGCCCTTGAGGATGGCATCCGAAACGACCGACGCAGAGTTGTTGCCCACCATGCAGCCGCGATGGCCCGGCGAGGCCCACTCGGGCAGGAAGCCGCTCTCACGGTAGGTGTTTGCCAGGCCGGCCTGAATCTCGGCGTTGACCGACGGATAAACGAGGTTCAGCAGCGGGAAGAGGCAGCGGAACGTATCCCAGAAGCCCGTGTCGGTGTACATGTATCCGGGCAGCACCTCGCCGTTGTAGGGGCTGTAGTGCACCGGCTGGCCCTTTTCGTCGATCTCGTAGAACTTGCGCGGGAAGAGCGTCGAACGGTAGAGGCACGAATAGAAGGTGCGCAGCTGGTCGGTCGTGCCGCCCGAGACCTCGATGCGGCCCAGCACCTCGTCCCAGCGCGCCTGCGCCTTCTCCTTGAGCTGCTCGAACGAATCCTCGCCCAGCTCGCCGAGGTTGCGCAGCGCCTGCTGCTCGGAGATGAACGACGACGCCACGCGGGCCTCGATCCGCTCGCCGCGGCGCGTCGTGAAGTGCACCTTCGCCAGAGCGTGGTCGCCCGTCGCCTCGTGCGCCCCGTCGAGCACCTTGCCGTCGAGCATCACGTCGAAGCCCTCGAACGAGCGGTCGAAGCGGATGACGAACCAGTTGCGGAAGTTCTCCGGCACACCACCGCTGTTGCGCGTCGTGTAGCCCACGACCGTGCGGTTGTCGGGCATCACGCGCACGTAGGAGCCGCGGTCGAAGGCGTCGACGACCACGCCCGACTCGTCCGACTCGGGGAAGGTGAAGCGCAGCACGGCGGCGCGCTCCGTCGGCACAATCTCCGTGCGGATGTCATGGTCGGCCAGGTAGACCGCATAGTAGTAGGGACGCGCCTCCTCGCTCTGGTGCGAGAACCAGCTCTGGCGCGACTCCTCGTCGAACTTGTCGGCGCCGCGCACGGGCATGAGCGAGAACTGTCCGTAGTCGTTGATCCACGGCGAAGGCTGGTGCGTCTGCTTGAAGCCCCGGATCGTGTGGGCGCCGTAGGTGTAGGCCCAGCCGTCGCCCATCCTGCCCGTCTGGGGCGTCCAGAAGTTCATACCCCAGGGCAGGGCGATGGCCGGATAGGTGTTGCCCGTCGAGAGCGAGAAGTCCGAGAGCGTGCCCACGAGCGTCGAGACATACTCCGAGGGGCGCAGCTGCGGCTCGGTATTCCCGCCGGCATCGCAGCGCGCGCAGGAGTGGGTGCCGCAGCATACGGCGGCGGCCAGCAGCAGGGTGAAAAGATGTCGTATCATGATTTTTCGGGTTTTTCGTTTTTTGCGGGTCAGTCAATCGAGTTGAGCAGGTCGACCTTGCCGTCGTTCACCAGCTTGAGGATCAGCTCCCCGAAGAGGGTGTTCTGCCAGGCGAACCAGGCGCGCGTGAAGTCGGCGGCGTTGTGACGCGAGAAGGACTCGTGCATGAAGCCCGTACCGGCGTCGGTGGTCATCAGGGCGATGATGCAGTCGCGGATTTCGGCGTCGTCGGTCGAGGTGAAGGCGCGCATCATGATGCTCATCGGCCAGATCATCTCCACACCGATGTGCGGGCCGCCGATGCCCTCGCCTGCCGCACCGCGCCAGAAGTAGGGGTTGTCGGTGCTCCAGACGAAGCGGCGCGTATTCTCGTAGACGGGGTCCGTGCGCTCGACATCGCCCAGGTAGGGCATGGCCAGCAGCGACGGCACGTTGGCGTCGTCCATGAGCTGCACGCTGCCGAATCCGTCGACCTCGAAGGCGTAGATCTTCCCGTAAACGGGATGCTCGACGACGGCGTACTGCTGCAGGGCGACAGCCACCTCGTCGGCCAGAGCCGTGCAATCGGCGGCAAGCTCCTGCTCGCCGTTGACCGTCGAGAGAATCTCTGCGGCCTTGCGCAGCGACGAGACGGCCATGAAGTTCGACGGCACGAGGAACCCGAAGGTTGTGGCGTCATCCGACGGACGGAAGGCCGACGAGATGAGCCCCACGGGCTTCACCGGATTGCCGCGGCCCACATGGCAGCGCGTGTCGAGCTGACGGTCCGTGACGCGCAGGAAGGTGTAGTCGCCCGGACCCTCCTTCATCTGCTGGTCGCGCAGCGTCGTGAGGATGTTGCGCATGGCCGCCACCCACTCCGCATCGAAGACCGACACATCGCCCGTGGTTTTCCAGTAGTGGTGCGCCAGACGGATCGGATAGCAGTGCGAGTCGATCTCCCACTTGCGCTCGAAGACCCACGGGCTCTGCACGTGGCCCGGGTAGCCGACATCCTCGCCGGCACCCGTCGGGCCGTCGTTGAAGGCGTTGGCGTAGGGGTCGATGTTGATCAGGCGGAACTGCCGGCGGATCACCCCGGCGATCATCTTCTGCAGCGCAGGGTCACCGCCGCACAGCTGCACGTAGGGCCACACCTGGGCCCCCGAGTCGCGCAGCCACATGGCCGGAATGTCACCCGTGTAGACGTAGGTGTCGGGATTGCCCTCCCCGTCCTCACGGTAGTGCACCGTCGTGTCGAGCGTATTGGGGAAGCAGTTGGCGAACATCCAGCGCAGGCGCTCGTTGGTCAGCAGGCCGCACACGCGGGCGATCTCCTGCTCGACGGCTTCCGAGCAGAAGAGCCGCTCTTCCGCCGCGGGCCGCTGGTCGGCATACTGCTCCGGCTCCTGCGGACAATACCACACGTGGGGCTCGTCGTCCATCTCGAAGCGCAGCTCGCCGCCCGCCATCACCTCCGCATGCCCGATCCAGGGCTTCGTCCAGGGGCGTCCGTTGAGCCATACGCGGCGGATGTACTTGTTCTCCGACGAGTTGTTCTCGGCCACGATCGTGAAGGTGCCGCCCGGCACCGCGATCTCCGCGCGGTCAAAGAGCGGCGACCCGAACCAGTAGCGGCCGCCCGCCGGCTCGACCTCGTACATGCCAAGCGACGAGAGAATGTACCAGGCCGACATCTGGCCGACATCCTCGTTGCCCGACAAGCCGTCGGGCTGGTCGTGGTAGAGCGTCGTGAGCACCTCGCGGACCTTCTCGGCCGTCTTCCACGGCTGGCCCAGCATCGTGTAGAGGTAGAGGATGTGGTGGCTCGGCTCGTTGCCGTGGGCATACTGCCCGATCAGGCCCGAAATGTCGGGCGAGGTCTCGGCACCCTCGACCACGGAGCTCACCGTGAAGAGCGAGTCGAGCTTGCCTATCATGCGGGCCCGGCTGCCGAAGCAGGCCTCGAGCCCGGCGACATCGTGCGGCACGAGCCACGTGTACTGCCAGGCGTTGCCCTCGCAGTAGTCGTCGGCGCGGTGCGTCGAGGCAAACGGGTTGAAGGGCGTGCGCCATCCGCGGCGGCTGTCACGTCCGCGCATGAAGCCCGTCGACGGGTCGAAGTAGTTGCGGTAGGAGTGGCTCCGTTCCGTGAAGTAGCGGGCATCCTCCTCGCGGCCGAGCGCCTCGGCAGCCCGGGCGGCGGCGCCGTCGGCCAGCGCATACTCCATGTCGTAGGCCACGGCCTCGTTGAACAGGTCGCACGGGATATAGCCGTACTTCATCCGCAGGCCGTTGCCGCGGTCGGGGTTCATCGCCGTGCGGCGGATTGCCTCGAAGGCCCGCTCGCGGTCGAAGCCCCCGATTCCCTTGACGATGGCGTCAGCGACGACCGGAATCCCCGGATTGCCCACCATGCAGTCGGTCTCGTTGCCCCAGAGGTGCCATACGGGCAGGCGGCCCTGCTCGTCGGCGATCGCGAGCATCGTGTTGACGATGTCGGGCATGCGGTCCGGATGCAGGATCGTCATCAGCGGCATGGCCGCGCGGTAGGTATCCCACAACGAGAAGGTCGTGTAGGTCGTATGGCCGGGATTGCGGTGCACGGCGCCGTCGGCCCCGCGGTAGTCGCCGTTCACGTCGCAGAACTCCGACGGAGCGACCATCGTGTGGTAAAGGCCCGTATAGAAGATGCGCTTGGCCGTCTCGTCCGACGTCGTGATCTTCACCTTCGCGAGTTGCGCGTTCCACGCCGCAGCCGCCGCAGCGGCCGTCGCGTCGAAGTCCCAGCCGGGAAGCTCCGCCGCGAGGTTCGCCTCGGCGCCCTCGACGCTCACGGGCGAAAGGGCGACCTTCAGCATCAGCTGCCCACCCTCCGTCGTGTCGAAGTTCACGCGGGCGTAGTGCTCGCCGACCTGCTCGAACGAGGCGAAGGGGCGCGAGAACTCGGCGACGAACCACACGCGCTGGTCCTTGGCCCAGCCCGACGAGTAGCGCCAGCCCACGAGGCGGCTGTCGCCCGACGGCTCGATGTGGGTCTCGGTGGCCTTGTCCCAGCAGCCGCCGTTCTCCAGGTCGAAGATCACCGCGGCATCGTCCGCAGCAGGGAAGGTGTAGCGGTGGAAGCCCACGCGCGAGGTGGCCGTCATCTCGGCCGTGATGCCGTAGCGCACGAGCGGCACCGAGTAGTAGCCCGGGCGCACGACCTCCTTCGTGCGGTCGGCATAGGACCACATGCCCGAGGCGGGATCATCGGCCATACCGCGGGCGCAGGTCACCTCGCCCACGACGGGCATGACCGTCACGTCGAACAGGTCGCCGATACCCGTACCGCTCAAATGCGTGTGCGAGAATCCGATGACGGTCGAGTCCGACTCGTGGTAGCCCGAGGTCCAGTCCCACTCCTGCGGGATGCTCGTGGGCCCGAGCTGCACCAGACCGAACGGCACGTTCGCGCCCACGAAGACGTGGCCGTGGCCGCCCGTTCCGATTTTGGGATCGACGTACCGGGTCAGGTCGTCGTCGGCCGCGGGCTGCGCACAGGAGGCCAGCCCGAGAGCCGCAATGAGGAAAATTCTTGACAGGTTCATCTATTTGTTCGTTTCGTTGTTGAGTTCAAAAGTCAGTGTGCCGCCCCGCAGCAGTTCGTCGTGCGTGAGGCGGTATTTCGACAGCGGACGGCCGCCGAGCGTCATCCGCCGGATGTAGCCTTCGCCGTGCTTCTCGATCGTGAGCGTGCCCTGCGGCGTGTCGATCTCCGCCCGGTCGAACGTCGGGGCCGTCAGCGTGTAGGCCGCCTCGCCCGGACAGTCGGGATAGAAGCCCAGCATCGTGAAGACCGCCCAGGCCGACATCGTGCCCGTGTCGTCGTTGCCCGGAATGCCGTCGGGCTCGACCGTGAAGTATCGCTCCAACAGACGCCGCGTCTCGCGCTGCGTGCGCCACGCCTCGCCGGGGAAGCGGCTGAAGAGGTACGCATAGGCGATGTCGGGTTCGTTCGCCGGGTCGTAGAGGCCCTCGTCGAAGACCATCTGCAACTTCTCGACGAAGCGCTTGCGTCCGCCCATGAGCCGGACCAGCCCCTCGACGTCGTGCGGCACGTAGAACGTGTAGTTCCAGGCCGAGCCTTCGTGGAAGCCGGGCGCCGCCGAGAAGTTCTCGCCGGCCTTCGGATCGAAGGGCGTGAGGAACGACCCGTCGGGCATGATCGGGCGCAGTGTGCCGTACTCCTTGTCGTAGTAGTGGCGGTATCCGAGCGAGCGTTCGCGGAACAGGCTTGCATCCTCGCGGTGGCCGAGCGAATCGGCCAGCCGCGCCAGCGCCGCATCGGCGACGTAGTACTCCAGCGCGTGCGACACCGAAACGTCGCCGGCCAAATCCTGCGCATAGAAGCCCAGCGGGATGTAGCCCCGCTCGATGTAGGGGTCGATGTCGGGCCGCAGGAGATTCTGCGCACCGGGCGTCGTCGCCGACTTGCGGAAGGCCTCGTAGGCGGTCCCGATGTCGAAGTCGCGCAGCCCCTTCATCCACGTGTCCGTGATGACCGGGATGGCCGGGTCGCCCTCCATCGTGAAGGTCTCACGCCCGTAGAGCTCCCAGCGGGGCATCCAGCCCCACTCGCGGTAGATGTCGATCATCGAACGCACCATCTCCACCTGCCGCTCGGGGTAGACCAGCGTCAGCAGCTGGTGCACGTTGCGGTAGGTGTCCCACAGCGAGAAGACCGTATAGCGCTCGCCCTCGGTAACGCCCACTTCGCCCGAACGCTCCATGAGCGGATACTCGCCGTTGACGTCGCTGAGCAGGTTCGGGTGGATCAGCGCATGGTAGAGCGCCGTGTAGAAGACGCGGCGCTGCGCCTCCGTGCCGCCCTCGACGCGGATGCGGCCCAGATCGGCGTTCCACCGCCCGAGGGCCGCGTCGCGCAGGGTGTCGAACGACGCTCCGTCCGCCTGCTCCGCCTCGAGGTTGCGGCGGGCGTTCTCCGCCGAGACATACGAGATGCCCATGCGCACCTCGATCTGCTCGCCCGCCTGCAGGCCGTCGAACGTGAACCAGTAGCCGATGTCGTCACCCGCCAGCTCGCGCCCGTACTGCGTGTAGAGCTTGTACCTGCCGTTGTCGGGCGTCCACTCGGCCTCGACGCCCGTCATCGGACGCTGCTTCTTCCAGTAGCCCGCGGCCGAGGGGACCTTCGAGACGCGCAGCACGAAGTAGACCGGAAAGACCTTCTGCGGATTGTAGCAGAACGTCCCCAGCAGCTTCATGCCCTCGATCTCGGTGGCGCTCACGCGGCGCACCATCGCTCCGGACTCGTTCGTGAGCCCCTCACCCAGATTCAGCAGCAGGTGTCCCTCGCCGCCCGGGAAGGTGTAGCGCTCGACCGACGTGCGCGGCGTGGCCGTCGCCTCGGCGCGGATGCCGTACTTCGAGAGCGTCACGGCGTAGTAGCCCGGCGAGGCCTCCTCGTCGCGGTACTCCGAGCCGTAGTTGCGGTAATCGACCTCCAGCGCGCCGGTCGTGGCCATCGTTAGCAGCGAGCCCATGTCGGGGCACCCCACCCCGCTCAAGGCGCCGTGGGCGAATCCCGTGAAGAATCGGTTGTGGTACTCGTAGGGCGTCGACCACCAGCGTGCATCCTTGTCGTAGCGGTTCAGATCCGACCCCATCACATTGAAGGGCACGACGGCCATCATGCCGTTCGGCACGACGGCCCCGGGATTCGTCGTCCCGAAGTTCGTCGTTCCGACGAAGGGGTCCACATATTCGGCGGGCGTCTGCGCCAGGGCGGGCGCCGCACCCAGCAGGAGTGCGAGCGCCGCCGTCCGCAGCATTCGTCGCGCGCCCATCAGAGGATCGAGTTTTTCTTCGTGAACTCGATGATCTCGGGGATGTAGCCGAAGGCCAGTCCCGTCACCGTGTCGGCGCAGCCGTAGTAGATCGCCACGCGGCCCGTGGCGGGATCGTGCAGCGAGGCGCACGGGAAGGTCACGTTGGGCACGTCGCCCATGCACTCGTAAGTCTCGCGCGGCGAGATCAGATACGGGCCGCTGCGGGCCAGCACCTTCCACGGCTCGTCGCGGTCGAGCAGCGCCGAACCGAAGGCATAGACGTAGCCGTTGCACGAGCGCAGCACGCCGTGGTAGAACAGCAGCCACCCTTCAGACGTCTCGATGGGCACCGGACCGGCACCGATCTTCATGCACTGCCAGGCCGAGAGTTCGAACGCGGCGGGCGCCATCACATGGCGGTGACGGCCCCAGTAGGTCAGATCGGGGCTCTCAGAATAGAAGATGTCGCCGAAGGGCGTATGTCCCGTGTCGCTCGGGCGCGACAGCATTGCGTAATTGCCGTTGATCTTGCGCGGGAAGAGCACGCCGTTGCGGTTATAGGGCAGGAAGGCGTTTTCCAGCTGGTGGAACGTGGCGAAATCGTCGGTCCACGCCACGCCGATCGTCGGGCCGTGGTAGCCGTTGCACCACGTCACGTAGTAGCGGTCGCCGATCTTCGCCACGCGCGGGTCGTAGCCGTAGACCCACTCCCCGACCTCGGGATCGGCACCCGTCAGGCGGATGTCCTCCTCGTCGATGTCCCACTTCAGGCCGTCGACCGAGAAGCCCACGTGCAGCCGCATGCGGCGGTTCGTGTCGTCGCAGCGGAAGACGCCGGCGTAGTTGTACTCTCCCTTGCGGAAGGGCACGACCGCCGAGTTGAAGATCGAGTTCGAGGTCGACAGCGCGTCGCGGCCGATGATCGGGTTTTTCGAGTAGCGCCATACGACGCTCCGGCAGCCGGCGGGACGCTCCTCCCACGGCATGCCGGGCTGGGGTTCGCCCATGATTTCAAGTTTCGATTGCATAGTATGTTACTGATTTATTTGGAATTTGTCGGTTCGTTTCAACGGATTACGATCTCGTCCGTAAAGAGCCAGCCGCCCGCGCGGCCGTTCGACACGGCATGGTAACGCACGTAGCGGGCTTCGTCGGAGCCTTTCCATGCGAAGGTGCGGAATTCGGGACGCTCCTCCTCCTGCGGATAGTCGTTCTCGACGACGCCGAGGCTGCGGAACGTTTCGCCGTCATCCGAGACCTCGATTTCGACCCGTGCGGGCAGCCACACCCACGCCGTATACCACTGGATGAAGTCGGCCGCCACCTCGCGGATCGGCTTCACCTCGCCGAGGTCCACCGTGACGTCCACGTCGCAGTCGAGGAAGCCCAGCCAGCGTTCGCCGTAGCTCCACGGGCCGTGCCGGCCGTCGGTCAGCGTGGCGGCCCCGTCGGCCGAATAGGCCTTGTGCCACGGCGTGGCGCAGGTCACCGGACAGCCGACGGCCAGGTGCTCGACAGGCTCCAGCGACTGGGGACGCTCGCCCTCCTCGGATTCGAGGTCGAAGGCATTGTACCCCGCCGCATGCGCCCGTTCGGTATAGATCAGCGCCCGGGAGCGGAAATCCTCGTAGTCGCGTTTCTCCACGGGGCTCCAGGCCACCTCGGCCAGGGCGAAGGCCCGCGGATAGAGCATGTATTCGGCCTGCTCCGGGGTCGGGATGTACTCCGTCCAGAGATTGGCCTGCACACCCAGCACACGGTCGCGGGCCGGCATCTGTTCGGGAGCCGGATCATACGAGTAGACCTTCGACAGCGGAAGGTAGCCCGAAAAGGCCTGCGGCTGGGTCATGGGGTTGTCCTGATAACCGTCGAAGTAGCAGTGGCTGCCGGGCGTCATGACGACGTCGTGTCCCGCAGCGGCGGCCCGGCGTCCGCCCTCCTCGCCGCGCCACGACATCACGACGGCATCGGCCGGGATGCCGCCGTCGAGAATCTCGTCCCAGCCGACCAGCCGGCGGCCGCGCGCCTCGAGGAAGCGGCCGATGCGGTGCACGGCGTAGGCCTGCAGCTCGGCCGGCGTCTTCAACCCTTCGCGCTGCATGAGGGCGCGGCACTTCGGACAGGCCATCCATGCCTGCGACGAGGCTTCGTCACCGCCGATGTGGATGAACTCCGAGGGGAAGAGCTCCAGCACCTCGGAGAAGACCCGCTCCAGAAAGACGTAGGTCTGCTCGTTGCCGAGGCAGAACTCCCCGTTCTCGCCGGGCCTGCCCGAGCAGGAGAGCTCGGGATAGACGGCCAGCACCTCCTCCGAATGGCCCGGCATCTCGATTTCGGGCACGACGGTGATATGCAGCGAGTCGGCCAGCGCCAGCACGTCGCGCACATCCTCCTTCGTGTAGTAGCCGCCCGCAGCTTCGGGATCGTCATAACGGGCATAGCGGTTGCCGCCGCTGCGCCACTCCCGCCACGTTTTGCCGACACGCCAGGCAGCCTCCTCCGTCAGCCGCGGATAGGCATCGACGGCCAGGCGCCAGCCGGCACCGTCGGTCAGGTGCCAGTGCAGGCGGTTGAGCTTGAGCGACGCCATCATGCGCAGCTGCTTCTTGACGAACTCCTTGTCGAAGAAGTTGCGCGAGACGTCCAGATGCAGGCCGCGCCAGGCAAAGCGCGGATAGTCGGTGATCTTCTGCGCCGGGATGCGGTCGCCGTACTGCGCATGCAGCTGCAGGAGCGTCTGCAATCCGTAGAAAAGACCTGCCTCGCCGTGCGAACGGACCGTGATGCCCGCCGGGCGGATGGCCAGCACGTACCCTTCCGGAGATTCGGGCAGCGAATCGCCTTTCGAAAGGAGGAGGTGCAGGTAGTTTTTGGCCGCATGGCGTTTGCGCTCCTCGCGCACGCACTCGATGGGCGTCGTGCGCAGGTAGTCGGCCAAAGGCCGGGCTATGGAGTCCGGCGCGTCGATCCACAGCGACAGGGGCTCATGAATCTTGAAGCTGCCCGGATATTCGCGCACGGCGACGGGTTCGGGAAGCAGCGCATTTTCCCGGGCGCTGTGTTCGCAGGCACAACAGAAGAGTGCCATCGCGGCAATGAGAAGAAAACGGATCGAAGACATAGGCAAAAACCGGTTAGGAAGTCGCCGGGCCGGCGACGGAAAAGACGACGGTTCCGGATCGGGATTCCCGGGACAATCCGGCTTGCCGACACGGGACACGGCATCGGGGAACCGGCTTGCAGGGAGGGATCGGGACACGTTCATTGTCATCACAGAGTTTTGTCCAAAAATACGAATAAAAATGCAAATATAACCATTCCGGCATTCAAAAAAACGGAGACTTTCCTTCAGATACAGAAAGTCTCCGTTCGAACGACGGTTTCACGGCGCCGTCACCGGCACCGTGAAACACTCAATCAGTTTTTGCCGTAGATGTCGAACTCGGCAAAATAGTACCAGGTTACCTGCAAAGCCTCGAACTTGATATAACGGGCCGAAGAGGATTTGACAAGTGCAATATACAATGCCGTGGAGGTCGGTGCAGTGTAGCGGTTCATCTCGCCCCACGAAACCCACGATTCTCCGTCATCCGAGACAGAAATCTTGAATAGCGTAGGAAGATAGCCGTTGTAGTTGTATACAGCCGTCATCTTGAATCCGGCAATGGATTTCTCGGACTGCATATCGATCACAAACGTTCTGTCCACAATGTACGTATTGGTGTTGTTGTCGAACAGGACATTGCCGATGGAAGCGGGATCGATCGTCCAACCCGTCGTGTCGAATTCGGTCCATGACGGATCGACGGCGTCAACAAAGGTCATCCGGTCGAAGACCTTGGTGACGGTAATCGTACATCCCGTCTGCTCCGACATCACGACCGAAGCGTCTTCACCCTCCGGAACCATCGTAAGCAGGATTTCGAACGAAGCAGGATCGTTGTTGGCTCCGAGGAAATCATCCGTGATGGTCCACGCAATCGGATCCGACTCCAGTTCGCCGGCACGGACCGTCACGGTCTGCGGCGTGAAGCGCTCATCATCCGCATTCTCTTCGGGAACACCGGAGGAGAGGCCCGCAAAGGTCAGGTCGCGCAGCGCCGGTTTGTCCAGCACCACCTTGTACTCGTAGCTGATCGGGTCTTCGCTGGCGAATTCCCCGTCGATGTAGCCGCGCTTGAACGATGCCGTAGTTCCGCCGTCAACACCCACTACCGATGCAGTGGCCACATAGGCCTCCTTCTCGACCACTACTTTGGCTTCGGTCTGGCCCATTTCGAGTTTCGAACCTTCGATGTCGACCAGACGGAGACCCAGCTCATAGGTCTGGGCACCCTCCTCTTCGGCCATGAAGGTCATGTCGTCATCGACCAACGATACGGTCACCGACGCCGAAATGGCACCGGCCGGGATGAACAGTTCCGTCTCGCTGATGGCGATGCGGTCTTCGGGAATATTCTTCGAGAAGGCCTCCACCCGCAGCGTGGCATCCTTCGGGCTGGGCGTAGCCAACGCGACGGTATAGGTGCGGTTCAAGGTACCGTCGAGTACCAACGCACCGGTTCCTGCCTCGTAGGAGCCCTTTACGGTAACGGCAGCGGCATTCTCCGCATCCGCAACGGCGACGCCTACCGGGACCTGGGGATAACCGGCCAGATTCAACTCCTCCTCCTCGCGGCAGCCCGCAAGCATGCCGCTGCCGAGAACCAGTGCGGAGAGGAGCGTCAGTTTCCAAATATTTTTCATGGTTGTAGTCGTTTTATGTGGTTATTACAGATCGTCGGGGAAGACATACGGCTTCGGATCGTCCTTCTTGTAGAAGGTAGTCGGATAGGCCAGCGGCGAGCCGTAGAGGGTCTCCACACCCGACAGCATGGAATACGAACGGTCGAAGTTCTCCGGTGCGAGCGCGAAGCCCATGATCCAGCCGTAATTGCGGTCAAGGATGTTCTGCGCCGTGCTGGAATTCATCGAGGGCCATCCCTGGTTGAACTCGATGGAGATGCCCGAGCACTTGGCATTGGTCATGTTGCCGATCGGATAGGCGCGGCTGCCGTAGTTGGCTACCACCACGTCGATCCATTCGTCGGCATCCACGCCGTCCACGCTCTCTGCTCCGTACATGGAGCCGTAATCGAAGACCGTCACCAGTTTGTCGGGCATCAGCTGCTTGGTCTCGTAGCACAGGCGTGCGGCAGCTTCCTGCGAACGCGAAGCGAAGTAGGGATTCGACAGATCGGGCGAGGTCGAGTACTCGTCGTCGTAGTTCACGCCGTCGAGGTTGTAGGCGTAGACATACTCGGCCACTTCGGCGGCGAAGTCACGCGCACCGATCTCGGAGAGCTGCGCCAGACCGGCCTGGTCGTGGTTGCCGAGCAGACCCAGCAGCACCTTGATACCGCGCTTGCGCAGCGGCTGGAGATAGGTCTCGTTGTTGTCGAGCAGGAACTGCACGTTCGGGTTGCAGTTGACATAGGCACGGCCGGCCTCGGCATCCCAGTTGATGTTGGCTGCGAAGAGCACGACAACATCCCACAGCAGCTTGCCGTTCTCGAGCTTGAAGGTCAGGGCATTGAGCGGGTTGGTACCGTTTACCTCGAAGAAGAGGAACGCCTTGGGATGACCTTCGCCCTTGTCGCAGTCGGCGAAGTTCCCGGCCTGCTCCGTATCGCCGTTGATCAGGTAAAGGCAGTGCGAAGCCTCCTCCTTGAGCGTGATGCCGTCGGCCTTCACGACCACCGGAATGGCATAGATGACACCGGCCTCGAGTTCCGAACTGGGCGAAACGGTCATCGTCACCGTAGCCTTGGAGGCATCCTCGGCGTTCACGGTGAAGGCGCCTTCGTTGGCGAAGGTTACCAGCTCGGCGGGATAGAGCTGGTAGGCCGTTCCGTTGTCGGCATTGTAGGTCGTCAGGTAGTCCCCGTCGAACGATGCAACGGCAGACAGCGTTCCATTGTACTCCTGTGTCAGGCCCAGCGACAGCGTAGCCGTGTACTCGTGACCCGTCGGAGCGATCGTCACGACAGACTTGTTGCTGGCCTGATCCAGCAGGTAGCCGTTCGTCTCGTAGATGGTCTCGTAGGGAGTCTCATCTATCGGATTTCCGGCCTCGATCTCCTCGGAGCATGCAACCCCGAGCAGTGCTCCGGCCATGAGGGCTGCGGCAGCAAACGTGCGGATTTTAAAATATCTGAAGTTCATAACAGATTTTCGCTATTGTAATTTGACTTGACATTATTCGGGAAGCTCGACATTCACCCACTCGGGAGTCTTCGTACCCGTCAGGTTCGTACCGTTGCCGGTGGCGTCGTTGATGACGTTGCCGCTTCCCTCGTTGAATTTCCAGTAGGCCAGCAGACCCTCGGTAGTCGGATCCACCGAGTACATGTTCGAAGCAATCTGCTCCTTCGTGCGCTGGATGTTCCAGATGCGCAGCTCGGAAATCTCGCCCGGCAGCCAGCGGCTGTCGTCATACGACTTGCCGACATAGCAGTTGTTGTTCAGCGAAACATTGCCGCTCGCACCCGTATCGGAAGCTACGACCTCGCCGTTCTGGTAGTAGATGCGCTCACCGGTCGTGGCATCCCATACCACGGCAATGTGGATCCACTCGTTGACGGGAAGACCCGGAGCCGCATTGGGTGCAGGCCAGTTGCCGTTGGGGTTCACCAGCTGGAGCTGGTTGCGCGGACGGTCGGCGTCGCCGATACGCACGAGGAACGTGCCCTCAATACCGAAGACGGAGCTCAGGGCATTGCCGCGACCGGCTTCCCAGTCGGACGAACGGACGAGCGCCTCGACGGTGACCGTCTGCAATCGGGTCACGTTGACCGTGCTCGACCAGTTCACCGGGAAATACATCTCGGAGATGTTGGCCACGACGTTGATCAGGGCAGCGCCCTTGAAGACGAAGTATACGGCACCCGAACTCTCGAGCAGCGATACACCTTTGATGTCGGAGATGACAACGGGCAGCACGTAACGCAGATCGCCGTCCAGTTCGTTTGTGTTGAGGAAGTTCACAACGATATCTTCACCGGTCACGTCACCCTGACCGATCGAAATGGTCGTTTCGGACATTTCGAAGTGCTCGGCAGGCAGACCCACGGCGTTGTCACCGTAGATCATGTTGTACTTCGCAGCCAAATCGGGGCGTGCCTCGAACGTAACGGTCACATCCTCCTTTGCAGGCAGTGCCAGACGGGCCGAAATCGTACGGGAATCACCAGTAATGTCATTGCGGATGAGCAGATCGTCGGTGACGATGGCAGACGAAATGTAGAGCTTGTTGTCAAAATGATGTTCCGCGGGATCCTCATTCTCGCAACCCGTGAAAGCCACGGCGGCAAGCATGAAGAGCGTCAGCGATATTTTATCGAATTTCATGGCGAAGATTAGTTTTTAGGTGAAGGATTCATGATGTCAATGGCCTCACGCAGATGGAAATAGATCGGCGTGTTGTCGTAGTAGTCGTACTGTGCATTGAGAATCAGCATGCCTGCACGCGTGAAGTCGGAGGGCTGCCCCACCCAGACGGCACCACCGCGGATCGAACGCTCGGCATTGCCGTTGGCGTCAACCGTACCGAGGTATCCGTAGATCATGTCCTCGTCGTCATAGCGCGTCGTCTCGGTCGTGATGATGAAGCGCGGTGCGAACGGTTCGGTCTCCGACAGTCCGGCAAGAGCCGTAAGCGCCGCATTGGCGGCAATCGTCATGTCGGAGGTGTTGCTGGCCGACGTGGTTTCCAGAATGATGTAGTCACAGTCGAGCAGCAGCGACTTGCTCTCCTCGACAAGGTACTGCGCCTTGCCGCGGTAAGCGAAGAAAGCCGACTTGTGGCTCTCGCGCCATGCCGATACCGTATTGAAGAAGGCAGCCTGACGGGCGCTGTACTGTGCCAGCGTCTCCTCGGTCATGCTCGCCGTCGAACGGCCCACATAGGTGAAGACAACACCGTCATAGCGATACTTGTCGCACAGGCCGAGCTGCTCGTTCGTGCGGTCGGCAATGTAGGTCAGGGCCTGCTCCTCAGTCAGCGTGGCATCGGCCTTGACCATCTCGCTCCACTCGGACTCGATGGTGGCGAAACTGATTGCATATCCGACGCGCGTGCCCTTCTTGCGGACCTCGCCCATCTCACGCACGTACTCGGCGTCGAGGTTGTCGGGATTGTTCAGCAGGATGACGTCCAGACTGTCGGGCAGAGCGGTAAGACGCTGAGCCTGGTGTACGGGAGTATCTACGGCATTCTCCAACGACGTCATCGCGATCTTGTGGGCACCGGCCTTGTAGGCCTTCAGATTCTTTACATAGTCCGCATAAAGTCCCTCGTCCATCGTCGGGGTCTTTATCTCGAGACTTTCATATTCCGTCCAGTCGCTGCACCCAGCCAGAAGCAGGGCCGATGCGGCAAACAGTGCGGAAAATCGCAAGCCTTTCTTTACAATATTTTTCATAGTTGTCGGTTTTCGGTTAATTAGTTCTTTTTCGCCCACCACAGGTCGGTCGACATCAGGTCGGGACCGCCCAGCAGCGTGGATACGGCATTCTGTACGTTCTGCGCGTTGCTGACATACTCGTCAAGCGGATAACGCATACGGCGTGCACCGCGGTTGGAATCCACCTCGCCGTTGCTCATGTTGCCGGCGGCGGTAGCGGGAATCAGGTGCGGATACCCCGTGCGGCGGTAGTCGGCCCAGGCCTCGTTGCCCAGCGGATAGTTGGCGATCCACTTCTGGATCAGGATGCGCTCCTGCATCTCATCCACCGAACCGTCAACCCATTTTACCGAAAGCGTCGAGAGCTGCACGTTGTAGTCGTTCGAACCCGACGGATCGTCGTAAAGCTCGGGCAGAGCCGTCTCCTGTGCCAGGTAGGTATCGGCTCCCGTTACGCCCCACTGCTCGAACGACAGGCGGACACCCTGCTCGTAGAAATCCTTGGCCGTGCCGCCCATGTTGAAGCCGTAGACGGCGACACCCTCGGCGCGCAGGAAGGCAACCTCGGCGGCGTTCATCCACTGCAGAGCATCGCTGGCCTTGACGTTCGGGCCCGAGAACTTGTGACCGATGGTGTTGTGGTCGGGAATCACGATACCGTGACGCAGGCCCACATAGTCGTAACCCTCCCACTCGCTCTTGGTGAAGTACATCTCGCGGCGGGGATCGGAGTATCCGTTCATGTAGCAGATGATATCGGCTGCGGCGTGCGTATCACCCGTCGTGATACACTGCGTACCGTCATCGTGCGTGGCGGGGTTGTAGTTCACGGCCACGAAGAGCGGGTTCTGCACGCTGCCGAAGTAGTTCCATGCGGCGTTGTCGGCATTCGACGTGATCAGACCGCCCGGATCGTTGACAGCCTCCTCGGCCTTCTCGCGGGCCACATCGGGGCTGACGTTGGCGATACGGATGGCAAGACGCAGCTTGAGCGAGTTGGCGAAACGGATCCACTTCTTGATGTCACCGCTGTAGACGTAGTCGGCCGTAGCCACGAGCTTGTACTCCGAATTCTCGTTCAGCGTGGCGATCGACGCGTCGAGCTCGTCGAAGAAGGTCATGTAAATCTCCTCAACCGAGTCATAGGGCGTGTTGATGCTGCCGTCGGCACCGATTTTCGAGTAGGGAATCGGGCCGTAGGTATCCGTAATGCGGTGCATGGCGGCTACCTTGATGATGTTGGCGATGGCCAGGGGCACGGGCGAACCGGTCTGCTCCGAGACGGTCTCGATGATGCCGAGGTTGGTATAGATCACCGGAATCACCTTGCCAGACTTGAGCAGCACGTTGGTCCAGTCGTCCGTCGGGTTGTAGTTGGCGATGGTGTTCTTCCAACCGGCATTCGCGGGAGCAAAGTATCCGGCCATCGGACCGCCCATCAGGGCCTCGGTGAACTGCGTCGTGTTGACGTCCGACGAGATCACACCGCCGGCCAGCGAGTTCATGGCCGACCCCAGCGCGTAGTCGTCGGCCGTCAGGTCGCCCGGCTGGTAGGGGTTCGAGTTGATGTCCAAATAATTCGCCGTACACGACACGGTGCCCAGGAGCAGTGCGCCGGCAAATATCTTGCTGATTGTATGTTTCATGGTCGTAAGTCTTTAGAATTTGAGTCGCACGTTGAAACCGATGTTGCGCATCGAAGGCATCATGAAGTAGTCGATACCCTGATAGAAGTTGCCCGTCGTGGCGATGCTCTCCGGATCGAACGGCGCCTTGTTGTAGATCATCCACAGGTTGCGGCCCACGAGCGATACGGTGATCTCGCAGACGCCACGCAGCGCCTTGCGCGGGATCGTATAGCCGATCGAAGCCTCCTGCAGGCGGACGTTCGTAGCCGAGTAGGTGTAGTACTGCGGGATGGAGTTGCCGCCGCCGACGGTCGTGTACCATACCTGCGGGTCGATGCGGTCGCCGCCGTTGATCGAGACGTAGCCCAGGTCGCGGGCCGCAGCCGTAGCCTCCGACACACCGTAGTTGTCGAGCATGGCCTGCGTGCGCGAGAAGACGACGCCGCCCAGACGGGCCGATACCATGAATCCGAAGTTGAAGTTGTTCCAGCGGAAGTCGTTGCGCCATGCCATGTTGGCATCGGGCAGCACGGAACCCAGCTTGATGTAGCGGTCCGACGAGAGCTTCTCGGTTGCCAGCTGGCCGTTCTGGTCGACGTAGATGTTGTTGTTGCTGTCGCGCTTCAGGTCGACGAGCGAGTAGAGGTCACCCATCGTACCGCCCTCCTTGAGCAGGAAACGCGTGTCGCCCAGACCGCCCATGTTCAGCAGCGAGAGGTTCAGCGTCTCGCCCGTCACGGGGTTGACGGCGTTGTCCGAGAGCGAGATAATCTTGTTCTCGTTGGCCGAGAAGGTGTAGCTCGTATTCCACGAGAACTTGTTCCACGTGTTGCGGTAGTTGAGCGCGAGCTCGACACCCTGGTTGCGTACCGAACCGGTCTGCAGGTAGATCTTCGACCAGCCCGATACGGGCAGCTGCGGGTCGAACGTCTGGTTGGCGGTCTTGGCGTTATAGTAGGTCACGTCGAGTTCGAAGTGCTTGAGGAAACGCATGTTCAGACCGACCTCGAACGACTTGGTGCGCTCGGGCTTCAGGTTCTCGATCGGGTACTGCGTGGTGTTGGCCCACTGCTGCAGGCTGCCCGACCACTCGTAGCGCGGGTTGGCCAGGAAACGCTCGAAGGCCACACCGACCGATGCGTAGGAACCGCGGACCTTGATGTACGAGAGGTTCTCGGGCATGTTCGGGATGATCTGCGAGAGAACGACCGAACCGCCGATCGAGGGATAGAAGTACGAAGAGGTGTTCGAACGGGGGCCTGCCAGCTGCGAGGGCCAGTCGTTACGTCCCGTGAGGGTGAGGAAGTAGGTGTTCTTGTAACCGATTTCGGCCGAGAGGAAGACCGACTGCGTCTGCTCGCGCCAGCCCTCCTGCATGCGCTCCGTGCGGCTGGGCGAGAGGTTCTGGATGGCAAAGAAGTTCGCCAGGCCCACCTTCTCGTCGCCGAAGGCATCGCCGCCGTCGGCAATCGGGCCGCGCACCTTCATGGCGTCGGACTTCATGTCCGAGATCGAGGCACCGAGGTTGGCCTGCAGCGACCAGTCCTCACCGAAGGTCTTGTTGATGTTCACCAGCACGTCGCCGTAGGTCTGGCGGTCCTTCGTGCGGGTGATGCCGTACAGACCGTTGTTCGAGCTTTCGGTCAGCTGCGTGTTGGTCGTGGCGTAGAACTTCTCGGTATAGTCGTTCACCGAGTTGTCGATGCGCAGACGGCCCGAGACGTTCAGCCAGTCGAGAATGTCATACGAGAGCTGTGCACTGAGCATGTAGCGGTCCTTGCTGTTCTCGCGCAGGTTGCGGTAGTTGATCCAGTAGGGGTTCTGCATCGTCATGCCGGCATCGCCCACGGGCCAGTACTGCGTGTAAATCTTGCGGGCGGCGTCGTAGCGCTCATACATCTTGATGTCGTTCCAGTCGTTGCCGCGCGGGAAGAGGTAGGCGCCGACCAGCGGGTTGTTGTAGATACCCTGGTTGGTCATGTTGCGGTCCTCCTGCTTGACGTAGCTGGCGCTCACGTCGAGCGTCATCTTGTCCTTGAGGAACGAGGTCGTGTTGCGGAACGTGAAGTTGTAGCGGTCGTAGCTGTTGTTGGGCACGATACCGCGCGAGTTGACCGAAGCGGCCGAGAAATAGGTCTGGTTCTTCTCCGTACCGGTCGAAAGCGACACGCTCTCCGTGCCGGTCACACCGACCTGGAAGTAGTCGTCATAGGGGTCGTAGCCCTGGTAGTTGAACTTGTTCAGACGGGCACCCCAGCTGTACGTTGCCGAACCCTCGCTCGACGAGAGGTCGCCCGTACCGTAGCGGGTCTGGAACTGCGGCATGACGAACGGCATCGAGACCTCCGTGTTGCTCGATACGGTCACGCTCAACGTGCCGGCCTTACCCTTCTTCGTGGTGATGATGATGGCACCGTTGGCGGCATCCGAACCGTAAAGGGCGGCTGCGGCGGCACCGTTCAGCACCGACATCGACTCGATGTCCTCGGGGTTGATGTCGGCGATGGGCTCCGAAGTACCCTGCGAAGAGAACTCCGTACCGGCGCTCGACGTCGAGGCGTACATCGGCACACCGTCGATCACGTAGAGGGCGTTCGACGACTGGAGGATGGACTTCTCACCACGCATGACGACCTTCGAGGCACCGCCGACACCCGACGACGAAGCGTTGATCGTCACACCGGCCACCTTGCCGTTGAGCGAGTTGATGAAGTTGACGTCCTTGTTGGCGAGGATGCTCTCCGAGTCGACCTGCTGCACGTTGTACGACAGGGCCTTCTCCGAACGCTTGATACCGAGGGCGGTCACCACGACGGCGTCGACCACCTGCGACTCCTCCTTGAGCGTCACGTCGATGCGCGTGCGGTTGCCTACGGGAATCTCAACCTCTTCGTAACCCAGGTAGTTGATTACCAGCACGGCAGCATCCGCGGGGGGGGGAACCTGCAGGCTGAAGCGGCCGTCGATGTCGGTGCTCACACCGATCGTCGTGCCCTTGATGATGACGGCGGCACCGATGACCGGAAGGTTCGAGGCGTCAAGCACCTGACCCTCCACGACTACCGGACCGTCCGACGTGCGGGCGGCACTCTTGTTGGAGATGACGATGTGCTTGGCCTCGATCTTGAAATCGATGTTCCGCGAGGAGAAAAGAGCGGAGAGTGCTTCGGGAACGGGCATCTCCTTCACGTCGAGACTTACGGTCTGCTTGACGTCGACGTCCTTGTTCAGAAACACATACTTGGTCTGCTGCTCGAGTTCGCGCATGACCTGTTCAATAGGTACGTTTTTCAGGTTGATGGTCACCAGATCCTGGGACTGGGCGAACACCGAGAGGCTTCCTGCACACAGGACCAGGGTTAGTGCGAATCGAAACAGTGTACAAATTTTGTGGAATACTGTTTTATTCATAAATTCATAAAATTAAGGTAATAGGTTAGAGAATTGTACTGCGGCTTCATCATGTCGGGGGGCTGCCGTCATTCTCCTTCGGGCAGGCCAGATGCGCCGTTCAGAATACAGCTGGCATCAGATCATAGGCAAGTAGTTTTTTACGGGTAATTGACTTATGTTTAATGAATCGTTATCGTGTTGCTCGCCACATCCTTCGTGTAGGAGAAGTCGCACGCCTGCTGGAGCAGGTGCAGGGCGAAGTCGACGCCCTCCGAAGTGCGTATCTTTCCGCTGGCGTACCCGATGGCGGGCATCGTCGGACGGTCGATCACGATGCGCACGTCGTAGGCGTTCTCGAAACGCTCCATGAGCTCCTCGAAGGCCACGTTGCGGATGTTGATATAGCCCTCGGTCCAGCACAGGGCGTCCAGGTCGGCGACCTTCGACGGGACGAGGTGGCCGTTGACGAGGCGCACCATCTCATTGGGATTCAAGACAATCTGTTCCTGGCGGTTTCCGACGAGGTTCTTGGCGCGGATTTTTCCTTCGGCGAGCGTCGTCGTGAAACGGCCGTTCTCGTCGTCGGCATAGACGTTGAATTTCGTGCCGAGCACCTCGATCTCCGAGGCGAAGGTCTCGACGACGAAGGGATGCTCCGCATCGTGGGCCACATCGAACAGCGCCTCGCCCGAGAGCTTCACGTGGCGCTCGTCGCGGGCGAAAAGCACCGGATACTCCATGCGGGAGCCGCCGTTGAGCCATACGAGCGTACCGTCTTCGAGCGTGATTGACATGCGCTGTCCGGCCGGAACCTCGAGCACGTTGATCCGGTCGGCCATCTCGCGGTAGACACCCTCCTGCATGATGCGGCCGCCGGCATAGCCCGCCCCGGCGACCAGCACCAGCGCAGCAGCCACGCGCACGGCCACACGGCCGATCCGCCGCAGCGTCCATACGGGAGCCTTCTTCCGCCCGGGCATGTCGTATCGCGCCTGCCGGAGCACACTCGCATTGAAAAGCATGTGCATGGCGTCGAACTCGCGCTGATGCGCGGGGTCCTCCCTGAGCCATGCCTCGATCCGCCGCACCTCCTCGGGTGCAGCCTCGTTGTTAAAGTATCGGTACAGTAACTCGTCTTCCATATCATTATATAGACGACCGAAGGCGGGCTCTTTACACCAAAAAAGAGCCCTTTTGACATAAAAAATATTTTAACAAATATTTGAAATAATTTTAATAATTTAAGGATTTGAAATTCAGCAGTAAACATATCAGACACGACGGGCAAACAAAAACGGGCAGATAAAAATTTTTTGCAGGAACTCCGAAAAGCGGAAAAGGCCGCTTGCAAATCAAAGAACAAACCGTTACATTTGTTATAAATTATCTCCATGCCCGAGAAGCAGACACATAAAAGGATGCTCAGCGAAGAGGAGTTCGGACGGCTGTTCCACAAGTGCCGGGGCCTCTTCGTCACGGTAGCCAACTCCTACGTGCACGACAGGTCGATTGCCGAGGACCTCGTGAACGACAGTTTCGTAAGGCTGTGGGAGAAGCGAAGCGAAATCCTCACGGAGAACTTCGAGGCCTACCTGTTCCAGATTCTTGTCCGCAAATGCCTCGACTACCTCCGTTCGGAACAGACCCAGACGAAAATCCGGCAGAACATCCACGACACGAGCTACCGCATGCTGACCTACGAAATCAACTCGCTGGAGAGCTGCGACCCGGGCCGGCTCTACGCCAGCGAGGTGGAGACGCTCTTCCGCGAGTGCATCGACCGCATGCCGGGCACTACGCGCGAGGTGTTCCTCGCAAACCGCTTCCGGAACATGACCTATCAGGAGATTGCCGAAGAACGCGGCATGTCCGTCCGGCAGGTCACCAGCGAGATGCAGTCGGCCCTGCACCTGCTGCGTCTCTCGCTGAAAGACTACCTGCCGCTGGCGCTGCTCCTGCTTCTCAACCGGTAAACCGTCCGCCGGATGATCCGCATCCGGAAGACATCCCCCCTCCGCCGCAAAAGCCGCCGCCCGTTCGGAGGTCGGACGGCGGCTTCGGGGCACACCTGCTCCGCGAAGACGCGGCAACGGCGCCGCAAGTCCGTCGTCAGAACGGATAACCGATGGCCAGGTGGAATCCCAGCCCGTCGCGGAAGCGCGAAATGTTGTAATAACCCCGCCTGTCGGGGTTCGGATAGGGCGTGTGGATGCCGATTCCGAGGTCAGCGCGCAGTACGAGGTAGTTGATGTCGTAGCGCAGGCCGAAGCCCGTACCGAGGGCTATTTCGTTCCAGAATCCCTTCCATTTGAGTTCGGCGCCCGGCCGCAGGGGGTCGTTTTTCAGCAGCCAGATGTTGCCCGCATCGAGGAACAGAGCGCCGTGGAGCCGCCCCATGATTCCGAAACGAAATTCGACGTTGGCCTCGAGCTTGAAGTCGCCCGTCTGGTCCAGGTAGCCGTTGCGGTCGCCGGCGGGCGGGCGGTAGCTGCCCGGGCCGATCGACCGCACGGTGAAGGCCCGGATGCTGTTGGCGCCGCCGATGTAGAACTGCTCGCTGTAGGGCATCACCTCGGAGTTGCCGTAGGCATACCCCACCCCCACAAGGAAGCGCGTCGCCAGCCAGTTGTCGCGGCGCCCGAGGCGGTGAAAGAACTTCACCTCGCTCACGTTGCGGACAAACTGCGAGAAGCGGTTGCCGAAGAGGTACTGCGGCTGCCGCTCGCCACTCAGGCGCAGCACGCCCGCCAGCAGGTTGCCCGCGGCGGAAAAGCTGTTCTGCCAGCAGAAGCGGCGGTTGGAAGTAGCGCCGTAGCTCCGGTCGAACGTATAGGTGTACCCCACCGACGGGATGAACTGGTCGCGGAAGCTCAACGCAATGGCCGGATTGGCCTCGAGCGTCTCGTCGAACGACTCGGTCGTGTGCAGCAGCCGGTTGTAGGCAAGTTTCAGGACCGTGAGCGTATGGCTGCTCGACGGTGAGGTCCGGAAGTCGTATCCGGCCGAGCCGCTGAAGGCAATCAGGCGGAAATAGTCGGGACGGTTCATCAGGTTCAGCCCCAGCTGGAACGAGGTCCTGCGCGGCGCGGGCAGGCGCTCCGACAGGCGGCCGAAGGCCAGCAGGCGCGGCAGGTTGAGCGTTGCGTTGAGCCCCAGTTCGTAGGAGTTGAGCCGCGAGGAGCGGCCGCCGGAGTTCTTGTTGCCGGTCTGCCACTCGTAGGAGCCGTCGAGCGCTACGGAGAAGACCTCGCCGCCGCGGAAGAGGTTGTTGTCGGTCACCTTCAGCGAGATGCCCGGTCCGAGAAAGCTGTTCGACTTGGAGGTCACGTCGGTTTCGAGCGAGACCGACACCGGGTAGTCGAACTGCGCGTCGATGCGCACGTCTATCTCCCGGCCGCCGTGCAGTGAGTCGAGCGGCGGTACGCTCATGCCCACCGAGCGGAAGACGCCGAGCTTGTTCAGCTCGTTGAGCGTGCGGTTCTGCGCATCGACCGTGAAGAGTTCGCCCCGCCGGAGGGCCAGCGCCCGGGCCAGCACCCGCGGGCGGAGCTTCAGCGGCCGCTGGGCCACGACCTCGGCATCACGCAGCCGCAGCGTGTCGGCCGGTCCGGGTTCAACGTTGCGCAGGGCGACGGTGATCGCCCCCACCCGGTAGGGTTCGAGCGCCGCGGCGGGCACGTCGGGCTTGAGCACGAGCCGCAGATCGACGCGCCGCGGCGCGAGGGTCGTGTCGGCGAGGTATTCGAGGTACTCTGGACGGAAATAGTAGCAGCCGCGGTTGCGCAGCTGCGCGGCGATGCGGCTCCGCTCCTGCGTGAGGGTATCGAGGTTGTACTGCGCCCCGGGACGCAGCGGCGACGTCGCGTACAGGCTGTCGAACAGGGGCCGGAGCGCCCCCTCGGGCTGCGGATAGGCGACCTGCGAATAGGTGTAGGGCGGCGCGACGCGCAGCGTGTAGTCCACGCGGGCCTTGCGGCCGTGTTTTCGGTAGCGGAGGCTGCATGCGGCCTGCGTGCCGAAATGGCCGTAGTTCTCGAGTGCCTGCACCGCCACGCGGGTCCGCAGCTCGGGCTGCACGGCCGACACCAGCACGGGCTGCTTGGCCAGCCGCTTGTAGAACCAGTAGCGGAACCCCTTTTCGCGGGGCGTATAGCAGTAGTTGTAGGCCCACAGTCCGATCGGGAAGGGGGTGCGCAGGTAGGGGCTGTAGAGGGGGTTGTTCGGTGCCACGGACAAAGGCTCCCGGGCCGCGGACTCGGCCGCCGCGGAGAGCACGACGCCCGAATCCGCCTCGATGCGGATCCGGTGCACGCCCGTATAGAGGACCTCGCCCTCGCCCAGGCGGCGCGTCGTGGAGCAGGCGCCGAGCAGCAGCGCCGCAGCCAGCACAAGACAGCTAACGGGATGTCGCAGCGGATTCATTGTCTTTCTGTTGTTTTTCGAGCCGGCGTTTCGTCAGCCGGAAGAGGTCCGTAAAGCGGAGCAGCCGCTTGCGGATCACGAAGCCGACGCCCGTCTCAGTGATCTCGCCCTCGAGGATGCTCTCGTAGCCCGTATGGCGGAAAAGTTTGATGAACATGTTATCCCGCTTGTCGAGCATGTACTCGAGCGAGACGTCGCCGATGATGTTCTCGCGCAGGTTCTGCGTCGGGTCGGCATCCGTGCTGAACGACCCGCCGATCACGGCCCGCACGCGGTTGCCGAAGAGGTTTTTCGATACGCGGTAGGAGTAGTCCGTATGCTGTCCGCCGGGGTCGCTCTCGCCGTAGGAGTCGATGCCGAAGCTCAGGTCCACCCCCTTGATGCTGTTCTGCGCCCAGCGGTTGAGCTCCTGCTGGAGGAAGGCGTTGAGCGGATTCGCGGTGGCGACCTTCGCCGTCGTACCGGGGCCCGAGTAGGTGTTGTAGACGAGCAGCCCCATCGCCTGGTTGGCGCGCTGTTCGGCCGTCAGCGAGTTGAGCTCGTTCTGCATCGAGAGGTCCTCCGGAGCCGAGAGGCCGAAGCTGATCTCGAGGTTGTCGAGCGAATTGCGGATCGTGATCGAGATGTCGAAATTCACGGCGCGCGACTCCTGCCCGTCCGCCGAGACGTTCGCCCGCACGGTCTCCACGGCCGTGATGTCGAACGACGGGTCGGCCACATCGCCGATCCACTCGACATAGCTTCCGGGACGTATCTTGAAGACCTTGCGCGAGATGACCGGCGGGTTGTAGCTCACCGTGCCGCCCGAGAGCAGGTATTTGCCCGTCAGGCGCACGTCCCCCAGCGGGTTCATCGAATAGGTCAGGTTGCCGCCGCCCTCGAGGTCGACGCGGTTCTGCCCGTCGGCCGAGAGGTCGACGCCGGCGCGCACGTCGTCGCTGATGTCGACATCGAGCTGCAGGTCCATGCCGCCGATGCGCACCGTGCGGGCGGGCCCGGCGGGCGGCTCCTGCGTGTCGAGTTCGTCGAAGGAGACGAACGAGACGACCTGCTGCGGCCTTTCGCGCACGTCCATCGGCGCATCCTGCATCACATAGGTAATGTCCGTGCCGCCGAGCAGGGCCACGCGGCCGCGCACCGACAGTTCGTCGATCGGACCCCGCGCCGCGGCATCCAGATCGAGGTAGGCCGTGCCGTAAACCTGCGCACGCTCCCTGCGGGCGACGTTCACGGCCTGGAAATCGGATGCGTGCAGCGTGATGTCGGCCGTCGGCGCCGCCAGGTCCGACAGATCGAGTGCACCGTCGAGGGTAAGGGCATGTTTGTTGGGAGCCGTGACGGCATAACGGTCGAAGCGCACGCGGCTGTCGCGGATGCGGATTGTATCGGACGAGAGGGCGAAGGTCGTGCCGATCATCGGCACGCGGAGTTTCGTCCCCGTAAAGTGCAGCCCGCCGTCGATCTGCGGCGCAGCCGTTGTTCCCGTTGCGCGGAGCGAGCCGCCGAGCGTGCCCGACAGGCGCAGCAGGTCGGCCGGAAGGAAGGCATTGGCCCGTTCGAGCGGGAAGCCCGGGATCGCGAGGGCAAAGTCGAGCGGTTGGGGCTGCTGCGGCTCGTAGCTGCCGCGGGCCGTCATCACCTCCGCGCTGTCGAGCGTCATGCGGAGCGCACCCCGGTAGCCGCGCCCTCCGGCATAGGAGAGGTCGAGCCCCACGTCGCCGAAGCGCTGCCCGTCGTAGGCCAGACCGGACACCGAGAGACCGCCTCCGACAGCCAGCGAATCGGCCCGGCGCTCGAGCTGGATGCCCGCCCCGAGCACGCCGTCCAGCGGCGGAGCTTCGGGCAGCGCCTCCAGCATCGAGGCGATGCGCAGTCCGGCCATATCGAGCCGGAGGGCATCGGGAGCATCGGGCGTCCCCGATACGGGAAGCGTGCGGAGGGAGAACCGTTGCGCGTCGTGCGTAAGGTCGAGATCGGCCCGCAGCGTGCCGTCGAATCCGCAGACGACGTAGTTGTCGGGATTCACCGACCAAAGGGCCGAGCCGAAGAGCGGCGCGGCAGGTCCCAGCGTGGCACGGACCAGCGAATCGGACCACACGACATCCCAGCCGAAGCGGGTAACGTCCGCCCCGGCACGGTCCTGCAGCCACAAGTCGAGGCGGCAGCTGTCCGCCACGAGGCTGCCCGAGAGCCCGGCACGCGCAGCCCGCTCCAGCCCGCCCGAGGTATTGTCCAGCAGCACGTCATAGGTCAGCCGCCGCCCCTGCTGCCGGAGCCGGAGCCCCGCCGTATCGAGCCGCAGTCCGCCCGAAGCAAGGTTTGTCACTCCGGCCCGCACCAGCAGGGGCAGCGTATCCCCATGCACGGCCTCCACACGCAGCGAGTCGAACGAGGCGCCGCGCATCTTCAGCAGGTTGTTCACGATGTTGTTGCGTCCGGCCGTCAGGTGCAGTCCGAATGCCGGAAGCGAGCCCCCCAGCCGCTCCATGTCGAGACGTTGCCTGCGCAACTGCCCCAGCAGCGTATCGGCTCCGGCCGCGAATGCCGCCGCAAGCGAATCGAGCCCTCCGGGCGCGGCGAAGGCGAGCGACAGATCGCCCGAGTGCAGCGCAGCCCGCGTCGTCAGGCTGTCCGTAGAGAAGCTCGCAGCGGTCGGGCGGATGCGGTCCGTGCGGCCGTCGCTGCGAATTTCGATGCTGTCCAGCCCGATCCGGGCCGCGAAGCGCCGCCCGGCCGCCGCCGAAGCCTCGGCATCGAGCGTCAAGGCACCGCCGAGCGGCTCGGGCGTCACACCGAGGGCCGCCAGATCGACCTCCGCCACGCGGCCCGAAAGGGCGATCCGCTGCGCCTGCGCCGTCAGTTCGCCCTCGATTTGCAGCGCAAGCCGCAACGCTTCGTTGTTGTCGAGCAAGCGCCCCGTGAGGCGGTGCTTCGCCAGATCGGCTTCGAGTTCGAGCCCGCCCAGATCGCGGCCCTGCCAGACCACGCGGCCGACCTGCGCCCGCAGGGCCGCCGAGGTCCGCGCCGCATACGGGTCGAACCCTTCGCCGCGGGCCGTGAGGAGCAGGTCGAGCACACCGAGCGAATCGGCCGGAAGAAACGCCCCGAGCGGGAAGCTGTCGCAGCGCAGCAGGGCGTCGTAACGCTCCGACCGGCCGTCATAGCGCCCGTCGAGAAGAAGCCGTCCCTCCCCTGCCGTCAGCGTCGCCGTGCCATCGTATGTCGCACCGTCGGCGCGGACCCGGCCCCGCAGACCGGCACCTCGGGGAATTGCCACGCGGCGGCGCAGCGCCGTGTCGGGCAGCAGCGCCAGCAGCGGATTCATATTGTCGAAATCGCCCCGGAAGCGGAGGTCGGCCGCCAGACGGCGCGCATCGGTCAGGTTGCGCACCGCACCGTCCGCCTCTACCGCGGCCAGCCCGGGCGACGAGACGCCCAGCGTCAGCCGCCCGATGTTGCCCAGCGTACCGTCCGCGGCAAGGGTCACATGCACGTCCCGCCCCTTGAGCACGGCAAGCGGCAGCCCGGGGTACAGCAGCAGCGCATCCCCGGCCCCGATCCGGGCCGCGAGGTCCGCGGCAACAGCCGCCGCAGGCTCCGCCCGCAGCGCCCCCGCCCCGGCCGACAGGTCGGCCCGCAGCGAGGAGTTCGCCGTGCGCAGGTTGAAGTCCGAGAGTGCGATGCCGGCCGAATCCATGCGGAAGCCGCCGTCCAACTGCTGCACGTCCAGACCGCACCGCTCGGCAAAACGCATCTGCCGGATCAGCAGGGCGACCTCCGCACCCCGGTTGCGAATCGAGTCGATTTCCAGGTCGAGCCCCGACAGGGCGATGCACTCCGGATCGAAGCCCGCCGCGGGCGTGTGGCCCAGCGTTCCGTATTCGACGCGGTTGTCGGTCAGCACGACGCTCCCGACCCGCACGCTCCACGGCTGCGACTCCGCGGCGGCAGATACGGGGCCTGCAGCCCGCTCCGCCGGATCGTGCCCGGGGCTTCCGGCCGTAGCATATGCCGGAACCGGCTGCGAAGCGTCGGCCACCGCGGGAGCGGTCCGGTAGGCATATTCGCCCCGTTCGAGCAGCAGGCTGCCGACCGTCACATCGCGGTCGCCCAGCCGGACCACGCACTGCCCGACCATGCCGCCCGGCAGGCGCACCGCCAGTTCCGTAACCGCGGGGGCGGTCCGCATGCCGAAGGCGGTATTGGCCACGACGAGCCGTCCGACCTCCACCGTCCACGGCTGCGACGCCGTGCTGTCCGTCTTCTCCGGGGCCTCGGAGGCCCGCAGGTCGAGCGAGATATCGGCATCGGAGAGCGACACCGACCCGAGGCCGATCCTCCGTGCGGAGAGGCCGACGCGGCACTCCCCGAGCATGAACCGCCCGGCTGCAAGCTGCAGCTCCATCCCGCCGAGCGAATCGGCATAGCAGGCCGTGAGGTCGCGCACCTCGAAGCGGTCGACGACCACCTCCTTCCGCAACAGGGGCCACAGCGCAGCATCGAGCGAGAGACGCCCGCAGCGCAGCAGCGTGTCCGCCCCGTCGCGCAGAAGGGTCTCCTCGACGGTCAGGCGCAGCGGAAAGGCCAGGCGCAGCCGTGCGACCGATAGCTCCATGCCGAGCGCCTGCGAAGCATACGCCGCAGCCTTCCGCCGGACAAGGTCCTGAACGGCCGGAACATACAGCAGGGCCGGCAGCAGCAGCGCCACGAGCAGGAGCAGCAGCAACGTGCGGAACGTATATTTGACGATCTTTTTCAAAGCATATATCCGGCAACAGATCCGGGCCTTCAAATTTTGTGCAAGGTACTAAAATCTCGGCGATTCATCATCGAAATGGGCCAAAAACATCCATCCACATACCGTCCGGGAGCCTCGGCGCGCTCTACCCTCCCGACCAGGGCAGGCGCACGGCATACGCCATCGCCGACCGTACACGGTTGCGCCGCCGAATCCACAACTTTCATACGAACCACTCAAATATTCATAAAATATTTTGTGGCAATCGTTTTATATATGTGCAATATTTCACCAATAACACCTTTAAACGCAACTTATTTAGTCTCTTTCAGACATGGAGAAGAAAAAAATCCATATATTTAAACGACTTTAATACCAACTCACCGATCTATGTTTACATTATTTTCATCAAGGTCCATGAGACCTTTAGGCATTCTGATGGCAGGAATGCTTCTGTTCGCATGCTCCAAAGACGACACCGGAGGAAAGACCGACAGCCCCGTCATCGAGGTGCTGGAAGCGCAGGGCATGTCCCTGACGGCCGATGCCGGCAGTGAGGAGTTACACTACACCATCAAGAACGCCACGAAAGAGGGCAGCATCACGGCCGAGTGTGCCGAATCGTGGATTGAACTGAAAAACGACGGCGAATCCGGCACGATCCGGTTCGACTACGACGAAAATACCGATCGGGAAGCCCGTCAGGCGACTATCCTCCTGACCTATCCGGGTGCTGATGACGTACAGGTGAACGTCACGCAGCAGGGAAGTGAAAAATGGATTCTCAATATCGAGGTTACCGGGATAACCGCCTTCGCGGCCAGCCTCAAGGTCTCCTCGACGGAAGCAGCCATGCCCTATGTCCTGCTGAACCTGCCGAAATCCGACTACGACTCATTCACGTCGGACGAGGAGCTGACCAACCATTACATCGAACTTTTCCGCTCGGTAGCCTCGACCTATGGCATCAAACTCGAGGACCTGCTCGCACAACTGCTGTACGTGGGCGACACCGAAGGCAGCTTCGACAAACTGACTCCCGAGACGGAATACGTCGCCGTCGCATTCGGTCTGAACACCGACGCGACCGTAACAAGCGAAGTATTCCCCTGCGCCTACACCACGCCCGCACCGCCCTATTACGACCAGGGCATTTCATTATCCGTCAAGACGCTCAAACCCAACTACATGGAGATTGAGGCAACACCCGGATCGGATGAATACCGCTACTACGCCGACGTCCTGAGCAAGGAGGAGGTCGATGCGTTCTCTTCAATGGACGAGTTTGCGGACAACATCATTGCCCGGCTGCAGGAGGTCATCGACCTCAACAACGCCTTCGGCACCCCGACAACCTGGGACGACGTCACGGCCCAGGGCCCGGCAGCCTTCAGCATCAACACGCTCTATTCGAACACCGTCTACACGGATTTCGCATTCGGCATCAGCAACGGATACCGCACGACGGATGTCACCACGCACGACGTCACGACGCCCGAACCCAACATCACCAGCAGCTGCACTTTTGCATTCGAAACGCTCTCCACGGATCCCGCCCTGACCAAAGTGCGCATCACTCCCTCGGACAACAGCGAGTATTTTGCCATCATCGCCCTGTCGAGCGAGGCCAACTCGATGACACCCGAACGTTACGCCGACGACTGCATCGTCTACGCCAACAGTTACGATGTGTGGAACACGTGGACGGGCGAGCAGGTTCTCGAGGTTACCGACCTGAAGGACGACACGGACTATACGGTCGTCGTATTCGGCGTGGGCGACTACTACGAGCGGAACACCTCTGTCAACTATTTCACGCTGCATACGAACAAGCTGGGCATGGTTGACATCACGTTCGACCTGCAGGTTACCGAGGCAACCCAAAGCTCCGTATCCTACCACTGCACCCCGTCCGATCCAGAGCAGACCTGGGTCGTTGGTGCCGTACTGAAGGAGAAGCACGACTCATTCGCCTCGGAAGAGGAGTTCAAGGAGTACCTGCTGACGGCCGGCAACGGCTTCCCCATCGTCAACAAGGGCGAAGCCGACGGTTCGCTGATGTACGACTGCGAATGGGGCCTGTTCCAGCCGGGCGATTACCTGCTCTACGCAGTGGCCTGCTACACCGACGGAACAAACTATACGATACTCTCCGACCTCACCTACGTGCCGTTCACGATCGAAGAACGTGTGCTCAGCGACGCGGCTACGGAGATAGAGCTGATCGTATATGACGGCGACGAACTCGTGGCCTACGATCCGGAAAAGTTCCCCGCGGAGGATTATGCCGGCAAGGCTGCCGTCGACATCGTGTTCACGCCGAACACAGCGTGCGCCGCATATTACGTGTGCCTCCAGAGCCGTCCCGCATCGGTCATGGAAGGCCTCTTCATCGACACGCTCATCGAGGTCATCAAAGCCTACGGCGACAAGATCGAGGGGAACGCTCCGGCCACCTTCGGAGTCGCGCTCCCGTGGGAATACAATAACTACTGCATAATGGGCATGGGCGTCGACAGCAACGGCATGGAAGGCCAACCGACGATCGTCAGCCTCAATGTCAGCCGCGACCAGATCGTACCGTTCAACCCCGCATCTGGTTCATCGAAGAAACTGGTTCCCGCGGCATTCACCCTTCCGTCCGAGGCTGCGGCCAACGCACAGCGCGTCATGAACGGCGCCGCACAGCGCGTAGAGTCGAGCGGAGTGATGCCGGTCATGAAGCAGGCGGTGCGCCAGGCCGGAGATACAGCCAAGACCCGGATCGTCGAGAAGTACATCCGCAAACAGATCGAGCAGGCCGGCGGCAAATACTATGCTCCCGCCGAGCGGAAGCAGGCGAGCGAATTTGTCAAGGTCAGCTCGTTCAACGTTCGCTAATTCTACCTGACACTCCCTCCTGCGGCTGACCCCGCACGGGAGAGGGAAAAAGCAACCCCGGCACCTTGCGGTGCCGGGGCTTTTGCATACTTACGTCGGTTACTCTCATACAATCTCAGCCGGAAGTTATGCCCAGATAGAGCATCTAAAAAGAAAAACAAATCAGACAAGCGAAACATATCCGATAAAAAACACTATATTTGTAATAACAGAAGATACTGAAAGTTTATCAAGATAAATACACAAGAAAAGCATACTATCTGCCTTCCAAATCTGATAACCAAGGAACTTCCTAAATTGATAACACTGATAAAAACATAAATTATGGGATTATTTTTTAATATAATTTCGTTACTACAATCTGGTAATAACGAAAAATATTATACCGACTCTAACGGTAGAAGGCTATCTACCCAAGAAATTGTTGATACCTACAATGAGCTGTATACCCAATCCCAAGAACTGTATGAACAATACACCGAGTTATGTAATCAATACGATGAATTATGTAATCAATACAATGAATTATTAGACTCGTACAATCAAATATGCGATGCTTATGATAATTTAATCGCGCAATAACATAAAAATTTAATCATATAATTTACAGATTTCAATCATTAAACAAATTAAATCATGGGAAGAGGTGGCTTTTCATGGAAAAGGGCAACGGGCCTTTCCGCGGCAAAATCAAATATTTCTAAAAAAATTGGAGTCCCATTAACCAAAAGTGGCAGACAGCAAAAGATCGGACGCGCTGCTTCTGGTGGATGTATGATAGTTTTAACAACTCTTGTAACGATCCCTGTATTATTTATATTTCTAATTTCTTTTATATTTTAATTAATACAAATATCATCACAATCGTAAAAAATAAAGATTAGTAGGAAACTGCCCTGCTAATCTTTGTTTATCTATGTAACAATATATTACATCTCAATCCATCAACAATCTTCTCAGTATCATATTTATCGAAAAGACATTAACCCACCATTTTCCTCCAAGTGATACCTGATCGGTATATTCTACGAAGTGTTCAACGGTGCTCTGATCAAAATGTGTATGTATACCCGAGCTATTGTCAAAAGGCTCGATCATAAAGGGATTGGTGACGATGTGATAATCATCACCAATCCAGAAAACAGAAGTTGAGGTCCTATTTATCTCTTACTGCTGGCGCGGTATCCACAAAATCAAGCAGCCGGAATTTGTCCCCGTCGTAACGATAGATCCATTGCGAATGGCTGTCATCCGGAAAGAGAAGAAGTACCGTCTTCCCGTTCTCTTCGTATGCCGAATCCGTATAAAACTTGACCCGCCGTTTCGCCCCGGACCGGTTAAAAATCCGCTCGTCAAGATAGGCTCCAGCCACAAAAAAAAGAATGACCGCCGTACTCTATCACGCCGTAATAGTCCTCAGAAGCTGTTTCAGAGAGGGAGAAAAGGAGATCAAAGGCCTCAATCTGAATGGTCGAATCGGCCTGAAAGAAGATGGAAAATTTCGTGTCGGACCGATAGTAGTCCCGTGTACGCTCCTCGGCAAGGACCGCGTCCAGTACCGGCAGGAGCTTCTTCTCCGCCACCGTGAGAAGGTCGAGGTCATCGCAGCGTTCGACCTCGGAGGTTTGGCCATATGCGCTGCACAGGGACAGGCAGAACAGAGTCGCAAACAAATATTTTTTCATAGCATCAGGGGTTGATGATCATTGGGCACAACACGGCCGGGTGGGATATATCCGTCTAAAACTCATTCCAGCCAACCGTCACTACCATCGTCCATATTTTTTATCATATATGGCAAAAGACCGGCTATTGACAACGATGGAATCCGATCCCGGCATCTTTTCTATGCACATTCCGGTTTTGGCATAATGCAACAGAGGCTTGTTTGCGAGCAGCTGCAATATGCCCTCTCGGTCATCATACCGGTATGGATATTCGACTGGCAAAACCTTGCTGAACAAAAGAGGCTCCGCCAACCTGATATGGAGACGTTCGTCCTTCACATCGACGATTTCCCCCGTAAATTCAGCCGCAGCAATCTCCCGCTTCGCCTCCTCGCAATGTTTTTTCATCGTTCGCATGTACCCGATACCGTAAGGCAGATAAAACACGGAATAAATCGTCAGCATACAAACAGCAACGACAGCGCCTGCAATTGCAATTGATCGTTTCATGGAATAAAAATCTATTGGTTTCACCTTCCCGTTGTCATCGGCAATGCCCGCAGGCTCGGTCAGACGGGTCATCCCGATGTTAATTGTTACAGATTATTTTATGTTTTCCATCAACTCCCGAATCAGGTATACCCACAAATCCGGATTGATGGGGCACGGAGCGGTTATCGATGGCAGGCAATATTCCCCATACCGGTTATCATACTCGTCCTTTATAACAAAATAGGAGGGAACTCCAGCCATACAGGTTGCATCGGGGAGGTCCGTTATCGGCTCCGTATGATATTGTTTCAGATCAAATGCCTCTTTCAGCATTTGCCGGTCCGTTTCCGCCCTTTTCAACTCTTTTCTTTGTTTTTGGGATATGTGTCTCTTTCGCTTCAGCTGATCGATGATTGAATCGTGGTCGATTTTTTTCATACCGACAACATGGCAGGCACTGTCGATTGATACGACATATTCATTGCAGGCACTGTCCGAATGAATGACAACATAGTAATGCTCGTTCTTAAGTGAGTATACCATTTTTCTTCCTGGAATGATCCCGAACCCGGACAATACAATATCCGCTTTGGCCCGACTTTCATCCAGCGAACGGGATAACCCCGCAGTTTCCCCCTGTTGAGCGAAACAGCAGCTTGCCGCTACAAGAGCAAAACAAAGGATGATAATTCTTTTCATTGTAGGACTTGATTTACCGTCATGTATTATCATCTTGTCGCTCATACCCCTCCCGTATTTCCCATGCAGCAGCCACACGGCGGAAACGGATGAACGCTGCTTGCCAAATTTACTGAAAATAAGGCAATCATACAGGTTGCCGCAATCAAAAATTTCGGTTTCATAATAGTAGGACCTGTTTCAACGCCGAGGTTCGATTCTCATTATCTGTTCCGGATTCCGGACGGCACGACTTCAGTTCGTCTTCTTGGGAACCAACCAAACATCACACCCCCAAATGATCCCATAGCCCCCAAATCTTGTCACATCATCCCTGTCTCTACACGACAGTTGTTTTGACCATTCCCGATATTTTCGGGAGCAGGCTTCATAAATACGGTTTTCCAATTCCGATACGGTCTCATTCTCGAACTGGGACTTCCATTCACCGGTATCCTCATAGTATATCGACTGCGAGCGGACGACGCTGGCTTCGTCAATCCGGGCGTCATCTCCGAATAGAACAGCTGCCATATAATACGCCTTTATCGTATCACGGATACAATCTGCTTCGATCTCTACGGGTGTGTACTTGTGGCCCGATGAAAGCGGTGCCAAAAGAGTGGGGGCTTTCTGTACAGACGAGGCGGGATTCTCATTAACCGCCCCGGAATCCAGGCAGTCAACCGCTCGATTCGTATTCCTGGGCACCAGTCGGACTCTATACCTCCAGGCAAACGCAGTGTGACCATAAAATCTTTTCACATCAGGCAGATCACTATACGGCTGCCGTTTTAACCATACCAGAAACTTTCGGGTGCAGGTTTCATAAATACAGTTTTCTAATTCCGATCTGGGTTCATTATCATAACAAGATATAGGCTTCAATTTACCTGCGTCTTTCGCATCTCGATAATATATAGAATGCGTGCGAACCCGGCCGGCTTCATCAACCCGAATGTTCTCTCCGAATTTCTTGTCGAAGTAAATTCCTGCAGTATATAAAACATGTATCGTAGTATCACGAATACAGTCTGCTTCGATCTCGATGGGAGTAAACTCCTGATCCTCTAAAAGCGGTATCAAAAGAGGAGTTACCTCCTGTCCAGACACCTGCAACGTCCATCCCAATATGGACCCTAATAGCAAAATTCGTTTCATATGCTTTTATTTATTTTTTTTACCCGTCCAAAAGTCGAATAATATCGAGTGAGTCGGGCTTATCCTTATCAGAGGATATGTACTATATGTCCCGCTTTGATTCACTTGTGCCCCTGCTTTAAAATTACAAACAGCATCAACCATTGCTGCTTTCGAATAGCCATTATTAACCAAATCAGTAAAAGATGTCTGCCAGGCAACTGCCGCAGCAGAACCATCAATGCCCATATCAGTCATCGAACCGAAACCTTCTCCTCTGCTTGATGCATAGTTCGAAGCAACCCCATATCCAAAAACATAAGCCTCGACCTCATTGAAAATTGTTTGGCCGCCTTGTCCATATTCATACTGCACACAATGCATCAATTCATGGGCCGTACCCTCAACAGTCCTAACGTCATGTGTAGCACCAAGCATTTGGGCAGATATTTCCTTCCCTCCATTTTCATGCGACCTAATTGTAGCTCCCGCACCTTTTATTGTCGGGGAGGGGCACCTTCTCTCCCGTTCGGGGCAACGAACTTGATGGGATTTCCCATGCAGCAGGCATACGGCGAAAACGGATAATACCCGTATGCCCAATCAACCGATCGGAAGAAAGTTCCGAACGGCATATACGACACACAGGATTTCGCCCAGAATCAGCAGGAAGATGAATGGCAGATAAACATACCACCTCTCCGGCCGGCGCTCCTTTTTGTTGATGACAAACAAAAGGATAAAGAAGACAACAGGCATGATGCATGATAAATCCAGAACATTGGACCGGAACATCACACCCGCAATAAGACAATAGACCGGGAACAGCAGAAATCCTGCCGCTGCAATATTTGCCAGGATCCATCCCAACAAGGGATACCGTGCAAGATTCGACAATCCGACAACGGCGCACAGCGCAAAAAACAGATCCTGTGCCGAGTATAGATACGATTTATAACCGACCAGACCCAAAACACCTTCCTGAAAATAGCGGTCAATCGGATCTGCCAGTATATACACACAGGACAGCACAATGACGCATCGGATAAAGATACATGTCTTCCTACCAGTCAGACACTGCATTTCGGTAGTCTTCCTCATTGTCGAAATGTCTATAATGAATATTTTGATCTTTATCAATATAAACTTCTATGTAAAATGTTGCTGATATATCACCCGAGGTGCTGACATAACTAAATCCAGCTTTGTTCCCGTCTTGACTGGAATCTATTTTTGTGAACCCGGATATTTTTGCATCATCAGGGAAAAAGAAGGGAGTAAAATTAGAGAGGCCACCGTATTTGGATCTTATTGGACCTTCGTCCCAGGATGAGCGTAAATAATTGGCAAAGCCCACAGCTGCTTCTTCAAGAAAAATAACTCCTTTTATTACACCATTATATCGTCTTATCTTACCGATATCATCCTGAAAACCATGAAACAGTTCATGACCCATTGCTATTGCGCTTGAAAGTGAACCTCCATCTACCTTTGAATGCCACGGATTCCTGACATATGAAATTGTTCGGCTTTTATAATCGTAAGAAGAACTCATCGTCCAAAAGGTCCCATCAAGGGTGTATGTTTTGGCAGAGGTTATCATTCGATCTACAACCATTCTACCTTTATGTGTGGCAACAATCTTCCCCAGATTATACATAACTCCAGACGCATTATTTGCAACTCTTAATTTGTTCCCGTCCGGATCAACAAACTTGATGGGATTCCCCATGCAGTAGGCATACGGCGAAACCGGATAATACCCGTACGCCAAATTTACTGAAAATAAGGCAATCATGCAAATCGCCGCGGTCAAAAAATTCCGCTTTGCGCCGGCACGGAATCCTCTCGCGTGTTCACGGACCAAAAGGTGACGGCCGGACATACTTTTTTGAGGCGCGGATGCGTTATTTGCTATGAATCTGCCACCAACCTGCCCGAAAATGAAAAGGAAACTGGCCCTGCTGATCGGCTTGCTGTGCCTGCTTGCAGGCTCCGGACAAGCCGCGGAGCTCTCCCGCTACGCAGAATTTGCCCGTGCATACGGCATCGTCCGCTACTTCTCGCCCAATCCCTACACGGAAAAGTGGTCCGAGAGCGACTGGATGAAGGTCTGCACGCTGCTGGCCTCCCGAATCGACACGCAGCCGCTGGAGCAGGTATTCCGACCGCTCGCCCCGGGCCTCGTCTTCTCGGAGGAGCCGGTCCCGCCCCGGAGTGCCGACGCCGCGGACGCCCCCGCTCGGTACTACAGCTACAGCGGCTCCGGAGCACTCGACATTCCGTTTATCGCCCGGCTGTTCATCCCCGGTCTGGCCCGGTACATCCCCTATTACAAAAGGCTGGAGCGGGTCGCCGACCGGCAGGACACCGTGGCGGCGCCACAGCCCGGAACGTATTACACCTACCGGGTGGCGGAGGGGCGGTACCTGCATATCCAGCACGCCCTGCCCAAAGAGCAGTTCGACGGCCGGGCGACGCGTCGCCTGCTCGCCGAGGCGAAAAGCTACTGGGACAACCACCGAAGCGAGGACAAGAACCTCTCCCCGCGGCGCAGCTTCATTTTCGGACTGCTGGCCGATGAGGCGGTCCGCACGGCCGATCTGACGGTCCGCTGGAACATCATCCGCCACTTCTACCCCTATTATGAGGAGGAGGGTCTCGACTGGGAGCCCCGGCTGGAGCAGTACCTGCAGGAGGCGGTCGGGATGGAGCCCCCTGCAACCATCGAGGCGGTACTCGGCTGGCACGACCTGCTGTGCCGCTTTTTCCATCCGATCAGGGACGGGCACCTCTTCGTGCGCAGGGACATGACGCTCTCGGGCGTCCGGTCGACCTACCTGCCCGCCTGTTATGCGGACGTTGAGACGGTATGCGTGAACGACACGCTGCTCATCCGCACGGCCGGAGCACCCTGGCGCGTGCTCCACGCCATCGACGGACAGCCCGCCGCCGAACGCATGGAGCGCTGCCGGATGGTTACCTGCGCCGCAACGGACGGGCATCGCGACGTGCTGGCTGCCCGCGAGTTCTTCGCCGCTGCGGCCTACGGCACGCCGTTTGTCATCCGCAGCAGCGATCCGTCGGGCGCGGAGCGCATCGACACGCTCTACGCCTGTCAGCCGGACGCCCCGATGCCGCAGCGGGAGAATCCCGCGATCCGACGTTGCGGAGAGGGCGTCCTCTACGTCGACGCCACATCGCCCGAGGTGACCGAGAAACGGTTTCTCGCGGCGCTGACGCCCGACATCAAGGCGCTCTGCTTCGACCTGCGCGGCCTTCCTTCGGTCCGTTTCGAGGCCATTCTGGCGCATTTGATTGCTGCCGACGCGGCAGCCCCGGCGACGGAGGTGCCGATCACCCGCTTCCCCTTCCAGGAGGGTGTGGCGTGGCGCATCGGGTCGGAGACCCTCCGGGCCAAAGCGCCGCATGTAGCCCTGCCCGCAACCTTCCTGTGCGATGCCGGGACCGTCAGCTGGGGTGAAACCATCCTGATGATGGTACGCCACTACCGGCTGGGCGAGATCGTCGGACAACCGACGGCCGGGACCACGGGCGACATGACGCAGTTCGCGCTGCCCCTGTTCCCCTTCTCCATGACCGGCATGCGCATGCGCGGCATGGACGGAGAACCACACCACGCCCGGGGCATCGTTCCCGACCGGATCGTCCCCCGCTACGCCGTCGACCTCATGACGGGCTGCGACCGCACGCTGGAGACGGCATTGGATACTGTCCGATAAACGCCGACAACGAGGGACCGCCACACGCGCATGGCCCGGCAAATACGCCCCTTCATGCTGTCTGCGGCATGAAATTCGGAATCATGCGGGGTTCAGCGCGGCCGACAGACCGGGATTTTTGCTCCGTTCACAGCGATTTTGCGGCCAGCAGTTGCCGAAGCCGGTCTCCGGCTCCCGCATGGCTTGCGTTGACCATATCAATGAAGTCCGTATATTTCAACGGATACTTCCCGGCGTATTCCAGATAGAACCCGGCAATGATACCCGCCAGTTCGTCATAGCCGATCTCCTGCGCCATGCGGTCCAGAACCAGCGGTCCTTTTCTGTAGATCACCGTATTGTTGTTGTTAACGACAACGTCGACGATCGGCTCGTCCTGATCCGTGTCCCTGATCTTCCCGTATTCCGACCGGCACCAGTCGAGCTGTTTTTCGTATGTATCGGGTCCATAGAAATGACGGATAAACAGCAACGTCATAAACTCATTGAGCGACTCCTTGATGAAATAGGCTCCCGGCTCACCGTCGTCAATCAACAGGGTCCACTCGCCCAGCCACCGGTGTCCGATTTCGTGCACCAGCGGATAGATGTCGGGGCTGGTGGAGAACTTCTCCTGCGAAGCGGAGATAAAGCCGATGTTGTATCGGTTGCTGAACCCCTTACCGTTATGAAACAAATAGACAGGAAGCGCCGTCACATTCCGCTCCGCGGAGATATAGTCTTCGCCATACACCTTGCTGAAGAACGCGATGCCGGCCCCGGTCAGCTCAAGCAGCTCGTCGTATCGCTCCCGGCCGCATTGCATCCCCTTGATCTGGTAGACGGAGACTTCTCCGGGGAGGTCCGCCTCTGTCCGCTGATAAACGTCCGTGCGCAGAAAGGCCAGCGTGAGCGACTGGGACAGGATATGCCTTAACGTGCCACTGTATTTCGTGGCAGAGTTCGCCGCCAACGGATAGGAGCATAGAAAAGAGAGCGAATCGGGCGTCTCCACCTCGATGGCGATATCCATGCAGGTGTTCGGCACATACGGATAGAAGTATTCGCCGAAGCTGGTCTCCCACAATTCGGCATCACCCTCTCCGTAGATGAAGAATGCCGACAGGTTGGTATAATCGTAATCCATGCCGACACGCACCGTCCGGTCATCTTTTCTGCGGATTACGATCTTCTTCCGGGCATGATCATATTCATATCCGAAGCGGTCGTCATGCATCATCAGGTTGTCAACGGAGAACTCCTGACCGCCGCCGAAATGCATGGATACGCTATCCGTCCCCTGGAAATCCACCCCAAAAGAGCATGCGACATGAAGATTGGCCGCCTCCTGACCGGTTTTGCTGATATGAAGCTTGTAGTCACTGATCTTCTGGGCTGTTGCGATACGGCCCGCAGCCAGCAGAGCCACTATAACCATCCATTTTCTCATACAAATAAAATTTTTCGGATCAGAAGACCTCCGCGGCCGCTCCGGATTCCATGATATGCAAATATAGCGTTTTTGTTTCATATAACCCGTCGCCGCGAACCGGAAAGACAGCCATTCCGTTGCATCATGGTAAGCAACCGGTGAAGTGCGTATAGTGAATTTATTCCACGCGAGGTATCTTCGCGCAAAAAAAAGATGCTTACACGAGAAGAAATCGCAGAGATAGTCCAATACTGCAAGGAGAATGGAGTCACATACAAGAGCCGACTG
>NZ_CASFQD010000003.1 GCF_949296715.1 uncultured Alistipes sp. | reverse complement strand
GAAGCGCAGCGAGCGGGCATGGAGGTAGAGGCGGTCGGCAGGCGTGCCGTAGAGCGGGTCGCCCACGATGGGGCAGCCGAGGCCTTCGGCATGGGCGGCGTGGACGCGGAGCTGGTGCGTGCGCCCCGTCAGCGGACGGAAACGGACGAGCGTGCGGCCCTCGCGGCGCTCCAGCACTTCGTAGAGGGTCTGCGCCGGCTTGGCGTGAGGGGCGCGCACCTCCTGGCAGGGACGGTGGTGCGGGCTGGGGCCCAGGGGCAGGTCGATGAGGCCGCTGTCCGCCGCGACGGTGCCCTGGAGCAGGGCGATGTACTCCTTCTCCACGGCGCGCGTCTCGAAGAGGGCTTGCAGGCGGCGGTGCACGTCGGCAGTCTTGGCGATGAGCATCAGGCCGGAGGTATCCATGTCCAGGCGGTGCACCACGAGCGGGCCTTCGGCCTGGGGCAGGCGGCTGCGCATCAGGCTGAGCACCGAGGGGGCGTCGGTCTCCCTGCCCGGCACGGAGAGCAGGCCGGCGGGCTTGTCCACAATGAGCAGCCACTCGTCCTCATAGACCGTGCGCAGGCGTTGGGCGGGGGCGTCGGCCATCTTCTGCTGCAGGGGGTTGTCGTCCACGTCGAGGCCCTGGAGCATGTGCTTCAGGATGGGGCCGCACTTACTGGTGCAGGCGGGGTAGAAACGGCCGTGCTCGCGTATCTCGTTCGCCGGCGAGCGGCCCCACCAGAACTCGGCCATGCAGAGGGGTTTCCACTTGTGGAGGTAGGCCTGCTGGAGCAGCTTGGGTGCGGCACATTCGCCGGCACCGGCGGGCGGGGTGCCTTGGCGGGTGGGGGCGAAGATGGTACAGAGGTCCTTCGCCTCGCCGCGGGCGTTGAGCATCTTGAAGTGCCAGAAGAGGCGCATCTGCAGGGCGGCGGAGCGGCGGTGGCGTTCGGCCTTCAGTTCGCGGATGGGGGCAAGCAGGCGGTCGAAGGCGGCTTGCGCCTCGGCTTCGCGGGCCTGCCAGGCGCGTTCGGCACGCTTGTATTCGGCCTTCTGGTGCTGGCTCTCGCGCGTCAGGGCGGCTTCCTCGTCGGGCGTCAGGGTGGCCGATTGGCGCAGGCGGTGGCGTGCGTCGCGGGCCTCCTTCATCAGACACCGCATCCCGGCCAGGTTTTCGTCGGCCTGGCGGCGCACGTCATTGAGCGCAGTCTGTGCATGATGCAGGGTCTCGTCAGCCTCCAGCGCGGCGATGCGGCGGTTCAGGGCGGAAATCTGCTCTTCCTCCTGCCGGAAGAAGCCGTCGGGCCGGAGCAGGTCGTAGACGGGCGGCACGAAGAAGGGCAGGCGGTTCTGCCCCGCCAGGATGCCCGAGAAGGCGGCCAGGTAGCCCAGCTTCCCCTCGCGGGTGCGCACCACCAGCACGCCGAACATCTTGCCGCGCTCCAGCTCGTCGTGCCACTGCGTCTGCGCCGCCAGATATTGCTGCACCTCTTGCGCGGCCAACAGGCAGAGGGGGTGGGGCGTGTAGGCAAAGGGATAGGTGAACCGCCGGGGCGGCTCGATGCCCTCGGTAGGCGAGGCGAACGGGTGGAGCATCTCCGCTCCGTCGCCGGTGGTGGTGCGTGCGGTGGCCTTCTTCAGCCCCGCCGCATGTTTCTTCTTCTTTTCCCATACCGCCTTGCGGGCCTCGTAGGCGTCGCGCTGGCGTTCCAGATAGTTGTCGGCCATAGAATTGAGAATTGAGAATGGATAATGGTTTCAATCAGGTTGCAAAGATACCTTTTTTTCGTTCTCCATTCTTCATTTTCAATTCTCCATTTTCAATTCCTTTTCCACTTCCTTGCGCACGCTGCGCCAGAAGGTCATCTGCTTCAGTTCGCGGCGTATCGGCGCGTCGTAGAGCAGGAAGAGCAGCAGGAGCCTGTTCAGTTTGCTCATAAGTCTAAAGAATTGCTTGTTAAAATGTAAAATGGAGATGAAAATCGGGCGGAGGAAGCAGGGTAGGGAGCCTCCGCGCTCCTATATGGGATCAGATTTGTGCGGCTACACCCCACACATGGAAATTGTGTATTTTGTTCTTATAGCGGAAAGCGCTGTATTGACGGATAGTCGCCATACGTTCTGATCGTTTTCTGATTGATTTCCGGCTGCAAAGGT
>NZ_CASFQD010000002.1 GCF_949296715.1 uncultured Alistipes sp. | reverse complement strand
GATGGCACCCTCTTTCAGCAGATCGGCAAAACGATGTGCCGCCTGCTCCAGAAACGGGATATCGGCAATGGCCTGAATGGCCTCGTTCTCCTCCCGGAACTGCTCGTTGTCGATAATTTTCGGATAACCGACGATGATCCGACTCGGGTAAAGATTGTCATACAAGGCCTTGCTCTCACGAAGGAACTCCGGAGCAAACAGCAGATTGAACCGTTTTATCCCCTGACGATAGTACTTTATATATAGAGAACGACAATACCCCACCGGAATCGTCGATTTGATGACCATCACGGCTTCGGGATTGACCGACAGTACCAAGTCGATCACCTCCTCCACATGGCTTGTATCAAAATAGTTCTTTACCGGATCATAGTTTGTCGGCGCAGCAATAACCACATACTCCGCACCGCGATAAGCAGCTGCTCCATCCAATGTTGCAGTGAGATTCAGCGGTTTTTCAGCTAAATATTTTTCGATGTATTCGTCTTGAATGGGCGACTGACGACGGTTTATCAAATCAACTTTTTCAGGAATCACATCCACGGCCACCACTTCATGATGTTGAGCCAACAGTGTGGCGATGGACAGACCTACATAACCGGTTCCGGCAACTGCTATTTTCATATAGTATATTTATTGATTTTCAGCAAACTGTTTCTTAATCTTTTCATAAGACTTCACGTCTCCGATATCGTAACGGTGCCCGGTCATCGGCCAGGCGTGCAACACGGTACGCGTCGTGAGGTAATGTGCCAAGTTTCCCGGCGCATCGTATTTACAACCGTCCGCTATGGCTTGCCGAATCAGCGGCAAATCCACCCGGCGATATATATAAAAAGGAGGTACGGCCCAATGACTCTTGGGCTCCTGCGGCTTTTCCTCCATCAACAACACCTTGTTGTCTGCATCCAGACAGACCACTCCCGTCTTGCGCAACGCTGCAATATCCGGCTCGTTGTGACACATAATCAAACTTGTCCCTTTCTCCCGGAAATATTCCACGAATCCGCGGAACGAGAAATCAAGCACGTTGTCCGCCGCAGCGACCAGCACATCATCCTCCACCTCGCAGCTGTCCAAAGCCAGAATCAGGTCCTTCACAGCCCCGATCCGGGTTTCGTTGGTTAGCGACCCGTCGTCAATGAGCGTCACGGGATGCCGATACCTTTTCCGGGCCTCCTCCGCCCAGCGTTCAAAAATGGCGATGAACTTATGATTTGTAACGACGATGTGTTCGTCAATGCCTTCGATCGTATCGATATCTCGCAACATCCGGTCGAGAATTGTCGAGCCTCCTATCTCCAACAGAGGCTTCGGAAAATTCTCCGTAATGGGATACAACCGGGTAGCGTAACCTGCGGCAAGTATGATGTTTTTCATATTCAAACAGCCTATTCAATAAATCGGGCACCGTCTTCCGACATACAGAAGAAGACCTCGAATGTCTTTTTATACTGCGGGAATTCCGCAAGATATTTTTCCGTTACCTGGGCACGTATCTGCTCCTCCTGCAGCGGATCAACCAAAGCGATACAAGCGCCCTTGAATCCGGCTCCGGAGAAACGTCCGCCGTAAATACCCTTTGTCGTGCGCATGGCATTGTAGATGGAGATCAACTCCGGAGAGCCGCACTCATAATTATGAATCGAGGATTCGCAACTCTCGAACGAGAGACGTCCGAACCACTCCAGGTCACCCGTTTCCCATGCGGTCACGGCCTGACGAACCCGCTTGTACTCCGAATAGAAGTGTTCTGCCCGACGTGCAAAGCGGGCCGGCATCCGCTCTCTGGTCGCATCGTACAACTCCCGGGGAATATCCCGTAAAAAAGTTTTGTCAAAACTCTTCAAAGGCATGTTCGCATACGCCAGCATGTTCCACGCAGCCGTCTTGCACTCCCCTACGCGCAGGTTGTAATCGCTGTTGACCAGCGAACGCGTCAAGCCCGAAAAGAAGATCGCCAACCGGAAATCGGGCATCTGCGGATTGCGCGGGATCAACCGATAGTCATTGGTATCGCAATCGAGCATCAACAACTCATTCTTGCGTCCCAGGGCAATGCATGCCTGATCCAACAAGCCGTTGTTCAACCCGATATATTCCCGCTCGGCCTCCGATGCGATCTTGGCCACCTCCATTTTGGTCAGCGAAATATCGTTCGCCCTGGCAAAGGCCATCACATAGGCAATCAATACCGCCGCACTCGAAGAGAGGCCACCGACAGGCAACGAACCTTTGAGCATACCCCGTATACCGCGATGCAGTTCGAACCGCTTTCGCAAAGCATACTTGGCACCGCGGGCATAATCGCCCCAGTTTCCCTGCCGGACAAGCGACGGTTCCGTAAGATTGAACCGGACCTCTCCTTCGAAAGATTCGCTCCGCAGGTCAACCGATCCGTCATCCGTAATATCGAACCAGAGATCAACACCCTTGTCCAAAGCAAATCCGGTCACCAGCCCATGCTGATGATCCACATGAGCGCCGACAGGACAGATACGATACGGAGAAAACAAATGATACGTAAACGTGTCCGCCATAATCATCAATTATTTGGACGCAGCCTCAATCTCCTTGTCATACACCTCAAACCGCGAGTTCTTGGACTTGAACTCGGGAACGGTCCGCTTCATCAGACGGACCATGTCGGGAATCTCGACGGCACGCGACAGCGTCTCGAGTTCGTCGGCGGCCTGGCGGGCCTCCTCGTAATCGTATTGGCGAACCTTTGCGATGCGAATCCGGTCATGCGACGTCGGAAGCGTATTCTCCGTATTCGAAAGCACCTCCTCGTAGAGTTTCTCGCCCGGACGCAGTCCCGTATATTCGATCTTGATATCCTTGTCCACCTCAAGACCCGCCAACTCGATCATGCGCTTGGCCAGATGGGCGATCTTCACCGACTTGCCCATGTCGAAGACGAAAATCTGCGTTCCGGTAGCCATCGTCGCGGCCTCCATCACCAGACGGCACGCCTCCGGGATTGTCATGAAGAAACGCGTAATGTCGGGATGCGTAACCGTCACGGGACCGCCGTTGGCGATCTGCTCGCGGAAGCGCGGAATGACCGACCCGTTCGATCCGAGCACATTGCCGAAACGCGTCGTCACGAACTTCGTCTTGCCCGATTTTCTGCCCTGCTCGATGGCCAGGCCCAGCGACTGGACATAAATCTCGGCCAGACGCTTCGTACAGCCCATGATGTTGGTCGGGTTCACCGCCTTGTCGGTCGAGATCATGACCATCTTCTCCACATCGTACTCGATACACTTGTCGGCCACGTTGCGCGATCCGGCGACATTGGCCAACACGGCTTCGCAGGGATTCTCCTCCATGAGCGGCACGTGCTTGTAGGCAGCGGCGTGGAAGACCACCTGCGGACGGTAGGTGCGGAATGCGAAATCCAGACGCGGAATCATCCGCACATCGCCGATCACGGGCGTGAATTTCAGGTCGGGGAAACGCTCCTCCAACTCCAGGCGGATATTGTGCATCGGTGTTTCGGAGTTGTCGAAGAGAATCAACTGCTTGACACCGAATGTCGCCAGCTGGCGGCACAACTCCGAACCGATCGAACCCGCGGCACCCGTCACCATAATCGTCTTGCCGCGGAAATTCGCGATGATCTCGGCCATCGAGATTTTGATCTCCTCGCGACCGAGCAGGTCCTCGATCTTGATCTCGCGGATCGTCTGCTTCTCCAGTTTGCCGTCGACCACCTCGTCGATGGTCGGCGAGATCAGCACCTTGAGCCCGTCTTCCGTACAATAGCGGATCAGGCGCTCCTGTTCAGCCTGGGCATCATCGTTCGTCGAGAAGAGCACCGCATCGATGTCATACCGGTCCCGGAGATACTTGACGTTGTCATTCGTTTCGAAATAATAGACCGGACACTCGGCGATGATATGGTTTTTCAGGCGCTTGCCATAGGTCAGGAAACCTGCGACCCGGTAATGCGGCGAATTCTGCAGGCGCGTAACCAACGCCACGGATTTGTCGCCCGTGCCGTAGATCAGCACACGCTTGCTGTTTTCGCGTCGAATCGTCTTCAGTTTGATGAGGTCATAGAGCACGATCATCAGCAGGCGCATCGACAACAGCAGGAAGAGCGTGAGCAGGATGTCGAGCATGAAACCCAGCGCCGCAGCGGAAAGGCCGGAGTGAGGATCGCGCGGAAGGACCAGCAGCACATAAAGGAACAGCAGGACGTCCTTAAGCCCCACGGCTGCAACCAGTTTCCATATCTCGCGCAGTGTCGTGTGACGGATGATCGTGCGCTGCGTTCCGAACAGATAGAACGACACCACACTGAAGAGGACCGATCCGATCAAAAGCAATACGCCGTATTTCAGCGTATAGACCATGTAGTTCGGGAAGAGGCTCCGCACCAGCAGATAAGCCAGCAGGGTCGATACGACAGACACCGTTGTATCGATGAGCAGAATCAATCGCGAACTCAAATAACGATCCAAATGTAATTTTTCTACAATACGGTACATAATTAAGTTAATGATGGGAATGGGTATACCTACTTTCTGTATTGTCAATCTGTTAAATTCCGATATTCAGAGGCATTCGGAAACTCTCATGCGGCGATTTTCCCCGGAACTACCGCCCGGCATCATCATCGATCTTCTCGATCATCTGCGTGGGCATATAGGTCGTGGCCACGGCCATGATACTCTCCACCTCGACGACCACCCGCTTGTGCCCCTTGACGCGCAGCAGCCGCCCATATGCACCCCGAAAAGGCCCGGCAATGATCCGCACCCGTTCTCCGACCTTGTAGTCGACCTCCCCGATGCCGAGGAAGAGCAGCTGATCGTCGTATGTTCCCGCCACGGCGATGAAGTTGCGCATCTGCTCTTCGGGGATGACGATCGGTTCATGGGTTTCGCGGTTCATGAAGAGCCGGATCGCCCATTTGGATTCCAGCTCCTCCTTTGCCCGGTCGAGCAGCGACCGGCAGGTACGTACAAAAACGATGTTGCGGACGACAGGTTCCAACATACGCCTCACCACACCGCCACGCTTCACATCGACATAATGCATCGGAATGAATACTTCCGCACCCCGTGCTTCGAGATAGCGCCCGACGTTAAGGTCGTTGCGATACATCGTCCTCACGGCAAACCAGCATGTACGATCGTTATCCATAGCTGAAAACCAACTCTTTGCAACTGCGATTTCCCGTTCCGACAAGGGCGTATCTCAGGGATACCACCGGCATTTGCGCCAGTGATCACTCCGGTTTCCGCCGCTCGGTACGACATGCGCGACACGCCGCACGCTCCGGCACGAAAGTCCGCCTTTTACACAAAGACAGCCTTTTGAAACCGATAGCAAAAATATAATAAAAGTCTCATTCATGCAACTTTTCGAACCTCAAAATCACACACATATCCAATATTTTCCGCCTTGCAGAACCCCAATGGACTGAATGGCACGGCGTTACAAGTTAGTATGCATGATTTTCCGCAAACCGGGGTTTCAGACGAAGAACGCCGCGCACAAAAATCGGGACACAAGCGACGTTATTCCGCAAAAAAAACGTACCTTTGGTCGAATTTGAACCGCCAAAGCAAGTCAACGCATGAAAGGAATCGTTCTGGCTGGGGGTACGGGCACGCGCCTCTACCCCATCACCAAGGGGGTGAGCAAGCAGCTGCTGCCCATCTACGACAAGCCGATGGTCTACTACCCCATCTCGGTGCTGATGCTTGCGGGCATCCGCGACATCCTCGTCATCTCGACCCCCGAGGACCTGCCGGCCTTCCGGCGCCTGCTGGGCGACGGCTCGGACTTCGGCGTGCGTTTCGCCTACGCCGAGCAGCCTTCGCCCGACGGATTGGCGCAGGCCTTCCTGATCGGCCGCGAGTTCCTCGCCGGAGATTCGGCATGTCTGGTGCTCGGTGACAACATCTTCCACGGCTCGGGTCTCACGGGCATGCTGCGCGAGGCCGTGCGCCGCACGGAGCAGGAGCAGCGCGCCACGGTCTTCGGCTACCGGGTCGACGACCCGCGCCGCTACGGCGTTGCGGTGTTCGACGCCGCGGGGCGCTGTCTCTCGATCGAGGAGAAGCCTGCCGAACCGAAATCCGACTATGCCGTCGTGGGGCTCTACTTCTACCCGGCGGAGGTGGTGGATATCGCAGCACGCATCCGGCCGTCGGCACGCGGCGAGCTGGAGATCACGAGCATCAACCAGGAGTTCCTGAAGGCCGGGCGTCTGCACGTGCAGCCCATGCCGCGGGGCTTCGCGTGGCTCGACACCGGGACGCACGAGTCGCTGGCCGAGGCCTCGATCTTCGTGGAGGTGATCGAGAAGCGGCAGGGGCTGAAGATCGCCTGTCTGGAGGACATCGCCTACCGCGAGGGATGGATCACGGCCGAACGGCTGCGCGAGATTGCCGAGCCGATGCGCAAGAACCAATACGGACAATACCTGCTCAAGGTGCTGGAGGAGACGACGCGATGAGGGTGCTGCAAACCGACATAGAGGGGGTCGTGCTGATCGAGCCGGAGGTGTTCGGCGACGCGCGCGGCTACTTTTTCGAGAGTTATTCGCAACGGGAGTTCGACGCGAAGGTGCGCCCCGTGCGCTTCGTACAGGACAACGAGTCGCTGTCGCGCCGCGGCGTCGTCCGCGGGCTCCACTTCCAGCGGGGGCGCGACGCACAGTCGAAACTCGTGCGCGTCGTGCGGGGCCGCGTGCTGGACGTCGCAGTCGACATCCGGCGCGGGTCGCCCACCTTCGGGCGCCACGTCGCCACGGAGCTCTCCGACACGAACCGCCGCCAGCTATTCATCCCGCGCGGCTTCGCCCACGGATTCGCCGTGTTGAGCGACGAGGCGCTGTTCCAGTACAAATGCGACAACCCTTACGCTCCGCACGCCGAGGGGGCCATTGCGTGGGACGATCCCGCGCTCGGCATCGACTGGCGCCTGGCACCCGGCGAGGTGATCCTCTCGGAGAAGGACCTGCACCACCCGACCCTGCGCGAAGCCGCGGAGCTGTTCGACTATAACATCGACTATTATGCCTGAAATTCTGGTTACGGGCGCCGACGGCCAGCTGGGCCGCTCGCTGCGCCGCCTCGGGGCCGCCGGGTCCAACCGCTACACCTTCACCGACGTCGCCGAGCTGGACATCACCGATGCCGACGCCGTCCGGCGGCAGTTCGGAGAGCACCGCTACGACGTCGTCATCAACTGCGCGGCCTATACCAACGTCGAGCGGGCCGAAGCCGACGAGGAGGCCGCCGACCGGCTGAACCGCCTGGCGGTGCGCCACCTGGCGCAGGCCGCCGCCGCGACCGGTGCGACGCTGATCCACATCTCGACCGACTACGTCTTCGACGGGCACGCCTCGACCCCCTATACGGAAGAGGCTGCGCCGGGGCCGCTGAACGCCTACGGCCGCACGAAACTCGCCGGCGAGGAGGAGATCGCCGCGGCGGACTGCCGCGCCCTCATCTTCCGCACGGCGTGGCTCTACTCGGAGTTCGGCGGCAACTTCCTGAAGACCATGCTGCGGCTCACGGCCGAGAAGGAGCACATCAACGTCGTCACGGACCAGATCGGTACACCGACCTACGCCGGGGACCTTGCCATGGCGCTCTTCTCAATCATCGAGGGGGGCTACTACGCCGGCCGCGAGGGCATCTACCACTTCACCGACGAGGGGGCCTGCTCGTGGTACGACTTTGCCGTCGAGATCGCCCGCGCCGCAGGCCGCGACACGTGCCGCATCGAGCCCTGCCGCACGGCCGACTACCCCACGCGGGCCCTGCGCCCGGCCTACTCGCTGCTCGACAAGAGCAAGGTGCGCCGCACATTCGGCATCGAGATTCCCCAGTGGAGGGAGTCGATGCTCTACTGCCTGATGCGTCTGAAGAAAAACAACGGATGAGATGAAACGCCATATCCTGATTACCGGCGGCGCCGGCTTCATCGGCTCGCACGTCGTGCGGCGGCTGGTCACGCGCTACCCCGACTACCGGATCGTCAACTTCGACCTGCTGACCTACGCCGGGAACCTCGCCAACCTGAGCGACATCGAGCAGGCCCCGAACTACACCTTCGTGCGGGGCGACATCTGCGATGCGGAGGCCGTCGGGGAGGTATTCCGCCGCTACGCGATCGACGGGGTGATCCACCTTGCGGCCGAGAGCCACGTCGACCGCTCGATCCGCGACCCCTTCACCTTCGCCCGCACCAACGTCCTCGGCACGCTGACGCTGCTGCACGCGGCCCGCGAGGCGTGGCACGGCGCATGGGAGGGCAAGCGCTTCTACCACATCTCGACCGACGAGGTCTACGGCGCCCTCGGCTTCGGCGACGAGCCCTTCAACGAGGGGACGCGCTACGACCCCCACAGCCCCTATTCGGCCTCGAAGGCATCGTCCGACCACTTCGTGCGGGCGTTCCACGATACCTACGGCCTGCCGACCGTCGTGACGAACTGCTCGAACAACTACGGCCCCTATCAGTTTCCCGAGAAGCTCATCCCGCTGCTGGTGAACAACATCCGGCTCGAACGGCCGCTTCCCGTCTACGGCCGCGGAGAGAATGTCCGCGACTGGCTCCACGTCGAGGACCACGCGCGGGCCATCGACCTCATCTTCCACGAGGGGCAGAGCGGCGAGACCTACAACATCGGCGGCGGCAACGAATGGCGCAACATCGACCTCGTGCGGCTGATCGTCCGCACGACGGACCGCCTGTTAGGACGTCCCGAGGGGGCCTCCGAGCGGCTGATCACCTACGTCACCGACCGCGCGGGCCACGACCTGCGCTACGCAATCGACTCCTCGAAGCTGCGCCGAGAACTGGGCTGGGAACCCGCATTCCGCTTCGAGGAGGGAATCGAGCAGACCGTGCGCTGGTACCTTGAAAACCGCGAATGGATGGAGCGCATCACCTCCGGCGAGTACGAACACTATTACGAACAGATGTATGGCAACCGATAGACAACCGCGGGGCGTCGCCCCCGAAATCCGCGAACTCTTCTTCGCGCTGCTGCGCACCGGGCTGCACCCCGACCGGGCGGCCGGAGAGGTCGCGGTCCCGGCGGGCAATCCGTGGCCGGCGCTCTGCCGCCTCGCCGCCGCACAGGGCGTCTCGGCCATCGTCCGCGACGGGCTGGAGACGCTGCACGCGCAGGGGCTCCTCGCCGACGAGGCGATGCCGCCGCGCACGATCCGCCTGCAATGGGCCCTCAACGTCGAGCGCATCGAGCAGCTCTACGCCCGGCAGCGGCGCGTCATCGGCCGCCTGGCGGTCTTCATGCACGGGCACGGCATTCCGATGATGCTTCTCAAGGGGTACGGATTGAGCCTCTCCTACCCGCGGCCCGAGCACCGGCCGTGCGGCGACATCGACGTCTGGTTCTACGGCCGCCAGCAGGAGGCCGACGAGCTGCTGCGCCGCGAGCGGCAGGTGCAGATCGACGAGGATGTCCACCACCACACGACCTTCACTCTCGACGGCATCCTGATCGAAAACCACTTCGACTTCCTGAACATCCACGCCCACCTCTCGAACCGCCCCATCGAAGAGCAGCTGCAACGCTGCGCCCGCGAGGAGCCGTCCGAACAGGTCGAGGTCGACGGCGCCCCCGTGCAGCTGCCCCCGGCCAACTTCAACGCCCTCTTCCTGCTGCGGCACGCCGCCATGCACTTCGCCGCCATGGAGATCGGCATGCGGCACGTCGCCGACTGGGCGATGTTCGTCGAACACAGCCACAAAGAGATCGACTGGGATGCATTGTACGGAATGGCCCGGCGCATGAACATGCACCGCTTCCTGAACTGCCTGAATGCCATAGCAATCGACCGTCTGGGAGTAGACACCGGAATGATCCCCGCCTTCGACCGGGACCCGGCACTGGAGGAGCGGGTGCTCGCCGACATCCTGCACCCGGAGTTTTCAGAGACGCCGCCCGCGAGAGGACTGCTGCGCACCGTCTGGTTCCGCACGCGCCGCTGGTGGTGCAACCGCTGGAAACACCGCATCGTCTACAGCGAAGGGCTGCTCTGGACCTTCCTCGTGCAGGTGCGCAGCCACCTGATGAAGCCCAAATCACTCACCCACTGACGCACCCCGCCGGGGGAGGGAATGCTTGACGCACACCCGCCGACGCTTGCCGTCCGAAGGCCGGGACCAGCACCACGCAACCGCGACGCTCTCCGTCCGAAGTCCGGCTGTCGTGATGCGCGTTCACCCGCCGACACACGCCGCCCAAAACAGGCATCGTGCCGCACGCCTGCCTGCCCGCCGCATCGAATGACCGGAACCGGCACCTATCTCCGCCGGCTGGCATCACCGAGGTACGCGCCGCACACCGGCCGTCTCACGGCACCGAATAGCCAATACCTGCACCAAGCCGCGCCGGGCCATTCACACCCGGCCGCCCTGCCGCATCACGCCTTGCGGCTGATGTCAGCCAGCGCGCCGTGCACGTAGGCGATCAGTTCCGAGGGCGAGACCTTGAGCTGCAAGCCGCGCACCCCGGCACTCACGTAGATAAAGGGATAGTCGGCCGCCGTCGCGTGAAACCACGTCGGAAAGATCTTTTTCATTCCCACGGGCGAGCAGCCGCCGCGGATGTAGCCCGTCACGGGCAGCAGCTCCTTCATCGGGATCAGGTCGACCTTCTTGTTACCCGAGACGCGGGCCGCGGCCTTCAGATCGACCTCGTGGTCCCCGGGTACGACACAGACAAAATAGCCCGTCCGGTCGCCCTTGAGTACCAGCGTCTTGAAAACGCGCTCGATCGGCTCCCCGAGCTGTGCGGCCACATGCGTGGCCGCGAGGTCCGTTTCATCCACCTCATACGGTACGAGTTCGTATGCGATCTTCGCGCGGTCGAGCAGCCGCGCGGCATTTGTCTTTTCCACCTTTGCGTGTGCCATACGGCAAAGGTACGATTTTTCCGGACAAAGGAGCACCCGATCCGCCGGACAATTTTGCACGCGGCCGGCACGAACCGCTAACCGCGATGCAGGCCGGGCCACAAAAACAAGCCAACAAGCGCCGCCGAGCAGTCGCCACGACGGCTGCACACCACGATAATCCGTTCGGTACTTGCACGTTTTTCGCCTTTGCATGCAGCCTCCCGTCACGGGCAATCCCGCCACGGCCACAAAAGGGACAGGGGCATTTCGAAAAAAAAGACCGGCAACAGACAAAAAACAGACATCTGCCAATTTGCAGATGCCTGTTTTCAGTAGCGGGAGAGAGACTTGAACTCTCGACCTCATGATTATGAATCATGCGCTCTAACCAGCTGAGCTATCCCGCCGGAGCGATTAAGCGAGTGCAAAGGTAATAGATTTTTTCAATCGTGCAAAATCTTTTCGGAAAAAATCTTCGGAAAAAAATTGGCCGCGTCACGCCCTGGCACTGATTTTGAACCCGATACGGACAAAACGATTTTCGGACATGGCACGTTTTTTCTCTCCCGACCCCGGAGTGCGCGACACGCTCGGGATGCTCAAGGTTCTCGCGGGGCTGGTTCTGCTGGCGGCCGTTTCGTGGGAGGTGCTCGCAGGCGACAACCTCCGCTTCTCGGAGACCTACCTGACGATCCAGCTCGTCGTCTGCATCGTCTTTCTCGCCGATTTCTTCATCCGCGGCGCCGCGGCCGGCGACAAGCCCCGTTTCGTGCGCCGCAACCTGCTCTACCTGCTCATCTCGATCCCCTGGCTCAACCTCTGCGCCTGGTGCGGCGCCGACATGACGCACGACTGGGGCCTTGTCGTGGGGCTGATGCCCCTCGTGCGGGCATTCCTCGCCATGGCCATCGTGGTGCGGTGGCTCGTCGGCAAGAACAGAATCCACCGTCTCTTCGCCGCCTACCTGTTCACCGTCGTGGTCTTCACCTACCTCTCGGCGCTGGTCTTCTACGACTACGAAGTGGCGGTCAACCCCAAATTGCACGGATTCGGGAACGCCCTCTGGTGGGCCTGGATGAATGTGACGACCGTCGGTGCGGAAATCTTCCCCGTCACGGCCGTCGGCAAGGTCGTCTGCGTGCTGCTCCCCTCGCTCGGCATGATGTTCTTCCCGATCTTCACGACCTACATCCTGCAGGAATACGCCCCGCGCCGGAAAAAATCCGACCGATAGCCCCGACGGGACGCGGCCTGCCGATCCGGTCCCCTCCGGCACAGACGGACATACAACGTCCCGGGGCGGCAATCCTCGCCCGGGACACCCGCATCGACACGCCGATGCAAAACGGGACAACGGGGCAACGAGACAACATGCCCCTGCCGCTACTGTTTCTGCTGCGCCTTGAGCAGGTCGCGGATCTCCGTCAGGAGCAGCTCCTCCTTCGTCGGCGCGAGAGCCGGGGCCGGGGCCTGCTCCTTCTTCTTCGAAAGACGGTTCATCAGCTTGACCATCAGGAAGACGCAGAAGGCCAGGATCGTGAAGTCGACGCACTGCTGGATGAAGGCGCCGTAGTTCCAGTAGATCGGCTCGGCCGCTTCAGCCGCCCGGGCCGGAAGGTCGCCGCTGGACACCATGTCCCCGACCGAATGCATGGCACTCGAGGTCATGTCGCGCACCTTCGAGATGTTGAGCCGCAGCTGCGAGAAGTCCGTATTGCCGATCAGCGCCCCGATGGGCGGCATGAGGATGTCGTTGACCAGTGACGAGACGATCTTGCCGAACGCGCCGCCGATGATGACGCCCACGGCCATGTCCATGACATTGCCCTTGAGGGCGAACTGCTTGAATTCCTTGAGAAAAGCCATAATAGTTCCGATTTTTTTGAATTACCGGAACAAAGATAGCCGATTTTCGGACACGACGGTCACGCCGCGACCGTTTGCAGGGCAAACAGGCCCGAATGCGAACCCGGATCGGAGGTCCAGCCCGGAAGCGTTCCGGGACACGACAAATCCGTCCGGAGAATTTCCGGCACGCGGAAAGCCACTACTTCCGGGCTACGGCGAAGAGGTCGAAGCAGTCGGCCGTGACGGGTCCTACGCGGTAATCCTCCATGCGGATCGAGGTCGTCAGGTCGGTATTGGCCCGGAGCAGGCGGCGGCGGTTGAAGCGGTTGAGCAGGTCGTAGGGCACCTGCAGCAGGCGGCGCGGCAGCCGGTGCTGGAGGTCCAGCACGTCGAAGCGCGTGATGCGGGCGACGCTGCGGCGGTTCTGCTCGTAGTAGGCCATGACCTTGTCGTTGCCCGCAACGCCCAGCATCTCAACGGCGGAGAAGCACCCGGCAAGCAGATCGCGCAGTTCGTCGGCCGTGTATTCGCGCACGTGCCACGGATTACGCGTAAGCGACATCGGGGCGTTGGGCGTCGTGACGATGAACTGCCCGCCCGGGCGCAGCACGCGGTGCACCTCGCGCACGAAGTCCACGTCGCGCCGGATATGTTCGATCACCTGAAACGAAATGACGCAGTCGAAGCTCCCGTCGGCAAAGGGCAGCGGCGGGACCGTGGCCTGCATGTAGCGCACGTGCGGCAGACTGGGCAGACCGCTCTCGGGAACATGCTTGTCGAGGGTGACAAAAGTGCGGGCGTGCGGCGCGATGACCTCCACACCGTAACCCGAGCCGGTGCCGATCTCGAGCACGTCACCGCCGATGCGCTCCGCCGCCGCATGGTATGCAAGCAGCGAACGCTGGAATACGAAGTTGTCCGAAGCCTCCGCGCAGACGCGCTCGGCCGTTGCGATGCGTCCCATTTTATTTGCCTGACAATTTGATTCCCTGTTCGGTCGTCTCCACGGCGCCGCGTTTGAGCAGCACGCCGAGCGAGCGCTTGAAGACCTTTTTGCTCGTGCCCGTGAGACGCGCCACCTCCTCCGGGGCGCTGTTGTCGTTCAGCGGCAGGAATCCGCCGTTGTCGCGCAGCAGGCGGAGCAGCTGCCCGGCCGAATCCTTGACCTGGGCGTAGCCCTCCTGCTGGAGGCTCACGTCGATGCGGTTGTCCTCGGTGATGCGGCGCACGTACCCTGTGAGGGCGTCGCCCACGGCCACCGGCCGGAACAGCTGGTTGCGGTAGAGCATGCCCCAGTGGCGGTTGTTGACGATGACGCGGAAGCCGATCGGGCTCTCCGACGCCACGAGCAGCCGCACCTCCTCACGCGGCGCGACGGTGATGACCTCGTTGTCGATGAAGGTCTTGAGCTTCATCGTCGCCACGCAGCGCCCCGTGATGCTGTCCTCATAGAGGTAGACCACATAGCTGTGTCCCGCAAGGACGCCGCCCTGCTGGTTGCGGTTCGGCAGGAAGAGGTCCTTGCCGTGCAGGCCCCAGTCGAGGAAGGCCCCGTGCAGGGTCTTGTCCACGACACGCAGGTAGCCCGCCTCGCCCGCCCGCAGCAGCGGCGTTTCGGTCGTCGCCACGAGCCGGTCCTCCGAGTCGTGGTAGAGGAATACCTCCTTCGTGTCGCCGGGTTTGTCGGTGAGCGATACGTAGCGGTTCGGGAGCAGTACCTCCTGCCCCTCGTCGTCCGCGAGGTAGAGACCGTAGTCCGACAGGCGGCTTACGGTGAGTGTCTGTGTGCGTCCAGCCTTGAGCATAAAAGTCGGTTTACGCGACAAAAGTACGTTTTATTTCGTTCGCGTGCAACAGCGATGTCCGGACGGGCCGTTTTTTGCCGTTTCGAAAAATAGTGGTAACTTTCCCGTCGGTTCGGACGGCGGGCGCCCACCGCGGCGCCGTTTCCGCGTCCGGGCCGTGCGTCATGGATGAAAAGAGAAAACTGAAAGTCGCCCTCTGTCAGACGGATGCCGTCTGGGAGCGGCCCGCCGAGACCCTCTCGCGGCTCGAAGGGCTCGTGGCGGAAGCGGCCGCCGGGGCCGATTTGGTCGTGCTGCCCGAACTCTTCGCCACGGGGTTCAGCACCCGCCCCGCCTCCTTTGCCGAACGGGCCGCCGGGGAGGCGGACGCCGACCGAAATGCCGGGAGCAAGGCAGCCGGAGCTGATGCCGCCGGGGCCGATGCCGCGCACACGACCGCGGAGCCCGCCGGAGAACAGGCGCCCGTACTGGCGGCCATGCGCCGCTGGGCCGCACGCTGGGAGTGTGCCGTGACGGGAAGCGTCGCCGTGGCCGCGGCGGACGGCTTCCGCAACCGGATGTACTTCGTGCGGCCGTCGGGCGAGGTGTCGTGGTACGACAAGCGGCACCTGTTCCGTCCGGGCGGCGAGGCGGACAACTACCGCCCGGGACACCGGCGCGTCGTGGTCGAATATGCCGGGTGGCGCCTGCTGCTGCTCGTCTGCTACGACCTGCGCTTCCCGGTCTGGAGCCGCTGCCGCGGCGACTACGACGCCATCGTCTGCTGCGCCGCCTGGCCCGCCGCCCGGCGCGGGGTGTGGCGCACGCTCCTGCGCGCCCGGGCCATCGAGAACCAGTGCTACGTAGTCGCCGCGAACCGCGCGGGTTCGGACCCCTCTTTCCCCTACTCGGGCGATTCGGCCCTTGTCGACTTCCGGGGCGAACCGCTCGCCGAGGCCGGAGCCGGGGAGTGCATCCTTCGGGCGACGTTCGACCGCGCGGCCCGGGAGGCGTTCCGCGAAAAGTTCCCGGCATGGCGCGACGCCGACGATTTCACCCTCTTCGAGGGCGAAAATTAGCCCCGGGGGTTCCGGATTTGCCCCGGATGTCGTATCTTTGCGGTCCGGCACCTCCCAACCGCCCCAAACGGGAACGGAGAGGTGCCGCACCGTTGCGCAATGAAAGAAGAGACGATCAAGATACTCGGCGCCCGGGTCCACAACCTGAAGAACGTCGATCTGGAGATTCCGCGCCACAAGCTCGTGGTCATCACGGGGTTGAGCGGCTCGGGCAAGTCGTCGCTGGCCTTCGACACAATCTACGCCGAGGGGCAGCGCCGCTACATGGAGACGCTGTCGACCTACGCCCGGCAGTTCGTCGGCACGATGGAACGTCCCGACGTGGACAAAATCACGGGCTTGAGCCCCGTGGTGGCCATCGAGCAGAAGACCACCAACAAGAACCCTCGTTCGACGGTCGGCACCGTCACCGAAATCAACGACTTCCTGCGTCTGCTCTACGCGCGGGCGTCGCGCGCCTATTCGCCCGTCACGGGCGAGGAGATGGTCCACTACACCGACGACCGCATCGCGGAGCTCATTCTGGAGAACTTCACCGGGCGGCGCATCGCCCTGATGGCCCCCGTCGTCAAGGGACGCAAGGGCCACTACCGCGAACTTTTCGAGACGCTCGCCAAGAAGGGCTACATCTACGCCCGCATCGACGGCGAAATCCGCGAAATATCGGCCGGCATGCGCCTCGACCGCTACAAGATCCACACGATCGACCTGGTCGTCGACCGGCTGCAGGTCGTCGAGGCGTCGCGCGAGCGGCTGATGACCTCGCTCAAGGAGGCAATGCGCCAGGGCAAGGGGACGATGGCCGTCTACGACTACGGCACCGAGCAGCAGCGCTTCTACTCGCGCCACCTGATGTGCCCCTCGACGGGCATCGCCTTCGAGGACCCGGCGCCGCACACCTTCTCGTTCAACTCGCCCAAGGGCGCCTGCCCGCACTGCAACGGTTTGGGCGAGGAGGCCGTTTTCGACCTGGCCAAGATCATCCCCGACCAGCGGCTCTCGCTGCGCGACGGGGCCGTCGAACCGCTGGGCAAGTACCGCAACAACATGCTCTTCGCCATTCTGGAGATGCTGGGCCGCCGCTACGACTTCACGCTGGACGATCCGATCGAGACCTTCTCCGAGGAGGCGCTCAACGCCGTGCTCTACGGCGATTCGGAGCCGCTGACGGTCGACCTCTCGGAGTTCAGCTCCCCGGCCGGCGGGCGGCAGTTCCTCTCGTGGGAGGGCGTCGCCGAGTACATCGGCCGCACGGAGGACGAGGAGTCCAAACGCGGGCAGAAGTGGCGCGAGCAGTTCCTCGTCTACCGCAAGTGTTCGGTCTGCGGCGGCACGCGCCTGCGCAAGGAGGCCCTGCAGTTCCGCATCGGCGGAAAGAACATCGCCGAGGTCTCGGCCCTCTCGATCGAGGAGTTCGCCCATTGGATGTCCCACATCGAGGAGTACCTTTCCGAAAAGGAGCGCCGGATCGCCCAGGAGATCGTCAAGGAGATCCGCGAGCGGCTGCGCTTCCTGATGGACGTGGGGCTGGGCTACCTGTCGCTCGCACGCTCGTCGCGTTCGCTCTCGGGCGGCGAGAGCCAGCGCATCCGCCTCGCCACGCAGATCGGCTCGAAGCTCGTCAACGTGCTCTACATCCTCGACGAGCCCTCGATCGGGCTGCACCAGCGCGACAACCAGCGCCTGATCCGCAGCCTCGAGGAGCTGCGCGACGCCGGCAACTCGGTGATCGTCGTCGAGCACGACGAGGACATGATGCGCGCCGCGGACTTCATCGTCGACGTGGGCCCGAAGGCCGGGCGCCGCGGCGGGCAGATCGTCGCCGCGGGGACGTTCGACGACATCCTCAAGACCGACACCATCACGGCGGACTACCTCACCGGGCGCCGCCGCATCGAGATACCCGCGACGCTGCGCCCCGGCACGGGCGAGCGGATCGTCATCCGCGGCGCCCGCGGCAACAACCTCAAGGGCATCGACGCGGAGTTCCCGCTCGGCAAGTTCATCTGCGTGACGGGCGTGAGCGGCTCGGGTAAGTCGACGCTCGTCAACGAGACGCTGCGGCCCATTCTGAGCCGGGCGCTCTACCGCTCGCTGGACCAGCCGCTCGCATACGACTCGATCGAGGGAATCGAGCACATCGACAAGCTCGTCGTCGTGGACCAGTCGCCCATCGGCCGCACGCCGCGTTCGAATCCCGCGACCTACTCCAACGTCTTCGCCGACATCCGCAAGCTCTTCGAGATGACGCCCGACGCGCAGGTGCGCGGCTTCAAGGCGGGGCGCTTCTCGTTCAACGTCAAGGGCGGGCGGTGCGAGGAGTGCCGCGGCGCGGGCGTGCAGACCATCGAGATGAACTTCCTGCCGGACGTCTACGTGCGCTGCCGCGCCTGCGGCGGCCACCGCTACAACCGCGAGACGCTCGAAGTACGCTACAAGGGCAAGAACATCGACGACGTGCTGAACATGACGGTCAACATGGCCGTGGAGTTCTTCGAGAACATCCCGAACATCCACCAGAAACTGCGGGCCATTCAGGAGGTGGGCCTCGGCTACCTGACCCTCGGGCAGCCCTGCACGACCCTCTCGGGCGGCGAGAGCCAGCGCATCAAGCTCTCGGCCGAGCTCTCGAAGCGCGACACGGGGCGCACGCTCTACATTCTGGACGAGCCGACGACGGGGCTCCACTTCGAGGACATCCGCCTGCTGCTGGAGGTGCTGAACAAGCTCGTCGACCGCGGCAACACGGTGATCGTCATCGAACACAACCTCGACGTCATCAAGGTGGCCGACCACCTGATCGACATCGGCCCCGAGGGAGGCGCCGCCGGCGGCGAGATCATCGCCGCGGGAACGCCCCACGAGGTGGCGCAGTGCGCACGCAGCTACACGGGACAATTCCTGAAAAAACTGGGACTTTAGCAGTCAGGCACTGATTTTGCATTTCATAGCCGTACCAACACCCTATGTGCTATGAAAAAAACAGTCTTTATCGTTGTCACGGGCCTGCTGCTGTGTGTCGCGGCCTTCACCGTGATCGGACAGAAGCAGGTTCTGTCGCCCAAGCAGGAGCGCCGCGAGGTGCGTGAGAAACGCCGTGCGGACCGCATCGCCGAGTACGAGAAGTTCACCGACTCGCTCGTGCTGTCGCGCAACTTCCAGTTCAACCCCCAGACCATGCAGCAGCAGCCCGCAGGTCCCATGCGCCAGATCATGAACCCGGCCTTCAGCGTCCAGATCTGGGACGGCACGGCGGACATCTGCCTGCCCTATGTCAAGGGGTACGTGCCGCCCTACTACTCGACGGTCATCAACTACACGGTCTCCAACCTGACGGGCTACACCTCCGAGCAGACCCACGAGGGGAGGATGGTGACCTTCTCGACGTCGCTCTTCTCGGCCTCGACCTACACCTTCACCTTCGAGATTTTCTCCCGCACGGGCGGTGCGAACCTCACGATCACCAACCCGTGGTACAACCCCGTGCAGTACACCGGCACGATCTCGAAAGTCTACTGACACCCGCACCGCGGCATGCGCTGCCGGAAAACAAGCACAAAGGCTGACCCCGCTCACGAGATCAGCCTTTGTCTTTATTATTTAATTTAATTAATTGACTCTTGTAAATTCGTAATATAACTCATCATTGCTTGCATCAACATAATGCAGTTGCAGTTTGTTGGCTGTTATTGTGACATCGTAATATCCCTCCAACTGCGAACCGATGATGGTTAAATATCTTTCGGCCTCTCGGTAATCGTATTCAAAATTTTCAGTTGAATCTCCCGACCCGTTAGGATAAACATATTTGATGGATCCGGTTTTGTTTGAGTTGAATTTAACCGTGATAAGAGTTCCTGCCGTGTTGGTTTGCTGCCAGCTGCCGACAATTGCAGAATAAGTTGATGGGGCGTCATCTTTATCATCACTGCATGCAGAGAAAGAGCACATGACAAATGCAGCCACAAACATCATTAGAAGATAGTTTAGTTTTTTCATAGTATAAGTATTTTATCATCACAAAAGTAACCAGATTTGAAATTTTGTGCGAGTGGCTTGTGTTGTGTATTCATACACAGGAGTGTGGTAATTTTTTCACGGTTTGCCATTCTGTGGATCCGAAAGTGGGTCCTCGATATGATTTTCTATTTCTTCCCTATAATGGACAAAAAAATCATGATGCAGAATTTGGGATATTCTTAATAAGGTTTCCGTATCGATACTTTGGCGTTTGAAGATATTATACACGTTGGTTCGATCGCAAAAAAGCTTTTTTGCAAACCACGTAATGGTCCTTTCCTGACGGCGAAGTTCCGCTTCAATGAGTTGTCCGATATGGATCATAATAATATGGGGGTCACGTGCTGTTTCCTGTGTCTGAAAGAAATACAAAAGAGAAACGCGGACAATATCTTTTGTCTGCATCAGAGGTATTGGACGACCCACAAGTAAGACAGAAGAAATGCCCGCGCTGAAAAACAGCACGAGCATCAACTTTAGTTCCTTACTTGTTAGAAAGTGTCCAATTTTCTGATGCAAGTAGAAAAGCCGATGCGTATCTATGTATGTTTCGCCTGCCAGGCGTTAGCGTAATGCTTTTATTCTCTCATGTGCTTTTGTTTGTAATTGTGTCTATTTGGTGTCGATGAATAATCATATTGTGGAGGTCTTTGCGTCAGGGTCTGAATATCAGCGCCACGGCCGAGACCGAGACCCCCTCCTCGCGCCCTTCGAAACCGAGGTGTTCGGTCGTCGTCGCCTTGACCGACACGCGCTCCGTGTCGATCCCCATCGCCCCGGCCATTGCCGCGCGCATGGCGTCGATGTAGGGCCGCAGTTTGGGCCGCTGCATGCGGATCGTGCAGTCGACATTGCCGATCTCGTAGCCCCGTTCGCGCAGCATCGCCGCCACGCGGCCCAGCAGCACTTTCGAGTCGATGCCGGCGTAGTCGTCCGACGTATCGGGAAAGTGCAGCCCGATGTCGCCCAGCGCCGCGGCACCCAGCAGCGCGTCGCACACGGCGTGGATCGCCACGTCGCCGTCCGAGTGGGCGACAAACCCCTGCGTGTGGGGAATCTCCACGCCCCCGAGCACCAGCCGCAGGCCGTCGGAGAGGGCGTGCACGTCGTATCCGTGTCCTATTCTGAACTCCATAATCGTGTCATTACTTTTGTCAAAGTTAGGAAAATTTTTTATTTTTGCGAAAAACCTGTATTCGCTATGTCGGAAATCACCTCACTGGAACCCCGCATCGTCTGGGAACAGTTCGATGCCATCACGCGCGTGCCGCGTCCCTCGAAGAAGGAGGGCCGGATCATCGACTTTCTGGTCGACTTCGCCAAACAGCACCACATCGACTACCGCAAGGACGCCATCGGCAACGTCGTGATGCGCAAGCCCGCCACGCCGGGCTACGAGGATCGCCCGACGGTCATTCTCCAGGCCCACATGGACATGGTCTGCGAGAAGAACTCCGACGTGGAGTTCGACTTCGAGCACGACGCCATCCGCACGCGCATCGAGGACGGGTGGGTCAAGGCCGAAGGGACGACGCTCGGTGCCGACTGCGGCATCGGCATGGCCGCGGCGCTGGCCGCGCTGATCGACCCCGCGGTCGAGCACGGACCCGTCGAGGCGCTCTTCACCGTCGACGAGGAGACGGGCCTGACGGGTGCCTTCGAGCTGGGCGAGGGGATGCTCTCGGGCAAATACCTCATCAACCTCGACTCGGAGGACGAGGGCGAGATCTTCATCGGCTGCGCGGGCGGCATCGACACGATCGCCACGTTCCGCTACACGATGGAGCCCGCGCCGAAGAACTACTCGTTCTTCCGCGTCGACGTCTCCGACCTGCTGGGCGGACACTCGGGCGACGACATCGACAAGGGGCGCGTCAACTCGAACAAGACCGTCGCACGCCTGCTGTGGGACGGCATGCAGAGCTGCGAGCTGCGCCTGAGCTACTTCTGCGGCGGCAACCTGCGCAACGCCATCCCGCGCGAGGCCTACGCCATCTTCGGCGTGCCGACACGCTACAAGGAGGACTTCATCAAGCGCTACCGCCTCTTCGCCGCCGACATGGAGGCCGAGTTCAAGCACCGCGAGCCCAATTTCCGCATCACGCTCAACGAGATGCCCGAGGTGGACGAGGTGCTCGACCGCAAGACGCAGTTCGGGCTGGTCTACTCGCTCGTCGGCGTGCCCAACGGCGTCATCGCCATGTCGTTCGCCGTGCCGGGCCTCGTCGAGACCTCGACAAACCTCGCGTCGGTGAAGTTCGAGTCGGACAACCGCATTGTCGTCACCTCGTCGCAGCGTTCGTCGGTCGAGAGCGCCAAGACCTACGTCATGCAGATGGTCGAGTCGGTCTTCGCGCTGGCCGGGGCCGACGTCGCCCATTCGGACGGCTACCCGGGCTGGGCGCCCAATCCCGACTCGGAGCTGCTGAAGGTGACCGTCAGCGCCTACGAGCGCCTCTTCGCCGCGGAACCCAAGGTGCGGGCCATCCACGCGGGACTGGAGTGCGGGCTCTTCCTCGAGAAGTACCCCGACCTGGAGATGGTCTCGTTCGGCCCGACGCTGCGCGGCGTGCACTCGCCCGACGAACGGCTCGAGATCGCCACGGTACCCAAGTTCTGGGCGCTGCTGCTCGAGGTGCTCAAAACCCTGTAGGAATATCCCGATTACCGACGGAGGGCCGCAAGGCCTTCCGTCGATTCTTTGCGACTGATAAAATGGAAATGAAACGATCATGAAGAGAGCTGCGCTTTTCGATATGGACGGCACGCTCGTCGACAATACGCAGGCGCATATCCGCGCCTTTGAAATCTTCTGCGCGCGCTACGGCGTCACGGGCTGGAAGGAGAAGCTCTCGCAGGCCTTCGGCATGGGCAACGACGACATCATGCGCCTGATCATGCCCGCGGAGGTGCTCCGCGAGCGGGGCCTGGCGTCGCTGGCCGAGGAGAAGGAGGCGATCTACCGCGAAATCTACGCCCCGGAAATCCACCCCGTCGAGGGACTCGTCGCGCTGCTCGAGTCGCTGCGCGCGGCGGGTGTGCGCTGCGCCGTGGGGTCGTCGGGCTGCCGCGCGAATGTCGATTTCGTGCTGGAGAAGTGCCGCATCGGGGAATTTTTCGACGCCCGCATCTCGGGCGACCGGGTGACGCGCTGCAAGCCCGATCCGGAGATCTACCTCACGGCCGCCGCGGCACTCGGCATGTCCCCGGCCGACTGCGTCGTCTTCGAGGATGCCAAGGCGGGCATCGAATCGGCACGGCGGGCCGGAGCCGGACGGGTCGTGGCACTTGCGACGACACTGCCGCACGAGGTGCTCGAGCGCGAGACGGATGCCGACGTGATCGGTGCGACGTTCGCCGACCTGCCGGGGCTCGACCTCCTGCTCGCCGACTGATTCACTGTGTTGCTGCGCCGCTGCAAACGGCAGGGCCGCCCTTGCGAGGGCGGCCCTGTGCATATTCCGTAGAAGCGACCGGCGAGGAACGCCCCGGCAGCGGTCATTCGGTCCATTGCAGCAGCCGGCGGACGGCCGGGATGCGCAGGGCGGGACGGATCGCCGCCGCCGGGATGATCCGGCAGAGGGCGACGCACAGTTTCGTGCAAAGACCCGGGATGCAGCGGTGCCGCCCGCGGAAGAGCGCCTTCAACCCCTTGCGGGCCACCGTGTCGGGCGGGAGCATCACGTCCCAGCGGCGCAGGCGGCGGCGCCACGTATCGGGCAGGTCGTAGAGCGGCGTATCGACAGCCCCGGGATAGACCGCCGTGACATGCACGCCCCGGCCGCGGAGCTCGCTGTCGAGCGAACGGGCGAAACTGCGCAGAAAACTCTTCGTCGCGGCATAGGCCGCAATCGTCGGATAGGGCATCCAGGCCGTGGCCGACGACATGAGCAGGATCGCCCCGCCGCCGCGCCGCACCAGCTCGGGGGCGTAGAGGCGGCACAGCAGCGCAGGGGTCGTGCAGTGCAGCGCGACGATCGTGCGCAGGCGCTCGGGCGGCGTCGTCTCGGTCAGTCCGAAGAGCAGCATCCCGGCGTTGCAGACCAGTACGGCGATATCCAGTCCGCGGCGTGCGGTCTCGTCATGGAGCCGCTGCGCGGCATCCTCCCGGGCAAGGTCCAGGCAGAGGGGCAGCGTCCGGACCCCGTACTGCCGGGCAATCTCCCCGGCGGCCGTGCGGTTCTCCTCCTCGCGATTGCTCACCAGCACCACGCCGTAACCCAGTGCGGCCAGCTGTGCGGCATAGGCCCGGCCGATTCCCGACGAGGCCCCCGTCACCAGCGCATATTCTCCTTTTTTCGCTCTCCGTTGCATATTTACCTTCCTTTCGTTGTCCAGTGCCCGGCAAGCGGACCGCACGGCCCGGCACCGGCGCCCTCCGGCCTCTACGTTTCGCAGCGCCGGACGTCCGTGCGGCCGCAAAATTCGCGGAGCAATGGCCAACGTATTGAAAATTTGTCTATTTTTGCACCGCTCTTTAACGGAAACAAACATTCAAACGCTGATACAGTCACCATGTTACGCGGTCTCTCCACCATCGTTCTGCTCGTCATCTCCAACGCCTTCATGACGCTGGCATGGTACGGGCACATCGCCTTCAAGTCGCGGCTCGAACGCTTCGGCCTCATGGCCATCGTGCTGTTGAGCTGGGCCATCGCCCTGTTCGAATACTGCTTCCAGGTCCCGGCCAACCGCATCGGCAGCACCGAATTCGGCGGTCCCTTCTCGATCTGGGAGCTCAAGGTGATCCAGGAGGTCGTCTCGCTCTCGGTCTTCACCGTCTTCGCGCTGGTCTTCATGCGCTCGGACACCCTGCGCTGGAACCACCTCGCCGGATTCCTCTGCCTGATTCTGGCCGTCTACTTCATCTTCCGCAAATAAACGCCGCCGCGTGACCCGCGAACGACACGACGACACACCCGAAGCTGCAACCGGACGCTTCATCCTGTGGCGGCGCCATGCGACGCCCTGCGGAGCGGTGCGTCTCGGGGCTTTCGACAGCCGGCTCTGCCTCTGCGACTGGGCCGACGCCCCGTCGCGCGACTTCGTTGCTCGGCGCCTCGAACGGGGGCTGCACGCCCGCCTTGCGGAGTGCCGCGACGCCTCTCCCCTGCCCGATTTCAGTGAGCCGGACCGCCCGGCCGAAGCAGCGACCCGCTGCATGCTCAACCGGGCCGCACGGCAGCTCGACGAATACTTCGCCGCGCAGCGCCGCACGTTCGACATTCCGCTGCTGACCGTCGGCACGCCGTTCCAGCAGTCGGTCTGGAAGCTGCTGGCGGAGATTCCCGCCGGGGAGACCCGCTCCTATGCGTGGCTGGCGGCCCGGCTGGGACACCCCCGCGCGGTGCGGGCCGTCGCCGCGGCCAACCGCGCCAACGCCCTCTCGATCTTCATCCCCTGCCACCGCGTCATCGGCAGCGACGGTTCACTCACGGGCTACGCCGGCGGCCTTGCAGCCAAACGGCTGCTGCTCGGGCTGGAGCAGGCGGCGCTCCTCCGCTGACGGAGAGACCCCGCCCCGCCATCGCATCATTTCCACCCCATCTACCACCCTCTTTCGTGGTCCTTGCGGTAAATCTGGTAGGAGTTCACGATATTCTGCCAGACGATGTAGGCCGTCGGGGCAATCGACGAGATCGGATCGAGGAACGACTGCGCCATCCACACGGCCAGCACCGTATTCTTCTGCCCGAGCGACTGACCGCCGGCCGGCGGATCGCCGTAGCGGCGTCCCAGCGCGCGCCCGACCTTGAACTGCACGAGGCAGATCACCAGCGCCGCGAAGGCGAGCCACAGTTCGGTCGAAAGGTCGGCCCCGTGCAGATCGATGATGAAGGCCGTCGTGCGGCCGATGATGACCGCAAGCGACAGCAGCCACATGTAGAACGAAATCTGGCTGTGGTCGCCGATCCACTTTGCGGTCTTCGGCATGACGAAACGCAGGAACTGCGCCGCGGCGAAGGGCATGATGAGCAGCGGGGCGATGCGGGCCAGAATCTCCGTGAAGCTGCACTCGCCCGTTCCGGTAAAGGAGAGGATGACGGGTGCCACGAGGGCCACAACCATGTTGCACAGCAGGCTGTAGGTGGCCATCGTCGCAACGTTGGCCCCGAGCATGCCAGCGATGACGACGGCGGCCATCGCCACGGGTGCCAGTACGCAGATCATCGCCCCCTGCGCCACGACTTCGTTCAGCGGATAGAGCAGCAGATAGACGCCGACACACGCCGCGATCTGGAAGAGCAGCAGCCACAGGTGCATCATCGAGGGGTGCATCTGGCTCGGCTTCACGCGGCAGAAGGTCACGAATAGCATCAGGAAGATAAGCGTCGGGGTAATCATCTGTCCCGACCAGGCCTCCAGCGCCGTGAACGGACGGCACAGCAGGGCGCCGATCACCATGGCCGTCGGCATGGCAACGGTTCTGACGTTGCGGTGCAGGTGTTCGAGTATATGCATGTTTTTCGGTTTCTCTTCAACGATTCGCAAGCGCCGGGCCGGGCCGCAGCCGCTCCATGCCCCCGGGATGCACCGGACGGAGCACGGAACGCCGGGCCGGAGCGTCACCCGCCGGAAAGCCTCCCGCCACAAGGCCGGGATTCACCTCCCGTTCTGCCGCAGATTACGACAGCAACTCCTTGACCTTGGCCGAAATGTCCTTGCCTTCGGCGCGGCCGGCCAGCCGCTTCGACGCAACGCCCATCACCTTGCCCATCTCTTTCATCGACGTGGCACCCACCTCGGCGATGATGGCCTTCACCTCGGCCGTCAGCTCCCCGGCCGTGAGCTGTTTGGGCAGAAACTCCTGATAGACGGCCACCTGCGCCAGTTCCTCGTCGGCGAGGTCCTGCCGGTTCTGCTGGGCGAAGATTGCCGCGGAGTCCGTGCCCTGCTTGGCCAGTTTCGAGATAATCTTCAGCACGTCGGCATCGGGCAGTTCGGCGATCTCCGGACCGGCCGTCTTGGCCTCGATGATGTACTTCTTGGCATTGCGCAGTGCGCTCAAACGCACCGTGTCCTTGGCCTTCATGGCCTCCATGATTCCCTTTGAAATCCGTTGTTCGAGTGACATGATATTTTGGTTTTTAGTGTATTGCAACGGTTATTTGTCATTTTGCATGAACAGGAAGTCCAGCACGTCGCGCATCAGCCGCTCGCGCTGTGCCGCATCGGTCAGCGCCTCGAACGGGAATCCCGTGACGACCGTGCGGGCACCCGCATCGCAGGCCACGCCCGCCGTGCGGCCGCTCTCGATGTAGCGCAGCACCGTAAAGGCTCCCTCGCCTGCAGGACGGAGCACATCGGCCGCCTCGACGGCATAGCCGTCCTGCGACAGCCGGTCGCGGTAGCGGTATTCGCCGCGCGTGAAGCCGCCGTGCCCCGTCACGACGCGCACCCGGCCGCGGTGTGCCGCCCCGCCGTCCCAGGCCACGCGGAGCACCCGCTCGGCAAAGGCCCGGTCCGAAGCGTCGGACAGCGCCCCGTTCCAGAGGTCCGACGCCACGTAGCAGCCCGAGGCGAAGAGCGCCCCGCCCTGCGCGAGGTACTCCTCCAGCTCGCGCTGCAGATCGGGCGGGAAGGTGCGGAAGACAGCCTCGCGCACGCCGCGGCCCATCGTCGTCGTGCGCTGCTTGCCGAGGATGAGGTCCACGGCGGGACAGGCGCCCAGCGTGCAGGTGCCCCGCTCCACGGCGCGGACCGACGCCGAGCAGAAGGAGTACCCCGCCGCCATGATCGCACGCCCGTGCAGCGCCGGGTAGTCGAAGCTGTTGCCGCCGAGCACGTCCGTCTCATAGTCCCACGTGCAGGCGCCCAGCGCGCGGCTGTCATCCTCGCAGCGGGCCATGCCGAGGTCGTAGATGCGCTGGTTGCCGATGAACGAGATGTCGCGGCGGTCGGGCACGCCGCCGTCCACGTCGGCATAGAAGCCCGCCAGCGAGTCGCTCCGCATGCTGAAGGGAGCACTCGTGCGGTCGAAGCCGTTGACGACGAGCACGCAGCCCTTTTCGTCGGGCATGCGGCACGCCGAGAGCGTCTCGCTCGGGAAGCTCTCGCCGCCGGCATTCACGGCCGTCACGCGGTAGGAATAGAGACGCCCGGGCTCCTGCTCGGTGATGAGGAAGGGCTTTTCGGTGTAGACGCCCCGGTCGAAGGCGCCGTCATCGATGCGCGTGTAGACGATGTATCCGTCGGGCGCGGCCGTCGCCTCGAGCGAGTCCGCAACGGGCGTCCACGACACGCAGACGCGGCTCTCGCCGACAAACTCCGTCGCCACGGCCTCGACCGGCAGCGGCTGCACGACATAGGGCACGTCGTACTGCGACGCGAGGTAGCGCAGGATGCCCTTGTAGACGGCGCGGCTGACGAGGAACTTGAAGCGCGGGTCGCTGCCGTAGCGCATGTCGGCGAAGTTCTGATGCGAGAGCAGCTCGAGCAGCATCGTCGGGGCCCCCGGCACGCGGGCTTCGTAGTAGGAACGGTTCCAGAGCCCGCGACGACTCCACTCGGGCTCCCACGTGCGGCGGATGTCCGAGACAATCTGCGTCATGACCAGGTCGGTCAGGTCGCGCGAGCGGTAGCGGTCGGCCCCGCCGTCGAAGCGGCCCTTCGTGTCGCGCGTATAGAAGATGCCGAGCGTGCCGACGATACCGTCGCCGTCACGAACCCCGGCGTCCGAATGGAATGCCAGCGCCATGTCGACCGGAATGCGCAGCCCCGCGGAGTCGGGCAGGCGCGGCGAACCGCCCATCAGGGCATTGACCCAGTGGGCACGCGACATGTAGTCGTCCTTGTAGTCGTCCGTGCCCCGCTTCGGGGTGTAGACCTCCGGCTCGAAGCCCGCCCACTGCAACCAGTAGCGCGCCCCCTCGCAGAAGCGCGGGAAACCGCTCGTCTCCTCGGTGTACTCCACACCGGGGCGCCGCAGCGAGTCGCACACCGTGCGGGCGATGTTGCCGAAGCCGCCGCCGATCTTCACGGCATCGGCCGAGACGGTGCGTCCGGCGCGGCGCGAGCGGTTCGTGAGCGTCACAACCTCCTGCTCCCCCGCCGCGAAGTGAAAGCGCCCGAGGTAGACCCACGTGCCGCCGCCCATCGTCTGGTTGACGGCATAGCTCGACCGTCCCCCGAGGTGACTGACCGTATACACTGCATCATCAGTGCTTTCCGGTGTGGATTCATAGCTGACATAGACGGCATATTCGCCCCGTTCGGGAATGTCGGCGCTCCATACGGCGCGGCTCTCCGCCGCCGGGTCGGTCACCGTGCGCGTGCGGCGCGTCGTTCCCTCGCGGAAGGGGTTTTCGCCCGAACGGTAGACCTCGCGCCGGTGCGCAAAGCCCGCACCGCCCGTCGTCCACGCCTCGCGGCCCGCCTGTTCGCGGTACTGCGCCTCCCCGCCGTCGTTGTCGGCCAGCACTTCGTGCTTCTGCACGTCGCGCTCGCGCGGCAGCAGCACATTGGCCCCGGCATTCTCGAGCATCGGCACCAGATAAGGCAACACGTAACTCTGCGTATAGAGGTCCTCGCAGGTCATCCACAGTCGCGAGCGCTGCCAGCGCCAGCAGTTGCGCGTCTGGTCGAAATAGCGGCCGTGGCTCTGCCACAGCGCGATATGGCGTCCCGCCAGCCCGCGCGTCGGCACGGCCGGGCGGTCGAGCGGCGTCACGAGGGGCCGCTCCGAAGGGTTGACAAAGGGGATGATGCGCCGTTTTTTCCGGAGCTTCTCCAGCTCCGCATGGTTGCGGCAGGCCATCGGGATGAGCTCCGAGACCTCATGCCGGTCGGTGTAGAGCTCGATCCGTGCCTTGCGGTACTCGGCAGGCAGGACGGCCCGCACCGAGTCGTACATCGCCAGCACGTTCTGCTCGCGGAAGGGATAGTACGACAGCCCGATCGAGGTGTAGATGCGCACGCGGCTGCGCGACGCCTTCACGGCCTGCACCTTGACGTAACCGCCCGCCACCTCGCGCGCCACGATGCGCGTAAGGGTGCGCCCTACCTCCTGCCGCGTATGCACACCGATCCCGGCGGCCGAGACCGAAGCTGTGGCAAAGAGTGAGATGATGAGGTATAATATCTTACTTTTCATGACGTTTCAACAGCAACATACCGATTATGGTAAAGGCGGCATTGTAGACCAGCAGCTCGAACCCGATTCGGTAGTCCCACACCTCGCGCACGCCCCATTGCAGAAGGGCGCTCAACACGGGTGCCGCCACGGCAACGAGCGGCATCCAGCGGTCGCGGACCTGCAGCCGCGTGAAGAAGCCGAAGAGGAACATGCCCAGAATCGGGCCGTAGGTGTAGCTGACGACCCGGAAGACGAGGTTGATGCTGCTGTCGTCGGCTCCGTACCCGAAGGCGAGGATCACGAGGGCCATGCCTGCGGCCATCGCCACATGGACCCGGCGCCGGATGCGCGTCAGGGCGTTGTCGTCACAACGCTGCGGCGCCTTCAGGATATCGACCGTGAAGGAGGTCGTCAGCGCCGTGAGCGAACCGCCCGCCGCCGAGTAGGTGCTCGACAGAAGCCCGACGACAAACATCACGCCGACGACGGTCGGTAGCCCCCCGTTCACGGCAACGAGCGGGAAGACCTGGTCGCTCTTCCCGGGCAGCGCGAGCCCGGCATGGTCGACGTAGAGGTAGAGCAGCACGCCGAGCACCAGGAAGAGGAAGATCACGAAGATCTGGCACACGGCCGTGAGCAGGATGTTCTTCTGCGCATCGCGCGGCGTCGGGCAGCTCATGTTGCGCTGCATCATGTCCTGCCCGAGGCCCGTCATGGCGACGAGCGTCACGATACCCGCGACAAACATCTTCCAGAAGTAGCGGTCCGAAGCGGGATCGTCGAGGAAAAGTATCCGCGAATGGGGCGATGCCGCCACCTCGCGGGCCATCTCGCCGAACGAGAGCCCCAGCGTGCGGGAGATGAAGACGATCGACAGCACAAGGCTTGCGATCAGGCAGCACGTCTTGAGGATATCGGTGCGGATGAGCGAGCGGACACCGCCCTGCCGCGTGTAGAGCCACACGAGGGACATTGTCACCACCGCATTGAGCCAGAAGGGCAGTCCGTAGTGGTCGAAGACAAGCAGCTGCATGACGGTGCAGACGACATAGACCTGCAGCGCCGCGCCGAGCATCTTCGCGAAGAAGAAGCACCACGCCCCGGCGGCGTGCGAGCGGGCACCGAAACGGCCGTCGAGGTACTCGTAGAGCGAGACGAGGCGGAGCCGGTAGAAGGTCGGGATAAGCAGGAAGGCGACGATGAGCTGCCCGACGGTGAAGCCGGCGACCATCTGCATGTAGGAGAAGGAGTCGGCGGCCACCGAGCCCGGCACCGAGATGAAGGTCACGCCCGACATCGCGGCGCCGATCATGGCAAAGGCCGCCATGAACCACGGCGTGCGCCGGTTCCCGGTGAAGAAGCCGGCATTGTCGGCACGGCGTCCCGAGACCCAGGCAACGGCGCAGAGCACGGCTATGTAGCCCACGGTGGTGGCGATAACGGCGGCAGGTGTCATGCGTACAAGGTCAATACGAACGCAAAGATATAAAAAAAGACGAAACGGTTGCGGTTTCGTGCCACACTCGGACTGCTGTCCGCAGTCCGGCGTGATGACGGGCCATCCGCCCCACTCTACGCCGGCTCTCCCGTGCGGCGCGGGCCTTCACGCAGAAGCCGGCGGGACAGACAAACCGTTTTGTCCGTCCCGCCGGCATGCAGCATCGTTTATACCCGAAGCGCCGGGAAGCAGTAGGATGAAGCCGTCACGACCGGTCTTTCAGGCGGTCGATTATCTCATCGCAGGCCTTAAGCACCTTCCTGTCAATCAGATACTGACTACAGACGCCAGCCAGAAGGGCAACGCACATGACGGCTATGGCGGCGACACCCCGCGCCGGAATGCGGAACGAGTGGTGAATCTCGGGAAGCATGAAGCACATAAGGCCGGCCACCAGCACCCATGAGACCGCATTGACGATCATGTAGTTACGTTTGAATTTCCTTAATCTGGCCGTCGTCGAGACGACATCGTCCGTGCCGTATTCTATTTTTCCGAGCTTCCGGTACATAAATCCATAGCCGATCAGCATAAGGACATAGAATGCCGCAAGCATACCGGCAAGGCCCATGTCAAGCCCCCTGATATGGGAGGCAACCAGCGTGACAAGTACCGCGGCCCCCGCACCTGCCATGGTGGCTTTCCGGTTTGAATCCAGCACCCCGACCTTGCTCCGGAAGACCGTTTCCATCAGCTGCCGGTTGATTATCATCTGCCTGTCCACCCCCGCCTTGAGGTGTTCATAATCCGACTTCATCTGCCGGAGTTCATCCTGCATGGATAAATTGTCATTCTGCATAGCCCATTGATTTAGATGTTCATTTTCTTGAGTTCCTCCTTGATCCTGTAGAGCTGGAAGGAGACATTCTTTACGGAAATGCCTATGACCGCCCCGATCTCCTCATAAGACAACCCTTCGAGCCACAGGAGAATCAGCGCCCGGTCAACCAGTCCGAGACGGTTTATCCTGTCATACAGCCGTCTGACCTGCAGCGCCCTGTCGCTTATCCCTCCGAAGAGATCAACATCGACGCTTAACGGAACGCGCGTGGTCTTCTGTCTTCTTTTCTTCCGCTTCTGTCCGTTAATGCAGGTGTTGAGACTTACGCGGTAGATCCAGGTCCGGACATCCGACTCTCCGCGGAAAGAGTCATATCCTCTCCAGAGCCTGACCAGCACATCCTGAAAAAGGTCTTCCGCCTCCTCTCTGCCTCCGGAAAACATATAGCAGACGGTATAGACGACAGTCTTGTGCCTTTCCACCAATCGGGTGAATTCCTGTTCCTTCAGTTCCATCATGATTTCAGATTTCTACCATATTAGACAACCGAGCGACTGAAAAACTATAAAATTTTGCTGATATTACTCATATCGAAGCGCCCGCACCCCGCACCCAAACAAATAATTCCCCGCCAATCCAGCTGATTGACGGGGAATTAAGGGCGTTTCCGGGCCTAAAATATTTTTGTACCACAGACTATCGGCACGTCTCAATCCGCTAAATATAACGGAATGCCCCTCCACTTCCAAACGGGTATTTAGTTACGTCCTTGTTCATATAAGGTGAGTTGTCATCCAATACTCCTTCAAAACAACACCTTTCCCGTTTAAATTCATTTCCGAGCTCATCGTCAACTTTTGACCACGTATACCCACTCACCTTAAGCACAGCCCTGACAATTCCATGATATACCCCCAGTACGTAACGTATTTCTTTGGCACGGAACGGTGATATGGACCAATATTTCCTGGTCTTTTGATATATATCTACTCTTTTATATTTATCTTTTACTGAATCATAGCTTTTGTTCAGACTGACTAACAATATATGACCATTATCGTTTGCATCGATATTGATCTTTTCACATTCATAGATAACACCTATCTCTTCTATCGTCTTGATTCCCTCATTCCACTGATGGTAGCCGCCCTTGATATTTGCCAACACATGCTCCGTATTGAATGCAGAATAAGTCAGGACATCTATCAGCAATGACTCCATCTGAAGTGCCACCTCTTCCGAAAGCCTGTGACGAAGAATATAATGACCTACCTCCAATCCGGAATCGAGAATTGCACGAATCGTGTCGAGCTTCAGGGTTTCGTCATCCTCCAGAATTGCCGCAAGACAATGTTGGAACACTCTGTTGCCGCAACCTTTGCCGATATAGAATATCTTGTGATCTCTCGGATCTATCAAAGCATAGACATAATACCCGAGTTCCTCAACGACTTTCTTACTGAATTGTCTCATATAACCCAATATTGATACTGTTTCAAAAGATTTGTCCGATCCATGAAAAGGTCTATGGATTTTCCATGATTATTAAAAGCATCATCGCAACAGCTTGCGGCAATACTCACAAACCTTTGTAAAGGTAATGAAATTAGTCCTAACAAATCCCGATTTTTCCTCTCTAAAGATGTAAATTGCCCCCAAAACCGCACCGCCCAAGGCCATAAAACACCAGCGCGACAAACAAATTTTCATTGTTTATCGCGCTGATATTTAATTGTTTAATCTATTCGAAGAGCGTCAATACTCCTCCTCGTTGAAGAAGAAGTCGTCTTTTGAAGGATAGTCGGGCCAGATATCTTCGATGGATTCGTAGATCTCTCCCTCATCCTCTATTTCCTGCAGGTTCTCAAGCACTTCGAGCGGCGCACCGGAACGAATTGCATAATCTATCAGTTCATCTTTCGTCGCGGGCCAGGGTGCATCCTCGAGTTTCGAGGCCAGTTCAAGCGTCCAATACATAATAGTAGTTTTTTTTAGTTACTTACAATCAACGTCTTACAGTCCTCGCGGGCTACGACAGTAGCCATGACCGGATTGCAAAAGTATAAAAAAAACAAGAAATACAAAGAAAAAACGTCAAAACATCACCGTTACAACGTTCCGTTGCTGAAAAAGAACCCTTTAGGGTATCCACAACGTCTCTTCCACCCGATAGTGCGCCGTCAGCGTGCGTCCCAGCAGGTAGAAATAGTCCGACAGGCGGTTCAGCCACACGAGCGCCGTGGCATCGACGCCGTAGCGCTGATCGGCCCGCAGCGCCGCCCGTTCGGCCCGGCGGCAGACCGTGCGGCAGACGTGGCACAGCGACACGGCTTCGTGTCCGCCCGGGATCGTGAACTTGTCGATCGGCGGCAGCGCGGCCTGCATCGTGTCGATGCACGCCTCGAGCCACGCCACGCAATCGGGAGCCAGCGGCGCCATCTTGTCGCGCCCCCCTTCGCCCGCAGCCAGCAGCGCCTCGACGGTCATCAGCCGCGAGAGGATGCGGTTGAGCTCCTCCACGTGCGACGCCAGCGCCGCATCGGGACGCAGCCGGTCGGTCAGCAGCGCCACGAAGGCCGACAGTTCGTCGACCGAGCCGTAGGCCTCGACCCGCTCGTCGCACTTGAATACCCGCTCGCCGCCGATGAGCGACGTCATTCCCTTGTCTCCGGTTTTGGTGTATACTTTCATAGTTGAAAATGTTGTTTCGGCAAATGGTTGTTGAACACAAGCAGATAGCCCCGGTTGTCCACCGTCGTCGAACGGTGCGCCGCAATGATCTGCCGGCAGAGCGCCTGCCGCTCGCGCCCGGCATAGGGGGCGATCAGCGCCACGGTCCGGCGTCCGGCAGCCGCCTCGGCCACCAGGGCGAGGGTTGCGGCACGCGGCAGGTCGGGCAGCGCGATGCAGAGCTCCCCCTCCGCACGATTCATGCCGAAGGTCGCATAGCCGCAGTGGATCGCCAGGTTCTGCAGCTGCACGGCGCGGCGCGGCGCGACACCCGCCCCACACAGAGCCCGGTAGAGCGCGCGGTCGCCCGGCAGCAGCTCCCGCCGCATGAAGACCTCGCGGACGATGTCGTAGACAAAGGGCGAATGGACGCCGTGGCCGCGGAAGTAGCGGGCACGCGCGAGGCGGTTGCGCAGCTCGGAAAGCCGGCCCGAGAGGCGAAAACCGATATGATGACCGCCGATACGCATCGCCGCCTACTTTTTGAGCATGCCGGCCAGCCGGCCCGTGGAGAAGGCGATCTGGAGGTTGTAACCGCCCGTATTGGCATCCAAGTCGAGCACCTCACCGGCAAAATAGAGGCCGCGGACCTTGAGCGACTCCATCGTATGGGGGTTCACCTCGTCGCAGCGCACGCCGCCGGCCGTCGTCACGGCGTACTCGAAGGGGGCGTAGTCCGCAATGGGGAACGTCAGCCCCTTCAACGTGCGGATCAGGCGCGTGATTTGCTCCTCCGTGAGCTTCGAGACGTAGCTCTTCGAGTGGATGTCCAGTTCGTGGGCCAGCGGGAAGACCAGCTGCTTGGGAACCAGCTTGCGCAGCAGTTCGGCAAAGAACTCCGTGGGCTGCATGTCGGCCAGTTCGCGGGCGATGCGGTCGCGCAGGGTCTCTTCGTCGAGCGCCGGCTTGAGGTCGAGGACGATCTTCACGCGCCGCCCGTCGATGAGCGCATCCACGGCGTCACGGCTCATGCGCAGCGCCACGGCCCCCTCGATGCCGCGCTCCGAGAAGCCGATCTCGCCGAACTCCTCGCGCACGGGCTCCCCGTCGATGTGGAGCACGGCCCGCACGTTGCGCAGCAGCAGCCCGTCGAGGTGGCGCGCCTGCGGGTGCGACGTGACCAGCGGTGTGAGCGAGGGGCGCAGCGGCTCGATCGTATGGCCCAGATCGGCCGCAAAGGCGTATCCGTCGCCGGTCGAGCCGGTAGCCGGATAGGAGACGCCGCCCGTCGCAAGGATCACCTGCGGAGCCTCCTCCCGGCGCTCAAAGCCGCGCTTGTTGACGTACTCCACGCCGTAGACGCGGTCGCCGAGCGTCAGGATGCGCACCACGCGCGTGTCGTAGAGGATCTTCACGCCGTTGTCGACGCAGTAGTCCAGCAGCGCGTTGGCAATGTCCCAGGCCTTGCCGCTGCGCGGGAAGACCCGCTCGCCGCGCTCGATGTCGAGCTTCACGCCCTGCCGCTCGAAGAAGCGGATCGTCGCCCGGTTGTTGAACTCGGCGAAGGCCGGGGCGAAGAAGGCGGCATTCGTGCGCACCTGCGCGGCAAACTCCTCGGGCGGCCGGGCATTCGTCACGTTGCAGCGTCCCTTGCCCGTGATGCGGACCTTGCGGCCCGACTTCTCCATCTTCTCGATGAGCAGCACCCGCCGGCCGTTGCGCGCCGCCGTGCCCGCGGCCATCATGCCCGCGGCACCCGCCCCAACGACAATCACGTCGTAAGGCTGTTTTTCTGCGATCTGTTCCATACGGCTGCAAAGATACGCAATAATTTCTTTCATTCCGGAAAAAATTCCTATCTTTGCGGCCGTCAAAAATACGTTCTAAAAGTTATGTTGAGCAGAAGATTACTCCGCATAAAGGTCATCAAGGCCCTGTTCGCCCACCTGAAGTCGGGCGCCGACAACATGATGGCCTCGGAAAAGACGCTGATGGCCTCCGTCGACAAGGCCTACGACCTCTACTTCCAGCTGCTGATCCTCCCCGTCGAGGTGGCACGCTATGCGGAGCAGCGGCAGGAGCTGGCCAAGCAGAAGAAACTGCCGACATACGAAGACCTCCACCCGAACACAAAATTCGTCGACAACGCCGTCATCCGCATCATCGCCAACAGCGATTCGGTCAACGACCGCGTAGCCGCGCGCAAGCTGGGCTGGGCGCAGTACCCCGAGCTGATCCGCACGCTCTACACGCAGCTCACCGAGAGCGACTACTACAAGGAGTACATGCAGCGCGACGAACGCTCGCTGGACGACGACCGCCGCCTCGTCGAGACCTTCCTCAACGAATTGCAGCAGTGCGACGCGCTGGACGAGGCGCTGGAGGAGATGTCGCTGCTCTGGAGCGACGACCTGCCCTACATCCTCGTCATGGTGCTGCGCACGCTCTCCTCGCTGCGCGCCTCGCACACGGAGCTGAAGGTCGCCCCGAAGTTCAAGAGCCCCGACGATCCGGAGTTCGTGAAGACGCTCTTCGAGAAGTCGCTGGTCAACTACAACTCCTGCCAGGAGTACATCGAGAAGTTCACGGCCAACTGGGACGTCGAGCGCATCGTCTTCATGGACAACCTCATCATCGGCACGGCCATGACCGAGCTGATCTCCTTCCCGTCGATTCCCGTCAAGGTGACGCTCGACGAGTGGATCGAAATCTCGAAATACTACTCGACGCCGGGCAGCAGCACCTTCATCAACGGCGTGCTGGACAAGATCGTGGCCTCGCTGACCGAGGAGGGCCGCATCCGCAAGTCGGGCCGCGGCCTGATCTGAGCCATGCGCGCCCGCCCCGCATACGCCCCGCTCCGGCTGCTGGCCGCGGCGCTCGCACTCGCGCTTGCCGTCTCGTGCGGAGCCCGCGCGGGACGTCCTAACGCCGCACCAAAAGAGGCAGAGAGCGACCCGGCACAACGCACGGGCCCGAAAATCACGCTTACGGACGCAATTCTCGAAAAGGGCGGGAGCGATACCGTCCGTTTCGGACGCCTGCACTCGGGCGAGATCGCCGAGCTGCGCCTGTGGCTCGTCAACGACGCCTCGCGGACCGTGGCCGTCGCCTCCTACGGCCGCAGCTGCGGATGCACGACGCTCGAGTTTGACCGCGAGCCCGTTGCACCGGGCGCCGCACGCCGCCTGCGCCTGCGCTTCGACTCGCGCGGCGAACACGGCTGGCAGCTCAAGACCGTCGACCTGCATCTGGCCGGCGCGGCGCGGCCCCTGCGGATTTTCGTCGAAGCGGAAATCGAATAAGGGCTTGCGATTTCGACAATAATTCGTATCTTTGCGCGGAATACAACGGAAAACAAACACTTAAAACGAATAGAATATGATCAATTTTCTTCAGGCTGCGCCCGTAGAACCCCAGCCGGGTTTCATGCAGCAGTACAGCTTCATCATCATGATCGCCCTGATGGTCCTCGTGTTGTGGCTCTTCATGTGGCGTCCCGAGGCCAAGCGCCGCAAGCAGATGCAGGCCTTCCGCGACGGGCTCAAGAAGGGTGACAAGATCATCACCGCCGGCGGCATCTACGGTACGGTCAAGGAGATCAAGGAGACGACGCTGCTCATCGAGGTGGACAGCAACGTCACGCTGCGCATCGACAAGAACATGGTCGTTGCCGACAATTCCGAGCTCCAGCGCCAGTAAACCGCCCGTGGGGTCCGAAAAAACAGCAAAAAATCTTTGCTGTTTTTTTGTTTTCAGCGGAAAAATCACTACATTTGTGTAGTATTCATCCACCCTGTTAAGAATACCCGCATTGCCGGAAAGGAGAGTCATTCCAAGCGCCTCTTGGGATGCCCGGTCCGTCCGGCAATGCATCTTTTTGCGCCCGCAGGAGCGGCATCCGGGCAAAAAGCGTATCTTTGCGCCGTTCAAAAACGAAAACGGCATGACACGACAGATAACCCACACCTGCGTCGGGACCTGCTCCCGGCAGATCGACATCGTCGTCGATGACGACACCATCCGCAGCGTCGTCTTCACGGGCGGCTGCCACGGCAATACGCAGGGCGTCGCCGCGCTGGTACGCGGCATGAAGGTCGGGGAGGCCATCGCCCGCCTCGAAGGCATCGACTGCCGGGGCCGCGGCACCTCGTGCCCCGACCAGCTGGCCCGGGCCCTGCGGCAGGCGCTCTGACGGCCGCAACAAAAAAAACGGAGGAGCCGTCGGCTCCTCCGATCCATTACCGGGCCCCGCCGCCCGAGCGCGATTTCACACATCACTCCGTCACGATCTCGACCACGGCCCGGCCCGTATGCGGCGCCGGCAGCAGGACCGACTGTCCGCCTGCCGGCTTGCCATCGAGCAGGATTTCGCGGATGACGTCGCCGTCGCCCCGCCGCACAAGATCGACCGTACCCTGCTGATAGCGCAGGTCGGTCAGCCTTTCGAAGCCGAAGCGGGCCATCAGCCGGGGATTCGGCGCGATACGCAGCCCATGTTCGGTAAACTCCAGCCCCAGCATGCCGCGCAGCACCATGCGGAGGAATCCCGTGGCCGACCAGGTCTGGTCGTGGATCGAATCCCACACGCCGTCGGGACCGGGCCCGCCCCCGACCTGCCAGCCGCCGCAGACCTTGCCCGTGTAGGGGTCGTAAATCTCATAGAAACAGCCGTCGCTCGCCGTCACGAGGCGGCAGAGGTTCTCCAGTTCGAAGGCGAAGCGCTCCTCGCGCCCCGCATGCAGGGCCGCATCGGCCCAGAACGCATTGACGAAGGGCCAGACCAGGACGTTGTGGCGGCCGGGCCGCTCCTTCGAGAAGCGCTTGAAGGCAGGATAGACCGACGGCAGGCCATACGGCGCCACATAGGCCCCGTCGACGATCCGGGCGGCCTCCCCGCGGTCGACCACGCCGAAGAGGATGGCGAACGAAAGGCCCAGCCCCTCCTGGAAGTGATGGACCGTGCCGTGGCCGTCGATCAGGTAGGCGAAGGTCGCCGTCTCGGAATCGTACAGATGCTTCCGGATGGCCTGCTTCAGCGTCGCGGCCTTCTGCCGGTACGCCGCGGCCTCATCCGCAAAGCCCAGTTTGTCGGACATCCGCGCCAGCAGGAGGTAGGCATTGTAATAGATGCAGTTCGTGCTCAAGCACTTGACATGAGCCGCCTCGGGATAGTCGAGCACATAGCTCGATCCGACCGCCGGATCGAAGACCGGCTCCTCATACCCCGCGATTCCGTCGTTGAAGACCGAAGGGCCGGTAAAAAGCCCGTACTCCGCATCGAAGGCCTCCTTCTCGAGCCGCCGCATGGTATTGGCCGAAGCGATGTACGCCTGCCGCAGGAAGAGCGTATCCTGCGTGGCCAGATAATGGTCGTAGGCGCCTGTCACCCAGATGATCTGATCCCAGTACTGGTGTCCGATCATCGTGCGGTTGTCGGTCGTCACGTGCCACAGCGAACGTTCGGCCTCCTCGGGCAGCAGCAGGTTCGCCGCATTCCACACGTTGATGGCCACGTCGCGCGTCCACTCGCCGCCGTAGGCGCCGCCGGCCTTGATGATGCCGTCCTCGACGTTGCCGCAGAGCGTCCGCACGGCGATGCCGAAGACCCGGTCGAGCCGTTCGTCGCGTGTTTCGAGCCGCTGGGCCCGGACGCAGGTGACGGCAAGGAGCAGAAGAATCGATGCAAAAAGTGTCTTTTTCATGGTGTCGGGAGCTATTGTTCGATACGGACACAAAACTAACCATTTTCCAAAACTCCCGCAAATAAAAAGTTCCCGCCGCAGCCCCTTCGGACGTGCCGCACCCTCCCTTCGGACCGGCCCGCGCGGAGCAATCCGCCGTCTCGGGGTCCGCACGGAAGGCCGGGTGCGGGCGACAGCCCTGCCGGTACGGTTCGGGAACGGATTTTGCAGCGGATGCCCGCGTAACCAACAAAATCCGTAGACTATGTACTTTCTGTGGTATCTGCTTCTGGGGCTGGCGGCCGGATGGATCGCCAACCTCATCGTCAAGGGCGGCAGTTCGGGGCTGCTGGTCAACCTGCTCGTCGGACTGGTGGGCGGCGTGCTGGGCGGCTGGCTCTTCTCGCTCATCGGGCTGGTGCCCGTGGGCACGCTGGGCAGCCTCGTGACGGCCGTCATCGGGTCGATCGTGCTGCTGTGGATCGCCGCCCTGCTCTCGCACCGCAAGATGCGGTGACCCCCGGGCATCCGCACATACGCAAAAGGAGAAGTTCCGCATGCGAGACCTCTCCTTTCGTGTTGAGCTGCCGGGATTCGAACCCAGAACGACAGAACCAAAATCTGCTGTGTTACCATTACACCACAGCTCAAACAGTTGCTCGAAAGCGCCACAAAGATAGGCAAAAAAATCCAAAAAGCAATTCCACACCCGAAAAATGCCGAAAGGGGAGAAAACCGTGTCGGGTTTTTTCGTAATTTTGCGCGTTCACTCCGGCGGGAGAGCCTCCACGGAGCCGTCCGTCGGGGAATGAACAAGGTACATCAAAATTCTGCAAGATGATTCTGTCAATGATTCTGCTCTTCGTGGTGGGCTACGTCTTCATCGCACTGGAGCACAAGGTAAAAATCAACAAAGCGGCCATCGCCCTGCTGATGTGCGGCGCCATCTGGACGATCTTCAGCATCTGGGGCCACGACACCAACATTGCGCACGAACTGATCGACCACCTGGGCGACACGTGCGAGATTCTGATCTTCCTGATCGGTGCCATGACGATCGTCGAGCTCATCGACATGCACGGAGGCTTCAACGTCATCACCGAACACATCACCACGCGCCGCAAACGCAAGCTGCTGTGGCTGCTCTCCCTGATTACCTTCTTCATGTCGGCGGCGCTCGACAACATGACCACGACGATCATCATGATCATGGTCATGCGGCGGCTGATCGACGACAGCAAGGAGCGCTGGGTCTTCGCCAGCGTGATCGTCATCGCGGCCAACAGCGGCGGCGCCTGGTCGCCCATCGGCGACGTGACGACCATCATGCTCTGGATGCGCGGCAACGTCACGGCCGGAGCACTCATCGCCACACAGATCCTGCCGTGTCTGGTCTCGGTTGTCATCCCCACGGCCATCGCCACGCGCTACATCGCCGACACGTCGGCAACCCCCGTCTCCGCAAGCATCGCCGCGCAGGTCGCCGCACAGGGTGCCTCCGTGGGTCTGCCTGCCGGCGTGGGGCCGCGCATGAGCCGCTTCATCCTCGTAACGGGCGTTCTGAGCCTACTCTTCGTCCCGATCTTCAAGTCCGTGACGCACCTGCCGCCCTACATGGGCATGATGGTGGCGCTGGGCGTGATGTGGACCCTCACGGAGATCCTCTACGACCTGAAGCGCAACATGGAGGAGTCGATCCAGAACCGCGTCTCGAAGATTCTCAAGCATATCGACATGCCGACGATCCTCTTCTTCCTCGGCATCCTGATGTCGGTCGCCGCCCTGCAGAGCGCCGGTGTGCTGACCGACGTGGCCGACTGGCTCGACCGCGAGGTGCACGAGGTCTTCACCATCACGGGCGTGATCGGCATCCTCTCGTCGGTCATCGACAACGTGCCGCTCGTCGCCGCCTGCATGGGCATGTACCCGCTGGCCGATCCGGCGACGGTGGCCGCAGCGGTCGATCCGGCCTACCTGCAGAACTTCGTGGCCGACGGACTCTTCTGGCACCTGCTGACCTACTGCGCCGGCGTGGGCGGCAGCCTGCTCATCATCGGTTCGGCGGCGGGCGTCGTGGCCATGGGGCTCGAGAATATCACCTTCGCGTGGTATGTGAAGCGCATCACGTGGCTGGCTCTGGCCGGATACCTGGCCGGCATGCTGGTCATCCTGCTCGAACACCTCCTGATCGGTCTCTGACGCGATCCGTCAGCGCGCAAAAAAAAGGACCTCCGCACGATGCGGGGGTCCCTTTTCTCGTTGGGGTTCGGGCGAGCCGCTCTGAAGCGCCTACCGGCCGCCGACCTTGGCCATAAAGCGCTCGCGGTCGACAACGTAGCGGATGTGCACCCCCTCGCCGATGAGCCCCCCCTCGTCGCGGGCCCCGACGTTGAAGGTCAGCTTGCGCCCCTCGACCGCGGTCAGCACGGCCGTTGCCGTGATCTCGGCACCGAGTCCCGAGGGCTTGATGTGCGTGCAGTTCATCTCGGCGCCGACGGTCGTCTGCCCTTCGGCCAACGCCGGGGCCACGGCCTTCATCGCCGCATTTTCGAGCAGCGCCACCAGGGCGGGTGTGGCGAATACCTCCATGTCGCCCGATCCCATCCGGGCTGCCGTATTTTCGGCCGTCACCTGCGTGCGGCTCTGGGCTGAAAGTCCTTTTTCCAACATAACATGCGTGTTTTGCTGCCCAAAGATACGCACTTTTCCCCAATCCGCACCCGCCGCAAGCCGCCGGGCATGAAAAAACCGCCCGAGGGCGGTTTTTTCATGCTTTCACCGGCCGCACCGGCGCTACCGGCCGCGCGTCAGGAAGAGGGGCACGAAGACCAGCACGATCGCCTGCACCTTCAGCAGGATGCCCGTCAGGGCCCGCACGACCTGTCCCGGCTCCGAGACGAGCTGCTCGATCTGCGGCGAGACGAGCAGCGCCAGCGCCCCCAGCGCGAGGACGATCCCGAGGGCCTTCATGACCAGGTGTCCGACACGGCTGCGGCGCCCCGTGCGGGTGATCCAGCGCGACACGGCATCCTCCTCGGCCTGCTTCATGACCTCTTCGTCGGAGGTCGTCGAAGCCCAGATGCCGATCGCCCAGCAGGCGGCCGCAACACCGGCCGCGATGCCGCCCCAGCCGAGCGCCTGCATGGCCCGCAGGTCGATCAGGCGGAGCAGGAAAAAGATGACGAACGAAAGAACCGCCACCGGCACGACCCCCAGCCACAGCCGGCTCCGCACAAAGAGCCGCATCCGCTCGCGCAGGCGCCGAACCTGCCGGCGGTCACGCTCCCGCTCCTCCGCAGCCTTCTGCATGAGATGCCCGCCCCACTGCAGCACGCCGCCGGGCGTGAACAACTGGCCGACGCTCCATTTACCTATCTGTTTTTTCAGTTTCATCCTGTTTTACTGTTCGATTTTCGATTGCCCGTACAGCGGAGTCACCAGCCCCAGCGGCCAACCGTCCAGCCGAGGGCCGCAATCCCCGAAACGAGGCCACCCGGAACGGGCGACTGCGCGGCACCCTGATCGATCCATCCGAGCAGGGAGCAGAGCAGCACCGAGAAGAGTACCGCGGACGCGACCCACAGCCAGCGCCGTCCGCCGAGGCCCGACAACCGCCGGCGACCGTGCGCCCGCTCCCTGGAGGATTCACACGCGGGATGCCCATCCTGCGGCCGCATGGCGTCGGCCGTGAAGAGGCGGCCGGTGCCACCTTTGCCGATTTGCTTTTCCGGTTTCATTGCACTTCGCTCTTTGGTTCGATGGCTGCCCGCGTGCCGGACTCATCCTCCGCAGCGGCGGCACGGCCCGACTTTCCCTTTCCGCCCGCGGGACGCGCGGGAGCATCGGCCTCCGACGGCGCGGCGGTCTACCCGGCCGGGTCGGAAGCTCCGGCCACGGCCGCCGCACGCGGGCGCTTGAGCCGTCCGCTGCGCCGCAGGGCGTCGGCGATGATCCACTGAAGCTGGCCGTTGATCGAGCGGAACTCGTCCTCGGCCCATGCCTCCAGGGCATCCATCGTCGCCGCATCCACGCGCAGGACGAAACTGCGGGTATTGGTCTCTTTGGCCATCCGTTATCAGTGGTGAAGCGTTCCGGTGTTGACGACGGGCTGCGCGGCTTCGTCGGCACAGAGCACCACGAGCAGGTTCGAGACCATCGCGGCCTTGCGCTCCTCGTCCAGCTCGACGACCTCTTCGTCCGTGAGGCGTTCGAGTGCCATGTGGACCATCGACACGGCCCCCTCGACGATCTTCTCGCGGGCCGCAATCACGGCATCGGCCTGCTGGCGGCGCAGCATGACGGCTGCGATTTCGGGTGCATAGGCCAGGTAGTTGATCCGCGCCTCCATCACCTCGATGCCGGCCATCGCCAGCCGTTCGTTGAGCTTCGTCTCGAGCTGCTGGTTGATCTCCTCGCTGTTCGAGCGCAGCGTCAGCGTCTCCTGCCTGGTGCCGTTGTCATCGTAGGCATAGCAGCCGGCGACCTGTCGCAGCGCCGCGTCGCTCTGCACGTTGACGAAGTTCTGCAGGATGTTCATGCGCTCCGTGGCGTTCACCCCCTGCTCGGGCGTCGCCGAGGCGGCGTCGATCTCGAAGACCGCCTTGTAGATATCGTCGCGCTTGATGCGCCACACGAGCACCAGACCGATCAGGATCGGGTTGCCGGTCTTGTCGTTGACCTTGATCGGATCGACATTCAGGTTGCGGGCACGCATCGAGATCGGCTTGGCCGACATAAAGGGGTTGACCCACCAGTATCCCGTCTCGTAGAAGGTGCCGCGGTAGTTGCCGAAGAAGACCATCACGCGCGCCTCGTTGGGTTCGAGCAGCATGAAGCCGCCCATCAGCAGCAGCGACAACAGCACGCCGACGATTCCGGCCGCGAGCAGCCACCCGCCGCCCGGCAGCGCGGCATCGAGACGCATGGCACCGAATACGATCCCGGCAACGGAGCCCGCCAGCAGAAGCAGATCGACCGCCAGCATGAGGAATCCGCTGGTCCTCCAACCCTTGTAGACAAAGTTTTTGTTTTCCATAGTCAAAGTGATATTGTTTTGATATCACAAAGCTATTTCATGTTTTTCAAAAAAGCAAATTTTCGCCGCACTTTTTTATGAGGCGGGAAGCGGGCTGAACCCGACAGGGGCCAAAAAGCAGGCTGAACCCGACAGGGGCCAAAAAGCGGGCTGCGGGGCAGCACAGGGCCATTCGGGGGAGGAGCGGCGCGCAGAAGCCCGACGCAGGGAACGGGAGAGCAGGGAGAGGGAAAACCGCAGAGAACGGGGCTACGGAAGAACGTGAAGACGCAACGAAGGGGTGCGAGGTGCTCTGGCACAGTTCGTGCAGTCGGCAGGGGGTAACCATTAAAACTAAACACCATGTTCGAGAAACGACACCCCGCCGAGGATACCCTCACGGATATCTACGGCTCGAAAGAGATGCGCTCGCCCGCACCCACGCAGTTCATTCCCCACGACAAGACCTCGCCCGAGGCGGCCTACCAGCTCGTCAAGGACGAGACCTACCCGCAGACACAGCCGCGGCTGAACCTGGCCACGTTCGTGACGACCTACATGGACGACTACGCCACGCGCCTGATGAACGAAGCAATCAACGTCAACTACATCGACGAGACGGAGTATCCGCGCGTCGCCGTGATGTGCGGCCGCTGCCTCAACATCCTGGCCAACCTGTGGAACACGCCCGAGAAGGCCGAGTGGAAGGCCGGCGCCCCGGCCATCGGCTCGTCCGAAGCCTGCATGCTGGGCGGCGTGGCCGCATGGCTGCGCTGGCGCGCACGCCGCAAGGCTGCGGGCAAGCCCTGCGACAAGCCCAACCTGGTGATGAGCGCCGCCTATCAGGTCGTGTGGGAGAAGTTCTGCCAGCTCTGGCAAATCGAGCTGCGCACCGTGCCCCTGACGCTCGACAGCACGACGCTCGACGCGAAGCAGGCGCTCGCGCTCTGCGACGAGAACACGATCTGCATCGTGCCGATCGCCGGCGTGACGTGGACGGGCCTGAACGACGACATCGAGGAGCTCGACCGCCAGCTCGACGAGTACAACCGCCGGACGGGCTACGAAATCCCGATTCATGTCGACGCGGCATCGGGCGGCTTCATCCTGCCGTTCCTCGACCCGAGCTGCAAGTGGGACTTCCGCCTCAAGTGGGTGCTGTCGATTTCGACCTCGGGCCACAAGTTCGGCCTCGTCTACCCGGGTCTGGGGTGGGTCGTCTGGAAGGAGCGCAAGTACCTGCCCGACGAGATGGCCTTCTCGGTCAACTACCTCGGCGCCAGCATCACGCAGGTCGGGCTGAACTTCTCGCGCCCGGCGGCGCAGATTCTGGGCCAGTACTACAACTTCATCCGGCTGGGATTCGAGGGCTACAGGGAGATTCAGCAGAACTCGATGGACGTGGCGGCCTACTGCCACGAACAAATCGGCAAGATGAAGTGCTTCAAAAACTACGCTCCGAAGGTCGTCAACCCGCTCTTCATCTGGATGATGGACCCCGAGTACGACAAGACGGCCAAGTGGACGCTCTTCGACCTGCAGGCCAAGTTGCAACAGAGCGGCTGGATGGTCCCGGCCTACACGATGCCCAGAAACATCGAGCAGGTCGTCGTCATGCGCATCGTGGCGCGGCAGGGCATGTCGCGCGACATGGCCGACATGCTGCTGGGCGACATCCGCAACGCCGTGGCCGAGTTCGAGCAGCTGGCCTACCCGACCACCTCGCGCCTCAAGTACGAACGGCAGGAGAGGCAGAAGGGCAAGGTCTACACCCACTGACGCGCCACCCCGCATCCGGCGAGCAGCCGCCCCGGTATCGGCCGCATCCGGCCCTGCCCCAGCAGCGGAGCCGCCCACCGGACCGACTTATCAAGACAGCCTTCCGCAACACCGGGAGGCTGTTTTCATGCCGGCACCGCCCGACGCTCCGACCGACAGTACAACCGTTGCGCCCTCCGAGACAATTTTTCACCCGGCGGGCAGCGCAGGCTTCCGAAAGTTTTTCCTATCTTTATGCCGTTTTTCAACCATGCACCGCCCATGCGAGAGACTTTCGACATTTTCCTGATCGTCATGGCCGTCATCGCCCTGGCTGTCTTCATCGCCCTGCACTATCTGGAGGCCGGATACGGCTACCTGTTCAACCGCCGCTACGGCCCCCCCGTACCGAACAAGGTCGGCTGGATACTGATGGAATCCCCGGTCTTCATCCTCATGTGCGTGCTGTGGGCCGCCTCCGACCGCATGTGGGAAGCCGGGCCGCTGGCACTCTTCCTCCTCTTCCAGGCGCACTACTTCCAGCGCTCGTTCGTCTTTCCGCTGCTCATGCGCGGCAAGTCGAAGATGCCCCTCGGCATCGTCCTCATGGGCATGCTCTTCAATACGCTCAACGCCCTGATGCAGGGCGGCTGGATCTTCTACGTCTCGCCCGCCGGCTACTACGACGGCTGGTTCGCGCGTCCGTACATCTGGATCGGCGGCATCGTCTTCCTCACGGGCATGGCCATCAACCTCCACTCGGACTACATCATCCGCCACCTGCGCAAACCGGGCGACACGCGCCACTACATCCCGCGCGGCGGCATGTTCCGCTACGTCTCCTCGGCCAACTACTTCGGCGAGCTGCTCGAATGGGTGGGCTTCGCCATCGCGTCGTGGTCGTGGGCCGGGGCGGTCTTCGCCTGGTGGACCTTCGCCAACCTTGCGCCGCGCGCCGCATCGCTGCGCCGCCGCTATGCCGAGGAGTTCGGCGAGGAGTTCACACGCCTCGGGCGCAAGCGCATCATCCCTTTCATCTACTGACACCAACACATTCCTGAAGATGGATTCCAAACTCTTCACCCCCTACAAGCTGGGCCCCGTGACGCTGCGCAACCGCACGATTCGCTCGGCAGCCTTCGAATCGATGGGCAAGGATTTCGGCCCCACGGAGCAGCTCAAGCAGTACCACGTCGCCGTGGCGCGCGGCGGCATCGGCATGACGACGCTGGCCTACGCCGCCGTCTCGCGCAGCGGCCTGTCGTTCAACAAGCAGCTGTGGCTGCGCCCGGCCATCGTGCCGGGGCTGCGCGACATCACCGACGCCATCCACCGCGAAGGGGCTGCCGCCGCCATCCAGATCGGCCACTGCGGCAACATGACCCACCTGACCACCGCCGGACAGATACCCATCGGCGCCTCGTGGGGATTCAACCTCTACGCCTACACCCCCGTGCGGGGCATGCGCCGCAAGGAGATCGAGGAGGTGGCCCGCGACTTCGGACGCGCCGTCCACACGGCCCGCGAGGCGGGCTTCGACTCGGTGGAGGTGCACGCCGGGCACGGCTACCTCATCTCGCAGTTCCTCTCGCCCTACACGAACCACCGCCGCGACGAATACGGCGGCTCGCTCGACAATCGCATGCGCTTCATGCGCATGTGCCTCGGCGAGGTGATGGAGGCCGCGGCACAGACCGGCATGGCCGTCACCGTGAAGCACAACATGTACGACGGCTTCAAGGGGGGCATCGAGATTCCCGAGAGCCTCGAAATCGCGCGCGAGATCGAACGCTTCGGCGTCAACGCCATCGTCCTCTCGGGCGGCTTCGTCTCGAAGGCCCCGATGGCCGTCATGCGGGGACTGATCCCCATCTACACGATGAGCTACTACTCGCCGCTGTGGCTGCGCTACTTCATCCGCTGGTGCGGTCCCTTCATGATCAAGCAGTTCCCCTTCGAGGAGTGCTACTTCCTGGAGGATGCCAAAAAGTTCCGCGCCGAGCTGAAATGCCCGCTCATCTACGTCGGGGGGCTCGTCAGCCGCGAAGGCATCGACCGGGCGCTCGACGCGGGTTTCGAACTGGTGCAGATGGCCCGCGCGCTGGTCAACGACCCGGCTTTCGTCAACAAGCTGCGCGAAGGCGACGGGCAGACGCGCAGCGCATGCGACCACCGCAACTACTGCATCGCGCGGATGTACTCCGTGGACATGAAGTGCTGCAAGCACTGCCCCGACCTGCCGCGCAAGATCGTCGACGAACTAGCCAAACTGCCGTAGCATGAGCCGCACGAAAAACGCTGCGCTCCACGCGACGGCACCGACCCCGCCGACAGAAGAGGCCGCGACGCCGGAGGAAAGGACCGCGACGCCGACAGCCGGAGCCCCGGCAGAACCGGCAGGAGTGGCAGAGCCGGCTGAAACCCCGGCACGGGCGGCCGAAACTCCGGGTGAGGCCGCCGCGGCGACGATCGACCGCCGGGGACGTGTCGTCTCGGGCCGGGCATGGGCCCTTGTCACGGGCGCCGGGACGGGCATCGGACGCAGCTTCGCCCTGCGCCTGGCCGCCGCCGGGTATGACCTGGTGCTGGTCGGGCAGACCGCCGCGACGCTCGCACGGGTCCGCGACGAGATTGCCGCGGCTGACATCTCGGCCCGCCGGCAGGTGCGCATCCTGACAATGGACCTCGCCCGCACGGAGGCGTCGGACGAACTCTACGCCACGGTGCGCGAAATGGGCATCGACGTCGACGTACTTGTCAACAACGCCGGCATCTTCTCGTTCCGCGACATTCTCCAAACGCCGCCCGAGCGCATCGAGCGGATGATCCTGCTGCACGACATGACCCTCTCGAAAAACTGCCTCGCCTTCGGCCGCGACATGGCCGCCCGGGGCCGCGGCTGGATTCTGAACATGTCGTCGTACTCGATCTGGATGCCCTTCCCGGGCATGGCTCTCTACACGGCAACGAAGGCCTACGTGAGGACCTTCTCCGTGGCCTTCGCCAAGGAGATGGCCGAACGGGGCGTGCGCGTGACGGCCGTCTGCCCGGCGGGCGTGGCGACCGACCTCTACGGACTGACGCCCCGCTGGCAGCGGATCGGGCTGCGGCTCGGCGTGCTCATTTCGGCGGACTCGTGCGCACGGCGCGGACTGCGGGCGCTGTGGCGGGGCCGCCGCACGGTCGTGCCAGACTGGTGGAACCGCGCGTTCATTCCGCTGTGCAAGCTGCTGCCGATGTGGCTCATCCGGCCGCTGCGCCGCTTTACGATGCAATTCCAAAAATAGAAGACAAAACAGATGAATACGATCAAAAACGTCGTTTTCGACCTCGGAGGGGTCCTCGTGGACCTCGACATCGAACGCTGCCGCCGCGCCTTCCGCGACCTGGGCATGGACGCCGTGGCGGAGGTGATCCAGCCCTACTACCCCGTGGAGGTGATCGGACGGCTCGAAGGGGGTGAAATCTCCTTCCACGAGGCCTGCGAGGAGATGCGCCGCATGGCCGGACGGCCCGACATCTCCGACGAACGCATCGCGTGGGCCTACGGACAGTTTCTCGTCGACGTGCCCGTCGCGAAGCTCCGCGCGGTCGGGCGGCTGCGCAGCCGCGGCATCCGCACCTACGTCCTCTCGAACAACAACCCCGCCTCGATGCGCTTCATCCGGGAGATGTTCCGCGCCGACGGCCGCACGATGGAGGAGTACTTCGACAGGATATACCTCTCCCACGAGATGCACGACCTGAAACCCTCGGAGACAATCTTCCGGCAGATGATCGACGACAGCGGGCTGCTCCCGGCGGAGACGCTCTTCATTGACGACGGCGCGAAGAACATCGACACGGCGCGCCGGCTCGGGTTCGAGGTCTACCAGCCCGCCCCGGGCGAGGACTTCTCGCCGCTGCTCGACCGGCTGTGACCCCTTCCGCCGAACAAGACACGGGAAGCGCGAAGCGCCTGCCACATACGTGACAGGCGCTTCGCACTGAATCGTCGGGGAGACAGGATTCGAACCTGCGACCCTCTGCTCCCAAAGCAGATACGCTAACCGGACTGCGCTACACCCCGAATCGCCGGCCGGACCGGCATCGATACAAATATAATAAAAGAAAAGCAGACTACCTTTCGGGCAGTCTGCCGTTTTGTCGGGGAGACTGGATTCGAACCAGCGACCTCCAACTCCCGAAGCTGGCGCGCTAACCGGACTGCGCTACACCCCGAACTATTTTGGTGCCCTTATCATCTTAAGAGCGCACAAAGATAAGCCGAATTTCCGAAAAGACAAAATTATTTTCAAAAAAAATCGTTCCACCCCGAGACCGTCTCCCGGCAACATCCTCACCTCCGCGCCACCCGCCGCCATATCGTCCGCAATGCCGACCGGCGTCCGTCACGGCCTGCCGCACTACCCGCAACGGGAACGTACCGGACAGCAAACGCCCTGCAGCCCCCGCTCCGATGAGCGTTTCAAAGCCGCTTGTAGTGACAGTAGAGCAGTTCACCGTTGTCGTCGCGCAGGTGCATGCCGCCGCCCAGGCAGTAGCGGAACATCCGGCAGTCGGCGCACGCACCCCGCCGCGCCCACTCGCGGTTGCGGAAGGGTTCGAAGCGGTTTTGCCACACCTCCCAGAAGTCGTCGCGGTAGATGTTGCCCTGGTGGAAGTTGGCGCGAATCGACGTGCAGCCCGAAATCGAGCCGTCGACGCGGATCGAGGCGACCGACACCCCCGCGGCACACTGGTAGAACTGGTCGCGGACCTCGGCTTCGTAACCGCCGAGGAAACCCTCGCAGGCATAGCTGGCGTCGATGCGCCCCTCGCGGCGTGTCCGGCGGATGAACTCCAGCATCTCGCGGAACTGCGCATCGGTCATGCGCAGGCTCTCGTCGTGTTTGGCCCGCCCCATCGGGAAAATCGAGAACAGACGCCACGACTTCACCCCTTCGGCAATGAGCAGGTCGCGGAACTCCGCCAGGTGCGGCACCATCGCCCCCGTCACGCAGGTCACCACGTCGAAGGCCAGCCCCTCGTCGCGCACGGCCATGCGCACGGCCCCGAGTGCCCGTTCGTAGCTGTGCGGGTTGCGGCGGATGTAGTTGTGCTGCTCCTCGAACCCGTCGAGGCTCACGGACATCGACCGCAGCCCGGCGGCCCGCAGCCGCCGGAAGCGTTCGGGCGTCAGTGCCAGGCCATTGGTCACCATGCCCCACGGATAGCCGCGGCGCATGACCTCGCGGCCCGCCTGCTCGAGGTCCTCGCGCACGAGCACCTCGCCGCCCGAAAAGATGATGAGCACGCCGCGCGGATCGACATGCGGCGTGACCTGTTCGTCGAGCACCCGGAGGAAGTCCTCCAGCGGCATGTCCGGCACACCGGGGTCGACCCGGCAGTCGCTGCCGCAGTGGCGGCACGCCAGGTTGCAGCGCAGCGTACACTCCCAGAAGAGCGTATCGAGCCGGTGCGCCGCCACCTTCGACTTGTAGAGATTCGAAAAGATATCGAGGGCCAGCCGCCTGCGCAGCCCCAGTTTACGCCCGGACATGGAGCATCACTCCGTTTTTGCGGGCTGTGCGCTGCTCGCGGGCATGTCGTCGGCGGGCTGCTCGAGCACCGGAGCCGGCGAATCCTGCTCCATGCGCAGCTGCTCGACCTGTTCGGGCGTCAGACGCGGCGTCGGCACGCCGTACATAACCTTGACACGCAGCTCCTGCGTCGTGTCGGACTTCATCTCGGGAGCATCCTGCGGTGTCGGCGCATTCTCCCGGGGAACGCTCCGGACCGAAGAGCAGGCAGCGGAAAATCCCAGAAGGGCCGCCACGGCGAATTTCAGTTTTCTCAACATAAACCTCACGTTTTAATCGTTCATCTCACAGACAAAGATAGGAAAAATCCGCGGCACGCAAAAAAAATGCCCAAAAAGTTTTGAAAGCCAATGATTTTTACGTTACTTTGCCGGACATTAATACATTAATCGCATCTATATGAAAGGTCAGGTAAAATGGTTCGACAGCAAGAAAGGCTACGGATTCATTACGGCAGAGAACGGCAAGGAAATTTTCGTGCATTTCTCGGGCATCGTCGCGAATGGTTTTAAGTCGCTCAACGAAGGTCAGACCGTCGAGTTCGAGGTTGCCAACGGCGCCAAGGGCGAACAGGCGGTGAACGTCACGGTCGTTGGGTAAACATAAATACCCGATTCACGGAAGGAGCCGAGAAAGGTTCCTTCTTTTTTTTGTCCCTGCGCCACCCCGCCGCAGACACGGGGCGTCCGCACCCTTCCTCCGCGCCGCCGGCACAGACCGAACGCAGAGAGCGCAGAGGACGCAGACCGGAACGCGAAAGGCGCAAACCGGAACGCAGGGCGCGTCGCCGACCTCCGTTCCGGAGGCTGCAATGCCGGGACGCCTTTTTTCTTGCCCGTTTGAAAAATAAATCGTACTTTTGGGCGTCAAAAAACGGCAATACAAGGTTCAAAACACAAATAAACCGATCAAAACCATGAAAGAAGCAATCGCAATTCTGACCGGCGGCGGACCGGCTCCCGGCATGAACACCGTAGTGGGCAGCGTCGCCAAAGCATTCCTGCGCAACGGCTATCGCGTAATCGGCCTTCACGAGGGTTACACGGGTCTTTTCAACCCCTCGCCCCGCACCGTGGACATCGACTACCCCATGGCCGACGGCATCTTCAACCAGGGCGGATCGTTCCTGCAGATGAGCCGTTTCAAGCCCACGGATTCGGACTTCGAAAACAACTTCAACCTCAAGCTCTTCACCGAGAACAACATCAAGCTGCTCGTCACGGTGGGCGGCGACGACACGGCATCGACCGCGAACCGCATCGCCAAGTTCCTTGAGGCCAAGAAATACCCCATCGCGAACATCCACGTTCCGAAGACCATCGACAACGACCTGCCCCTGCCCGCCGGCACGCCGACGTTCGGCTACGAGTCGGCCAAGGACAAGGGTGCCGTCATCGGCCGCGCCGTCTATGTCGACGCCCGCACGAGCGGCAACTGGTTCGTCCTGGCGGCCATGGGCCGTTCGGCCGGCCACCTCGCATTCGGTATCGGCGAGGCCTGCCACTACCCGATGATCGTCATCCCGGAGATGTTCGACAAGACCGAAATCACCGTCGAGAAGATCGTCAACCTGGTGATCTCGTCGATCATCAAGCGCAAGATCATGGGCATGGACTACGGCGCCGCCGTCATTTCGGAGGGCGTCTTCCACTCGCTCTCGGACGAGGAGATCCGCAAGAGCGGCATCCACTTCACCTACGACGAGCACGGACACCCCGAGCTGGGCAAGGTATCGAAGGCCCACATCTTCAACGAGATGATCGAGAAGAAGCTCAAGGAGATCGGCATGAAGGTCAAGAGCCGTCCGGTCGAGCTGGGCTACGAGATCCGCTGCCAGACCCCGATCGCCTACGACCTGACCTACTGCTCGGAGCTGGGTATCGGCGTCTACAAGCTCTTCACCGAGGGCAAGACCGGCTGCATGGTCTACGTCGACTCGGAGGGCAACGTCTCGCCGCTCTACCTCAAGGACCTGCAGGACCCCACGACGGGCAAGATTCCGCCGCGTCTGGTGAACATCCACTCGGACAAGTTCTCGTCGGTAGTGGAGAACATCCTCAACGCCATCACGCCGGCCGACTACGAAGCTGCCAAGGCTTACGTGGCCAACCCCGAGGAGTACGACTTCCACAAGATTCTCAACTGGGAGTAACCGCTCGCCGGACAACATCCGCAGCCCCCGTCCCCGCCAAAGGAACGGGGGTTGTCTTTTGCATCCGCCGAAGGAGTGCGGTGCGCCGGGCGGGCCATCCGGGAGCAAAGCGCCGCCTTTCCGGGACCTTGCAAGGAACCGGACGGCCCCGGGAGTGAAAAACGGCGGTTACACTTGCCGCTGTGGCTGCAATTTCGTATATTTGTTGTACACGCAACACCCCAATAACAGCCTGCCTATGGAACCGAAAAGACTCGACTTCGCGACGGTGCTGACCGATGCCTGGGAGATCGGCACGAAACACGCCCCGTCGATCATCGCGGCGGTCATCCTCTTTCTGCTGACCGTCTGGATACCCTATATCAATATGGGGACGCTGATCGCCCTGACGCTGCTGCCCGTGCGGCTCGCCCGCGACGAGCACATCGAACCGTTGAGCATCTTCCGCAGCGAATACCGGCGCCGCATGGGCGACTTCCTGCTCACGGCCGCCCTCAAGCAGGCGGCCATCGCGCTGGGCACGGCGATGCTCGTCGTGCCGGGCCTCGTCCTCGCCTTTTCGTGGAAGCTCGCCTACTGGTGCCTCACCGAACACGGCATGAACCCCCTCGAGGCGATCCGCGCGTCGGCCGACGCCACCTACGGCAGCAAGTGGCGGCTCTTCTTCATCTTCTTCGCCGTCGTTTTCTGCGCCGTCGTCGTGGGGCTGGCCCTGCATACGATCTGCCGGGCCATCGGTGTAAGTCTCGTCTCGACGATCGTCCTCTTCGCCTTCGTCGTCCTCGTGCTGTCGGTCGTCACGGCGCTCGACGCCGCCGTCTGGAAACAGCTGCGCGACAACGTGCATTGACGACGACGCCATCCCGCACTCAAGGGTGATTTCGGGGATATTTTTTGTCGCAGGAATATTTTTTATCGAAAAACGATAAATATTATTTGTTTTTCGGGAATTTAATTTTATCTTTGCAAGCAGAAACAACCAAAGATACGGCAATGCAAAACAAAAAATCGCTTCTGCAGCGGCTGCTGGTCCTCTACGTCACGTTCTTCATCGTGCTCGTGATCAGCATCGCGCACAATATCCTGCCCGACTTCTTCCGGGGCTTCACGGCCGGATCGCAGATGGGCAGCGAGATCGTCGACAACTGGGAATCGGGCACGCCCCGCCTGTTCTACGTGCTGAACAACATCCCGCTGCGCGACCGCCCCTCGCAGACGGTCGCCCCCGCCCTGCCGGAGGTGCTCTCGGCCGAGGTGCACGCGGAGCATCTGCAGCTGTTCGTCGTCGAGGAGGCGCCGACGGATTCGGTCATGCGGCTGGCCTTCAGTTCGGTGGGCGGGCATCCGTGGATGTATGCGCTGCTCATGTTGAGCGGCCTGTCGTTCATCGCGATCGTCGTGCTGATGTTCCTCATCATCCACTCGCTGCGGCGCTCGATCCGCGAGGAGCGCACGCTCGAGCAGCGCAACGTCTGGCTGCTGCGCACGATCGGCGCCCTGACGATCCTCGCCGAACTGTTCCAGGATATCGTCAACTGGCGCATGGCGCACCGTGCGGCCGAGCTGCTGGCGGACAGCGGCTATGCCGTCGACACGATGTTCCACGTCTCCTACACGAACATCATCATGGGCATCCTGATCCTCTTCGCCGCCGAGGTCTTCGCCATCGGGCGCAACCTGAGCGAGGAGCAGCGTCTCACCATCTGAAAAAACGACACGACATGAGATACTTAACGATAAACGGGGGGGGGAAGAGATGGCAATAATCATCAACATCGACGTCATGATGGCCAAGCGCAAAATGTCGCTGGGCGAGCTGGCCGAGCGCGTCGACATCACGCCCGCGAACCTCTCGATCCTCAAGAACGGCAAGGCCAAGGCGATCCGTTTCTCGACACTCGAGGCGATCTGCCGCGAGCTCGACTGCCAGCCGGGCGACATCATCGAATACCGCCCGGAGGAGAAGACCGAACAGTAAACAAACCTATTTAATATGAAAAAGCCTATGAAAAAAGCACTCATGCTGCTCGCGGCCTTTGCGTTCGCAGGCAGCAGCGCCATGGCGCAGCTCAATCCGATGTCTCCGATCCCGGTGGACGACCAGGTCCGCACGGGCAAGCTGGAGAACGGAATGACCTACTACATCCGCCACAACGAAAAGCCCAAGGGGCAGGCCGACTTCTACATCCTGCACGACGTCGGTGCCATCCAGGAGGACGACACGCAGCAGGGCCTGGCCCACTTCCTCGAGCACATGGCCTTCAACGGCACGAAGAACCTCCCGGGCAAGATGCTGACCGAGTATCTGGAGACGGTCGGCGTGAAGTTCGGCGCCAACCTCAACGCCGGCACGAGCTGGGACCAGACGGTCTACAACATCTGCGACGTGCCGACCTCGCGCGAAGGCATCATCGACTCGGCGCTGCTGATCCTGCACGACTGGTCGCACTTCATCGCCCTGGAGCCCGATGAGATCGACTCCGAGCGCGGCGTCATCATGGAGGAGCTGCGCACGCGCGACGGCGCCTCGTGGCGTTCGACGATGAAGATGCTCCAGGCCGTCGGCAAGGGCTCGAAGTACGAGCACCGCAACCTGATCGGCTACCTCGACGGGCTGAAGAGTTTTCAGCACCAGGAGCTGGTGGACTTCTACCACCGCTGGTATCGTCCCGACTACCAGGCCGTCATCGTCGTGGGTGACGTGGACGTCGATGCCGTGGAGTCGAAGATCAAGACGCTGATGAGCGACATTCCCGCCCCGGCCGCCGACGCCCCGCAGAAGGAGGCCTACACGGTGCCCGACAACGAGGAGCCGATCGTCAGCATCTACACCGATCCCGAGATGCAGGGAACGAAGGTGCAGCTCTTCATCAAGCGCCCGGCTACGCCCGCCCAGTACAACAACCTCATCTACGGTGAGCTGATCAACATCCTCCAGAGCTATGCCATGACGATGGAGAATGCCCGCCTGCAGGAGATTGCCATGCAGCCCGACGCGCCGTTCCTCGGTGCCGGCATGGGCACGGGCGACGTTTTCGGCGTAATCCCGACGCTGGAGATGACCTCCTACGCCGCCATGACCAAGGACGGCGAGCTGAACCGTGGCTTCGAGGCCCTCTACACCGAGATGGAGAAGGTGCGCCGATACGGCTACACGCAGGGCGAGTTCGAGCGTGCACAGGAGAACCTGATGCGTCAGGTCGAGCGTCAGTACGCCAACCGCAACGACCGCCGAAACAACGAGTACGTGCAGCGCTATCTGGAGAACTACCGCAAGAACAGCCCGATTCCCGACGCACAGACCGAGTGGCAGCTCGACAGCCTGCTGATCCGTTCGCTCGACGTCGAGACGGTCAACGCCTTCGTGCAGCAGCAGCTCACGCCGACGAACCAGGTGATCGTCGTCACGGCGCCCGAGAAGGAGGGTCTCGCCGTTCCGACGGAGGCCGAACTGCTGGCCATCCGCGAGAAGGTGATGTCGTCGGAGATCGAGGCCTACGAGGACAACGTGGTCAAGGAGCCGCTCATCCCTGAGGGCACCGTACTGAAGGGCTCGCCCGTGAAGAAGACGGTCGAGGACGCCGCACTCGGCACGACGGAGTGGACGCTCAAGAACGGTGTGAAGGTGGTTGTGAAGCCCACGACCTACAAGGCCGACGAGGTGCGCCTGCGTGCGCTGGCCAAGGGCGGTCTGTCGATCCTCCCGGACGAGGAGTTCTACATGGGTGAGATGATGCCGGCCGTCAACTCGATGTCGGGTGTCGGCAAGTTCTCCGCCACGGAGCTCAAGAAGCAGCTCTCGGGCAAGTCGGCTTCGGTACAGCCCTCGGTCGAGAACTACGCCAGCGTCATGAACGGCGTCTGCTCGCCCAGGGACCTCGAGACGATGTTCCAGCTGCTGTGGCTCAACTTCACGCAGCCGCGCTTCGACGAGAACGACTACAACACGCTGATGAACATGCTCCGCACGCAGCTGGAGAATGCCAAGACGAACCCCGACTACACGATGATGGAGGTCTTCACCGACGAGGCCTACGGCCACAACCCGCGCCGTCAGATGATCTCGCTCGAGCACCTCGACCAGTTCAGCTTCGAGGCCCTGCCGGGCATCTACCGCAAGCTCTACCCCGATGCCAACAGCTTCCTCTTCACGATCGTGGGCAACGTGGACCTCGAGACGCTGCGTCCGCTGGTCGAGAAGTACATCGGCTCGCTGCCCGTCTCGAAGAAGCAGATGAATGTCGTCGAGGACAACTGTTACCCCGCAAAGGGCGGCGTCGTGAAGGACTTTACCACGCCGATGCAGCAGCCGAAGGTTTCGGTACACTACCTCTTCTCGGGTGAGATGCCCTACACGTTGAAGGACAAGGCTTCGCTGACCTTCCTGACGCAGGCGCTCTTCTCGCGCTACCTCGTTTCGATCCGCGAGGAGAAGGGCGGCACCTACGGCGTGCAGGTATGGGGCGCGACGGAGTACCTCCCGAAGGAGACCTACACGATGGAGATTGCCTTCGACACGAACGAGGAGATGGCCGACGAGCTTTGCGAAATCATCATGAAGGAGATCGAGGAGATTGCCGCCAACGGCCCGAAGAGCGAGGATATCGAGAAGACGCGCGAATACATGCTCAAGGAGTGGAAGAACAGCCTCGAGCAGAACGCCGGCTGGCTCAACTACATCGGTGCGAAGTACGGTTCGGGCCTCGACTACGTGAAGGACTACGAGCAGACGCTCCAGACGCTGACCAATGCCGACGTGCAGGCCATGGCCAAGAAGGTGCTTGCGGACGGCAACGAGGTGAAGGTCGTCATGCGTCCCGCCGCCGAGGAGGCGAAGTAACCCGCCATACCCGCTGTATGAAAAAGGGCAGCCGCACATGCGGCTGCCCTTTTTCGTGCGGATGCCGTTTCGGGAAAAGGGTCGGCACGGGTCGGCACGGCCCGACCGTCCGCCGCACACTCCGACAGCTGCCGCACAAAAAAAGCGGACGCACCCCGTTTCCGGGATGCGTCCGTCTGTTGTTTCGGCTGTCAGGCTTCCGCTGCCGGTGGAGCGCAGGCGGAGCCTGCCGCCCGGTCAGCGGATGCGGTCCGCGGCACGGACCATCAGTTCGTCGTGGAAGATCGCCCGCGCGGCCAGATAGACGAAGAGCAGGGAGACCAGCGGCAGGGCGATGGCCGGCTTGAAGCCCTGCGTATGGAACGCAAGGTCGGAGAAGACGCGCCATCCGAGGAAATAGTAGATGCCCTCCATGACGACGGAGCCTACCAGCAGGACGGCTTCGGCCACGCAGAGCCGGATCTGCAGCAGACGCCGTTTGTAGAGGAAGATCACCACCAGCGGCAGCAGGCCGGCCAGCACGAGGAGAATGCCCAGGTAGGCCGTCGACTGCACGACCTCGCCGGCAGCGGTTTCAAGGCCGAATGCCCGCAGGGTAAACTCCCCGGCATCGCAGGCAAACCACGCCAGCGGCAGGAAGAGCGTCAGTGCCATCAGGATGACGGCGATCAACAGATAAATGGTTTGGATTCGCTGTATCATAACTCGTTACAATGTTTTGTCGATGCGGTAGTTGTTGCGGTCGGACGAGCCGCGGTTGATGAGTTCGCCGAGGAAGCCCGCCAGGAAGAGCTGCACACCGAGGATGACGGCCAGAATCGCCAGGTAGAAGAGCGGCTGGTCGGTCACGGGACGCAGCGGCAGGTCGTGGGCCTGCTTCCACAGCTTGCTGGCGATGACCCACACGGTCGTGCCGCCGCCGAAGAGGAACATCAGCGTGCCGAGACTGCCGAAGAAGTACATGGGCGAGCGGCCGAAGTGCGACATGAAGAGCACCGAAATAAGGTCCAGATACCCCTTGACCATGCGTTCGATGCCGAATTTCGAATGGCCGTACTTGCGGGCATGGTGCTCGACAACCTTCTCGCCGATGCGGTGGAAGCCGGCCTGCCGCGCCAGAATCGGGATGAAGCGGTGCATCTCGCCGTAGACCTCGATTGACTTGACGACCTTCTTCCGGTAGGCCTTCAGGCCGCAGTTGAAGTCGTGGAGCCGGATGCCCGAAGCGCGCCGGGCCGTCCAGTTGAAAAACTTGCTGGGCCAGCGCTTGCCGACGGGGTCGTGGCGCTTCTTCTTCCAGCCCGAGACAAGGTCGTAGCCCTCCTCGAGGATCATGCGCCGCAGGGCGGGAATCTCGTCGGGCGAATCCTGCAGGTCGGCATCCATCGTGAAGACCACCTCGCCCTCGGCGGCCGCAAAGCCGCAGTAGAGAGCCGCCGACTTGCCGTAGTTGCGCAGGAACGAGATGCCCCGCACGGCGGGATACTCGCCCTTGAGGCGTTCGACCACCTCCCACGAACCGTCCGACGAACCGTCGTCGACCAGAATCACCTCATACGTGAGCGCATTGCCGCGCGCCACGCGGTCGATCCACGCCACCAGCTCGGGCAGCGACTCCGCCTCGTTGTAGAGGGGTACGACGACCGATATGTCCAGCCGTGCCATGCGTCAGGCTTCGGTTTGTCCGTTGTCGAACGGCCGCGGCGAGCGGGTCTGCACCCCGGCGATAATCAGTCCGAAGAAGGCGCCGAACAGCAGGCTCGAGAAGATCCCGCTCCAGACCGTGGCCAGCACCGTCGGTTCGGGCGCCGACTGCAGCTGTGCGAGCGTCTGGCTCATCAGCGGCTCCATCGCGGCCGTCATACCGCCGCTCGCCGCAAGCATCTGGGTCATCGTCTCCACCATGCGGTCGACATAGTTGCCGTAACCCACGATCACGTGCAGGTAGAGGTACTGCACGATGCCGACGATCACGCCCGCAAAGCCCGACACGGCGAGCAGATAGCCGTAGCCCTGCCCGAAGGTGAAGCCCTCCTCGGCCGTATAGAGCGCCGCGCGCTGCCGCGTGTAGCGGTGCAGCAGGTAGTAGTGCAGCACGATGACGGCGATCGTCTCCACGGTCAGCAACGCATAGAGGGTCAGCCGGCCCGAGAGCATCATCATGTTCTCTAATACGGACGACACCGCGAGTACGGCTCCGAGGATCGCCCCCTGCCGGGCCGCATTGTTCCAAAAGTTGTTCTTTTCCATATTGTCGTTCATTCGTTTTTCCAAACCGTGTTTCGGGCGGGCATCACTGCAACATGCCCTTGCCCTCGCGCAGCACCTCCGCTTCGCCCTGCGTGAGGTCCACGACCGTCGTCGGGACGTTGTCCCCCGCGCCGCCGTCGATCACCAGATCGACCTCCTGTCCGTAGCGTTCGTGGATCAGCTCCGGGTCGGTCGTGTACTCGACCACCTCGTCGTCGTCCTTGACCGACGTGGTGATGAGCGGAGCGCCCAGCGCCCCGACGATCGCCCGGGCCACGCCGTGGGCCGGGATGCGCACGCCGATCGTCCGCCGCTTCTCCAACGCCTTGTCGGGCACGCGCGACGAGGCCGTGAGCACGAAGGTGAACGGCCCGGGGAGGTTGCGCTTCAGAATGCGGAACGCCGCATTGTCCACCCGGCAGTACTCGGCGACCTGCGCGATGTCGGCAAAGGCCACGGCAAAGTCGCCGGGCTGCTTGCCCCGCATGCGGCGCAGGCGCTCGATGGCCTTGGGCGAGCGGATCGAACAGCCGAAGGCATAGACGCTGTCGGTGGGATAGATGATGATTCCATCGTGCTCGAGCACGTCGACCACGCGCCGCAACTCCCTCTCCGAGGGGTTCTGTTCATAGATTTTCGTCAGCATGAGGACAAAGATACAAAAAATTGCAAGACTTCGGCACGCTCCGGCCCCCATTCGGCCGTCCGGAACACAATTCGGCACATCCGGCCCTCCGGCGCGCACCGGCAAAGGCCCCGGGTCCCTCCGGGCAACACCCGCCGCTCCCCTACCGGATTTTGCGGCGGTTGAGCTCCGCGGCGTAGGCCCGGGCGTTGGCGTTGTGCTCGCGCAGCGTCCGCGCAAAGTTGTGGTAGCCGTCGAATGTCGGCCGCGCGCAGAAGAAGATGTAGTCGTGCTGCTCGAAGTCGAGCACCGCGTCGATGGCGTTCTTGCCGGGCATGCAGATCGGCGAGGGCGGCAGTCCGCGGTGGATATAGGTGTTGTAGGGCGACTGCGTCTTCAGGTGGCGGTGCAGGATGCGGCGCAGCGTGAAGTCCTGCATGGCATACTTGACCGTGGGATCGGCCTGCAGGGGGATGCCGCGGCGCAGGCGGTTGATGTAGACCCCGGCGATGCGGGGCATCTCGTCCGTCTTGCGCGTCTCCTCGTAGACGATCGACGCCAGAGTCATCACCTCCAGGCGGCTCAACCCGCTGCGCTTGCGCTTGGCGTCCCGCACGGGGGTCCAGAAACGGTCGTACTCCTGCTTCATGCGCCGCACGAGCTCCTCGGGCGTCGTCGTCCACCACAGTTCGTAGGTATCGGGGATGAACATCGAAAAGAGCGTCACGCTGTCGAAGCCCAGCTCGCGGGCCACGCGGTCCGAGGTCACCACGCGCAGGAGCGCCGCCGAATCGGCATCGAGCTGCCGCGCGAGTTTTTCGGCCAGCTGCGCAGGCGTGCGCACGTTGTTGATCGTCACCCGCACGGGGGTCTGCAACCCCAGCTTGAGCATGCGGGCCACCTCGATGACGCTCATGCCGGGCTTGAGCACATAATGGCCCGCCTTGAAGGTCTCGGGCAGGTCGATCCGCCGGGCATAGCGGTGGAAGGCGGCACGGTGCCGCATGCGGGGCATGAGCGAATCGACCACCTCCTCATAGGTGGCGTGCGAGCCGACGAAGAGCTCCGCCTGCTCGGTCACGGCGCGCCCCTTGAACTGCACGAAGCCCGTCACACCCACCACAAGCACAACCGTCACGGCCGTCAGCAGCAGCCAAATCCATGTTTTTTTACGCATTGCGGCAATTTTTTTTGCAAAGATACAAAAATTTCCTACTTTTGCATCCCGGGTGAGTCTTATACGACCAGCTCCCACAGAATCCCCCAGGCGAGGAATCGAGCAAGGGTATGTGGTCGTAGCGGTGCGATATAAATAGCTCACCCTTTTTGTTACAACGCCGGGAGACCCGAAGGTCCCCCGGCGTTTTTTGTCGGAGTATTTCCGCGGGGATCAGAAGTTGATCTTCACGCCCGCCGTGCAGTTGATCCCGTACTCGGGATACCACGCAAAGCGGTAGAGCGACTGGTTGATGAGGTTGCGCCCCTCGGCAAAGAAGGTGACGCGGTGCGAGATTTTCCAATCGAAGGTCACGCGCAGGTCGACGGCGAAGGGGGCCGTGAAACTCGTCACGGAGGAGGTGAAGGCCTCCTCCCCGCCCGCTGCGGGGAAGGGATTGCGGCAGATCGCCACGCTGGTCCAGCTGCGCTCGCTCTGCATCAGCGCCTCGATGCCGAACGAGACCTTGCGGCCCTCGTAGCGGAAGCCGATGTTCCCCTCGAAGCGGGGTTCGCCGTTCTCGAGCTTCAGCCGGGGGTCGGGCGAGAAGAACCGGAGGCCCTTCGATTCGTCGTTGTAGGCGCGGGCGTGCACGCCGAGCAGGAAGCTCAACTGGCTGACGGGACGGTAAACGGCCTCGAGGTTGAGCGACGTGACGGTCTGACGCGCCAGTTCGGCCACGAAGGGGCCGCCGCCGGCCATCGGTTCTTCGGCCGTGCCCCACACCTCGGTCAGCGAATACCAGTAGGGATGGTTGTCGCGCACCGACACCGCGGCATAGATCCGGTAGGAGAAGCGGTCGCGCCACAGGCTGCCGCCGATTCCGAAGCGGCCGTTGTAGTCGACCGCGCTGCGGTCGAGCCACAGGGCGTCGGCCAGGTAGGGATTCAGCTGCGAGAGCGAGCGGAAATCGTTGGAGCGGACATCGCCGTCAAGTTCCAGAAAGGGTTTCAGCCCCGCGGTCCCGAGGTTGAAACCGAGCCGGAGCCAGGGAATCAGGTAGTCGCCGGTCGCGACATCGGCCGCCGCCACCCGGTCGTGGAAGAAGTCGGCGCCGATCTCGAAACGGGTCACGTCCCCGCCCAGTCCGTAGCGGAGCCCGACGCGCAGCTGCTGCTGCCGGATGCCGGAGAGGAGCTTCTGCCCCGCATAGTAGTCGTATCCGCCGCGCAGCTCGATGCGATGGCGCCCGAAGCCGCGGGCCAGACGGGCCGAACCGCCCAACACCGTCTGCCGCATCGACTTTCCGACGCTGCGGTAGGAGGCATCGAAGCCGTCGGGTGTCTGCTCGAATCCGACCTCATACATGTCGGGCGCCCCGGAGTAGAGGTCGCCGTGCAGGGCGATTTCGAAGTTCAGGCGGCTCAAATCCTCGAAGTCGTCGCCGAAGCGGAGGTTGACGGCCGCATCGCCGTACATCACCCGCGCCCCGGGCTTGAGGGCCGGGACGAGCGCCGGATCGGCATAAAGTCCGTAACGGTGGTATATCCGGTGGTCGTAGAAGAGGTCACCCTCCAGCGTATGCCGTCCCAGGTACTTGCCCGCGGCCGCACCGACGCGGTTGGTCATCCACCACGAATCGTTGCGCACGCCGAAGTCGTTGCGCACGTCGGCATAGCGCCCTTCGTGGTTGACATAGCCCATGACATAGCCCGTCGAGGGGTTCTGCGACGAGGCGTAGAAGTCAAGCACCGAGTTGAGCGGATAGCCCGCCCCGACCTTCAGGTAACAGGGCAGCGGACGGTTGAACTCCCAGTAGGTCACCGTCGCCGGGCGGAAGGGCCGCGTGGCGAGGGTCGTGCGCAGCGACAGCGGCGTTATCGTATAGTCGATCTCGGGACGCAGCTTCACCGTATCGGTCATGTCGGGTTCGATGCGCAGCTTCTCGGCGCTCCCGACACTCGGGACGTAGGCCTTCGTGACCTCGACCTGTTTCTCGACCTGGGCCGCGGCTCCCCACGGCAGCGCCGCCAACAGCAGGGCGGCAAGGATGATCTTCTTCATCGTCAGTTCAGTTTTCGGATACGCTCTTTGGCCTCGTCCACGATGCCGTCGTCGGCGGGCGAGTAGCCGTCCGCCACGCTCTGGTAGGTCGCGCGGGCCTGGAAATTGTCGCCCTTGCGGACGTAGACGTCACCCAGCAGCAGGTAGGCCCTGGCCAGCCAGTAGGCCTGCGGCCCGCGCTCGGAGTAGTCGAAGACGGCCTTCTCGGTGGCATCCAGATCACCCCGCTCGAAGAGCTCCTCGATCACGTAGTAGGCGGCCTCGGAGCCCTGCGGCGTGCGGACCTCCGCGGAGAGCTCGCGGTAGAGCTTCCCGGCCTCGGCGCGCCGGCCGGCCTTGCGCAGCACCCCGGCCCAGGCGTATTTGGCCTCGCGCAGCGCCGTCGCGCCGGCATCGTCGTGCGCGCAGACATCCGCGGCCATCGTCTCAATCCGCGCGGCATCGCCCCCGGCCACCGTCGCACGGACGTAGCCCGTCATGGCGGCCTCGCGGCCCGAAGCCGTCGGCGCCACGTCGTAGAGGCGGCGGTAGGCCGCGGCGGCCTCGTCGTAGCGGCCCGCCTCGAAGGTCAGCGAGGAGAGCTGCTCGAGCACCTGCACCGTATACTGGTTCGTGCCCTGCGCGGCGAGCGTCGTGAGCGTGCCGATGGCCTCGTCACGCCGGTTCTGCCGCAGGTAGCAGTCGCTCAAATAATAGAGCGCATCGGTCACGTAGTACCCCTTGGGATAGTTCTCCACGTAGCCGCGCAACGAGCGGACCGCCGGCTCCTCCGCCCCGTCGAGATAGAGCGTGCGGGCCGCGGCAAAGGTCAGCGAGTCGCGCGAAAGCGCCGTGAGGTCGCTCTCCATGCCGGCCCGGGCGGCATAATCGAAGTAGGCGTCGACGTTGCCGTCCGAGACGTAAATCTCGCGGATGCCCTGCATGGCGGCTTTCGCCTCGGAGGACTGCGGCGACGAGGCGACGACCATGTCGTAGTATTTCAGCGACTTCTGCTTGTCGCCCAGATTCAGGTAGGCAAGGCCCAGGTCCGAAAGGGCCTGCGCCCGGCGCGGCGAGGAGGGATAGTCGGCGATGAAGCGTTCGAGCTGCTTCGCCCCGTCGGCATAGCGCTGTTCGGCGATGTAGCTGCGCCCCAGCTCGTAGGAGGCGGCATCGACGTAGTCGCCGTGTCCGTCCGCCAGAATCTGGCGCAGCGCCTGCTGCTTCTCCGACGTGCGGCCCAGAATGCCGAGCGTCACAGCCCGCTTGTAGCGGGCGTAGTGCATTTCGGGCGTGGCCAGGGCGATCGCACGGTCGTACTCCTTCACGGCGCGGTCGAACGCACGGTCGGAATAGAAGACGTCGCCGCGGCGGTTGCAGGCATCGGCCCGGTAGCGGTCGCGCGCGGAGTAGGCCGCGAGGAACTTGTCGAAGGCCGCCCCGGCCTGCGGCATGTCGCCGCGCACGAAGGAGCAGTAGCCGAGGTTGTACCACGCCAGCGCATATTCGCGCTCGGTGCGGGGCGCCCGCTTGAGGTAGGCGTTGTATTTGGCCGCGGCGACCGTATGGTCACCCTGCGCAAAGGCGATCTCACCCTGCCAGAAGGTGTTGAGCGCCGTATACTTGGGGCTGACGTTCACGGCGGCCGACTCGGTCAGGTAGCGCTGTGCGGCGGCCAGGTCGCCCTCGCCGTAGGCCTCCAGTCCGCGGAAATAGGATATTTTCTGCAGCGCCGCCCGGATGTCGGCATCCTGCGTGGGCATCGCCTTGATGGCGCGGTAGGCGGCGTCGTAGTCGTGCGAATTGTAGTAGGCGGCAATGAGCAGCGTGCGCGCCTCCGGAGCCCGCGACGAAGAGGGATAGCGCTCCAGGTAGCGCGTGAGCAGGTTGATCGCCCCGTTGAAGGCCCCGCCGCCCAGTTCGTATTGCAGCTTGGCATAGTTGAAGAGGGCATCCTCGGCGATCGCGGCGTCGAGCGTCTCGTCGGCCGCCATGGCGAAGGCCTGCATCGCACCCTGCTTGTCGCCTGCGCGCAGGTAGCAGTCGGCCAGGTGGTAGGAGGCGTTCTGCGTCACCTCGTCCTTCGCACCGCACGCCTTGCGCAGCCATTCGGCCGCCTCGGCATAGCGGGCCGTGCGGTAGAGCGAGAAGCCCTTGAGGTAGCAGCCGTCGCGGTCCGTCTCGCCGCCCGTCTCGGCAAAGGCATCGAGGTGTTCGAGCGTGCGGTTGTAGTCGTCCAGATGGAACCACGCCTCGGCGATGACCCGTTCGAGCTCCGCACGACGCTCGGGCACCGCACGGCGGACCAGCTCGTCGCCGTGGTCGGCGACGTAGCGGTAGTTGCCCTCGAGGAACTCGATCTGGAGCAGGTAGTAGGGCACAACGGAGCGGTAGGCGTCACTCTGCTGCAACGCCGAGAATCCCTGCCGCGCACGGCCGTAGCGGCCCTTCGCGTAGTCGATATAGGAGCGGTAGTAGAGCGCATGGTCGGCATATTCGCTGCGGTCGCCGATGCGGTCGAAATGGCTGTAGGCCCGGTCGTAGTCCCCCTGTGCGAACTCGACATAGCCCATGCGGATGTCGTACTGCTCGCGGCGCGAGCGGCTCAACGCCCGGTAGTCGGTCTTTTCAAAATACTCCCGGGCACGCCGCATGTCGCCGATCGTACAGTAGAACGACGCCAGCGAGAAGCGCACGTCGTTGCCGTAGACCGAGTCGGGATAGCGCTCCTCGAACTCCCGGAGCGACGCCTCGGCATCGGCCGAGCCCAGCTCCACGGCGCAGGCCGCCAGATAGAAATCGATTTCCTGCCGAAGCAGCATCTCTTCGGGTGCCAGCGCCTGCCGCGCACGGAGGAACTCGTGCCGGGCATCGCTCCACCGGCCGCAGTCGAAGAGGTCGCGCCCCCGGTCGAGCGCCGCGGGCCGCTCCGCCGCCTGCGCTGCGAGGGTGCAGAGCGCCAGGGCGAGGGTCAGCAACAAGATTTTCGTTTTCCGCATAGAGACATTTTCTTGATGACGGGCAAAGATACGAATTTTTACCCATCCCTTCACAAACGAAAGAACGGAAATTGCCATGCGGATATTGCAGAAGCGTCCCACCCGGATGCGGCGGACGAAAGGAGAGTATCGGAAACCGCCCCGACAGGGAGCCCCAGACTCCGGCAGACGGTGCAAGACGGCATGCAGGGCAGCAGGAAGGCGGCAAGGAGCCGCTGCCGCCCGTCGTCTCACCGCGCCGTGATGCGGGCGTAGTCCGAGACCGCCACGGCGTAGTTGTAGTGGGCGCGGATGGCGTTCGTGTAGAGCTGTATCCAGCTCAACTGCGCCTGCAGGACGTCGAGCACCGTGGCCAACCCCTCGCCGTAGGAGTAGGTGCTGATCGAGAGGTTCTCGCCCGCGATGCGCAGACTCTCCTCCGTGGCGTCGACCTGGGCGCGGCTCTGCACGAGGGCCGTCCAGCCGTTCATCTCCTCGAGGACGATCTCGTCGTAGAGCTGTGCCGCGCGCCACTCGGCCTGCCGCTGCCCGGACTGCGCCGCACCCACGGCCCGGCGGCGTTCACCCCAGTGGAAGATCGGCACGGAGAGCTTCACGAAGGCCGAGGCGTCGAGCGACGTGCGGCCCGTGCGGTTGGGCGTGTCGGGCTGCCACGAGCCGCCCGCGCCGACGCTCAACTGCGGGTTGTAGG
>NZ_CASFQD010000001.1 GCF_949296715.1 uncultured Alistipes sp. | reverse complement strand
GAAATCCTCAAACTCTATTGAGTCGTTCTTCGGTCACTTAAAAGACAACTTAAGAGTCCATCGCGGACTCTCGGAACAACATTTTAAGGACTTTGTAAAGTGGTATCTTTTCCTGAATAGCAATGATGGAATTATTAAGAATAGAAAATGACCAGAATCGTACAATTCTGGCCATTTGTCCCAATATAATACCAACCACTTTTGGCATCATTACCAGTACTCCCGTCCGGGGATTTTTGTGTCATTTTCCCATGGCTGCATGAAGGGAAAAATCGGGCCGCTTGATCTTTTGAGTAAGCGCGATATCCCTCTTGAGGCTTTTTCTGACCGCGGTTCACCCGGCGAGTGGACGGTTCCCGGGTATCTCGTTTATGGCCTCACTCCTTGCGGAAAAAATGCCGGCCCGGAAATCTTCCGGGCCGGCATTTCAATCTTCTGTCCGTTGTCGCGGGGAGGTCGCTATGCGACGTTTTGGGCCGGCCGTCGCGGTATTCCCGCGTCCGCCGGTGCCGGCGTTTCCGATCGGTCGGCACGCAGGCCCTGATAGCCCATGCTGCGTTTCGGGTTGATCGGCACTGACTTTGAGCAGTCTGGACAATGCCCCATGATCGGATGCCCGATGCTCGCTTTTTTTCTCACCCCCCCCCGCTTCGGAAGAAGAGGTTATACGGTCATGATCTCCTTCTCCTTCTTCGCTACGGCCTCGTCGAGCGCCTTGGTGAACTTCTCGAGCAGCTTCTGTGCCTGGGTTTCGCCGTCCTTCGACTCGTCCTCCGGCATGCCCTCCTTCTGGGCCTTCTTGAAGGCTTCGACCGCGTCGCGGCGTGCGTTGCGCAGACTTACGCGGGCCGTTTCGGCTTCAGAGCGCACCTGCTTGACCAGTCCCTTGCGGCGCTCTTCGGTCAGCGGCGGGATCGACAGCCGGATCGTTTCGCCGTTGTTCGAGGGCGTAAGGCCGATGTTCGAGTCGATGATCGCCTTCTCGATCGCGCGCAGCATGTTCTTGTCCCAGGGCTGGATCAGCACCGTCTTGGCGTCGGGCACGGTGACGCTGGCGGCGCCGGATACGGGCACTTGCGACCCGAAATAGTCGACCATGACGCCGTTCAGTACGTTGGGCGAGGCTTTGCCTGCGCGGATGTTCAGCAGTTCCTCTTCGAGGTGGTCGACGGCCTTCTGCATGCGGGCGGAGGCGTCGTTGAGAATCGTTTTGGTGTCCATATTGTTTCGGTTATTTTTCGAGTGTCTTTTCGATGTCTGCTATCAGGGCGTCGAACTCTTCGGGCTCGTAGCCGATCGTGAGCTTCACGATGTTTCCCTCCTTGTCGATCAGGAAGTTGCGCGGAATGAAGTTCGAGGCGTAGAGCCCGTAGACGCTCTGCGTGGAGTCGAGACCCATCGGAAATTCGTACCCCTTCTGGCTGCGGAAGCTCCCGACGGTGCTGCGCGCCTCGCCGCGCGAGACGGGCAGGAAGATGAAGTCGCGTCCGGCGAAGCGGTCGATCACGTCGCTCTGCACGCGTGCGAGTTCCTCGCGGCAGGGCGGGCACCACGTGGCCCAGAAGTTCAGCAGCACGACCTTGCCCCGCAGGTCCGAGAGGGCGACGCGGCTGCCGTCGAACATCTCGACGGTGAAGTCCGGGGCCTTGTCTCCGACCTGTACGAGTGTGGCGGCCTCCTCCTCCGAGACGGCCTTGCGGGTGTTGTTGCCGCACGAAGGCAACAGCAGCATGACGGCGATAATGAGCGCGATGAGCGCCAGCATGATCCACAACGAGGTGTTGCTCTTCTTCTTGACCCTTTTGATCGGTTCCATGGCTTACAGTTTTACGAGTGTTCCGATGGGTTCGCCGGCAAGGACCTTGCCGAGATTGCCTTCGGTGTCCATGTCGAAGACGATGATCTGCAGGCGGTTTTCGCGGCAGAGCGTGAAGGCCGTGAGGTCCATGACCTTGAGCCGGCGGTCGAGCACCTCCTCGAAGGTGATCTCGTCGAACTTCACCGCCGTGGGGTCCTTCTCCGGGTCGGCCGTGTAGACACCGTCGACACGCGTGCCCTTGAGCAGGACGTCGGCCTCGATCTCGATGCCGCGCAGCGCCGAGGCGGAGTCGGTCGTGAAGTAGGGGTTCGACGTGCCGCCGCCGATGATGACGACGTAGCCCGCCTCGAGGTATTCGATGGCGCGGGCCTTCGAGAAGTATTCGCCGATGGGCTCCATGCGGATCGAGGTGAGGACCTTGGTGCGCACGCCGTTGTCCTCGAGGGCCGACTGGAGGGCCAGCGAGTTGATGATCGTGGCGAGCATGCCCATCTGGTCGCCCTTCACGCGGTCGAAACCCTTTTTGGCACCCGAGAGGCCGCGGAAGATGTTTCCGCCGCCGATGACGATGCCGATCTGCACGCCCGTTGCAGCAGCCGCCTTGATCTGCTCGGCGTAGGACTGGAGGACTTCGGGCGAAAGTCCGTATTTCTGTGCGCCCTGGAGCGATTCGCCGCTCAATTTCAGGAGTATCCGTTTGTATTTCATCGTTGTGGCTGTTTAATCTATTGCGAAGATAAAAAAATTTCCGGAAATAAATTCATATTTATTATTATCTTTGCCTTACTATGTCGTCGGGAGATTACAGACTGTTGCAGAAGGTCGACTCGCCGCGGGACCTGAAAAGGCTCTCGCCGGAGGAGTTGCGCGCCTACTGCGACGAGCTGCGGCGCTACATCATCGAGGAGTGCTCGGTCAACCCCGGGCACCTGGCCTCAAGCCTCGGGGCCGTGGAGCTGGCCGCGGCGTTGCACTATGTCTTCGACACGCCCGACGACAGGATCGTCTGGGACGTCGGACACCAGACCTATGCCCACAAGATCATCACCGGGCGCCGCGAGGCGTTCCATACGAAACGGCAGCTGGGCGGCATCAGCGGCTTCCCGCGCATGGCCGAGAGCGGATACGACGCCTTCGGCGGCGGCCACGCCTCGGTTTCGATCTCCGCGGCCTTCGGCATGGCCAAGGCGGCCGAGCTGCGGGGCGAGAAGCGGCAGGTCGTGGCCGTGATCGGCGACGGCTCGATGACCGGAGGCCTTGCCTTCGAGGGGCTCAACAATGCCGGTGCAAGCAAGGGCACGAACCTGCTGGTGATCCTCAACGACAACCACATGGCCATCGACCAGGCCACCGGTGCGCTGAAAAACTACCTGCTCAAGATATCCACTTCGGCCCATTACAACCGGTTCAAGCGGAAGCTCTGGGGGGTTCTGTCGCATACGCCGCGCCTGCTGCGGCTCTGCCAGAAGGCCGGCAATGCCGTCAAGCAGGGGCTGTTGAGCAATTCGAACTTTTTTGAAAGTCTCAATTTCCGCTATTTCGGTCCCGTGGACGGGCACAACCTCACGGAGCTGGTGCGCACGCTGCGCGAGCTGCGCGACATCGAAGGGCCGAAACTGCTGCACGTGCTGACGGTCAAGGGCAAGGGCTACCTGCCGGCCGAGCACGACCAGCCCGTCTGGCACGCCCCCGGACGCTTCAATCCCGATACGGGCGAGCGCATCGCCGCGAAGGGCGGTGCGGCGCGCTATCAGGATGTTTTCGGCGAGACGCTCGTCGAGCTGGCGCGGGCCGACAGCCGCGTTGCGGGCGTGACGCCCGCCATGCAGTCGGGCTGCTCGATGAACCTGCTCATGCAGGCGCTGCCCGAACGCTGCTTCGACGTGGGCATCGCCGAGGGGCATGCCGTGACCTTCTCGGCGGGACTGGCCGCCGCGGGCATGGTGCCCTTCTGCAACATCTATTCGACCTTCATGCAGCGTGCCTACGACAACGTGATCCACGACGTGGCGATCCAGGACCTCCCGGTGGTGATGTGTCTCGACCGCGGCGGGCTGGTCGGCGAGGACGGCGTGACGCACCACGGGGTCTTCGACATGGTGGCCTTCGGCGCCGTGCCGGGGCTGATCTTCGGGGCCCCGATGAACGAGCTCGAACTGCGCAACATGATGTTTACGGCGCTGCACAGCGGCCATCCCTTCATGATCCGCTACCCGCGCGGGGCGGGCGAGGGGGTTGCCTGGCGCGGCGAGCCCTTCGAGACGCTGCCCGTGGGCCGCGGGCGCAGGCTGCGCGACGGCCGCGACGTGGCGCTCGTGACGATCGGCACGGTGGGTAATGCCGCGGCGCGTGCCGCGGCCCGGGCTGCGGAGCAGGGGGTGAGCGTCGCCCACTACGACCTGCGTTTCGTCAAGCCGCTCGACGAGGAGCTGCTCCGCGAGGTCGGCAGCCGTTTCCGCCGAGTGGTGACCGTCGAGGACGGGGCGCTGCGGGGCGGGGTCGGCGAGGCCGTGACGGCCTTCTTCAATGCCGAGGGGTACGGGGTCGCCGTGCGGCGGCTCGGCATCGGTGACCAGTGGGTCGAGCACGGCACTCCGGCGCAGCTCTACGCCCTGTGCGGCTACGACGAGGAGGGGATTCTTGCGGCGCTGCTCGACGGCCCGAAATAGCTCCCGGACCCGATTCCGGCACGGAATCTGCTGGCTCTCGTTCCGAAACAAATCCTTCCGGAGATGAAAACCCTATCCATCCTGCTGCTGGCCGGGTTGCTGGTCCTTGTGGCATTCCGTCTCCGTGCGGGCAAGGGCGGTCCGGACCGCACCTGCGTCCGCATGTTCGATTTGTCGCGTTATCTGGGAACGTGGTACGAGATCGCGCGCTTCGATGTCCGTTTCGAGCGGGGGCTCGACCGTGTCGAGGCTACCTATGAATTGCGGCCCGACGGCCTGATCTCGGTCCGCAACAGCGGCACGGATACCCGCACGGGCCGCCGCCGCACGGCGACGGGCAAGGCGCGGCTGACGAAGGTGCCGGGGCGGCTGCGGGTCTCGTTTTTCTGGATTTTCTATGCGGACTACAACGTCCTGGAACTGGGCGGGGAGTACGACTGGGCACTGGTCGGAAGCCGCTCGGCAAAGTACCTCTGGATTCTGTCGCGCACGCCCGAACTGCCGAAGGAGACCTTCCTGCACATCCTGCAGCTGGCCCGCCGACGCGGTTACGACACCGACCGGCTGCTGCGGGTCGACCAGTCGGAAGAGTAGCGCTCCGCTCCTGTCGCTTCGCCTCTGCGCCAACCCTTTGCGGCGGCGTCTCCCGCCGGAATCCTTATGCACCGGCTTTTCGCAGGCCGTCCCGCTGAAATTCTTTCGCCCTGTTTGTCAGGACGGTGCCGCGGCGTTACATCGTGAAGAGGGGCTTTTCGTGTGTGCTGCGCGCCTCGTCGAAGCGGAATCCCTCCCAGGCGAATGCCCGGAGCGCCTCGGGATCGGTGATCCGCCCGCACAGCAGCTGCCGCGCCATCTCCCCGCGGCACATCTTCGTGTAGACGACCACCGTGCGCAGGCGTCCGCCCTCGTCGAGCCGGAATTCGGGCTCGATGACGCTGGCTTCGCGGCAGATGCGCTTCCAGTCGAAGAGCCGTTTCATCTCGCCGCTGGCCAGGTTGACGAGCACCCCGTCGTCCGCACGGATGGCGTCGAGCAGCACGTCGGTCAGGCGTGTGCGCCAGAAGTCGAAGACGCTGCACTCCTCGCCCGGCAGGACGACGTCGCCCTCGAGGCGGTAGCAGCGGATGGCGTCCAGCGGACGCAGCAGCCCGTAGAGAAACGAGGTGATGTGGAGGTGCCGCTGGGCGTATTCGAACTCCCCGGGCGTGAAACGCTCCGGTGCGATGTGCCGGAAGACGACGCCCGTGTAGGCCGTGAGGGCCGCATGGGCCGGTGCGTCGTGGAAGCGCAGGTAGCGGCGGCGGTTCTCTGCGGCCAGCCCCGCGTTCACGCGCAGCAGGCGTCCGAGCTCGTCGGCCGGGAGCGCTGCCAGGCGCG